>DGMY01000042.1:960-105960 GCA_002388665.1 Opitutia bacterium UBA4506 | reverse complement strand
CTTTATAGGGGCCGTAGCTCAGTTGGAAGAGCATCTGCTTTGCAAGCAGAGGGTCGTCGGTTCGAGACCGTCCGGCTCCACCAATCTTGAATTTTTCAAACTTAAATTCTAAGATTTGAAAACTTGGGCCCATAGCTCAGTTGGTTAGAGCATCGCCTTGATAAGGCGGGGGTCGTTGGTTCAAATCCAACTGGGCCCACCATTTCTTAGTGTTTCACTAAGGGGAGGGATTGGATGCCTGGTTGATCATTGAAACCATTAGTGGTTCAAACGCACACGAGACAGTAAAACAAAATAATTTTTTGTTCTTTGATAGTTCGACGCAAATTAAAAAAAGGCATTCTCAAAATTGAGAATGTTGTAAGTAAAGTAACAAGCGTGCCATTACAGAACTCATTTCAAAACGGTGTGATTACCGATGAGTAATCTAATAAGGGCAAATGGTGGATGCCTTGGCGATATCAGGCGATGAAGGACGTGACAAGCTGCGATAAGCTTCGGGGAGCGGCAAATACGCGTTAATCCGGAGATTTCCGAATGGGGGAACCCAGCTACGTGTAAGCGTAGTTATCCTAATCTGAATATATAGGGTTAGGAGGTGATACCTGCTGAATTGAAACATCTTAGTAAGCAGAGGAAAAGAAATCGAAGAGATTCCGTAAGTAGTGGCGAGCGAAAGCGGAAGAGCCCAAACCTCTCAACTTGTTGAGAGGGGTTGTAGGACCTCAATATGGTATCCGGATTGTTAGAAGAATCTATTGGAAAGTAGAGCCAAAGAAGGTGATAGCCCTGTATTCGAAAACATGATGGAGCTTAGAGGATTCCTGAGTAGCACGGGACACGTGAAACCCCGTGTGAATCTGCGCCGACCACGGTGTAAGGCTAAATACTCGATATCGACCGATAGTGAACTAGTACCGTGAGGGAAAGGTTAAAAGTACCCCTGTTAGGGGAGTGAAATAGTACCTGAAACCATTTGCCTACAATCGGTCGGAGCTCCTTTATGGAGTGACGGCGTACCTTTTGCATAATGGGCCTGGGAGTTATTATATGTAGCAAGCTTAAACCTCTACGAGGTGAAGGCGCAGCGAAAGCGAGTCCGAATAGGGCGACGAGTTGCATGTAATAGACCCGAAGCGGAGGTGATCTATCCATGGCCAGGTTGAAGCTTAGGTAAAACTAAGTGGAGGACCGAACCCACTAACCTTGAGAAGTTAGGGGATGAGCTGTGGATCGGAGTGAAAGGCTAATCAAACCCCGCGATAGCTGGTTCTTTCCGAAATATATTTAGGTATAGCGTCGCGTGCTGACTCTGGGGGGTAGAGCACTGAAAAGGCTAGGGCCCATACCAGGGTACCAAACCTTATCAAACTCCGAATACCCAGGGGTGTAGCGCGGCAGTCAGACTGTGGGGGATAAGCTTCATAGTCGAGAGGGAAACAGCCCAGACCACCAATTAAGGTCCCTAAATATCGCTAAGTGGAGAAGGATGTGAGTTTACACAGACAATAGGGATGTTGGCTTAGAGGCAGCCACCATTTAAACAGTGCGTAATAGCTGACCTATCGAGTGAATTCGCGCCGAAAATGATCGGGACTAAGCGATATACCGAAATTGTGGGCTCTATTTTATAGAGCAGTAGGAAAGCGTTCCTGCAGGATTGAAGTTCAACCGCGAGGTTGGGTGGACCGGCAGGAAGTGAGAATCCAGGCTTAAGTAACGATAAACCCGGTGAGAATCCGGGTCGCCGAAAGGATAAGGTTTCCTGGGCAAGGTTCGTCCGCCCAGGGTTAGTCGGGAGCTAAGACGAGGCCGGAAGGAATAGTCGATGCACAACAGATTAATATTTCTGTACTACCATGCATGCGTTTTTACTTGCGGAGTGACGGAGAAGGTTAGGTCAGCACGGTTTTGATTGTCCGTGTCTAAGTACGTAGGCCGCTCGATAGGTAAATCCGTCGGGCACTCGGCTGAAATACGAATGGACCCCAATGCCAAGGCGGCGGGGGATTGAACGATACCAGGCTTCCAGGAAAAGCTTCGTAAGGAGGATGTATGGTACCCGTACCGCAAACCGACACAGGTATCCGGGATGAGTATTCTAAGGCGCGTGAGTGAAATCTCTCTAAGGAACTCGGCAAATTGGCCCCGTATCTTCGGTAGAAGGGGCGCCCTCTTCGGAGGGTCTCAGAAAAGAGGACCAACCGACTGTTTAGCAAAAACACAGCTCTCTGCTAAGTCGCAAGACGATGTATAGGGAGTGACACGTGACCAATGCGGAAAGGTGAACGCTGGAGGTGCAAGCTTCTGGTCTAAGCCCCCGTGAATGTCGGCCGTAACTATAACGGTCCTAAGGTAGCGAAATTCCTTGTCGGGTAAGTTCCGACCTGCACAAATCGTGCAACGAGTTGGTCGCTGTCTCGGAGAGATGCTCAGTGAAATAGTAGTGCCCGTGAAGATGCGGGCTACCCGCAGCAGGACGGAAAGACCCTATGGACCTTTACTGTAAGCTGGTATTGGTATTTGATTCTCAGTGCGTAGGATAGGTGGGAGACTTTGATCCCCGGCTTCAGGGTCGGGAGGAGTCATCGGTGAAATACCACTCTCTGTTAATTAGATATCTAACCTCAGGCCGTTATCCGGCTGGGGGACAGTGCTAGCGGGTCAGTTTGACTGGGGCGGTCTCCTCCCAAAGAGTAACGGAGGATCGCGATGGTCACCTCAGCCCGGTTGGCAATCGGGCTCTAGAGCGCATCGGTATAAGGTGGCTTTACTGTGAGACCTACAAGTCGAGCAGTTGCGAAAGCAGGCCGAAGTGATCCGGTAGTCGATCGTGGGATCGCTATCGCTTAAAGGATAAAAGGTACCCTAGGGATAACAGGCTGATCGCGCCCAAGCGTTCATAGCGACGGCGCGGTTTGGCACCTCGATGTCGGCTCATCACATCCTGGGGCTGGAGAAGGTCCCAAGGGTTTGGCTGTTCGCCAATTAAAGTGGTACGCGAGCTGGGTTCAGAACGTCGTGAGACAGTTCGGTCCTCTATCCGCTGTGGGCGTTGGAGATTTGAGGGGTTCATTCCTCAGTACGAGAGGACCGGGAATGACGTACCTCTGGTGTATCGGTTGTCGTATCAGCGGCACCGCCGAGTAGCTAAGTACGGAAGAGATAAGCGCTGAAAGCATCTAAGTGCCAAGCTCCTCCCAAGATTAGATCTCCTTTAAGGATCCAGGAAGACCACCTGGTTGATAGGCAAGGCGTGTAAGTACGGCAACGTATTGAGCTAACTTGTACTAATTATCCAAACGATTACCATCAGTATCACACCCGTTTTGAAGTGATTTCTGAATAGCATGCTATTACTTTACGACTTTTTGCGTCGAACTTGACTTTTTAATATCCGGATTATCGCCGCCTGGCCGATTTTTCGTTGAATAACACTCTGGTGATCATAGGTGAGGGGAAACACCCGTTTCCATTCCGAACACGCCGGTTAAGCCCTCAACCGCCGATGGTAGTTGGACCATGCTGTCCTGTGAGAGTAGGTTATTGCCAGGTTTATGGCCTCGGTTTGCGGAAACGCAGACCGAGGCCTTTTTTTGTTTACAAATAACGGGTTGGATTACACTCATTTTGTTGGTCCAGTCAGACTCTATCCCCATGTCAGAAGATTCATCCAGTCCCATTGATCTCACCCCAGCCCATCGCCCCCAACTGATCAGTCGTAAGAAGAAAACCGTTTTCGTTTTCGAGAAGGAAGAGGGCAAAAATGGCGAGTTGGAAGAGGAGGAGTTCGCTGATGATTTTTACGATTTTACTGAAATCGATACTAAGTTTCGCATAGTCAGCGACTTAGAGGATTAATTTCGTCGTTCTTTGGTGCCCGGCTCGGGCTGGAGCGACGTCTCGATTCTTTAGTGCTTGGAACGTTTCGATTTCGTGATTTTCTACAAGCAAGAATCGTGGGTTCCGTTTTAGCATTTCAAACCGAATTGTTGAGAGGGGATCCACCTGCTCCCCACATTAACCTTCTTGCTCTATGCCCCTTTCCAGCTTTTTGGATTCAAAACTCTATTGGGCGGTTCCTGTTCTCTGCCTTCTCACCCTCCTGATTCAGCTTCGACTACCCGCCCGCCAGTTCTCCATTGGAGCATTGGCCGGTTTTTGGGTGCTCTATTCCGCTGGTGCGATTCTGCTGTCGCAGTCTTTCGAGGTCGGTTCCATCGATTTGAGTTCGATTTTCGTTCCGGCCGGCTTTCTCGGTGTCTTCCTTGCCGGTTTTTGTACCTACGCGATGAGGGGCGATCGTCCGGAAGAGATCTCAATTCCGTTTCAAATTGCCCCGTATTTCGGTTCGGTGGGTATTCTTCTACTCGCAATTGGTGGTTTTGTTCGGCCGGAGATCGGTGTTGCCCTTCTTTCGGTCGGATTTGTGGTCGGCCTTTCCGGGTTTTGGATGTTTGCAGAGAGTGGTTTTCGGGGTTCCCGGATTGGATTTTCTGGTGTAATCGCCTCTCTGGCCGGTCCCGCATCGATTTTACAGCAGTCAGATTTAGCACTTTTGATCATTGCGGTGTCGTTTTGCTCGCTTCCTCTCTTCTTTTTACTGCGAGTTTCCGGTCGGAAGGTCAAAAAGGCGGTGGAATATCGTGAGTTTGAGCGCAGGGGAAAGATTGATCCGCTGTCCGTTGTCGATTCTGGTGCGTCTTCCGAGGAAGAAGTAGTCCGAGTAAAACGAACTTCGGCCAAAAGAAAGGGGAGAGCCCGCAGAAAACGGCGCAAAGTCGCGGTCGAGAAGCCCCAAATTTTACCGACAGAACCAATTGAGGAAGAAACGCCGTTCTTTGGAGAGGGTGTATTGGCCACCGAGCCCGGTCGACAGGGAGATGTTAAGATCGATCCTTGGACCGGAGCCGCAATAGTTGAGTCCGAAAACGAATTTGAGCCCGAGGAAGAGTACTCGGAAGAGGATTCCACCCTAGAAAAGAATTAGTTGATCGTTCAACGAGTTTGATATGTCGGATACACTGGATGCTTCGATCGGTTGTCTTCAACCGGGGATGGAGGTCGGTAGCTTTACCGTGATGGAATGCCTTGGCGTCGGGGCCTTGGGGGAGAGTTATTCTGCGGTAGGTCCTTCCGGAACGGAGGACACTGTTGTCCATCTTCTCTCTCCGCAGAAAATTCCATCCGATCAAATGATGCTTCGTCTCGATGGTTTGCTTGAACGCGGGAACGGTATCCAGAATAGCCATGTTCTGGAATTTGTGGGTGCCGAAACAGATGAATTTTTCAATTGGGTTGCGTTCCGGAAGTCCGATCTCTTTTCGCTGAATGCCATGATCGAAGCCCGCCGTGAAGGCGGTTTTGGCATGTTTGGAGAGAAAGAAGTGCGGAGAATTATCTTCCAGGTATTGCTGGCGCTCTGTGTTTTGCACAAGCGCGGTATCGTTCATGGCTCGATCAAACCGGCCCACTGCTTCGTAGATGAGGACCTTCGTTTAGAGATTTCTGATGCGGGTTTGTATCCACTTATTGAATTCCCTAGCCACTATGGACCGCCCGATGAAGGTGCTCTTTCGAATGATATTCCCGGCTTTTCTCCGCAAGTTTCTTCGGTGATTGAGTCGACTATTTTCAATGCTCCGGAGTGTGCGGAGCGTCCGGAATTTACGGTAGAAAGTGATTTGTATTCAGTGGGATTTTTAACCTGGTATCTGTTTTCCGGGCACAAACGAGCCGGTGCGAATTTCTTCTACGAGCTATCGGAGGAGATCCGAAGCGAGTGGGGTGCATGGTTTCTCAGGGCAACGGAGCCGTTGCCCGAGAATCGGTTTCATTCGGCCGAGGAGATGTTATCCGAGATGCCGGGAGTCGAGATTGTCGCAGAATAGTAGGGACGATGTTGATGGTTGTTTTTAATCGGGATTTTGAGAATTCGGCTGAATTTAACCGTAACTGACTGCTAGCGAAAGGATTGTTAAAATACAGTTATGATTGAAAACACTTTGAACGAGCCAGTTGGAGGCATTACGGTCCATTCTCTACTAGAACCGTTTCTTTCCATCTTCCATCCTTGAAACTGAGAATCCTGCTATGAGAAAATACCGGGTCACTACGGCGATTACTAAATATTACTGGGCAGACTCTAGGGAGGATGCTGCGAATTATCAGGATGATTTAATTCAGAAGGGGAAGTTGGGCTTTGGGAATGGTTCCTCGACGAATTCCTTTTTTTGTTTCAATGCTCTTGAGGAGTTAACCGAGGTCCCCGAGGACTTTTCGAAGACTCGAGATCCCCATGAGAAATTGCGACCGGGTGATTGGCTCGAGGTCGGAGGGGCTTCTTCGACGGTAAGTGCTATCGTTCGTAAGGTGACCCGGAGCCGCGTTCATTATTTAGAGGCGTCCTCGATGGCGAGTCTCTCGGTGTCTGTCGAACAGTGGAAGAAATGGGCGTCTCTTTTCCCGCTACACCCGTGTTATGAGGAGAAGCTTCCGGAACTAATTGTTGAGCGGGTGATTGCTGCTCACCGCGAGCGAGGCCTTCTTTCCGGAATGAGCGCCGGTGGGGATTCGGGCCTGATTCTGGATCTCCTCCATGACTATGGATACATCCCTTCGGACTGGGAGATCGAGAATGGATATTGGGCGGAACGCGTTTTGGAAGAGGCAATCGACCAAGAGATTCAAAAGGACGCAGATATTAGTGCAGTCGAGATTTCTAATGGTGAACGCGATGGCGGGGGAGTGAGTTTCTCTTCGGCAATACCGACCATTGATGATTTTAAATGGTGATAGGTATATGTGCCGTAAAATAGCTTTACTCAATTATAAGGGAGGAGTCGGAAAGACTTCGCTGACCGTAAATATTTCTGCATCTCTGGCGGAGGCGGGTCACCGCGTTCTTCTGGTCGATTTGGATACCCAGTCGAACAGTAGTATCTGGTTGATGAGATTGGATAAATGGAACCGGATCAATATGTCGAATCGAGACATGATCTATTCCATTTTTGTACCGGGTGAACAGAAGATTTCGGATATTGTGATCAAGGACGTCGTAAAGGATCAGGCGGGTAAGTGCCTCCTTCCTGGTCTCGATTTACTTCCGACTACATTCAATTTTATCGATCTGGAGAACGAGTACGTCCCCGATCCGTACAATCCCCATTTCGTGCTGTTCTATCAGCAACTGAAGGAGATCGAGGATCAGTATGACTACATCCTGTTCGATTGTCCGCCCAACTTCTTACGTGCAACTCAGCTAGGGGTGTTTGCCGCTAATGAGATGATTGTCCCTTCCAATCCAGACGCGTTGAGTTTGATCGGTTTCACTTTGATGGTCGAGAAGTTGATGCTCTTTCACAAGCGCTCCTCCGGATTTCGGAAACGGGAAATGGGTAGTCCGGCTTATGTTCGTGGGATTGTCTTTAACGCCATCAAGTCGAATGTGGATATCAGTGTTTCGGTGATGAGGATGCAGATGCGTCTGAAGCAATTCATCCGGCAACGGTTTGTCTCACCGGATGCGTGTGTGTTTAAAAGTCGGGTACGGGATGCCACGATAGTGCGGCGAGCGGTCTCTCTGGGTATTCCGGTGAATTTAGTTTCGGGGCAAGATACCCAGCAGGGTATTGCCAATGATTTCCGCGCTCTGGCGAATGAGATTGTCGAACAGAATCCGAATTCCGGAAAAAGTGTCGCAGTCCCTCCGAAGACTGTCGCCAGTCCTCCGGTGACTCCTGCGAGTGCGACGGCTGGCATCTCGAATTCAGGTTCAGCGAAAGAAGAGGTTGAATCCCGATGAACGAGAAGGAGCTTACCGCGAAGCAACGTCAGTATTTTCGACAGTATCGTCCGAAAAACACAGACCGCGATTGGGATCTTCTCCGGATGAAACTGCCAGATCTCGAGATTTTGTCGCTTCCCGTGTCGCCACTCTACTTGGAGGTTGTCGGTTCCCCATGGCCGGGGAAACGGCGGAACGATCCGATTCACTCGTACTTCGATTGTTCCTACCAGGAGTTGATCGATAGAGGTATGAAGCCCAAAGAAATCGATTTGTTGATGAGTCTTGTTGCCCAAGTTATTCGGACCGAGCAGGGCGAGAAAGAGATGGTTCGTAGTGACCGAATTACCGCTCAAACCAATGATTTCTTTCTTCGGACTTTGGAGAAGTTTGGTGTCCGCTCCGATCTTCCGATCGATTTTGTCTCTTTGAACGAAGAGAGTTTGGTTTTATGCGGAGGCGCGGGAGCCGATGATTTGGAGAAGATTCTTCGCCAAGCGATTCTGTTGTCGGAGAAGAAGGTTCTCAATGGTGAGCTCAAGGATTTGATCAATGCAGTGTCGACCGAAAGCCAGCAGTTGATGGCTCAGTTTCTACCCATTATCCCCGGCGAAAGGGGGGTAAAGCCCTGGAAGGCCATGCAGAACGTTTTGTCGAAAATTCCGCGTTCGATGCAGACGGCTTTGCTAGTATTTTTCCGTTCCGGTTCGGAGAAGATTCCCGAAAGTGACCGGGTTGCTTTCGAAGGCCATTGTAAGCGCTTGGAAATGATCGGCCTGGAATTCCGCGCCTTATTTCCGGTTGAATCAAGGGCAGTGCGGGACGAGACCGAGGGAGCTGAAGAGGTATTTTCGTCGATACAAGATTCCCTGACACGACAATTGGCTGAGGCCGTGATCCAATTGGGGCGGAATTCAAATCGGAAGGGGGCTCAGAATGAGTCTCGCAAGAGGGTATCCTTCGTCCGAGGTCTACTGGGCCGAGTGGGTGCCAATTAGGCAGGGCTGCAGACTCATTGAATGGTGTGCGGCACTCGGTCCAAGTTTGTCGCTCGATCGAAACGAGTTGCCTGCTCAACCGCTGATAGCGGTAAGGCTTCTCATGACTGCCTCCGCGTACGCGTGGACGGATTTTCTCGAGAGTAGAGGTTCTGTGTAGTGGAACCCTAAACAGAGGTGTTCTCCGATAGTGCTGGCAGAGATCAGGATTCCGAGATGGCCCGGTTTGACCGATGCTCCAAACCACAGTGCTTCTACGCCTTCGATGGAGGGCAGGGCACCTACATTTGAGAGCGCTAACGGGAACCCGAATTGATCCTGCTCGTTATCGGCGAACGGGGTGATGGCCTCTTTGACCATGCTGGGCGTGAAATCGGCGGGTCCTGTAATTGCAGTTCCCATTGAATGTTCGAGTTGCCTTCCGAGTATTGCCCCGAGTCGAGGGGAGTCTAACGCTTCCCGGTCCGGGGAGTAGACGAGGGCATTCCCAATTAGGCAGCCGAGTTGACTGTCTTCGATTCCCGGCTGAATCCGATTCCGTACACTGACGGGGAGGATGAGCGAGCTGAATTCAGGGTACTGGGGTAGCGTCGGAGCGTTGCGTAGTACCGCCTCCATCAAGATCGAGTTGACCGTGATCTTCCTTTCGTGAGCGCTATCGAGGATCGGGCGACAATCGGTTTTGTGCAGGATGCTTCGGCAGGTCCGATCCGAACGAGTCGCCTTCTGTTCGAATTTCCAGTCGGCGTTCTGTCGTGGTTGAGGGAGGGGTTCGTCAAAAGTAGTCGATCCTTTTGCCATGAGCTGCTCAACCGTTGGAAGCAGGGGTAGGGGCTCTATCTCTGAGGAGTCATTTGACGGCGACAGGAGCTCCAGTAGCAATGAACGGGCCGCGGTGCCATCGGCGATCGCATGGTGGATCTTCAAATACGCGACTTGTGGCTCGTTCGGATGGGCCGAGACCCCGACTTCCCAGAGTTGAGAAGGATCGGGAAATGGCTGGTCGAGCAAGCGCTCGAATAGGCTGGTCAGATCAACGTCCCATTGCTGTATCGCCGTAAGGGGAGCTGCCTCTGTTTCGGCGAAAGCGAATCCGTCCCCATCCTGCACGATAGTGCATCGAAGTAAGGGATGGCGAAGTCTCACCCGCGAGATCGCCTCCCGGAGGTTGGTCTCGGAAATCGGTGCCCGTAGTTGAGCAGCAACCACGGTGACCAGACCTGCATCCAGATCCGTATAGAATCGGTGGAGAAAAGTCTCAGCAAATCCGAGAGGTCGCGACTCCATTACGCCAGCGTCTTGCGAAACTCCTCTAGCGCGGCAGCCAGTTGACCTTCGTTTGCAGCACCACCCATGGCCATGTCAGGCTTTCCGCCTCCCTTGCCCCCCAGAGATTCGGCGAGGCTGCGGATCTGTTCTCCGGCTGGGAAACCAGCGGCGATACTCGCGGGGCTTGAAACCGCTACAATGGAAATCTTGTTGCCCATTTCCGCGCCGAGGATCACCAGGCCTTCTCCTAGTTTACTGAGAGTCTGAGCGGCAGTTCCCCGAAGTTCATTTGGGTTTTTGGCTTCAGCTTTGGCGATGATCGCCTTCAAGTCGTTGCCCAGATCGATCGCTGTGTCGAGAGCGGCATTGGCCTGCCCCTCGGCCTGCTTCTGCCGAAGGCGGGCGACTTCCTTTTCTAATTCGGCTCGCTGTTTCAGAATCGATTCGAGACGTTTCTCAATCTCTTGCTGCTGGCACCCCAAACGCTTGGCCATGTGATGCAGTTGATTGAAGTTGTCCTCGGCTAATCGGTAGGATGCCTTTCCGGAAACTGCGACAATGCGGCGTACTCCAGCTGCAATCCCACTTTCAGAAACAATCTTGAACAGACCGATTTCGCCCGTACTGCGTACGTGAGTGCCCCCGCAGAGCTCTTTTGAGAACCCGCCGATATCGACGACTCGTACCTCGTTTCCGTATTTCTCTCCAAATACAGCCACCACGTCATCGGGTTTCTCACGGAACGGCACTTCGTACCAGTGGACCGGTTTATTCAGGAGAATGACTTCATTGACCATTCGCTCGATCTCGTCGATCTGTTCCTCGGTCAGCGCTTCGAAGTGGTTGAAATCGAAGCGGAGGCTGTTCTCGGTGACGAGAGATCCGGCTTGCCGGATGTGGTCGCCCAGAACCTTGGTCAGAGCCCAGTTCAAAATGTGAGTGGCGGAGTGATGCCGTTGGATGGCACGTCGACGATAGGCATCCACTTTCGGCTCAACCGTCTTTCCAACGAGTTGCGCTAGGTCGGACGTAGGATTGTCGACAAAATGGAGAAACTCGCCGTGTGGTCCTTTCTGGGTGCGGGCTACTTTGACCGAAGTTCCTTGAAAGACGATCTCGCCGGAATCTCCCACCTGGCCACCCATCTCTGCATAGAATGGTGATTCGTCGAGGAGAATTGCTTTGGAATCGTCCGGGCCGTCAAGAACTGCGGTCACCGTCGCTTCTCCGCCCTGTAATTGCTCGGCATGGAAACCACGGAACTGTGTGGGCTCGATATTGGAAGGCGCTTTGACCGAAATCGTCTCCTTCACTTGGGCCGCCCGACCTTTCGCTCGCTGGAGTTCCATCTCCTGCTCAAATCCTTCGGTATCCACTTTGATCCCACGCTCGCGAGCGAGCAATTGTGTGAGATCCAGAGGGAATCCGTAAGTGTCGTAGAGGGTGAATGCCTCCTTGCCGCTGATGACGTCGTCGGCACATTGCTTCTCGAACAATTGGAGTCCTCGGTCGAGGGTCTTTTCAAAAGCGTTTTCCTCGGATGCCAACACCTTGAGAATGACAACCCGCTGTTTCTCCAGTTCGGGAAAAGCCCGGCTCATCTTTTCGATCAGAACAGGAGCGAGGCTGGTGAAAAATCCGTCCGGCAGCTTGAGGCGTTTGCCAAAGAGGACCGCTCGCCGGAGGATACGACGCAGAACGTAGTTTCGCCCTTCGTTCCCCGGGAGAATGCCGTCGGCGATGGAGAAGGAAAGCGTTCGGATGTGGTCGGCAATCACGCGGAATGCACAATCCTTGAGTTCCTGCTTCGACAGCTTGCCGCCACCTTCGGGCATCGTGAAGGTGTACTTGTGTTCGCATTGTGACTCGATGTGGGCGAACAGGTCGGTGAAGAGATCGCTGTTGTAGTTGCTCGGTGGCTGGGAGAAGTCCGTAAAATTCTTCGTAGTCGCCATGATCCCGGCAACCCGCTCAAATCCCATTCCAGTGTCGACGTGACAGGCGGGGAGGTTGACGAAGCTGCCGTCGGGATTGGCATTCAGTTGGATGAAAACGAGATTCCAAATCTCGATGCACCAGGGTGAATCCGCGTTCACGAGCTTGCCGTTGGTATCGCCGTTGGGAGTGAGGTCGATGTGGACCTCTGAGCAGGGACCGCAGGGGCCCGTGTCGCCCATCATCCAGAAATTGTCTTTCTTGTTTCCGTTGAGAATGTGCTTCTGCGGGTCGAGTCCTTCCTTCTTGAAGATGCCGGACCAAATCGCGTGAGCCTCTTGATCAAATTCAGATGGATCTCCGGCACCGGGTTGATAGACGGTTGCGTAGAGGCGTTCGGCTGGAAAACCCCAGACTCCTGTGAGTAGCTCCCAGGCAAATTCAATGGCTTCTTTCTTGAAGTAGTTCCCAAACGACCAGTTCCCCAGCATTTCGAAAAACGTGTGGTGATAGGTGTCGAAGCCCACGTCCTCGAGATCGTTGTGCTTCCCGCCCGCTCGGATGCATTTTTGCGTATCCGCTGCCCGCTGGAAGGCGGGGACTTCTTCACCGAGGAAGAAGGGAACGAACTGGTTCATTCCCGCGTTGGTGAACAGCAGGTTCGGCGAGGTAGGCATGAGGGAGGCCGACGGCACGATTTCATGCTGTTTCGAGCGGAAGTAATCGAGGAAAGACTGACGAATCTCGGATGAGAGCATCCCGTCAATAAAAGGAACGACTGGGACGGATTCAATCCCGAAGGATGCAAGAGCGGGGATGGGTTGTCGGTTCCTTTGTCCGCTCCGGACTTAATCCAGTTGCTCGAGGGAGATTTGCCCAGTGGCGAACTGAAGCAGGCTGGCGCTGAGGAAGAAGTCGGTGCGGGACTGGTTGTAGCTTTCCCGTGCTTCGGTGAGGCTGACTTGCTGCGCCTGTACGTCGGTGACATCCGAAAATCCCTGCTCAAAGGAGGCGAGAGTGGCTTCCATCGAGGCTTCGCTGGCCCGAACCAGTGCACTCGCTGAGCTCATGCGACTGTGGGCGTTCTCAAAGTCGGTGTACGCGTCCCATACTTGGCGGATTGTGTCGTTGCGGGCTTCCACGAGTGAGGCCTCGGTAGCTCGCTTTTCGGCGATAGCACTCCGCAGCATGCTTTTGCGTCGAAATCCATCGAAGATCGGAAACTGAAGCCCCAATCCTACCCCGTAGAGTAGGTCGTGGCTATCGACCCATGACATGTCGTCGGCCTTGAAGGCACTGTAGCCCGGTCCGACGTTGCCGGTCGCAACCAGAGTGGGGCCTCGCTGGGCTTCTACTTGGTCCACATTGGCTTCGGCGGCCCGGAGGTCGGCCACCATCGCTTGCAGGTCCGGGCGGTTGGAGAGAGCGTAGTTTACCAGGGACTCGACAGATTCATCGATGTTGTCTGGCAGGGTAGTGTCGGTAAGGCTTTTGATCTTGAGCACTTGTCCGGGGTTCGCACCGACACTTTCGGCAAGGGCGATCTCAGCCTTGCGTCGTTCGCCTCGAAGGACGGTGACTTCGTAGGTGCACTGCAAGACGAACTGTTGTGCCTGCAGTAATTCGGCTTGGGTTGCAAAACCCTGTTCCAGTGCACTCTGAGTCGACTCACCCACGATCTCGGCTTCCTTCAGCGCCGCCTCCATCACGCTTTGCTGTGAGCGAATGTTGATGAGTTTGTAGTAGGCTGAGCAGACGTCGAAGAGGACTTGCTGATGTTCCTGGTTGAAGGAGAAATTCTGAGAGATCGCGGATTCCTTCGCCCCTCGGACTGCGGCTTGCTGGCGTCCGAAATCCCAAAGGATCCAGTCGAGCTGGAGCTCGGGTTCAAGGACCGCGATCTGTGAGTAGAAGTATCCCTGCTCAAAAACATTGGTCGGAAGGGGGAAGGCCACGTGCTCATACCCTGCCGAAACCATTAGGTTGAGCTGGGGGTAGTAGGCGCTCTCGGCAACACCGATCCCTCCTGCAGCGGCGCGGGCTTGCTCCCAAGCTACTCGGGTCGAGGGGTTGTTGCGTTGAGCGAGGTCGGCCAACTCGGACAGGCTGTACTCGTGGTCGGGATCCAATTCGACGGCGTGGGTCCCTATTTCGTATTGGGCGGGAAGTCCGTACCCAGCTGAACCCGAACCGGTCCACGTCTGGTTGGGCGAGGAGGGGGCAAGCTCCTTCGAACTCGTGGTGCAGCCAGTGGCGATGAAGCACGCCGCTCCCACAAGGAGAATCGGTACCGCTTTTTGCAAAGTACTTCCGCGCAGCAGTTTTGTCGGCCAGAGATATTTGTAGGACAGAGCCATCATAATGTTTCCCAAGATAATGCCCAGAAGGCGATCGGTTAGGACGGAAAGGTCTGTGGATGGACCGAAGGAGTGCGAGATCAGCATGAATTGAGCGAGGGCAATCTGCCGACCCGCGTAGTAGATCCGGGGCGAGCTCAATGACACCCAAGCTGCGATCGAGCTGCCCACGCCCACCACAACCAAAAGGAGCCAGATCGAGCTTGAAAGGGGAATGATCCAGATCGCTGCGATCAGGGCGAGCGCCGCCCCGATGCAAGCTCCGGTGATACGCATCCAACTTTTGTGGATGATTTGCTCAGTCGTGGGAAGGCCGAGGATGAGACAGGTCATAAGCGCTGTCTGAATGGCCTGAAAGTTTAGCGTGGAGTAAATCAGGTACGCCCCCATCGCGGCACAGGTCCCTTTGAGGGCGTAGCTGAGATGCTCCGGGTTGGTCCACGCATCTTTCACGATCGCATATTTAACCGGTGGCGGGCGGAAGTTCACAGGGAGAACCCGCTCGGGTGGGATGATCAGGGTGACGAGGATCAGCGGGAGGATTCCCGCGAGGATCATCGGGACCAGCCACATCGTACCTTCGATCCACGTCGAGGGTGAGGAGTAAACATCGGGGAACGTGAATGCCGTCACGAAGATGATGGCCATGTTTCGCACGATGTCTCCTTCGGTCATAATCTTCGAAAGAAAGAAGGTCCCGTAGATGAAAAGAGTCAGAGCCAGCAGCCGTAGCCAGGCAGGTTCTACTACGAGTTTGAGGAGGCAGAGCGCAAAGAGGATGACCGGCACCGATGCGATCAGGACCGCGGTGGTCATCAGGATCGTTTGCTTGGTCGTTGATTTTGCGAAGACGAAGCAAAGGTAGAGGCTCAACCATCCGTTGGGAATTCGGAAGGCCATCACAAAGATGGCCGAGAGGAGTACCGCAACGACGATGCGGACGACCTGCCAATCCCTCCCAGGGTAGGGACGAAGGTCCTGAATGACTGCTGAAAATTGCGACCGAAGGGTCATGGTTTCTCGATAGTCACGATCGAGGAGGCACCGATGCGGAATGCAGACTCCGGCTCCGGTTCATTGATGCGAATGCGGACCGGGAACCGCTGAGCGACCCGGATCCAGTTCAGATCATTTCGGACCGATGGCAACGGACCAAAGTTTGAGCCGTCTCGTGTCTGCACCGCGTGGCCGATGCTGACAACCTCGCCGGAAAAAGTTTTGCCCGGTAGAGTGAGGAGGCGCACGGTCGCTTTGCTGCCGACTTCGATTCCGTCGAGATCTCCTTCCCGGTAGTTGGCGATGACAAACCATTCGCTTGTATCAACAAGCGTGAATAAGGATTCTCCGGGCATGACCATCATCCCGGGGGCGATGTCACAGTTGACGACGCGACCACTGAAGGGCGCCGTGACTGCACTGCGTTCCAATTCGACTTGAGCCTGTTTCAGGCTGATCCGGGCCGCTTTGAGTTCCGCCCTGAGGGACTCGAGCGACGGTACCGCCAGCTCAGCGGCGATTTCATTCCCGCGTGCCATGAGAACGCTGGCCTGCGCCTGTTCATACTCCGAGGTAGTGGCGGCAAACTTTTCCTTCGTAACGAAGCCCTTCTCTGCGAGGGGAGCCATGCGGTCATAGGTCGATTTTGCCAGAGTCTCTTGCGCGAGAGTTCGCTCGGTGTTGGCCCTAGAAACCTCCACAAGCTCTTCCGACGACTTCTTTTGCCGTTCGGCTTCAGCGATTTCAGCCTCCAGCACCGCGATCTGGGCTTCGACTTGCGCCAGCTCGAGTTCGTACGACTCCCGATCCACTTGCACGAGTAAGTCTCCGCGATTCACCGCGAGTCCGTCTTTCGCCGGTAGCTCGGTGATCCGTCCGGGCACTTCCGCCGAAACCGAGATGTAGCGCGCTTGAACGTAGGCGTCCGTCGTCTGCGGGTAATGCTCCTGATTGGAAAGGATGAATATCGCCAGAACTACAGCGACAATGAAGATCACTAGGCTGACGATGCGAGCGATGAGTTTCTTGGATTTGGCAGGCGGGGCTGCGGGTGTTTGCGGATCGGTCCGGACTGGGTCGTTCATGGTGAGGAGAGGGATCGCAAATGATTAATTGAAAAGAAACATCCAGAAGATCGCGGCCCAGATAAAGGCAAGGCAGGCGTATACTAGGATGGGAGCGATCAGTTCACTGTGTAAACCGAGCTTTGCGAGCGCCACATTGCTGACTGCACTTCCTACGATTCCCATGATGGCGGCGAGGAGCCAGCCAGGAAAGTACGCACCCAAGATTTCAACTTCCGGAGACATGGGTAATAGCTACAATAGCCCCATACTCCGAGCAAGTGCGAAAGGTGGACCTTTCGGTGAGAAAGTCGTTGCGAAGGGCCAGCGGCATCCCTCTATCACCATCGCTCCAGGGTTCCGAGTGTCGGCGGGGACGTGTCCCCAGCCACCGGCGGGCAGCCTCCCGGCAGGTTCCGCTTCTCCAGCAATCACGACTCTTCCCTGGAAAGGGGTTCATGCCTTGTGGGGCGGACCGGATACAAATAAATGAGGGATCTGCAATAGGTTCAATCGCAGGCCCAACCGTGGCGGGAGTTGCAGGAGGTCCGTGCCAATTCAAGTTTTAGGGGAGTGCCCGTCCTCGCAGACGGCCAGTAGCGTGATGACCGACGGGCACCGTGCGCGAACCCCCAAGGCCCCACACTCAGAGGGGACCGTTAAAATCTGACAACCCTCAACCAAAAGATGATCGATTTTTTCGTTTGATCTTCCCGCTCAAAGTCTCATCTTTATCCCTTTGGCACGGGCCGTGGCGCAGTTTGGTAGCGCACTACACTGGGGGTGTAGGGGTCGCAGGTTCAAATCCTGTCGGCCCGACCATTAACCCTCCCTCCAACCCATCGGAGCTCCTGCTCCCTTCCCCCCGTTTTTTCATGAGTGCTTCGAGAGATGGTGGGCTCACGCGAAGGCGCGAAGGATTTTATCACCGGCATTTAGGGAAGAGCGAGTTGCGTCCGGATGCGTGTTTATAGGAGTTAGTTTGTGTGGTGGTAATTTTGCAGAAGGAGAGAGTGCGCCTATCTGCGGATCGAACCTTCTCGAATCATTTTAGGATACTCCAGCGTATGAAATCTCCGCGCCTTCGCGTGAGTTTTCTTTCTTCATACTCTTCCTTCCTTGGATTGAGGATTACGATTTGTTCACGCGGAGGAACAGAGACGCGGAGGGATTGAGGTTGTTGGCGATGCGGTGAAGGCCTTCTTTCAAGGTAGCGCCACCAAAGTTGATGAGTGGCCCAACGAACTGTTTGGAAAGACGGAGGTAGGTCAGGAGTTGTTTCTTGTGAATCCGACTGATTTTTCGGTTTGTTGTCGGTTTTCAGATACGGAGAATCCCGTTGAGAGAGAAGGATTGCTTGGGGCCCCTGGGTTTCCTTCTCGCTGAGACGAATCTGTCTAGCAGAATCTCCCAAAGAGGGATGGTAGCATTCGAATGCGGCAGGAATTGCGTTCCGATACTCTAAAGATGGACGGGAATTTGGCTCCAAAGGATTTTGGGTAGATATTTGCCTGGATGTGAACAGTTCGTTCTTACTCAGTGTTTCGGGGCGGTCGGGAAGTTCGGATTAGATCGGAGATCAAGTTTTTGAGTTTGGTGGGATCGTAGAAAGCCGTCGGACTGAGTAGTTCTAGGGTAATATTTCGCTGGAGAAGTTCTTCTTTGACTGCTTTCCAGCGTTTTTCTTCCTTGAGGCGGTTCTCCACCAGTTGAATCGCAGCGAATGGTTCCAGTGAATCAGGATCGCAGAGAAGGAAGTCGAGGACCGGAGAAGCTTTGGGATGGTACCCTTGGGCGTGAACTTTGGGAAAGACCAGCAGTAGCTCGCCCCCTGCGCGTGCCAGTTCAATTAGGCAGTGCTTCTCGGTTTTAGAGAGGAACGTGCTGTCCGATTTCTTGAGTGAAGGTCGGAAGATCTGCTTGTGGACCGGTATGGCTTCTTTTGAAGGGGAGTGCGGCTGCGGAGTCTGTTTCCTTGAAGTGCGGTTCTTTCCCTTGCGATTGCGTTTGATCGAGGCTGCCAACCAAATAGCAGCGAGGGCAAGAGCGAGGATACTTAAGGCTAGCGAGATCGTGGCTATCCAAGCGACCCGCTTTCTGGCGCCCTCACCACCGCCGCTAAGACGGTAGGTGGCGCCCCATAGATCGACGATCTGTCCGGCGTCCTGGATGTGAAAGAGAGGAACTTCTGAGCCGGCGGCCGGGTGGAGTACCCAAACCCTATCATCACGAACTTCGAAAGGATGCGGCCCCAATGGGAGAAGAGAAAAGTCGACTGTGCCGTCCTCGAAAATGACCGAAACTGGTCCGCCCATCACACTGCTGGCGAATTCAGACAGCCGAATGGACGGCAAATGGTTGCGATTTTTTCCGGTGGGAACGAAGGTCCCGTCAACCGATGTGCGCGTGCAGCCCGCGAGGAGAAGACTCGCGAACAAAAGGGGGATTACCTTCTTATGCCATCTCATTGTCTGGTCATTCTTCGTCCTGAACCGATTGTAGTGCAACCGTCAACCTTCGCTCCCCGTACGATCGAATCTGGAAAATTATTTGATTTCAACCGCTATTGCGGAATGTCGCAGGGGCTGTAGCTGTGTCAGGCGGCGTAATCGCACCGGATCATTCCTTTGACGAGCGGTTCCCTGACTATACGAAACTTTTCCATAGCGGCTTAAACGCTCTCTTCTTTGGCCGTGCTGTAGTTGAACCCCTGGAACCTCCCTGGCAGCAGTAGGCGCGAAGCCTGTGGGCCTCAGTTTCGAGGGAATGGATCGGAGGATCTGGGGGCTCCTGCGGTCGCAGTATTTTGCGGCGACGAGAGTTCCTGGTCGTACCGGGAGCGGACTTTGTGGCCTCCGATCGAGAGGAGGGCACCGATTGAAAGGATTGAGGCGGAGACTCCGAGGATATAGATCCGGCCAATCCACTCATTCGGGACGAGGAGAATCAAGAGAACTAGTCCTCCGGTGACAAAGGCTGCTTTTGCGAGGACGAAGTACTGCTCGTAGTCGACGGGAGAACGGCCGATTTCGTTTTCGAAATCCACCGGTGTATTCATCGTCGCGTAGAACTCCTTGATCTCTTCCTGGTTCTTGAGCGAGGTCTTGAACGCGAAAAGCCGACAGACAAACGTTGCGACGGTCCCAAAGATTAGGATCCACATGGCGCGATCCTGTATAGTCCATGTCGTGTCGTTCAGGCGTCCGTCGATGAACGACCAGATTGACGGTACGAGGCAGGCACCGAAGATCGGGAAATAGGACCATTTCGGTAGTTTCTTTACCCAGAGGCCGACGAGCATTGGGAAGCCCATCGGAATGCCAATGATGGAGGCAATGATGAGGTAGGTGTCGAAGAGGGCGATTTTTTCCTGCGTCGCAAAAAGATAGGCGTAGAAGGCAATGATGACTCCGAGACAAACCGTGGCAATTTTACAGATTCTCAATTCCACCTTGGAGTCGAGGGGCGTTTCCCGTCCCAGGAAACTCCGTAGCCGCGGGATGATGTTTCGTGCCAGCACGCCGACTTGATTGTTTAGTCCGGTGTCCATGCTGCTCATCGTCGCGGCGAACATAGCGGCAATCAGCATTCCAACCATCCCGTTTGGGAGGAGCTTCATGGCGATGAAGGCGTAGGAACTCTCGGACGGCTTTTCGACTCCGGAGGCGAGGATGTCGGTATCGAAAAGAAACCGGGCCACCATGGGAGGGATAAACCAGACGGCGCTGCCGATGCACATTAGGACTAGTCCGAGCCAGCCGGCCTTCGAGGCTTCCTTGCCATCGCGGGTGGAGATGTAGCGTCCGGCGATAGTCAGGCTGATCTGGCCGTTGAGCTGCATGAGGAAGACGACAATGGCCCATTTTAGGGTGAAGCGCCCGTTCTCAAATTGGCCCGGTTCGTTGATGAACTGGTAATCTTCTACTACGCGCGGATCAGAGAAATAGGAGAAAAACTCTCCGAAGCCACCGACCGCTTTGAGGGATAGGAAGCAAACCAACAGGGTGATGGAGAACATCACAGTGGCTTGGATGAAATCCGTGGCCATCACGGCCCATTTGCCCCCGGTGGTGGAGTAAAACGTGACGATGATGCCGATGATGATCATCACCGGAATCAAGGGGATTTCAAGGGTGGTGCTCGCAAACAGCGACAGTGCGTAGAGTTGAATCGCCGCGCTGATGGGGCCGAGGACCAAGCCGGTGTAGGCGGACAGTTGCTCGACCGAGGTGCCGTATCGACTCCGGATGACATCAACGGTGGTAACTGCCCGGGTTTGCCGCAGCCAGGGACCGAGGACGAGAGCGCCCATCGCGAACCCGAGAATGTTGGCGAGGTAAATGACCAGAAGAGAGGGGCCACTTTCATAGGCGGCCGAAGCATTGCCGGTGAAAGTGAATGCGCTGATGGATGACATCAGGATGCTGCTTCCGACCAACCACCAGGTTCCACGAGCTCCCCCACGGGCGAAATCACTTAGGTTGGTGTTGAATTTGGCGAACATGCCACCCAGGACCAAAAGAAGCCCCAGGTATATGGATAGGGTGACGTATTCAACAATCATGACGGCTGGAAATTCTGAGGCGGTAATTGGGCCCTACCCGTGCAAGTAGAAGGGGGCAGTAGGCTCACGAGGTGGGGGCGATTGATAGGATCGACTTTTGAAGGGAGAGGCTTTGTAGCAACTCTCGGCCAGCCATCGACGGTGTTGATCGAGTAGGCGGCATTTCTCGCCGTGGAGCGCGGGGTCGTCCCAGCGGTTGTCGAGCTCGTACGGGTCGGAATCGAGGTCGTAGAGTTCTCCGTACTCGGCTCCGGTGTAGAGGACGATTTTGTAGCGCTCTTCCCGCATCATCGTCTGATAGTTGTCTTCTGCGCAGACGAACGGGTGCGAGGGGCCGGATTCTCCACGGGTCCACGGGAGAAGAGACTGACCTTCAAGATAGCGGGGAATCTTGATCCCTGCCGCATCGAGCAGTGTTGGACCGAGGTCCATGAGGCTGACCATCGAGTTTACGTCGGTCCCTTGAGGGTCGTTTCGAGCATCCCAGACGATGAACGGAACGTGGGTGACCGGTTCATACATAAGCCATTTATAAGGAAGGCGATGGTCCCCGAGCATGTCCCCATGGTCCGAACAGAAAGCGATAATGCTGTTTTCCAGGATGCCTTCGGCTTCGAGTTCGTCCAGGATCTCCCCGATCTTCTCGTCGACGGTCGAAACTTTGGCGCAATAGTGTTTGCGCATTGTGCGCATCGCTTCGAGTGATGCGTCTTTGAGAGGGATCACTCCTTCACCAGGTCGATTTGCGAAGTTCTCTTGGTGGGCACGGTGCTGAGGTGGCTTTTTGTCGAACTCGTTGTCCGTGAATATTGGGTCGGGAATCTCCGCGTCTTCGTACCGCTCGAGATGGCGGGGCAGGGGATCGTAGGGCTCGTGCGGACCGGTGAATCCGATCTGGAGGAAGAGAGGGTGTTTGCGTTTTTCCTGATACCGCTGGTTCTTGATCCACCCCACGGCGCTGTTCCCGATAAAGACGTCGCTGTGGAGGTGTTCATCAAGGTGCCAGGGAACAGCTTGAATTTTTGATGTCCAGTCCGGGTCGGTGCGGTTGCGAAAGAGCGGGCGCTTCGCTCCATGCGAGTTGAGGTAGTGGCCCCACGCGTCATCGGGTTCCGACGGGTTGCAGATGAAAGGGGGGCTGGTTGGGTTCTCGACAACAATTCGTTCGTCGAATCCAGGCGCGTCGAAATGCGGTTGAAAATGCATCTTTCCGATGTTTACACACCAGTATCCAGCGTCTGAAAGATCCTGCACCCAGTTGCGGTGATGGCTCCAGTTGTTGAACGAGTACGCACCCGTATTGTGGGCAAACATCCCAGTAAACATGGCGGCCCGTGAGGCCACGCAGGTCGCCGCCGGTACGTAGGCTGAACGGAATGAGACTCCGTTGCGCGCGAGTCTGTCCATGTTCGGGGTGTGCATCCATGAATGCCCCCACGCGCGTATGGTGTCCCACCGCTGCTGATCGGTCATGATCAGCACGATATTCGGAGGAGAGGAGGAGCCGGCCATTTTCTGGGGCTACCAGGGTTGCGGGTAGGTACGGCGGTAGTTCTCGGTGCCGAACTCCGGGTTGCACCAGAGAGTGTTGTCGTGATCGACGATTTTGTCCCGATGCCCAGAGTAAACCAGTTTCAGCATGCGGCGGCTGAGTTCGGACTCACACCGGATTGCTTGCTCATGGTAGGCGGGGTCATTGATGAGATTGTTAATCTCATTCGGATCCTCGGCCAGATTGAATAGGGTCATTTCTCCAGTGGCATACTTCGAGTATTTCCAATCTCCCTCGAGGTACATGCAGCCGTCCGAAACAGCCCCCACGATCGCATCCCGCTCCGGGACGTCAGGCCGGCCCCGTCCGTTGTAGGGGAGGTCGGGGAGTGGGATGCTGTCCATATAGTCGGGGAGGTCGCATCCCGCATAGGTGAGAATCGTTGCAGTTATGTCGGTGAGTTCGACTTGTTTCTCCGATACGGCGGCCTCTCGGTTCGAAGGATCGCTGATGATCATGGGAATGTGGCAACTGCCTTCGTAGAAAGTTCCCTTACCCGCCATGCCGTGATCCCCGAGGTAGTCGCCGTGGTCGCTGCTGAAAATTATAAGCGTGTTTTCGAGTAGTCCTTTCTTCTCCAGGGTGTCGAGGATCGAACCCACTTCAAGGTCGACCTGTTGGACGAGGCCCGCGTAGTGCTGGCGGACTTTGATCTTCTGCTCGGGTGTCCAGTCAGAGATTTCGACACCGTTCCATTTCCTTCGATTGCCTTCTACATTTGCAGCTTTGACCTGCGTGCAATCCTCGGGAACCCCTTCCTCCGCCGGAGGTACTTTTGCGAGATCGACGTTTTCTATGAATTCTTCATTGGGGTCGTAGGGGCAGTGCGGACCGGTGAATCCAACCATCATTGAAAAGGGATTATCTTCGTCGTGTTTTTCTAAATACGATACGGCTTCCTTTCCCACGAAATGGTCCCAGGAAAGCTCCCAGGGGTTGATGCTGAAAACCGCGCCTTTGGTCTCTTCGTATTGGTCGTGCTCCAGTCCAACATACTTGCGGGAACCATGTTGATGGAGATAGTGGTGGTAGTCATCGCGAATCAGTGGCCAGCGCTTGTCCTCGGTGACGCATTTGTAGTCGAACCCCATTCGCTCCATCCATGGGTAGAAATGCATTTTTCCAATGGCGGCTGTCGAATAGTCTGCTTCGTTCAGCCGCTCGGGCCAGGTTTTGATTCCTTGGGAGGGATAGTCAGGGCGGACCCATTGACCATTGGTCAGGATACCCGTTTTCAGCCCATGGGTTCCGGTGATCAACGCTGCCCGAGCAGGGACACACAGCGGATGGGCCGAGTAGGCATTTGTGTATCGGGTGCCCATTGCGGCGAGCCGGTCGATGTTGGGCGTCTCAAGGAATTCTGCGCCGTAGCATCCAACGAAGTCCCACCGCAATTGGTCGGCTAAGAGAAATAGGATGTTCGGCTGGTTCGATTCGTTTGGCATGGTCTAGTTCGATTGTTTGGCCTTTTTGTAATCCTCTTCCCTCGGGGCGCTTGGCGCGTCAGTTTGAGGAAGAAATTGGGAAAGGTTTTCAATTACTTCGGTGTATTGAGGGTTCTGTGACAGGTTTGTCCATTCGTTTGGATCGGTCTCGTGATCATAGAGCTCCTCCGACCCGTCTTGGTACCGGATGTATCGATAGCGCTCGGAACGGATGGCATGGTTGCCCTCAAAATTAGTGGTGAGTGCCGGGTAGGGCCAGGTGAGGTTGGGGTCCTCCAGAAGCGGAACCAGACTTCTTCCCTCCAAGTTTTCGGGAGCCTCCAGTCCACAGAGTTCGGCGAGAGTTGGATAGAGATCGAGCAGACTAACCGTCCGGTGAGAGACGGTGCCGGGTTCTGTGAGTCCCGGCACTCTGAATGCGAGCAGTACTCGATTGGATTCTTCCCAGAGGGTATATTTGCTGATGCGGTGCTTTTCTCCGAGGTGGAACCCGTGGTCACTCCATAGAACGACGATGGTGTTCTCTGCGTAGGGACTGTTCTCGAGTGCGTCGAGTACACGGCCGACTTGTTCGTCGGTGAAGGAAATACAGGCTCGGTACGCTTTGAGCATCCGGCGCATGACCTCTTCGTTGTTTTCAATAATATCGAATCTCCGCCCTCGGTATTTTTTCGCCATGGCCACACCAGCGGGTGGGATGTCGTCGAAATCGCTT
Source organism: Opitutia bacterium UBA4506 (assembly GCA_002388665.1). Taxonomy (GTDB): domain Bacteria; phylum Verrucomicrobiota; class Verrucomicrobiia; order Opitutales; family Puniceicoccaceae; genus Puniceicoccus. The sequence continues at coordinate 81,279 of DGMY01000042.1, read as the reverse complement.
TCGAGTACCTCGGGAAAAACAACGTCCTCGTCAGCGTACTGATCGAAGAATCGCTGTGGAGCAAAGAAGGGGAGGTGAGGACGGATGAAGCCTACAGCGAGGAAGAAGGGTTCCTGCTGGGGTGTCGTGAGAAATTCTTTAGCTGCTATGGAGCAGTTGTAGTCTCCGAATTCCTCATCCGGGACATCAATGGGCCCCCAGTCAAATTGTCCTTTGGCCGGATAACCTTGTTCGACGGGATCTTCAGGCCAAATTCCGTGCCCGAAACTTCGATACCGGTCCCAGGATTTTTTATCCCCATTGTATCGATTGTGATAGATCTTTCCCAATCCTATCGAGCGGTAGTCATTCTCGCGGAAGAGCTGTGGCAGAGTGACGACGTCGGGCATGTGTCGTCGCCAGGGTTGATCGTTGAGGTAGATTCCAGTGGTTGAGGGTCCGAGTCCGGTCAGCAGGCTGGCGCGGGATGGATTGCATGCTGGTGAAGAGCAGTAGGCACGGGTAAACAGCTCGGCGGTCTCGGCAAAGGAATCCATGTGCGGAGTCAGTGCCGCTTCGTCATCTTCAAGGGACCCAACCCAGTCATTCATATCATCCACAGCGATGAAAAGGACGTTGGGTCGCTCGGTTTGAGCGTGGAGGGATCCAAACGAAACTCCTATGAAAGCGGTAAGGATAATTAGTCGTGAAATACTCATGGTATCGTAGGGTGAAGAGTAGGGGGCTCCATTACGTCGCCCTTGTGAGCTACGGTTCGGAACGAAAGGAAAAGGGGCGCCTAGAACTCCCCCGCCGATCCTCTGGATCTTTGAAAGTTAGCCGAGCGACTTAGCGGCGACTCGCACGACGTGAGGCGGGGATCAGAACCATCGCCACGAAGACACCGGTCAGTAGCGACGAAGAGGAGGGCTCAGGAATAGGTGTGAAGAATTCGAAATTATCCACAAGGAAGTTAGCGTCGGTATTTCCGCTGAAGGTGGTGATTCCAAACCGACCCATGTCCAGGGTGGGAGTCGTGAATCCAACGGATTCTCCAATCAGTGTATCGTCCAGATAGAGGTCAAACGTGTTGGAGCTGACCGATCGAGACCCACTCCCATCGAGTGCATCGTAGGAGAAGGAGGAATCCGATCCATTGGCGATGATTGATAGGCTGTAGGAGGTGCTCAGTGAGAGTACTCCCGAGTTTCCACCCGACCACGATATGGATCCATCGTTCTGCAAGTTAACCGATAGGGTCCGGTTCGTGGGGCTTCCATAGGAGGTGTTGCCGGCGTCTGTGATTCCCATGACACCAAAGCCACCCGCCGAATTCGTGACCGTATTGAAGGCGAAATCAAAGTCGACTCTGATGATCTCAAAACTGTCGCCGGAATCATTGAAATCCAGGCCGGCTCGCGCGACTTTAGTTGCATCGTCGTCGAAGTAATAGAGTCCATTTCCGCTCCCAGCACTATTGGCGGGGAGTGTGATCCCGAGGTTCTCTCCGCCGGTCCCGTCGGTGATCCACTGGTTGGCTCCAGTGCTCGTGTTGCCATTGGTGTTTTGCCAATCGCCACCGGGTTGGTTCCCAAAGGTATAGCTTTCGAAGTCGTCGCCCCCGAATTGGGTCCACTGGCCATAGCTGGTCAGGGCGCCGAGGGTGAGTAGGAGTGTGGAGTATTTAGTCGTGAGGGTCATTGTACTTGGTTTTTTGGGGTTGGCCGGCGAGAAGGTCTCTGCGGCTTGGTTGATCCGATCCAATGGTTTCGATCAGAAATTGTCTATGCTTTGGATATCCATACATATGGATCGGGCGGGCGTTCCGCTTGCTGTGGCGGGTTTCGCAATCGATCAGGATGGGTTTTTATGAACGGCAATGGGTCCCGGGGGTGGTAGACTTACGGCTGCGCGGTGAAGCACGATAAGTTGTCGATTAGAAAGCTTACACCGGTGGTTGCGCTGTAGGTTGTGACTCCAAACCGTCCGAGAGGGATCGAATTAGTGGTGAATGGTATCGATTGGGCTACCCGCTTCCCATCGAGGTAAAGGTCGAAGGTCTTTGGGGGAAGTTGTGTCGCTCCACTGCCATCGAGTGCGGCGTATTCCAATTCCTTGGGGGAGCCATTGGCGAGTATCGCGAGTTTATGGGAAGACGTGGGATCGCTTACCAATACCGTTCCTCCGGCCCAGGATAGGCTGCCGTCTTCTTTTAGATTAACCGAAATCGAGCGGCTGTCTGGATTTCCAAATGATTTATTCCCGGATTCAGTCAGGCCCAGAACTCCGAATCCTTTCTGGGAATCAGGGTCCACAGAGACAAACGAGAAGTCGAACTTGACGAGGCATACTTCTACATTCTGGCCGCTCTCGCTCAGGTCGAGTCCGGCTCGCGCCAAGCCGTCAGTACTGTTGTCGAAAAAGTAGAGGGCATTTCCTTCTCCTGCCGAATTGGCCGGAAGAAGGATTCCTGCCTCAGTTGTGCCTCCCATTTCGTCCGTGATCAATTGATTCTTCTTCGTGTCCGTAGGACGGTTTGTTTTGTACCAGTCGGTATTGGCTAGAGAACTACCGAATGAAAGTTCCTCGAACTCCTCGGTTCGGGTTTCTGTCCATTCTGCATAGGAGGTGCCGGAGCTGATTAGGGCGAGGATGAGTGGAAGACTCGTTTGAATCGTCATTGGGGCGGTCGCTGTGTAACGGGGTTGGGGTTTTCAGAAAATAAGGATCTAAGGGTGTTATTGGCACTTGTCTACCTTTACGAATTTCATACATATGGAGGCGGGTCGTTGAATGGCCCATTCCCCATGAAATCAATCGTAACACAGAAGGATCTGGCGAAAGCCACTGGCTTGGACCAATCGACGGTGAGCCTGGCACTGCGGGGCGATTCGAAGGTGAATGAGAAGACGCGCGAGAGGGTCATGAAGATGGCGCGCAAGATGGGCTACTGGAAAGATCCCATGATGACAGCGTTGGCTTCGTATCGAGGAGGTCTCAGAGAGTCCACCCATCAGGGTACGTTGGCATGGTTGTGGGATCCCGCCGAGGAGGAGTTGCCCCATTTTAAAGATTCCGTCTATGTGCATTATTTTAATGGAGCCAAACGGCAAGCGGTTCAGCACGGGTATCAGCTGGAGAAATTTGAGGTGCCTGCGAACCCCAAAGATCATCGACGACTGTCGGATATTCTTTTCCACCGCGGAATCGAGGGGGTACTCATACCGCCGCAACTAGTTCCAGGGCCCGCACCTCAATTGGATTGGGATCATTTCTCGGCAGTTACATTCGGTTGGTCGGTCACGAGTCCGCGTTTTCACTCCCTGAGCCCCAATCATTATCACAACGCTATCGAATTGGTGAGGAATCTCGCCTTGATGGGGTATCGCCGCATCGGGGGGTGTGTCGGGTTGAACAAGGCTGAGCATTTTAATTTTCATCTGTGGTCGCACGGGGTCGAAACGAGCACGGAGAATTTGGACGGGATAGCGAATATTCCGGTCTTCCGCATGTCGAAAGCCGAAGCCACCTACGTGGATCATTTCAAGCGCTGGTATGACCAATACCGACCTGAGGTAATCGCGGTGAATATCGAACATCTCAATTTCATTGTTGGTGTTCTGGACGGTTTCGGGGTCCGTTGTCCCGAGGATATCGGTATCGCACTCTTCTATCGGGCCAGCCAGGAGGGTCACTATGCCGGCATCTATGAGAATCCTCCGTACATCGGAGGCGCTGCAGTCGATCTACTCGTGGGTACTCTCCGCCGCCGCGAATTTGGTGCCCCGGAGATACGCCGAATGTTGCAGGTAGAGGGTTGCTGGAGACCGGGTCCTAGCGTCAAGAGTCTTGTCTAATGAAACCCAGCGGCTCGAGGAGATTTAGGTTTTCATATGTATGGATAAGTAGGCGGCTTGCGGAGGTTCGAATATCGGTTGTAGGGTCACATTTACGATTAATTCGTGTCGTATTCTTTCCCCTCTTCCCCCCCTATTATGAAGAATTCCCCCTCCTGGCGTTTCGCATGCCCGAAAATCTTTTTGGTCTGTTTGCTCCTGCCGCTTTTGGTGGCACACCTTTCTGCAAAGAATGTCATTCTGATTGTAGCCGATGACTTGAGCCCGCGATTGGGCTGCTACGATGGTCCGGCCATCACACCTCATTTGGATCTGTTGGCCGAAGAGGGTACTCTATTTCAACACGCTTACAGTCAGGCGACGCTATGCATGCCGTCGAGGGCTAGTTTTCTGACTGGGCTCGAGCCCGGCGATGTGGGCACTCGGGACAATAACAAAAAATCTCATTTTCGCGGATACCATCCAGACTTGCTCACTTTGCCCCAATACCTGGAGGAGAAGGGGTTCGTTTCCGTTGGTCTGGGGAAGACTTTCCACGTGAGTGATCAGAGCTCGTGGACGGAAGAAATTTTGGAAAGGGTCCCCGCGGAGGAACAGTACGCAAAGAAGGAAAATCGGGAGATTCTTAAGGCGAACCAAGCTGCAGGGAAAAGGGGATGGGCCAGTGTCGGCCCACTCGTAGAGTCGGCGGATGTACCCGACGAGGCGTACCCCGATGGCAAGGTTACTGAACGTACAGTGGAAAAGATTGCGGAATTGAAAGGACAGGATTTCTTTCTTATGGTTGGATTCGATCGGCCTCACCGTCCATTTACCGCTCCTAAACAGTATTGGGACCTGTATGACGGGAGGGATTTGGACAGTCCTGTACCGGGGGTAATCCCAGAGGAGGTGCCCGACTTGGCCGTTAAAACAAAGCGAACAAAAGCTCTCCGTCCTGGCGACGCTCGCTACACCCGAGATGAACTTCAGCGTCTGGGGTATCTGGCGTCGGTTTCGTATATCGACGCGCAGGTCGGTAAGATCTTGGAGGCAGTGAGAGAGAACGGAATCGAGGGCGAGACTTTGATCATCTTTACCGCGGATCACGGCTTTCATTTGGGCGAGAATGGGCAATGGGATAAATCATTGTTGTTCGAAACCAGCTGCCACGTTCCTTTGATCGTCCTGGATCCGGAGTTGCCTCCTTCGGAGACGCCCCTGGCGCAGATGGTGGAATTGGTCGACCTATTTCCAACTGTCCTCGACTTTCTCGGCCTTCCTGCACCTCATGATCTCGCGGGCGAGAGCCTGTTGATGTATGTTCGGGATCCAGAGAATGCGGTCGAAGGAGCGTCGTTTTCTGAGGCGCTCCGGGATGAACGGGGCAAGAATAATGCAGGGAATTGGGATGGCTCCATTGAGGGGAAAAGCATCCGCCGGGGTAATTACCGATTGAACCGTTGGTACAATACTCAGACGGGGCAATTGATTGCTGTCGAGTTATACGACTATTCTCTCCCAATCCCGGAAGAGAGAAATTTGTCAGACGATCCTGAATACCAGGATGTCCGAATTCAACTTTTGGCCGAGCTAGAGGCGAAGTGGCCGATGGAAACAAATCTCTGATTTTTGGTATGATAACTAGACGAACAATTTTCTATTCAGTCCCTTTGGCTTGGGTTCTCCTTCTTGGAGGCTGCGGGAATCAGGATTCGGCCTCGGTGGTCGCTCGACCTCAGGTTGTAGAGGAAGTGGAGACGTTCACTCCGTTGGTCGAGGCGAGTTCTCCGACAATCATTGAGAACTATGAACCAGAACCGGTCCTGGTGGCTGTGGGTGACGAGGAAAAGAAGCGCTATGGCTCGGGGAAGGCATTGGAGGATCCGCCCGCTTTCCCGTCGGCAGAGGAGGTCGATGCTGTGTTAGAATGGATCGACTTGGAGATCGATACTGTAGGAGTGCCTGCCAGCGACCGTTCCGTGTGGGGGCCTTTCTCTGAGACGCCCGAGGGGCAGAAGTTGATCGCCCTAGGCGAAGAGCGATTGAACGATCCGATTCCCGTGTTGAACGAGGAGATGTGGTTGCTCTTTCAAGAGACGGGAGATCGGAGAACCTATCAGGATGCTTTTAGTGAACGGATGAATCGTTTGGCCGATCTCGCGGTTGCCGAGGCGTTGGAATACCAAGGACGCTTTATTCCGGCAATTGAGGAAAATATTCGCGAGATATTGCAGCAAGGTGCTTGGAGCGTTCCCGCACATGGCAAGGGGTTGGAGGTGTTTCAGGGACAGAAGATTATCGTGGATCTAGCTGCGTCTCAATTGGCTTGGTCTCTGGCGACTGTCGATTATTGGCTCTCGTCGGAATTGGAACCGAACCTTCGGACGCAGATCAAGGCCGAATTGGAACGCAGAGTCCTCGATCCGTACCTCGAAGCCGTTCGCTCAGGTCAGCCGTACTGGTGGATGATGCGGCCCAACAATTGGATGGCCGTATGTGTCGGAGGAGTCACAGGTGCTGCCCTGACTATCGAACCCGACCCCCGTGTCCGGGCAGAGTTTATCCTCATCGCTCAAACGATTCTAGGGCGGTACATTGACGGATTTACATCCGAGGGGATCAGCGACGAGGGGATCTCCTATTGGTCCTTCGGGTTTTCGCACTTTCTCTATGCCAGTGAAGCGATCCGCCGTGCGACCAATGGCGCGGTGGACCTTCTGCAGGATGAGCACGTTATGGCCGTCAGCCAATCCCCTCGAAATCTTGAGATTGGAGGGAATGTGTATGGGGCGTTTGGAGACCAATCCATTCGGGCGAAAGCGGATCTGCGAATCAGCGACTTTGCCGCCATGCGCTATGGAGTGGAATCTGTGGATACCGAACCATTTTCAGGCGTGAACGGGGGCCGCCGCCATCCTCTTTCCCCGCAGCTGTATTCGTTAATCGTTTTTGGCTTCGGTGCTGATGCCCCTCCTGTCGAAGGGTTTTCAATTCCCGAAGGTGATCGGGAGAGCCACGCCTATAGAAGCTGGTTCCCGGAGAGCGAACTCTATATCTTTCGGCCGGGAAGTCAGCGTGATGACGGACTCGGTCTGGCCCTGCGGATCGGGAACAATGGGGAGTCTCATAACCACAACGATATCGGCAGTTTTGTCGTTGAGAAAAATGGTCGGCCGATCCTGATCGACCCGGGAATGGAACGGTACACGAAGGATTCTTTCAGTGAAAAACGTTATGATATTTCCTTGAACAATTCGTTCGGGCATCCGGTACCTGTTGTAGGGAATCGACTCCAGAAAACGGGCCCGTCGGCAGTCGGCGAGGTTATCGCTACGACCCATTCAGAAGAGGAGGACGTGGTCGAGATCGACCTGACACGGGCCTATCGTACTCCCGGGCTGATCAATCTGCGCCGCGAGGTCCGGTACACCCGACCGGTGGCCGATCAACTTTCAAGTATCGTCGTTCGGGATGAGGTAGAGTTCCGCTCCCCGCAGAATTTTTCGACGGCTCTGATCACCCGTGGTGAGATTACCATTCGGGAGGACGGTATCGTTGAGTTCAATGTGGGGGGCACGAAAGTCTATGCCCGGATTCGGACCGGGGGAGTACCGATCGCTTTCGACCAACGCCCGGTCACAGGGTTTACCACTCCCGCCTCCCGCGGCATCAAACGGCTCGGCATCTACTTGGCTGAACCAGTTCAGGAAGGATTCCTCGAGATAACCATCACTTCCTCTTTACCCCAAACATCGGAACGCACTCTTAACCCCTGACCTATGCATCCTTTACCCCAACAATCGATCCGCTCCCGTCCCGCCGCTGGAACTCGAGGTTTCTCTCTCATCGAAATCCTGGTAGTTGTCTCAATTCTTGGGATCCTGGGGGCGGTCCTCTTCGCTGTCTCACAAAAGGTATACCTGAGTTCCCAGCGTGCCATAGCAACGAATAATCTCCGGCAAGTGGGCTCCGCCATGCAGCTCTACGTTCAAGAGAAAGGAACCCTGCCGGGTCCGATGTGGAGAGGTCAATCTCCCAATTATGCAGGGGACAGTCGCGCCCTGGGCTACAATCTTGCCGTCTACTTAGACCTACCCGAGCCGGATGGGAACCGTCACGATTTTCCCTTTCTTAGCTGCCCATTGTTCGAAGACCTGCGCCCCTCTACCGGTTCCCCAAGTTACATTCTCTGCGACAAGGCCACGATGATTGACGAGACCTCCGTCGACCCGTGGGGATACCGAAAGGGCGATTCGGAAACCTTCTCCAGCCCCCAGGGAGGTCTGGCCTTCCTCGCCAATGTTTCCATCAACAGTTGGGCCCTCCGCTCTTTCGATCAGGGCAATAATGCAAATCCCGACGCCGGCTGGGCCAGCGACCTCCTAGAAGAACCAATCTTCCCAGGCGGCCGCCTCCATCTCTTCTTCGATTGGAGAGTAGAATTTGTCCCTTTGGATAACGGGTAACAACACCGACCCCAGAGTCATCCCCAACCGTCAATTATATATATTCTATAGAACAGTTCTATTAGAGTTGACTTTGGGGGTAGGGTTATGGGAGGTTTGGGTATGGGGAGACGAAGGCGAGCAGTAGGGGATCGGGTGGCTTATTATCATTTGATGAGCCGGACGGTGAATGGGGAGGCTTTGTTTGGGGATCGGGAGAAGGAGGTGATGCGGAAGATGATTTGGCGGGTTGCTGAGTTTTCCGGAGTTCGGGTGGTTACCTACGCGGTTATGAAGAACCACTTTCATATTCTGGTGGAGGTGCCGCCGCGGGAAACCGAGGTTTCGGATCGTGAGCTGATTCGTCGATATCGCTTGCTGTACCCTCGACCAACACCATGGCAGCCTATGTCGGTCAAAGTCCTCGAGCGGCATTTGAAGGGTAAGTCTCTTGAAGGCAGGGAATTGCGAAAGGATTTGGTGCGTAGGATGTCTGATGTTTCGGAGTTCATGCGGACATTGAAGCTCCGGTTTACTCTGTGGTTCAATCGATCCCGTGACCGGTTTGGGCCTCTTTGGTCGGCGCGATTTAAGAGTGTTTTAGTGGAGGGCGATCGTTTTGCTCTTCGGACTGTTGCGGCCTATATTGATTTGAACGCGGTGCGAGCCGGGATCGTGTCCGACCCGAAGGATTACCGTTTTTGCGGGTATGGAGAAGCTCTTGCGGGCGGCAAGAGGGCTAGGGCGGGGTTGTTGGTGGTGGATCGGAGTATGGCCGGATATCGCCAAACGCTGTACGGCGCAGGGAGTTGCAAAAAGGCGGAGAAAGATTCGATCTCGCGCGAAGAAGCATTGAGGGTGCTGGAAGAAGAGAAGGGGAAGCTGCCCCTTTCTGTCGTTTTGCGCTGCCGGGTGAGATACTTTTCGGATGGAATGGTCTTGGGGTCGGACAAATTTGTCCGTGAATATCTGGACGGGGAGCCACCGGGAAAGAGACCTCGGAAGCCGCATCGAATGAGCGGAGCAGATTGGAAGGACCTTCGTGTGGGGACCGGATTGCGGCAGAACCTGTTTAGGTAATCGATTGATTTTCAGAGAGATGTGTCGGGTCTCCGCCGATATGGGGTCGATTCGGTCCTGATCGGGGATGAAAGTTCGGTGAAAAGCCGAATTCACGGATGTAGAGGTCGGAGCTTTCGTTTGCCTGCCATCACTTTATCTCATTTGCTTGTGCTCCACTTCCACGCGTCCTGTCATGACCTTCTCTTATCCATTTCACGGTGGAAAGTGCCTATGCGCTTTCTTCTTCCTCCTTTTTTCCTCTGGTATCGCACAAGCCATGAGTTACACGGAATGGGCGGAGGTTCAGGGGCTAGCAGGCGATTCGGCTGAGCCGCAGGCCGATCCGGATGGGGATTCGTTCGTCAATGCGCTCGAGTATCTGTTTGTTCTGGACCCTCAGGTGATGGACACGCCCGAGAACGCGGGAGTCGCATTGGTGGAGAACGAGGCCGGAAACCTCTTTGTTCGTTGGCCGCAGCGGATGGCCCTGGATTCGGGGGGATCCGTGAAGTTGGAAGTGTCGGACACGCTCGCCGCCAATGACTGGATTGAAATGGCGTCCTTTCCGGTATCGGTGGCAGATCCTGACAACGCGGATCGAGAATATTTGTTCCAGTATGTCAACCCAGAGTCAGCTGGGGAATTTTACCGCCTGAAAGTGAGCGTACCCTTCGCCCCGGAGTTGGAGGCTATCGTCGAAGTGGGTAGTTCGGTGGGATCGGAGTGGGATTCGCTCGGTGAATTCGATCGTGCCTACGTGCGTCAGATCGAGCCGCCCGTCAACGAATCGGATGACCGCCCCAACACCTCGAAATACCCGTCGGCGGTGGGCACAGAGAGAGTTGCCTTCACTGAATGGCTTGCCGAGGATTTCTCGGCAGCGGGTAAGAGCCCCCAGCGGCGTTCGTGGATGGGCTGGTTTCTCTGGGGTGATGGTGCGCCCCCTCCGGGGAAGAGTGCCGGATGGCCCTTCAGCGGTGATGCCGATGGGAGTTCGTGGGACTATTTTGTCTACCAGTTCCCCGCTGGAAACGACTCGTCGACAACAGGTGATTGGAACCCGGTCCGAGTCGATCAACAGCCGCTCTACATGCAGCCTCTGCGCTTGAACTACAACTGGGCACCGGGGCTGTTTGGCTACGAGGATCAACCTCTGCGGCATTTTCCGGACAACGCAAAGTTCTGGAAGGAGAAGACGATCGTACGCGGGATCAACCTCTCTCCGAACTATCCGTACTTCGTTCAGTACGGGGACCGGATTGACGATGCTGGTGTGCCTGCTTGGCCGGATGCTTGGCGAGAATCCTGGATACGGATGAAAGTTCGGCCTCTCGAAACCCTTGTTCTCGTTCCCTCCAATCTTTCAGCAACGGAGCTTCTGGAGGAGGGACCCTACAACAACGTAGGGACGCCGGGGACGCCCGACTATGAAATCTTTCCCTATCCAGTGTGGTCGACGAATTTGCCTCCCTCAGAACAGACCCCTTATACCATACTTTCGGATAAAATCGGCGATTGGCATGCCGAGATCGTCTACGAAGGAACACGACCGGGAGCGGATGGCTATGAGAGTAATCGTTACCGCCGTTCGGATTTTGCGGAACCCGGCACGGGGAACTATCTCAAGATGACGGTAGCGCAAGGGTCACCTTTCGTTTGGGGAGAGACGAACAGCTCCCGCTACATGATCTTCTATAACCTGATTCGGGAAAATACGTATGGGAAAATTGACAACAATTCCGGAACCGGTGCTACGGTCCTATCGGACGGTCCCTACGAAGTCCCTGGAGTATCGGGAGTGAGCTATGTTTTGGCGTATGGAAATCAAACCAATCCAAACCAATGGTTCCTGAATGTGGAGCCGGAGTACTCGTCGATATTGGACCCGACCAATCCAGAAGAAACGGTCCCCGGCGGGTTCAATCCACCGGGAGAGCAGAGCAACCACACCTACTTTGCGATCTACTTCCGGACTGATGCTGTTGAGGAGGTCTCCCTCGGGAGCGGTATGGATGACAGCGATGGGACGGATGCCCAGGGGAATCCCTATTTTCAGCTCGAGTTCGCGGACGCCGGAAAAAACTGGTTTGTCGTCGGGCAAGTTCCCGTGGCGCGATACTACGATTCCACCGTTTCGGAGGACGCTCGGAGCGTGATCGACCAAGCGGCTAAAGACTGGGCGGACGAAATGGGGAAATATGCATTTAATTTTCCCACGGAAACGTCGATCAGTTATTCGGTGACCAACATGTACCGTGTGGATACTGATTTTGAGGCGACCTTCGCCAACCCCTATGTCGAAGTGGGAGCGGCCGATGCCGCCTCGATGACTGCCGACCCCGATAAAACGGTCTGGACCCTTCGGCCTCACCATTACCAACCCTTGACTCTCGGACCGGACCTCTCGACCCCAGCGAAGACTCCCGTCGTCTGGCAGCCACTACAAACGACAGGGATAGATTTTCCTGCTGTGGCGCCGCCGCCTAACGCAAACAAAACGAACAGTTCGACTGCCGAACGCTGGAGCTATTGGCATCCGCAAGGAAATCTAAAGCCTGTCATCGCAGGGGATTTTAGTATCGCCTATCCTTTTCAAAACTTCCTCCCGGTTCTTCCTCCTCCAGACTGGGATCGAAACTATGAGCAAACGGGGGTTCAAGTCGTTCGTATTACAAATGCGGGTACCGGATTTGAGAAAATTACGACGAAACCACAGGCGACTCTAACGGTAACAGATCCGGCCTTCAATGGATCGGGGGCCACCTTTGATGTGAAGTTGGAGCCGAACACTGGTCGTATTCTTCAGGTGGACGTGGTCTCTCCCGGTTCAGGGTATCCAGACGGCAATCCGCCCGGAGCGGACAAAGTGGTTTTCACTATCGATCCCCCTCAGTCCACTGGAGGAGTCCAGGCCGAGGGCCGCGTACAGATTGGCGGAGGGAAAGTTCTGGCTGTGTTTCTGAATGAAAAAGGGTCCGGCTACCAATCGACGATTGCGATCAGCCAAGCCGGAAACGATACGGTTGATCCCCCCATCGTGGTCCCGAACTTTGACCCGGATACCGGCGCAATGTTACCTGGCCTGGCCAAGGTTATTTCGGGTGGCTCGGGATTTGATTTTAGTCAGCCCGTTCAAGCATCGGTCATTGGCACGGGAAGTGGCGCGACAGTAGAAGTCGGTCAAACCGGCGAAGTATTCGCGATTGTTGACAGTTTGATTCCCGGGTACACCGCGCGAGGAAATTACCCCAGCAGCGGAGATCTCTCTGCGGATGCAGCCAACATTCAAGTCAACGTGTCTCCCCCGACCGAAGGAGGGAGCTCTCCAGCCGCGGAAGTGGTTCTCAACGCAGTTCCTACCTTTTTCAATGCGGTCGTGGAGGATCCCGGTTCCGGCTACGATTCGGCCCCGACCGGAAGTATCGTCGATGAAGCAGGGACGACCTTTTTCTTTACCACTGAAATTAACGGTGGTCAGGTGATCAAAGTGAATCGAGCGCTCGAGCAGGAGAATCCTGTCTTGACCGCGCCTCAAGCGATCACCTTCTCCGGAGGTACTCCGGATACAGAGGCCTCGGCCACGGCATATTCGGGGGCATCCGTTTCGGGGGTACGACTCACAGGACCCGCAGTCGGCGGATACTCCACCGATCTCGAAATCTCCTTTTCGGGTGGATCGGTCGGCCCCGGTTCGGTTAGTGGTACCTTCGCCCCTCCTGTTTTCGATTTCTCGGTTTCCGGGGGGAAGTTGGTGCTGAATGGATTCGAGGGTGGCCAGAACGGAGAAGGTTTTTGGGGGCCCGCCCGATTCAAAGTGAAAGGAGGGAAGGGTTTCAGTGCCGCCGCCGAGGTGTTTGTCGCGGAGGACGGGACGGTCCAGAACGTGGCAATCTTGCGAGCGGGGTCCAACTATCCGGATGAAGTTGATGTGCACCTGACTCAGGGGGGTGGAGCAACAGGCTCTGGAGCCACTTTTGATGTCACGGTTACCGATGGGAGAATAACTGAGGTCGAAGTAACGAACGGGGGATCAGGCTACAGCACGGAGAGCAATACCATTAAGTTTAAGGCCAAGGGTGGAGGCGACCCTGAGAATCAACCCGCAAAAGGAACGTGGGCCGAGATCACCGCTGACCCGGATGGGAGCGGTGGACTGACCAACCCCATCATCGTCAATGATGCGCAACAGGGCGGATACCTCGATGGGGCCGACATTGTCCCCACCGTGGACACGCTCCCGCTCGTCGTCGAGTATTTCGATGTACCCAATCGTCAAATGATCTCACCTAATCATGGAGAGGGATATCTCACGCGAATTGTTCCGGGTACGATCAACGTTGAGCAAGTGATCTACGACAGCCTGATCACAGAGTACATTAACCTGAGTTCTGAGAACTTAAAACCCTTCGGCGGCGGTTTTGGAGGCAGCAGTGCACCCGACGGATACGGACTAGGAAATCAACTCTCGGCGACCGCCAAATTTATTGGCACGCTCTTTCACTTGCGCAGCAAGGTGGCTGCGGAAGGTCGGGATTTGCCGGCCCTCACTCCCAGTTCTTTCGCACGCGCCTCAGCCAACACCCTTACGGCGTCCTATGAACTGCCTGTCTATCGGGACCACAACCCCAGTGTCACGCTAACGGGGGCTTTGGAAGCATCGGTGCAAGGCCTCCAACGAACGATCTCGCTCTTACATTCAGATCCTCCGTATTCCAACAACCCCCCTGCGAACAGTGAAATCGTATGGAAGCTCGAATACTACACCGGCTATGATTCAGGTGCGGGGCGGATGTTGATCAACCCCACATCTTCCTTGCCGGCGCAGGGCATTGTCAGCCGCACCGATTCACCCCCAGAGATATCCTCGGCGGAGAACGATCCGAAAGTCGGCTTGGCGAAATGGAACCCCGGCATGCTTTGGAGTGGATTTGGTGTGTCCGACCAGTGGAATGATCAGCACTACTTCTTTGGATACTATCTAGGTACAGCTGGACTGGCCGCCATCTTCGATGGATCATGGGAGGACGGACTCTCCGGGGCACCAGCGGCGCTATGGTCAAACCCGGACCGCTTGGGGACGGCCATCGACCAGTGGTACTTGTCAGTTGCGAATGACCCGGACAATCCATCGCTGGCCTCAGCCGTGAGCACTGTCCCGGAACTTTCGTTCCAGAAGTTTCCGTTCTTCGACCAGTGGAGTGGCCACGGATGGGCATCGGGGATTCCACCCGGACCTGCGGGAGCGATCGAGAGTGGAGAGTTGGGTAGTAATTACGTCCCATGGTCGATCATGGTCACCTCTGGGACTGGAAATTTCGGCTACGGCGATGAGAATGAGAACTCGATATGGGAGGGGCTGCAGGCTTTTAGTGCTGCCATTCTCTGGGGGGCGGGGACCGATCGAAAGCCGCTGGTCGATACCGGCATGTATCTCCTCTCCACTGGTATGGCTGCAGGAGATCTCTATTTTCAGGACAAAAATTACAACCTTTCCGCGTCTCCACTGAATCAATACTCATGGGTTCCCGTAACGACTGTGGACTCCAGTGATGTGGCCAGAAATGGAGGGAACAACTCCATTGCCGCAGGGACCGACTATAACAGTGGCGCGGGTGAGGCCTTCTATACCGCACCGGAATTCTTCGGCGGCGAGGCGGCAGCGGGGATGTCGATGGTGCGTAAGTTTGGGCCAACGCTGAACAACTTCTTCTACGCGTACCCGACCGGCTCGAAGTTCATCGAAGCGTACCCACCCACAGCTTGGACTCTCGGAATTGCCCGCAATACCGATTACATGAAAAAGTGGGCGGGAGCCATGATGCGGGAAGAATGGACAGCCGCGCGCGATTCGGCGCTTTTTCAGCCGGCCAATTGGTTGGCGATGGCGATGACCTCGGCTCTTTCCGGCGTACCCTATAACCCCGGCGACGTTCCGTATCCGCTAACGGGTATGACTCCGAACCCCGAAGCACCAGCGCCCTATGCCGAGCGCCTATGGTCGAGTTGGGTGACGATGGATTCCGCGGCAGGGAAAGAAGCATCGATGCAGCCTGCGTTCAAGCCGGTGACCGTACTGCACTTTCTTCAAGCCTTCGAGCAATGGGGAAACCCTGACTGGACCTATATTGGCAAAGCGGTGACCGAGACCGGTTCGGAAGTCGACGACATCGTGCTGATGGCCGTCTTTACCAAAGAGGTTCCCGAGGAGAACCAAGTGATCACCACCTTCGTTGCATTTAATCCGGGTTGGGAGGATCGTTTCGCGCAGTTCGACCGCCTTGCGCCAAACGGCACCATCGGCGATGAGAACGTCAGCGGCCTGTTGACCGTCCCTGGAAAGAAGATGGTCATGAAACAGGTGCAGATGAGTGGGCTCTGATTGCCGCAGAGGTTGGGCGCGGGGATCGATGAAATTCGGTGGGTTGTCGCTTCGGGATGGGGATCGATGGCATCCTTTCAGGATGCGTTTTGTGCGTGTGTGATGGTGTCCGGGGGTATCGCTTCGCTCAACCCCCTGCTATTGGATGCCATCCCTCCGGGATGGGGATCGATGGCATCCTTTCAGGATGCGATTTGTGTGTGTGATGTTGTCCGGGGGTGTCGCTTCGCTCAACCCCCGGCTATTGGATGCCATCCCTCCGGGATGGGGATCGATGGCATCCTTTCAGGATGCGATTTGTGTGTGTGATGTTGTCTGGGGGTATCGCTTCGCTCAACCCCCGGCTATTGGATGTCATCCCTCCGGAATGGGGATCGATGGCATCCTTTCAGGATGCGATTTTTTGTGTGTGATGTTGTCCGGGGGTATCGCTCCGCTCAACCACCGGCTATTGGATGCCATCCCTTCGGGATGGGGATCGATGGCATCCTTTCAGGATGCGATTTGCTTGTGTGATGTTGTCCGGTGGTGTCGCTCCGCTCAACCCCCGGCTATTGGATGCCATCCCTTCGGGATGGGGATCGATGGAATCTTTTCAGGATGCGATTTTTGTGTGTGTGATGTTGTCCGGGGGTATCGCTTCGCTCAACCCCCGGCTATTGGATGCCATCCCTCCGGGATGGGGAGGGTGGTGTCCCGCGGGATCTGGTGGGTATAGGTTATCCCGCTGGGTGGGTGATTTTTTGTGTTGATCGGATGGGTGGATTCGGGAGGTGGTTATTCTCGGATTCCATTGAGATGCCGGAGGCATCCCAGCAAGTAGCCGGGGGTTGAGCGGAGCGATACCCCCGGAAATTGATTGGGCGCAGGATATTGCACGCCGGTAGGTGTGCCATCGGTTCGGTGGGGATCGATGGCATCCTTTCAGGATGCGATTTGTGTGTGTGTGATGGTGTCCCGATGGTGTCGCTTCGCTCAACCCCCGGCTATTGGATGTCATCCCTTCGGGATAGGGATCGATGGCATCCCTTCAGGATGCGTTTTGCGTGTGTGATGTAGTCCGGGGGTATCGCTTCGCTCAACCCCCGGCTATTGGATGTCATCCCTTCGGGATGGGGATCGATGGCATCCTTTCAGGATGCGATTTGCTTGTGTGATGTTGTCCGGGGGTGTCGCTTTGCTCAACCCCCCCGGCTATTGGATGCCATCCCTTCGGGATGGGGATCGATGGCATCCTTTCAGGATGCGATTTGTGTGGGTGACGTTGTCCGGGGGGTATCGCTTCGCTCAACCCCCGGCTATTGGATGCCATCCCTCCGGGATGGGGGCGATGCCATCACCTTCAGGATGTGGATTGTTGGAACTTCTCTGGGATCGGAAGTGCCGGTTATTCCCTTCGGGAATTGGTCGTGGAGGGGTGTGGCTTCTTGGTGCTACTTGATTTCGTAGATGGTTACGGTGCCGCTGACCTCGTTCGAGACTACTAGGAGATCGGTTTTTGTGGGGCTGTCCTCTGCCTTGATTACGATGATGCCCTCTGGGCCGAGGTCGCCGGCGGTGCCGTTTTCGGCTATGCCGTTAAAGTTGCGGTTGTTTTTGTAGGTAAGAAAGGCCGGGGCGGTTGGGTCGCTAACGTCGAATGCCATGATGCCGCCGACTCGTTCCAGGCCTACGAAGAGGATGGGCGTGCCGTTAATTTCGGCGAATGCGATGGCTTCGGGCTCGGGGCCTTTGTCGTCGCTCCGCTTGTCGAAGGTGTCGTTTTCGTCGTTGTTGGAGTTGAAGTTCTCTGGAATGGCTTGGGCTACCTTTTCTTCAAAGAGGGAACCGCTGTCGTAGATCATGACCCCGTCTTGGTCGAGAATGGAGAAAGACCGTCCACCAAAGTTGTAGATTTCTTCAAACTTCCCATCCCCGTCGGTGTCGCCCATGGCGTTGGTCACTTTGAGACGGCCGAGGTTCTCTTTCTTCTGGAGTTCTTTCGCGTTGGGGAAGATTTCGCTGTCGAGTTCGAGGTCTTCGAGTCGCACTTCTTCACTCCAACCATCGTAGTCCCGCGCGTCACCTTCGTTGGCGGTTGCGAAGTAGAGATTGCCGTCTACTTCAAATGCGGTGATCGAGTCGGGCTGGTAGAGGCCGAAGACTGGCCAGTTCTGAATGTTGATTTTCTTGTCCTTGTCGCTGGCGTCGAAAGCGACCTCGCGTCGGTCTTGGTATCCCAGACCGACGATTGAGCGGATCGATTGGTGGCCGAGATCGATGATCGCAACAGCGTTGTTCTCCTGGAGGCTTACCATGGCAATGGTGCCGTCGGGGGAGATGGCGATGTACTCGGGCTCCAGGTTCTGTGACAGGCTGGAATCTGGATTGCCAGCGTGAATTCCTTCGATCTCCAGTTCGTCGAACGCTTCAAACGTAAGTGTGATGGCCTCGGGGAAACCGGCCTCTGGGTTCTCGGGAATCTCGATTAGTGAAATGGATCCAGCGGGGTCGATGGTGTAGTCGTCGGAAGGCTCCCCCTCGTTGGCGCTGAGGACATAAGATCCATCGGGGGTGAAAGTCACCATGTCGGGCAGGGCTCCGACCTCTACCTTCTCGAGAAATCCAAATTCGGAGTTAAAGAAAGCGATCCAACCCGGTTCTGTCGAAGGGTCGCCTGAAACGGCCAGCGCGATGAGGCCGTCGTGGATGGCTACTGATTGTACCCCGGAGCCAAAGGACTCTACGGTGATTGAAAATTCTTTCGAAGGATTGGACGGGTCGGAGATGTCGACAACATCGATCCCAGGTAGTGCGCTATTCACGACAAATAGCCGTTGAGAGTCTTTGTCGTACTGGGCGATCTCTGCTGCGCTCTTGTCGAAGAGACCGGTTTTCCAAGTGCCTATTGGCGACAGTTCCAAAGCGCTGGAGGTGAGCGCCGGAAGGATCATGCAGGAAGAAAGGATGGGAAGGAGGCGTTTCATGAATTTCGGATTTTTCAAATGAAATATTTTCGCTCTTTGGAGCGGGGCACAAGTGGAGAGATGGAGCTAGTGGTGACGATGTTGACACAAAAAAGCGGGCCGGATTGCTCCGGCCCGCTCGGGATTTTCCAACTGATGTGTAGGAATGAGAAGTCTTGCGACTAGAAGCGCATGCGGAGGGCACCGTAAACGGTAACCGCTTCGACTTGATCAGCGCCGTCGTCTTCGAGAGTCGAGTACTCAACACCACCCATGACCTTCAGGTTGTTGCCTGAGATGTAGTAGTTGGCACCGAGGTACCATGATGTCCAGTAGTCACCTTCGTCGGCGTCGGAGTCACCCTTTGCGTCGTCGATCGCTGCGCGACCGAGGTAGCGGGATTGTACACCGATGGTGTCGCTGGTGTTGGAATCGAGGTAGTCGAAACGACCAACGATTTGGAGCTTAGGTGTGACGTAGAACCAAGGCATTACGACCAAACCGGTAACGTCTGCGTCTTCCTCGGTGAGTGTACCCCAGAGGAAGTTACCCATGATACCGAAAGCGCCGACTTCAACTTCAGCACCGATGGAGTATGAATCCTGGAACTGGTAAGCTTCGTCGCTGTCGTTGTCGTGGTTTTGCACGGTGTCGAAGAAAACACCAGCAGACACGTCGTCAGGGAGGTAGTCGCTTGCGTCAAACCCTGCGCGGAAGTTGTAAGCGAAGTGTGAGTCGTCGTCGGAATCGAGTGGGTTGTCGTTGGTGTTTTCACCATTGAAGGCACCGAGGACAAGACCGATAGGACCAGCTTCACCGTCGGCCCAAAGACCAACAGACTTACCAGCAGCGAAGAAGTTGGCTGCGTAAGAACGCTCAACGGTGATGATGTCGGTCGAAGAAGTTGCTTCTTCCATACCGATCACTTGCTTGGTCTTACCGAAACCGATGTTCATTCCGTCGATACCGGTGTAAACGAGCTTCGCGGTGTCGAGGTCGGCACCTTCTGGAAGTACGTTCATCCGGAAGTCGAACTTCATGTTTTGGTAAAGAGAACCCTGCGTTCCGATACGGAGACGGCGGATTTCAAAAGTACTGTAGTCGTTGGTTGGTGCGCCTTCGACGTCAGAGTCGGGAGAGACGTAACCAAACTGCCACTGAGCGCGGCCGCGGATGACCAGCTTCTTAGTGTCGCTGCGCTTGGGAGTTACATAAACCGGGTCCTTGGTGGAGCCCTTCATGCTGTCTGCTTGCGTTTGCGTAATGAAGCCGTTTGCTACCAGCGTATCGAGTAGCTGAGCATCCGCGGCTGCGGCTGAACCAGCTCCTATCATCGCGCCTGCAGCAATAATGCCGAGGATCTTAGTTTTGTTCTTCATGTCTGGGTTTTGTTGTTTTGTTTTTGTGGCCAGTAAATTCTTCAGCCAGCGCGATCGAAGCCCTGCCAGTCATCGCGATCAATCCCGAATCAAATATGTGTCCGAAATGTTACAATGAATCGGGGTAGGTGAGAGTAGGTCGCAACACCTCGCGGATTGTCCTGCAGTTGACCTGTTCGGGGGGATTAGAGACTCTTCTACTATGGGTAGTGAACAGTCAGAGGAGATCCTCGCACAGGAGGGAGGCTCGCGTGTCCTGGGTCCTTGTCTGGGCCGGATCCTCGCAATCGTTTGTGTCGCCTGGTCGTGCTTTCAGGTGTGGTACGCGTCGCCGTTGCCCTTTGTGACAGACTTTCTGGTACTGAATACCACGGAGGCTCGGTCGGTTCATCTAGCATTCGCCTTGTTCCTTTGCTTTATGCTCTTTCCGTTCTTGGGAAAATCCGCACGGGACCGGGTGCCACTGTTTGACTGGGTGCTGGCAGTGGTGGGGGCATTCTGCGGCGGGTATTTGGCACTCTTTTATAATTCGATCGCGGAAAGGCCGGGTCTTCCCAGTGTAGCGGATACGATTGTCGCGGTCGCGGGAGTACTGATCCTGCTGGAGGCTGCGAGAAGGGCTCTGGGGCCGGCATTGACCATCGTGGCCTCCCTGTTCCTTTTGTACGCATTTGGAGGCCCCTGGATGCCCGATGCGGTCGCCCACAAGGGGATCTCCCTGAATAAGGCGGTTAGTCATTACTGGACCGGGACTGAAGGCGTGTTTGGAGTCGCTTTGGGGGTGTCGACTTCGATGGTGTTTCTGTTTGTGCTCTTTGGCTCGATCCTCGAGCGATCGGGGGCAGGGCTCTATTTTATTCGCTCTTCCTTCGCTCTGATGGGTCGAATGCGGGGAGGTCCGGCCAAAGCGGCGGTAGTTTCTTCGGCAGCTACCGGGATGGTTTCGGGGTCTTCGATTGCGAACGTGGTGACGACAGGGACTTTCACGATTCCTTTGATGAAAAAGGTCGGATTCCCCGCCCACAAAGCCGGAGCTATCGAGTGCGCTTCCTCTACAAATGGTCAAATGACGCCTCCGGTAATGGGGGCGGCTGCATTTTTGATGGTCGAGTACGTCGGTGTGCCCTACGTGGACGTGATTCGCGCTGCCGCGCTGCCGGCGATTCTCGCCTACATCGCTCTACTCTATATCGTCCATCTGGAATCGTTGAAGCTCGGCATCCCTCGCCTGGAGTCGGACACGGCAGTAAGGATCTCGCGGATGCGCCGGGTGATGGGGATCATGGTTGGGTTTGGCGCGGGCTTTGGGGCCGTAGGCCTTATGGTCTGGGGGGTGTTCTTGTTGCGGGGGGCCGGTGTCAGTGTGCTCGGGATCGCCGGCTGTCTCATCCCTGTCTACCTGGGGCTTCTTTACCTGGCAGCGAGACTGCCCGACCTTCCCGAGACCGCGCAGGTGGACAAGATTCCTCCGATGGGACCGACGCTAGTTGCGGGGCTCTATCACTTGCTGCCCATTGGAGTCCTTGTCTGGTGTTTTTCGGTGGAACAATTGTCTCCCGGGCGATCGGCATTTTGGGGTGTAGTGGCCTTGACGTTGGTGTCGCTGAGCCATCGGCCGTTGAAGGCGGTCTTCCGCAGCGACTGGGCGTCGGCGGTAGGTGCTCTGAAGCGAGGAGGAGTCGATGTGGTGGGTGGTTTTCAGGATGCCGCACGGAATATGATCGGGATCGGGATCGCGACCGCAGCGGCCGGTCTGATCGTGGGCACTGTGACGGTTACAGGTATTGGGCTGGTCATGACAGATTTCATCGATCTTTTAGCGGGTGGGAATCTGATGATGGTATTGCTACTGACCGCGGTGACCTGCCTGATCCTTGGAATGGGTCTGCCCACAACGGCGAACTACATTGTGGTCTCGACTCTGATGGCCCCGGTTGTGGTCTCATTGGCAGCGGAAAGTGGACTGGCGATCCCACTGATCGCGGTACATATGTTTGTCTTTTATTTTGGAATACTGGCCGACGATACTCCGCCGGTTGGATTGGGGGCGTACGCGGCAGCAGCTATTGCGAAAAGCAAACCAATCCAGACGGGAGTACAGGCCTTTTTCTACGACATTCGTACTGCCGTACTGCCGTTTCTTTTTGTGTTCAACGGGGAGCTGCTGTTGTTGGGTGTCACGAGTATGGGGCATCTCGCGCTGACCGTGGGCGGTGCGTTGATCGGGATGCTCGCATTCTGCTCGGCGACTCAGGGCTATTTGTTGCGGCGCACGCGCTGGTGGGAGATTTTACTGCTCCTGCTCATCTCTTTCAGCCTCTTTCGTCCGGGGTTCTGGCTCGACTTGGTGGCGCCGGAATTCGAATCGTTTTCCGGTGAAAAAATTTATGAAGCGGCGGGAGATCCCTCGGTGTCTGAGGTGCTCCTAGCGGTTTCCGGGGAGGACTTCTCGGGAGATCCCGTGGCCAAGGTTTTAAGCCTCTCCCTGGGAGAGGGAGGGTCGGGGGCGGAGAGGATCGAGAGTGAAGGTTTGTTTCTCAGATTTCCTGAGGATTCGGACATTGCCCTTGTGGATCGCGTCGGATTTGGGTCGCAGGCCGATCGGTTGGGGGTCCTATTTGACTATCAGATTAACGAGATTCAGGTGCCCTCTGATCGGCCTGACAAGGAGTGGTTCTTTATCCCTGCCGTGTTGCTGTTGATGGGGTTGATCTGGAGACAATGGGCTGCGAATCGTGGGGGGATTGCATCCGGGGCGGGCGTTTGACCTCGAAATGTCTTGTCGATGCGCGAATACTGGAGTCTCATTTAGGGCATGAGCGCTTTCGGTAGATGGATTTCAAAAGTGTGTATAATCGCTTGTGGCTGTAGTCTTGCGGGAGGATTGGCCCATTCTCAAGAGCCGGAGTTCCGGGGTTGGGAATCTACTGATGGGCGTACCCTTCATGCCAGGATTACCTACGTGGGTGGCGGAATAGTGCGGATGGTTCGGACCGATGGCCGCGAGTTTGACATCCCCATCGAGCGCTTTGTGGAGTCGGATCGGCGCCTGATTTTGGCTTGGTCTCCCCCCGAGATTGAGGTCCCTGAGTTGGATGATGCTATGCTCGTTTTGGAGACCAATGACGGTCGCGGGAGTGGATTCCTCGTTCAAGAGGGAGGCGTGGTTTGGGTTTACACCAATCAGCACGTCATTGGAAACGGTAGCAGCGTGACGGCGAAAAATAGCAACGGGGAAACCGTAGCCCTCGGGGCCTTGCAGATTTCGACGGACCAGGATATCGCCCGTTTTGTGACCAAAGAGCGGAGCGGGTTGGTCCTGGCCGATTCTGGAGAAACCGGGGAGAGCATCCTCGTTTACGGGAACAGCCAGGGTACGGGAGTAATTACTCGAAGTTCTGGTAGTATCTTAGGGATTTCTCCAGAGAGTTTCGAGGTGTCGGCTGAGATCGTATCGGGAAACTCCGGTGGGCCGGTGGTGAACAAGGAGAATGAGGTCCTCGGGATTTCTTCCTATGTAATGGTAGCGAGTATGGGCTCGGATCCTACGGTGGCGGGCACACGTTTCGAAAAACCGAGGCGCTTTGCCTTGCGATTGGACAATTCAGTGGATTTTCGAAATGTATCCCGCAGGACGTATCGCGATACCTTTGCCGTCTACAACAAGGGTACAAAGGTCTTTGACGAGAATCTGGATTTCAGCCTTACCTTATTCAGTTCTCCCACAAGCCTCGTGATGGTCGGTAATTACGACGTACCGAAGGTCGTTAAATTAGTGCGGGAGCACAACGAAGCGATTCAGGATATTCCGGACTATGTAAAGTCCCGTACGGCGATCAGGAACCAAACACGGAAGTTCTACGGTCGGTATTTGGATACCTTGGAGGACTCGTACGAAATGGCGGAAGATGCACTCGATTCTTCCCGAGTGTATCTCGATGATCCGCGGTTCGGTTGGATGTTGTCCGAAATCGAGCGCCGGGATAAGATTCTCGAAGGTTGGAAAGATGCGATCTCCAACATCGAGGAAATGGTCGATTAGTACTGGTAGTTCGGGAAGTCAGTTTCGACCAACCCGTTGCGGGGTTCGAAGAAAATAGTGGTGTAGATACCGCCTCGAAGCTCTTCGTATGTCGGGCTCTTGTTGTAGCCGATTTCGGCTCCGAAGGCCCATTGCTCGGTGAGGAACATCAAACCCTTCAAGTTCGAGATGACGATACCCGTACTGTCGCTCGATCCTTCATAAGTGCGGTCGTCAGGAGCGAGAGGGAAGTATGGAGAGGACGCCTGCTTGTTAGACTGACCACCGATGCCCAGTTCCCCCTTGATTAAGTACTCGCGGCCTTCCTGAGTCAGGAATTGGAGGCTGAGAAGCCCCTGGGCCAAATATTCGGGACTGAAGTATCCCCCTTGGCCGTATGTGAAGAAGCTGAGATTCTCCGTATAGCTGTAGAATGTGAGGACGGGACCAAAGTTGACGTACTCGAAGTTGTCGGGGCGAAAAGTTCGGCTGAGCGCAAGGTCGAGCCGGACCTTGGAATTGTCGGCGACGTTCTCCCCGGTAAGCTTTGCCGCTTCCATAGACCCATAGAAATTCAATTTTTCGTTGAGCGAATGGAAAATTGATACGTGCAGTCCGGTTTCGACCACCCGTCCCCAAGTGAGTGAGGAGTAGGGATCTTTCATCCCGGTGTAGCTGAGAAGCGACTCTTTGACTGATCGGCGATAGAGTTCGATATTCCATGAACCGGCGTCGTAGATATTGTTCAAGCCGACCCGACCGACGAAATCACTGTCAACCGCACCGCCGATAGGGGTCATCCCGAGTTCGACGTAGGGTGACATCCAATCTTGGCGATAGTAGCCAAACGTCGGCTCGATCATCCCATTGTACGACGTTTCCGGAGTAATCACGTAGCCGGGGTTCTGGGTGTTTGGCTCGAGGCCGATAAGGGCGTAGTTCGGCAGCTTGCCGGCGTCGAGGTTTACCACCCCGAGGCTCACATCAAATCGATTGACGGCGTCTTCAAAAATTGTACCCGACACTTTGGGGCCGTAGGCAGCGTTGAGTTCGCTCAATCCTGGATCACCATCACGGGCGACAAAATCAACAGAGAGGGTGATCTCAGGAGTATTGATATTTTCGGTGAGAGGCTGACTCTCCACCTCGCTCATAGGTGCGAGTTGGCGGGCTTTCAAATACAGGCCGCGGTCGTAATAACGCTCACTTGTGTAGAGGGCATAGATGTCTGCCAGGGGCCCGCCATACTGGTCGACTAGCTTCTGGATCCGCGGCCAATTCCCTTGGCGTGAGAGAGAGGCATAGAGACCGACCGCTGCGGTTTTGTCTGGATCCGCACGGTACAATTCAAGGAACAGATTGGAAGACTTCTCGAAATCCTCGATGTGGAAATAGGACCACGCCTGGACGATTTTTTCTCCACGGGTCAGCGCGCGGTATTTGGCGATCCGGTCCAGCTCGTCGATCGTTTGTTGATACCGCTCTGACTTGAATGATGCAATTGCCTGCGTCATGTAGACGTCGCCGAGGATGTTCTGCATCTGCGGGTAGTCCTGCTGCTTCCATCGCGCAACGGCCTCCGCTTGCTGGAGATATCCCTCGTTGTAGAGAGATAGAGCCAGCCCATAGGCAGCTTCATTAAAATCCTGGTCCCATCGAAGAGCCTGTTCGAACCATTCGATCGCTTTGGGATAATTCTTGTCGTTGAAATAGGACCAACCGATGGCACCGGCCATGCCGATGTCTTGGTTCTCGATCACCCACGGACCGAGTTCGTCGTAATTTTTGTCTTCGAGCAGTTGCGCCGGGTCGATGCCCATCTCGGCTTCGACCTCTGGCTGCGCGAGGCCCACTTGGGTGTCGCTGAAAACGATGGTCGGTGTAGTGGGAGTTTCGATTCCCTCTGCTACAGGTTTCGGAGAGGGAAGAAGTACCTGTGTGGGTATCCCTTGTTGGCCCAGCGGTTGGCTGCGGGGTTGCTGGGTTGGTACTACGGTTTGTGGACGGGATTGCTGCTCGGGAGCGATTTCAGGGAGAAAATAGGCCGAATTCTGTGAGTTTGCCCGGTTTGGATTCTGTGATGCCGACGAGGAAGAGCGCGGTGGCAGAACCTCTTCCATCGAAGTCGGGAAGAGTCCTTGTTCTTCATAGCTCTGCGACCCCAGTTGAGGAGCAATAAATACTGCGGTCGAAAGACATACTGCCCGCGATCGATTTGAGAATCCAAAGTTCATAGGTTCGGTTTTGGGAGTGGTTTACAAAATGGTTACGGGCGTGGCAACGATGAATACTTGCCGGCTTCCTCGGATGCTAACTTTGTGAGGAGTCGGAGACACGCTGAATAGTAGGAGGTGTATCCTCCGGTCGGTGAACTGGGTGCGGGGACCTCTTTGGGGGCGATGAAATGATACACCGCCATCATCCCAGGGATGATCGTGTACTCTCCCGGTTGGTTGGTTTTGAGGTTCACGAGGTCGGGTAGTTGGTAAATATTCGAGGTATGGGTCGCCCAGTCAATGAAGGGCGCGTAGAGCGAGTTGTCATCGTCGCCACTCCATTTGAGGTACAGTGGAATACGCACCGCGTTGTATCCATAGACCGGAGTGAACTCATCCGGGAGTTGGGGAGGGCCGCTGTTGGGAACAAAAAGCCAATCGGGGGGCAGGTTCCACTTGCCGAACCGTGCGTCGGCCATGAGGCGTTTCCCTGAGAGGTAGAGGTTGTCCCACACGTAGGACGGATCAATTCGCTTGATATCGAGAAACGCCGGAAAGATCCAGTAGCTCAAGTTGACGACGACTCCATCCGGTTTCTGGAATCCGCTCCCGCCGGGGAGAAGTAAGCTCCCGTATGGGCTGTCTACAATCATCGTACGCCGAACGGTGCGAACGATCTTCATCGCTTCTTCCATGTGGCGGTCGTTCTTCCAAAGTTCGGCCCCTCTCTGAAGCGCCCAGGCAATGAGAAGGTCGCCGTCGGTTGCGTTGTTCTGATCCTGGATGGGGTTCGGTCCCGCGGAGGGGTCCCATTTCCATGCAAAGAGTCCGTCTTCCCTGACTTGAAGGTTGGTCCTCGTCCAGCTCCACAATACCGAAAACGTAGCCAGATCTCGGTATTTCACTGCGAGCAGCATCCCGTATCCTTGGCCTTCCGAATGAGAAATCCCGCCGTTTGCGTCGTCAATTACCCTGCCGTCCGATGAGATGTACTGTTCCTTGAAGGCGTCCCATGCTTGTTTCCCCCGGTAGCTGTTGGGAAGGGTGAACCCCTGGAACTTTGATTGACCGTGGGAGGAGAAAGCTCCGGCTAGGAGGCAGAGCACGACTGATGCGAACGAGAAAAGGCGGAAATGATCCATAGCTAAGCAGCGTTATTCTTTTCTGCGTTGAGCGATTGTGTGGTCCATGTGCTTGAGAACTAGAAGTGTCATGAGCACGAAAGTGAGGAAGACGACTGCCGAGAAAATATACCAGACTCGAAGAGATACTCCATACCCCATCGGGACGGGGATGATCGTTTCTCGAAATGAAACTTCGCTGAAGCTCTTCTCGGGGAGTAGCGCACGGACGCTGCTCGGGGTGTCATTCCACGAGAATTGGTATCCGTTGATCTGCGACCAGAAGGGGGTTTTCACCAATTGGCGGACCCGCTCAAGGAGGAGATCGTCGGTGCGAGCAGTGAAGACGAGTACCCACTTGCCTTCCTTCTCAGGGGAAGCGAAGCTCGTCATGACCGCTCTCGAGCCAATGGGGTTTCTGGATTCGCCGTCTTCGATGGATCCCTCGGCCCCCTCGATTCCGTCTGGGTCGTCGGCTTCAATGCGTTTGAATTCACCGCTTATGTTGGTGAAAAACCTCTCGATCGCGGTCGGTTCTCTTTCCTCGTCGTCAAAATACTCTTCCTCGTCGTTTTTGCTCGAACCCAGTTCGGAAAAACTCGTTTCAGGGATGAGCTGGCGGAGTTTGGTATGGATGCGGGATTGGGCTCCGATCACGACCAAGTGGCGGTCGGGGTTGGCGAAAGTGAAGCTGACGTCGGAGCCGTAGAGGAACACGTTGGAGACCTGCGAGAGCTTCGAGATGAGCATCCACGCCGCGCAGACGGTCTGCTCACGGTTATCGGTCAGGAGAAAGGCAATTTCGGAGCCGTCGGGCTTACCGACGAACGGGTACAGGGTGCGGCTCGTCAGTTTAAGGTTCGGGAGTCGGGTGCCACGAGGGACATTTGGAATCTCGATTGTCGAATCCGTAAAGATCAATAGATCGTTGGCCGGGGCCACTGTGGGACTGAGTGAGAACTCCGAGGCTGACCCCGAATCTGAGGTGAGCTCCAGCAAGTTTCGTCCGGAGAGGAATCGACCAATGG
The DNA here is from genome assembly GCA_002388665.1 of Opitutia bacterium UBA4506. Taxonomy (GTDB): domain Bacteria; phylum Verrucomicrobiota; class Verrucomicrobiia; order Opitutales; family Puniceicoccaceae; genus Puniceicoccus. The sequence goes on along the minus strand of DGMY01000042.1, from coordinate 52,865 downwards.
GCAGAGAGAATGTGACAATGCGTCCTTCGTAGTCTGCCGGGAGCGTCTCTCCCCAAGGGGTTCGCAAGACTTCGCTCCCATTGAGGCGAACGATCAGGGCGTCACTGGACCGGCGGGTGTTCTGTCCGACTGAGAAGTGGATCGTCACGTTTACTTTTGCAGTGGGCCGATCAAATATGTCTGCCGGAAAGAATACTTGGATGCCGATGCCCCCTGTGCGAACAGGGCGGATCGGGGCTCCTGATTGCTGCAATTGCAGGAACGTATAGGACTGTCCTGGATTCACCGGAGGTTGGCCGAAGTAGGGGGGCGTTTCCGGGAAAAGGACTCGGCGGATGGAAAGGAACTGTGCGGCTGGAAGGTCCATGTTGACAAACCCCAGAGCGAGAACTGCTTCGTTGATGCCCTTCGCACTTGTTCCGGTGATCACCAGAACGGGTTCTTCTTCGTAACCTGGCATCGGAATCAGGCACATGCCACTATTCCCGATCCCTTCGATTAGCTCGGGCGAAAGAACGCTCCTCAATTCGTTGGAGGTTCCGATGAGGATATTGAAACGTCCGGGGACCAAACGTGCACCGTAGGTGATTTGCAGTGGTTTGAGCTCGGTGCGTAGGCCGATACCCTGAACGATCGCGGCCCCTTGCGTGACTTGTGCCTGGGTGAGTAACTCGCCGGCGCCGACGAATGTGAGATTCACTCGTACGGAGTCCGATGATCTTTCTCGGAGAATCTCATTCAAATTGGACATGAGGAAGGGGCTAAATTCTCCCTCCTCGACTTCGGGTACGCTGACCCCGGGGACCGGCTCAGCTGTCGCCGCTGGGCTTTTTGTGGCCTGCTTTGGGGGCGGGACCGTATCCCGGAGAAATTCGGGGACCACGGGCTCGGCATTGGAGGGCTCAGTCGCTTCCGCAGGTTCTTGCTCGCTCCTCAGACCTTGAAGCAGTTCGTCGAGGGTTGTCGACTGACCGTAGGCACCATTCAGTCCCAGTGATGCTGAAAGTATGACCGCGGAGAGTCCCAGTTTAATCGGTTTGATGAAATCCATTACGCGTTCTCCGAGCTGGGATTACGGGATCCAAAGTTCCCCAAAATAGAGCGGATGAGGTAGCCGAAGTGGGCAAATGAGTAGCGTATGCCGATCCCGATTAGGTAGAGGAAGCTTCCGATCACTCCGAGGCGGCATTCGCGATTCTTTTGGAAGGCCATCCACCGGTCGCTGCTTCCGGTTACGAATCGTACCTTGGCTTTACGCTCATCGAGGTCTTGGTGGTCAAACTCTGCTCCCAGGGCGAGCATCTCCGAATCTTCGTCGTAGCGGAGAATTTTGAGGTCCAGATTGAAGGCAAAGTCGACTTTGCGCCCGCTGGCCGAAACTTCGAGTATCGCCTTCTCGGCTTTCTGCACGTCCCGCTCGTAAGCCGGTTTGAGCAGCATGCGGCAACCCCCTAGGGAGATGTCGACGATGCGGCAATCGTAGCGTTCTTCTCCGATCCGCAGGCGTGCTTCGATGTTCACAGGCATACGGGGAGTCGCCCGTCGCTGTCTGCGTTCGAGGAGGGCCCCGATCGCCGCGAGGAGAATGACCGTATTAAAGAAGCCGAACCCCATGGTGATGAGGGTTGCTGTCGATTGCTCAGGGACGGAGAAGTAGCGGGCCGCACCAAAGCTAAGCGCAGTGACGTTGATGAGGAATAGGACGTAGAATGGGAAGGCCAGCGGCGAGATGAAGGTGCGGTTGAGAAACTCTCCCTTCGGAGTCACCTTGAACGCCGGTGCTCGCGGTCGCATGGCGGTTTTGACAATGGCCGGAAGGCAGTAGACCGATTGGATCAGCTCATAGAGCTCCGACACAAAGGATCGCCTGACGCGCCCATACAGATAGCTGGACACGGTCATAACGGCGACGAGGTGAGGGACCGCGTACGCAGAGAATGTTTGCCAGTTCGCCGCGTAGATTTTCAGACCGAAAACGAGGAACGCCACCGGTGCCAGTAGGAAGACCAGTCGCGCAAACGGGAAAAACCAGAACATGCAGCTGTTTGCGTAGCAGAGTCGCTGCGGGAACGAGAGGCCGCGCATGATGATGGGCCGTTTGAGGAGGAAAATTTGGACCATTCCTGTCGCCCAGCGAATTCGTTGCCCGATGAACCCTCCCATCGTCTCCGGCTGGAGGCCCGAGAGCATGGGTTCGGAAATGAAGGCACTGTTGTAGCCGCGCTGGTGGAGTGAGAGCGCGGTTTCGGCATCCTCGGTGATCGTCTCGCCGGACATCCCTCCCTGCGCTTCGATCAGGTCGCGCTTAAGGAGGGCCCCGGATCCGCAGAAGAATGAAGCATTCCAGTAGTCCAGACCCTGCTGGACGACACGGTAGAACATTTCGTTCTCACTCGGCGCCGAGTAAAAGGTGTTGAGGTTCTTCTCAATCGGATCCGGATTGACGAAAAAGTGAGGTGTTTGGACGAGGAACAGTTTCTCGTCCTGATTGAAGAGACCGACGGTATTTTCGAGGAAATTCTCGGTGGGTACGTGGTCGGCATCGAGGATCAGCAGCAGGTCCCCGCTGGTCTTCTTCATCGCATCGTTGATGTTACCGGCCTTGGCGTGTTGATTGCGTTCGCGGGTGACGTACTGGACGCCTAGCTTGTTGCAAAGGCGAAAGAGGCTTTCCCGGCGCGTAAGGGCCTGCTCGCGGGAGGCGTCGTTTCCAGTGGTACATTTTTGGTCTGTGCCCCCGTCGTCCAGAAGGTAAATCTTGCGCTTCTGTTCGGGGTAGCGCATCTGCAGCGCGGCCATCATCGTCACTTCCAGGATTTCCTCACTCTCGTTGTAGGAGGGAATCATTACGTCGATGGTCGGAAGTTGGTCCTCGGGTGGCAAGGGGACCGGTTTGCGCTCGAAGGGTCGGACGTTTACGAACGAACCGAAAAGGAAGATCATGATCCCGTACATTTCTGCCAGGAAAAGGATGATCGCGATCGAGAAGCTCACCCAGTCGTAGTACTCCAGGGTCTGCAGGGTTCGCCAAAAGAAATACCGCAGTACGATGAAGAGCGCAAAACACAGAAACACGACCCGTGTGGTGGGGGATCGTTTCAGCGTTCGAAATACAAATAGACCCACCAGCAATGCACCGGCCATGTACCACTGTGATCGGTGCTCGAGGTGGAGAGCGCAGATGAACAGGAAGGCGAGAAATGAGAGAAACCAAAAGAATACAACCAAAGAGAGGTGTTTAGACTTATGGCGAGCTGTTTTAGAGGTCTGGACCACAGTAAAATATTTGTAAGCAGAATTAGGGCCAGCGGCCGCGTTTACATTTCTTCACCAAAGTAAAGAGAGGTTTTTCAAGGAAATCGACAGAAATTTTTGGGCCCTGCCGAATGGATTGGAGGGGGGGGGGACTAGGAGTCGCCCAGCGCCCGTTCGGCTTCGATCGCTGCCTGGCAGCCCATGCCCGCGGCGGTGATGGCCTGGCGGTACACATGATCGGCGCAGTCGCCGGCTACGTAGACTCGGGGAGCTGATGTGCGTACATTGCTGGTCCCTTCTGGAATGAGGTACCCTTCCTCGTCCATATTCAGTTTGCCTTTGAAAGGAGCTGTGTTGGGGACGTGTCCGATGGCGATGAATACACCTTTGCAGTCGATTGTGCGGGCTTCCCCGTTCTCGCGGGAGCGCACTTGCAGGCCTTGGACGAGGCCGTTCTCATCTGGTGTGATTTCCTCAACCACCGTATTCCAGACCATTTCGATTTTCTCGTGGGAGACCGCGCGCTCTGCCATGATGGGGGAGGCGCGCAGTTCGCCGCGGCGGTGGACCAAGTACACTTTTGAACAAAAACGGGTGAGAAAAAGAGCTTCCTCGCAGGCCGAGTCGCCGCCGCCGATTACGACGACGTCCATGTCGCGGTAGAATGCACCGTCGCAGGTGGCACAGGTCGTAACGCCTTTTCCGCCGTACATTTCCTTCTCCCCCGGTATTCCCAGGAGGCGGGGGGAGGCCCCGGTTGCAATAATGAGCGAGCGGGTCTCGTAATTCTTTGACCCGGCTTTCAGGGTGATCGGGTCTCCACCCATTTCGGAGTCTTCAACGAGGGCCACTTCGAAGCGCGCGCCGAAGCGAGTCGCTTGCTTGCGCATGTTGTCCATGAGCTCGAAGCCGTCGATTCCTTCAGGGAAACCGGGAAAATTCTCGACTTCTGAGGTGGTGGTGAGTTGTCCGCCCGGTTGAGAACCTTCGAGCACCAAGGGGTTTAGGTTGGCGCGAGCTGCGTAAATCGCTGCTGTGAGTCCTGCGCATCCGGATCCGAGAATGATAAGATTTTCCACCATGTGTTCCTTTTTGTACTTAAATCGTGGGGAAGCTCAATCTTCAGATTCCAATTGTGCCGGTTATTTTTCGCGGAGGCTCTCTTCGCAGCGGACGTCGTGGTCCATCTTCTGCGCGGGGTCGGAGCACATGGATGCGCCAACGATGCGGGAGGGGACACCGACTACAGTTACATGGGGTGGTACAGATTCGAGAACGACGCTATTCGCCCCGATGCGTGAGCATTCTCCCACGGTAATATTGCCGAGAATTTTTGCCCCGGCCCCGATCAGAACGCCTCGGCCGATTTTTGGATGCCGGTCGCCACTTTCCTTGCCGGTTCCTCCGAGCGTGACGGCGTGGAGGATTGATACGTCGTCGGCGATCCGGCTGGTCTCGCCCGCGACAAAACCCGTGGCGTGGTCCAGTAGGATGCCCGAACCGATTTCAGCCGCGGGGTGGATGTCGACTCCGAAAAACTCAGAGTTCAGGCTTTGAAGGTGGAGAGCTAGCTGCTGCCGGCCCCGCTGCCACAACCAGTGGGATACGCGGTGGCAGCAGATCGCCTTGAACCCTTTGTAATAGAGAAGTGGGGTAATGTGGTTCAGGCAGGCGGGATCCCGTTCGAAGATCGCTTCGATGTCATTCCGAATGGCTTGGCCAATCGTGGGATCCGATTGCATCGCTTCGAGGAAAACTTCTTCGAGGTGAAACTCCCAGTGAGAAAGGAAGGTGAGTTTCTCGGCCAGTCGGTAGCTGAGGACTTCCTCGAGGCTGGATCGGTCCAGAACGATCTCCTGGATCTGGCAGGCGAGTACCGGTTCATTTTTGATGATCTCGGTCGCGTCCTGTCGGATACTCTCCCAGATAGGGTCGTTTTTGGGTTGTTGAATCATGGGTTCCCTTAAATCTCGCACACGAGTTGCAATCTCGGCCATACTACGTTCCTGTTCAGACTCTGAAATTTCGCAACCCTCAAACGCTATCTACTATGAAGAATCTGTTGTTTCTCTCTCTCTTTGTGCTTCTCGGTGCTTCATTGAACGCTTCGGTGAAGACCGGCGATTCTGCACCTGACTTTACGCTTTTGGACACGGATGGGAACGAGGTTTCTCTTTCCGATTTCTCAGGGAAGTTTGTCGTCCTGGAGTGGCTCAATCATGGCTGCCCTTTTGTGAAACGCCACTATGACTCCGGGAATATGCAGGCTCTGCAGGAGAAGTATAGTGAAGCGGGTGTCGTCTGGCTTTCAATCGTTTCTTCGGCGCCGGGGAAGCAGGGTCACGATTCTGCCGAGGGACACAAGAAGACGTCCGAGTTGAAGAGTTCTTCCAGTGTGGCGATTTTGATGGATGAGTCTGGCGAGGTAGGAATGCTCTACGGGGCGAAAACCACCCCCCATATGTACGTGATCGATCCCGAGGGTGTTCTCCTCTATCAGGGCGCTATCGATGACTCGCCACGCGGGGGCAATCCGGGTGAGGTCAACAACTACGTGGTCGCGGCATTGGACGCTGCGATGGCTGGCGAAGAGGTGGAGGTCACCGATACCCGCCCGTACGGTTGTTCGGTCAAGTACGGGAAATAATTTTTGATAGTCACGAGCGGGGCCGCTTCGCTAGGTGCGCGGTCCGGTCGAAGTCTGTTTTTTTGAAGGAGTTGGGTATCCCAGCTCCTTCAATGTTTCCCAGAGGATGGGTCGAAGGGCGTTCGCAAGGTCAGCATTGGCATAGCCGACCCAGGCGACGGGGCTGGTCGTATCCATTGGGGCTGACAATGGATTGCCCCAAGGGTCTTCAATGATGCAGGCTGACGCTCGGGCGACAGGGAGGCAGGCGAGGTCGTAGGGGTGGCAGGTCAGAGAGTCTGCTGGGCCGTACTTTTGGTAGACCAAGGGGCGAAGATCCGCCACGAAGCGATCTCGACCGGCGAGCAATTCGAACAGCTGCCCGCCCGAAGAGATGTATTGGTCCGTAAATACAAGCGGGGTCAATGACGGGAGTTCAGCGAGGTGCTTTTGTAGGAAGAGGCTTTCGATCTCTTGGATCGCTTCTCGCCCTTCCGGAAAATAGGCGGCAAAGCTGGCGAATCCGTGGCGAAGGTCGGTCGCGGTGGATGATCGAAGCGTGAGTGGGCTGGGGGGCTGGCCGGGACCGGATGAACGGCTCGCGATCGATTCAAATTGAGCGGATTCGTTTTTCCATGCGAATACTCCGTCCGAGATGGTTTGGCGGCTGGTCGGTATTTCGACCATCGCTCCTGCTCTTAGCTGGGCGAGGCTGGGTAGGGCGCCGGCGGGCCCGGTTTCTGCGGCGCCGGCGAGCATCCATGCCGACCGTTTGTCATACATCAGGCCGCGGGTTCCGTCGATCGGGTCGATCAGGATGGTGAAACGTGATTCGGGTGCAGTAGAGGGGAACCGTACGCCTTTTTCATCGCCCAGGCCTTCTGCGATGACGTCTGCGGGGTACTCGGCGGGCCAGTGTTCTTCAAACCAGCCGATCAAGACTTCTTCGCTGACTCGGTCGATTTCGTAGATTGTATCCGCCGGGGTTATTTTGTGAACGTCGGCCGCGCGGGCCGTTCCGTTGCGGTCCCGTTCTTCGCGTATTCCTTTCCGTATGCAGCAGCCGAGGTCAAAAAGAAGTTCGGCGATGCGCCTCCAATCGTGTGGCGTGGCTGGAGGACGGCTGGCGGTCATTAGGAGTTTGGCCGCCCGATTCCGGCGTCGGCGAGGAGGTCGGGGGCTCGGCTTAGAACGCCTTCGAGGGTAAGGTGGGGGTAGAACGGTAAGTTGCCGATCCAGCTCTCCTTGACCCAGTTGAAGCTACCTCCGGTGACGAGGACGGATGGCTCGAGTCCGTCGATGTCTTGGATCTCTTCACACGTCGTTGCGACTAGTTCTCGAATCATGCCCGCGAAGCCTTTGGTGCATCCCACTTCCATCGCTTCGGTTGTCGAACGGCCGATGCCAGTTCTGCGGTGAATGCGAGTCAGGTCAAGCGGTGGCAGTAGCGCGGTTTTCTCGATGAGATATTCGGAGAGAAGGGCGAAGCCGGGTGCGATAGCCCCTCCTTCGTAACCGTTCGCGGCAGTGACGGCATCGAGGGTGACGGCGGTCCCCATGTCGATGACGATGAAGGGGGGCTCGGCGTGGAGGAAGCCGCCCAGCGAGTTCGCCAGACGGTCGGGTCCAATTTCTGTCGGGTTCTGGTAGTTGATCCGAAGATGCCCTACTCGCTCGTGAGTGAGAAATTCGCAGGGGATTCCAGCAGATGTGGCTGCGTCTTGCAGTTTGGTACTTACGTGAGGTACCACAGAACAGGCTACCACTCCATCAACTGGGCGGTCGTTTTCTCCCAATCCAAGTATCTCGTTGAAATTGAGCGTGGGTTCGCGGGAAGAGAGGTTGCCGTTTCGGACTAAAATTCCGTCCTCGTACCGGCCCCAGTGGGTGCGGCTGTTTCCGATGTCGACGGAAAGAATGGTGGCACTCATAGCTTTTCAAATAGGTAGTGGCCAGCGGGTCGGGTGATCCGTGGCGATATCGGCAGTCGCCCCGGTTAGGCAGGACAAAGCAATGGCTCGAGGTACCCGCGCAGTTCGGAGTGTGTCTCGGCCACCAGCCAATCAGGTTTTTCAGCGCGCAGGGATTCGGGCGGGCGAAACAGGATAGGTTGGTCGGAGGACTCCAGCATGGTGACGTCGTTGTAGGAGTCTCCCGCTGCGAATATTTGAAATCCTAGACTGCGGAACGCTTCGACTGCTTTGCGCTTCTGGTCCGGCTGGCGGAGTCGGTAGTCTGTGATCCAGCCGTCTTTGTCAATGACGAGGTCGTGGCAGAATAGCGTTGGATAGTCGAGCTGCGCCATAAGCGGCCCGGCGAATTGGGCGAAGGTGTCGGATAGGATGATCACCCGGGTTTGGGCCCGAAGCCACTCCATGAATTCCTTTGCACCTTCGAGAGGCTGCATCCCACCGATCACTTCGTGGATGGTGTTCACCCGGATCTCGTGCTTCCTCAAGATGTCGAGGCGATAGCGCATGAGAACGTCGTAGTCCGGTTCGTCCCGAGTGGTGCGCCGTAGCGCATCGATTCCCGTACGGTCGGCCAAGCCAACCCAGATTTCCGGGATTAATACTCCTTCCAGATCGAGCGTTACCAGATGCATGCGCATATTTCCGCTTTCTCGACGAGCGAAGTCAAGCAACTGCGTACTGCCGGATGGAACCGGTGACTAGTAGCGGGGGATCGAGGGATCAATCTCCCGCGACCATGCATCAATCCCTCCCGAGATGGATTGGGCGTGCGCCACTCCTCTGCTGCGAAGGTACTCAGTTACGCGAAGGCTGCGCATGCCGTGATGACAATACACTAGGACGGGTCGATCTTTTGGAAGATCGGCCCATTGTTCCGTGATGCTTTGCATCGGTATGTGCAGGTCGGGATCCAGATGAGCCGTTTCGACTTCAAAGGGTTCTCGTACGTCGAGAAAGAGCGGTTTCTCCGGAGAGTTTCTGAGGTTTGAGGCGTCGGAAACCCCAATTTCATAAGGGAGGCTATCGTTCATGGATTGCGTAGTGAATGGTTAAGAGGAGTGGACGACGTTTTGAGGGGCCCCGTTGAGGTAGGCCTGTAGATTGGCGGCCATTGTCTGCATGAGACGGGTGCGGGATTCGAGGCTCGCCCATGCGACGTGCGGGGTGACTACTGCGCGGGGGGCTGTGAGGATCGGATTGTCGCTCCGGGGCGGCTCCGTTTCGGTCACGTCGGCTCCGTATCCGCCTAGCTCGTTGTTTTGCAGTGCTTCGGCTACCGCGGCTTCATCCACGAGGGGCCCGCGGCCAGTGTTCAGAAGGATCGCCTCATCTTTCATCTGCTCAATCGATTCGCGATTGATCCAGTGTTTGGTCTGAGGAGTGAGGGGGCAGTGGAGCGAGATGACGTCGCTCTCGCGGAGGAACTCCTCCTTGTCCAGCCAGCGGCAGGGAAAGTCGGTGGCGCGCTGTGTGCGGGAATGTACGAGGATCTGTAGCCCGAGTGCCGAGGCAATTCGTGCAGTGGCTTGCGCTATTTCTCCGCACCCGACAATTCCAAAATTCTTTCCGGCCAATTCGACGATTCCTCCAGCCGTAATCGAGAAGTCTGCTTGCTTCGACCATTCGCCTGAACGGCTTAGATTCGCGTGGGCAGACAGGTTTGTCGCGAGCTCTAGCAGTAGAGCGATCGTGTGTTGGGCGACCGATGGGGTGGAATAGGCCGGTACGTTGGAGACTACGATTCCGTGTTCTTCGGCCGCGGCTAGATCGGCGGAGTTTGTTCCGGTACTCATAAGGCCGATATATTTCAGAGAGGGGAGAGACTCGATGATTTGCCGGTCCAATACCACTTTGTTGGTTAAGACATACGATGCATCCGAGGCCCGCTCGATTATTTCGTCTGGAGAGGTCCTCGCGTAAAGAACTAGTTCTCCGAGTGAGGCGAGCGGTTCCCAGGAGGGGTGCGCGGAGCTCGTTTCTCCCGCCTTCAGAGGCGAGGTGGTATGGGCGTCCAGAACAACAATCGATGGCTTCATGGCGGGTAGAGTAGCTGGCTGACCATTTCATTGACCAGACTCGATTCAGGCGAAATGATCACTCGAAACCTTATTGTTAACCGAAAAATAATAAAGTTAACAGTTGCGCGGGAGTGAGAGTTTGCTTTGAACGGTGGGAATGGTTTCAAGAGTTCTTCCTTTCTATTTCCTGTGTTCTGCAGCAATTGCGGTCGACGTAGCGATCGATCCCGCTTCGCCTCCGGTCTTGTTGCCTGCGGTGGCGACTCCGTCTGCGACCTATGAAACTCCGGTATCAGCCCTTCAATTCGATCCTCGGGTTGACGTACAGGGTCGTCTCTTCAATGAAGCGCAGGCAGATGTAACCATTCGGGGGGGGACTTTCGAGAGCACGGGGTTTGTCTTGGGCGCCGCAACATTGCTGGACCCGCAGACGGGACACTATTCCGCCGAAATTCCCGTTCCCACAGGGATGTTGCTCGACCCGTCGATTCAGACGGGGGCGGCAAACACGCTTGGTTCGTTTAATTCCACTGCAGGTTCAATCCGCTGGGGCTGGGCGCCAGTGTACGAGGGCGGAAAGATCCTTCTCGGGTTCAGCCAGCACGATGGAAATACCCAAGAGCTGCAGGGAGGAGTAGGGATAGCAGAAGATTCGTGGGGTGGACAGTGGCTAGTCGATGGCAACTTCAGTCATTCACAAGGTGACGGTGATCTCGACTATGCGGATCACCAGTTTCATCGATACGCCGGCCGAATCCAGAGAGCTTCTGCCACAACCCAAACTGATTTCTTCGCGGGGTATCAACACAAGGTCTTTGGTTTGCAGAATCTCTATGCCGCTCCTTACGATTCGTACGAAAAGGAGGACGTGGAGACACAGTTGTATTTGCTCAATCATCGCTACACGCCTGATGACGATCAATGGATCGAGTTGACCGGCTACTACCGTTACAACAAAGACGACTATGACTTCAACCGATTCAGCCCCGATTCAGGAAATCCATTCCAGCACGACACCAACGTTGGAGGTGGTGCCGTGAAAGGCGCGCAGCCTGTCGGTGACTACCAGTTGATCTATGGCGCGGAGGTATACACCGAATCCATTGATAGTACTTCTTTGACCTACGGACCCTACGATTCACAAGTTTTGGGCTCGGTCAGCCTGGCGGGGCGCCGCAGTTGGGAAACCGACTCGGGTGTCTGGACTGCTCTCCTCGGCGCGAATTGGGACGACTCGAACCACTTCGAAGGAGAATTGCTTCCCGTATCCCGATTGGAGTTCCAGCAAATCGACGAGGTAGGCGACGGTTGGAATGTCTACGCCGATGCATCAGGTGCGAGCCAAGTTCCGGGCTATACCGCAGTAGCCTCCTCCCCATCAGGAGGTATATTCCGGGGCAACTCCAGTCTAGGCCGGGAAACGTCGTGGAGCTTTAGCCTAGGAGGGGGAGTGGATGAAGGCCCGTGGTCCTTGGACGCAGCAACCTTCGCCCGCAGGGACGACAACCTCTCCGATTGGACCTACCAAGCCGATAGCGGCGCCGCTAGAACCGCAAATCCAATCGACCTGTGGGTCTATGGGCTGGAGCTAATCAGCCAATATGGCTGGGACAGCGGAAGCCTATCGGTAGGCTACGCCTGGCTGGAAAAGGACGAAGACTACGGATCGACCGAAGTAGACGCCAGTTTCTATGCCCTAAACTACCCCGAGCACCGCGTAACCTTCACACTGCAATGGGACCTGACTACCTGGCTAGCGCTCCAAACCGACACCGAGTGGCGCTTGCAGCGAGAGAATCTCTTAAGAGAATCCAACGACACAGCCCTATTGACCGACCTAGCCCTAAGATTCCAAACACAAGCCATCCCCGGCGCAGAACTGTGGATCGGAGTCTGGAACCTATGGGACGATGATTTTCAAGAAGTGCCCGGCGTCCCACGCGAAGGCCAAACCTTCTTTGCCAACCTAGCCTACCGCTTCTGACCAAATCGAAGACAGTACGGTCCAAGCCTCCCCAAAATCACCCAATATACAAACCAGGTTAAATTATATTGATCTTTTTGGTGATTTCTGGTGGGATGGGGGCATGCGCAGGAGGAGAATTAAGATTGATGGGAAGAAAGCCTATTATCATCTGATGAGCCGGACCGTGAATGGGGAGCCTCTCTTTGGGAACCGGGAGAGGGAGGTGTTTCGCAAGATGATTCGGCAGGTTGCTGATTTTTCGGGGGTTACGGTGGTTACCTATGCTGTGATGAAGAATCATTTTCATTTATTGGTGGAGGTGCCGGCACGGGTTGATGTTTCGGATGAGGAGTTGGTGCGCCGGTATCGGACTCTTTATCCAAAGCCTACTCCATGGCAGCCGATGACGGTTGAGGTGCTTGTTTCTCATCTTCGGAAGGGAACTGAAGAGGGGCAGGTGATTCGGAGGGATCTGATTCGGCGGATGTATGATGTTTCGTGGATGATGAAGACGCTGAAGCAGCGGTTTTCGCTTTGGTTTAATAAATCACGAGACCGATTTGGGCCCCTTTGGTCGGAGCGATTTAAGAGTGTTTTAGTGGAAGGGGATCGGTGGGCGCTTCAGACTGTGGCGGCTTATATTGATTTGAATGCTGTTCGTGCCGGGCTGGTCAAAGACCCTAAGGATTATCGGTTTTGTGGGTATGGTGAGGCGGTTGTGGGCAGTGATGTTGCGCGAAGCGGGTTGGCCTTGATTGGGCATGACCTTGTTAGTTACCGCCGTACTCTTTTTGGTTCTGGGGCGGGCGAAAAGTCGGGGAAGGCCTCGATTTCCCGTGAGGATGCGGTGCGGGTGTTGGAAAAGGAGAAAGGGAAGCTCCCGCTGGCAGCAGTTCTGCGTTGTCGGGTCCGGTATTTCTCCGATGGGTTGATTCTCGGGTCGACTGAGTTTGTGAAGAGGCACCAAGTTCGAGAGCCTGGGGCGAGGTTGGGGAAGGCGCATCCGATGGGTGGAGCTGATTGGGCGGGGCTATCAGTCGCCCGGGGGCTTCGCAAAGATCGATTCGGTTAGGCGGTTGGATGTGGGTCGATTTGTTTTGATCGCGCTATTGCTTCGAGGCGGGGATTTCTCAACGATTTATAGCCATGCCAAGGAATCCGAAAAAGCTTCGAGTAGGGGTCGCCGGCGTCGGCTACCTCGGTCGACACCACGTTCGAATTTATCACGAACTGAAAGAGTTCTGCGAGTTTGCGGGAATTTTTGAAGTTGATGATGAGCGCGCGGCGGAGGTGACCGAGCAATACTCCTGCAGGCGATTTTCGACATTGGAAGAAATGGCTGAGAACTGCGATGCCGTGAGTGTGGTTGTTCCGACCGACCGCCATGCAGAAGTGTCCCTTCCGTTGTTGGAGGGAGGGTGTCACCTCATGGTGGAAAAGCCGATTTGTAAGAGTCGTGAAGAAGCGGCGGCGATATTGGCAAAGGCACGTGAGAAGAATCTCACGGTTCAGGTCGGGCATGTAGAGCAGTACAATCCAGTCACCTCCTTTCTTGAAAAGGCGGTACACGAACCCAAATTCATTACTGCAGATCGATTGGCTCCGTTTAATCCCCGCGGGACAGAAGTCGGGGTTGTCTTGGATCTGATGATTCACGACATCGGAGTGATTCTGCAGCTTGTGCAGTCACCGATTGTCAGGGTTGAGGCGGTAGGCGTCGATGTGCTGTCGAAGACGGAGGATATTGCGAATGCACGCCTTGTTTTCGAAAGTGGGTGTGTTGCTAATATCAATACGAGCCGGGTGAGTTTGAAGAAAGTGCGAGAGATTCGTGTGTTTCAGCCGGAATCCTACCTGTCGTTGGATTTTATGAATCAGAAAGGACACCTGCTGAAAAAGGGCATGTTGGGCTTGTCCAAGAAAGATATCCCGATTGAAGCGGGCGAGCCGTTGAAGTTGGAGTTGGAGTCCTTTTTGTCGTGTTTGCGTGACGGATCGGAACCAAAAGTCTCGGGAGTGTCTGGTTTGAAGGCGCTTGAAATCGCTCTTGAGGTGACCCGGCAGATCCGAGAGGCGCAGCCCAGCGGTCGATGAGCCGGTCTGCGCAGATTCCTGAGATTAAGGCATTCGCTCCCCCGAATGGAGGGCGGTCGGATGTATTGATTATCGCGGGAGAGCACAGCGGGGACCAACACGCGGCGACGATGGTTCGGGATCTGTTGAGGTATGATTCCGGGATTTCGATTAGTGCTTTGGGTGGGCCCGCTCTCGAGGAAGCCGGTGCTCAGGTTCTCTATGAACTCACTGAACTTTCGGTCGTAGGAGTGATCGAAGTGTTGGCGCACTACTCAGAATTTAAGAAGCTTTTTCGGCAGACGATTCAATGGATCCGAGAGCATAAACCGAAAGTGGTTTGTCTTGTAGACTATCCGGGTTTCAACCTTCGCTTGGCGAAGGAGCTGGCGAAAGAGGGCATCAGCCGGAAGGGTGGAGGAGACACGGTCGTCCTCGGATACATCAGTCCCCAGATCTGGGCTTGGAAGAGCAAGCGTCGATTCAAGATGCAGAATTGGCTGGATGAAATCGGCACCATCTTCCCATTCGAAGTGGACTGCTATAAGGACACGACCTTGCCGGCATTCTTTCTTGGCCATCCATTTGTGGACCCACGTTTCCAGTTGCAAGTGGAGTATGACCCATCCGGGCCTCTCTTGGTCTTGCCCGGGAGTCGCAGTGCGGCGGTGGGGCGGATCTTCCCGCGACTTTTGGCTGGGGTCGAACGAGCGGGCGATCGGCTCGGAGGGCGAACTGTACGCATCCTGTACCCAGGAGAAAGCATACGCAGAGAGTTGGAACGGATCCTCTCGGAGGTAAAACTATCGTTCGTGCCGGAGCTAGTTCCCGTGTCCGAAGGTTCGACCGGTGCGGCGGTCCTAACAAGCAGTGGTACGATGTCTCTCCAATGTGCATTGGCCGGAATCCCAGGGACCATCGTTTATCGCGCTCACCCGTTGACCTATGTCATCGGGCGCTCGTTTGTGAAGATACCTTACCTTGGAATATCCAATATCTTGTTGGAGCGGCCATTCTATCCCGAATTGATCCAAGGAGCGGCTTCGCCCGAACAGCTATCGGAACGTATTGAAGAAATGCTGACGCCCTCTGCGGCCCAGGAAGCAAAGAGGGGCGCGAGGGAATTGACCGAAATCCTGTCGGCTAATCGCTATCTTGATCCAGCGGCCTGGGTGAAGAGCCACTTGAATCCGCCTGCGCACGGAGAAGCGATCGAGAGCATCGCCCCCGCTTAATTCTTTCAGATAAGGTTGTTGAGGCGCGCGAAGGGGTCATGGCTGCTGTTGGAGTTCCACTCGTATTCAGCCTTTTCCTCAATCGATCTTCTTATGTCAGGTCCGTAGATCTTCTCGATCAGCGCGAGAGCCATGTCCATTCCTGCCGAAATTCCCGAGGACGTGAAATACTTGCCGTCCTCTACCCAGCGGGCTTTGGGTACCCAGTTAACCTGATCTCGTTGGGAAGTGGCCCATTTCCAGGCGGCTTTGTTGGTGGTGGCCTGCTTCCCGTCAATGAGCCCCGTCTTTGCCAGAAGAGCGGCGCCGGTGCAGACCGTTGACGTGTACTGAGAGGTTTGAGAAAGCCTGCTGATTGCGCGAAGCAGGTCCTCATTCTCGACCTCCAACCGAGTGCCTTTTCCCCCCGGGATGAACAGGATATCGACCTCACCACAATCCTCGAACGATTGGTCGATCACCGAACGAGGCCCTTGGCCGCTTGCTACGGGATCCAGTGTTTCCGCCAGCAGGCTGTAGCGAAATAAATTGGAATCCATAAGGAAGAACTCCAGAGGACCGAACGTGTCGAGGAGTTCGAATCCTGGGAACAGAATAACACCGATGTGAAGAGGCCCTAGCGGAGTGTTCATGGTCGCCAATGATTCCGTTGAAATGGGAAAAGGCGAGCAAACGGCGAAAAAAAAGCGGCTCGGAAAAACCGAGCCGCTTGATCAATTCGTGTAGAGAAAGGAAGTTTATCCCTTGGCCGCGAGGTAGTTCTCGTTTGCCTTGCCCCAATCGACGACATTCCAGAATGCGGAAATGTAGTCCGGGCGTTTGTTTTGGAACTTCAAGTAGTAGGCGTGCTCCCAAACATCGAGACCGATTACCGGAGTGCCTGGGCATTCAACGGTGCCCTTCATCAAAGGGCTGTCTTGGTTGGCGGTTGAGCATACGCAAAGGCTGCCGTCTTCTTTGACAGAGAGCCAAGCCCACCCGCTACCGAAGCGAGTCGTAGCGGCTGCGGTGAACTTTTCTTTGAGTGCTTCGAAGCCCCCGAGTTCGTTTTCGATTGCAGTGGCAAGTTCGCCGGTAGGTTCGCCGCCACCATTGCTGCTAAGAATCTTCCAGAAAAAAGAGTGGTTGGAGTGTCCGCCGCCGTTGTTGCGGACTGCGGTGCGTTTTTCTTCGGGAACGGAGGAGAGATCAGCGATCAAATCGTCGACATCCTTTTCGGCGAGGGGAGATCCCTCGATCGCGCCGTTGAGTTTGGTCACATAGGTGTTGTGATGCTTTGAGTGATGGATTTCCATTGTCTGCGCATCAAAATGCGGCTCGAGTGCATCATACGCGTACGGTAGATCTGGTAGTTGATAAGCCATTTTCTTGTGTGTGTTGATGGTTGGGTTTTCTTGCGAGAAGAACATACGTTGTTCTGGATTGGTGCCACTCGTCAACTACCCGAGTTTATTATTTTCTCCGTTTCTTCGCGAAAAACGCCTGAAGGAGTGCGTGGCATTCTTCTGAAAGGACGCCGGGAGTTACCAAAGGGTAGTGGTTGAGCGTTTCAACATTTCGAACATCTCCGGCTCCTCCGAGGAATCCCATCTTTGGATCGGAAATTCCGAAGACGACCCGTCCGACCCGGCTCATGACCAATGCCCCGGCGCACATGGGGCACGGCTCCTTTGTGACAAACAAGGTCATTGCGTTGAGTCGTTGGTCTCCGAGGAAGCGGGCAGCCTGGGTGATGGCCAAGACCTCCGCGTGGGCCGTAGGGTCACCTGTGGACTCAACCTCGTTGTGGGCGGATGCGACTAGTTCACCATCGTGTACAACCACGGCCCCCACGGGAACCTCATCCAATTTCCATGCCTCCAGGGCCTGATTGTAGGCGAGGCTCATGAAGAACTCGTCATCGCGATTGAGTTGTGACGGATATTTTTTTTCGAAAGGACAGTCCACGGATTCTGATTGTTGATTTCTAGGAAAAAGGAGAAGTAGTCAGGAGATAGAAAAAGGGCAAGAAAGGGCGAAGGATGATTCATTGGGATTGATTGGACCAAGTACAATTATCGGTTCGAACCGGTTTAAATCGGGTAGTTTTGCCCGAGAGTCGCAAATAAAGAAACCGTGCCATGATACGGAGACCTTGACACCGCGCAGTATTTCAGCAACGACGGGAGGTAGTAGATTATTATGCCAGACGATGAAGTAGAAGTTGAAGGGAAGATTGTGTCCGTCCTACCTGGAACCATGTTCCGGGTTGAACTGTCCAATGGCCACAGGGTGCTCGCCCATATCTCTGGTAAGTTGCGCAAGCACTTCATCAAGATCACTACAGGAGATACCGTGAAAATGGTAATGAGCCCGTATGATCTGGACAAGGCCCGCATCACCTATCGTTTGCGCAATTCCAGTGGGAATCGAAACGCACCGATCCGGAGTTTCGGACCACGCAACCGTCGTCGGTAGTCGCAGGTTTTTTCGGCTCGAGTGTACGGCGGTAACGCTCGATCCGCCAAAAACTCTCAGCGATCAAGTAACTTTCTTCCGATCGGGAGAGGACAGCTCGAAACGAAAGGCGCAATTGGCTCGCGAGTTGACTTGCGCGCCATTTGGATTTTGCCTGTTTGCTCTTGTTTGAATTTGAACCCTGACACATTGATTTCTTCGTAATTATGGCTATCGCAAACTCCATCATCGATACGGTCGGAAATACTCCGCTCGTAAGAATCAACAACCTTTCCAAGGACATTGACGCGGAGATTTACTTGAAGTGTGAATTCTTCAATCCGCTTGCCAGTGTGAAGGACCGGATTGGCCGCGCCATGATCGAGGCGGCTGAGCGAGACGGTAAGCTGAACAAAGACAGCATCGTCATCGAACCTACCTCCGGAAACACCGGAATCGCTCTGGCCTTTGTCTGCGCCGCTCGTGGTTACCGATTGATTCTTGTTATGCCGGACACCATGTCCACTGAGCGCCGGGTTCTTTTCCGGATGCTCGGGGCGGAACTGGTCCTGACTCCTGGAGCCAAGGGTATGAACGGAGCAATTTTGAAAGCGGGCCAACTCGTTGACGAGTATGGCGACCGCGCATTCATGCCGCAGCAATTTGAGAATCCGGCAAATCCAGAAGTTCACCGCCAGACCACAGCCGAGGAAATCTGGGCCGATACAGAAGGGCAGATTGACGCCTTTGTCTCGGGTGTGGGAACAGGTGGAACCATTACCGGTGTCTCCAGTGTGATCAAGGGACGGAAGGACCTTTTGACAGTCGCTGTCGAGCCGACCGCGAGCCCGGTCATCTCCGGTGGGAAGCCAGGTCCCCACAAGATCCAAGGAATCGGTGCTGGTTTTATTCCGAAAAATTGCGATACCTCATTGATCGACCAAGTGATCACCGTGACAAACGAAGACGCGATTGAGACGGCCCAGCAGCTCGCATTGTCCGACGGTATTCTCGGTGGGATTTCCACTGGGGCCAACGTATTTGCGGCGATGGAACTCGCGAAGCAGGACGGCATGGCTGGTAAGAAGATCGTGACCGTGGGTTGCAGCTTCGGTGAGCGTTACTTGAGCACTCTTCTGGCATCGAAAGCACTAGAAGAAGTGGAGAACCTTCCGACATCGGAACTTCCCGCCTAAGCGGATTTAACCGTAATTTAAAACAGAGCGGCCGCTCCGACGTATGTTGGAGCGGCCGCTTTTTTTGGGAAAATGGCGATGACCGTGGAGCCGCCTTGCCCGGAAGAGAGGGTCACTCCCGTTGGCGGGAACGATCAGAGGCGTCGAACGATGGAAGTGGCGACGCCCTGGACAAGAAGTTCATCGACGGGGTAGAGCTCGGGATAGTCGGGGTTTTCCGCCTTGAGATACGGAGGATTTCCTTGAGGTCTGATAAACCGTTTCAGAGTGGTCTCTCCGTCGATGAGAGCAGCGACAATCTCGCCATCTTTGGGCTCACGGGCTTCTACTACAACCGTATCACCGTCTTCTATTCCGGCATTGATCATCGATTCACCGCGAACGCGGATGGCAAACGTCCGCCGATTTCGTCTTTGGCGGGCGGTAAAGGTATCGACCTGAAGAGTGTCGATCTGGCCACCCGACTCGACCCGATCGGGGTAGCCGGCGGCAATATTCCCCATAACTGGAATATCGACGACATCGAGATGGTCATCGCTGCCCGGTTCGGAATCCTCTGGGAGGCGAAGCCGGAAGGCGCGGGCCTGGTGGGGCTGCCGCTCGAGAAAACCCTTCCGCTCCAAGGCGCGCAGGTGGCCGACGACAGCATTGGTGCTTTTGAAGCTAAATTCGTGCTGAATCTCGCGAATACTGGGCCAGAAACCTTGCTCGTTGGAGCGCTCCTGGATGAACGTGAGAATTTGTTGCTGGCGGAAAGTCAGATCCTTCATGGTGAACGTAAGAGTACCTGAACATCTGGTCATGTCCAGCGCAAAAGGCCAACCATTCCCACCCCATCCGTCGCAGTGCCGCTTGAATAAAGTAACCAGGTAAAATTTGATTTACAAAGGCGAGGAGTTGAGGAAAAGGGAGGCGAATTGAGGTTGGGTAGGGGAATATGATTGAATTTCGTCGAGGGGGCAGGGAAATTGGCCGGATGTCCCAAGTTCGAGTGCGATTTGCGCCCAGTCCAACTGGTTTTTTTCACATCGGCAGTGCCCGTACGGCGTTGTTCAACTGGTTGTATGCGCGTCACTGCAATGGAACCTTTGTTTTGCGGATCGAGGATACCGATCACGAGCGGAACACACCGGAGGCCCTGAGGGTTTTGCTGGAGGGAATGAGGTGGCTTGGGCTGGATTGGGATGAAGGTCCTGAGATTGGCGGGCCCAAGGGTCCTTATTTCCAGAGTGAGCGATCTGAGATCTATCGTGCGGCGGTCGAGAAGCTTTTGGCGAACGGTCGCGCCTATGAAAAAGACGGAGCGGTGTTTTTCCGCATCGAGGGCGAGCGCTACCGTGAGTACGACGAGTACCTCAAGGCTGAGGTGGAGAAGGTTCGAGCCGAGCCCATGGTTTTTGAGGACGCGATCCGGGGCCGGATTGAGCGGGTTGTGGACCGGGATTTCCCGATTGTTCGGGCGAACGGTGAGCCGGTGTTCCATCTCGTGAACGTGGTGGATGACATAGAGATGGAGATCAGCCACGTGATTCGTGGGGAAGACCACCTTGCGAACACGGCTCGTCACCTGGAGTTGTTTCACGCGCTCGGGGCGACACCACCTATTTTCGCGCACCTGCCCTTGATCTTGAAGGATCCGGCGGTTGGCAAAGGGAAGATGAGCAAGCGGGACCAAGGGGCTCTGATTGAAGAGTACCAGACCCGTCATTTTCTGGCGGAGTCCGTTCGCAATTTCCTTTGCCTACTCGGGTGGAATCCGAAGGACGACCGCGAGGTGATGCCGATTGGCGAGATCATCGAATCATTTGATTTCCCAGGGATCCAGAAAGGGGCGGCTCGATTTGACGAGGCAAAGATGAGATTCATGAACGGGCACTACCTGCGGGAGTTGCCGGTCGAAACTTATGCCTGGTTTGCGCGTCCGATCCTGACCGAGGCCGGAGTGATCGAAGAAGACGCCGACGAGGACTATTTGCAGAAAGTACTGCTCCTCTGCCGTCCGAAGCTGGATCTGCTGGAGAACCTTGCGGACTACAGTCGCTTTTTCTTCACCCGGGACTATCCGCTGGATGA
The DNA here is from genome assembly GCA_002388665.1 of Opitutia bacterium UBA4506. Lineage (GTDB taxonomy): Bacteria > Verrucomicrobiota > Verrucomicrobiia > Opitutales > Puniceicoccaceae > Puniceicoccus. Next base: position 32,014 of record DGMY01000042.1, on the reverse strand, counting down.
GAAAGCCCGGGCAAAAGTGGGCAAGAAGGCGGATCCGAGTGAATTGGCGGGGGAACTCGCCGCGGCAATCGACGCCGAAACCGAGGCGGGAGTTGCAGGATTTGAGGCGGCGCTGGAAAAGGCGGCGAACGAGCATGGACGCAAAGCAGGAGCGTATCGTCCCTTGACTCGATTTGCGGTGACCGGAGGACTCTCCGGCCCGGACATGGGAGAAATTATCGAGTTGCTAGGTCTGGAAGAGATCAGCCTGCGATTGAAGAAACTGGCGTCAGCTCCAGTGGAGGAAAGTAAATGAGCGAAGGAGAGCATCAGGATTTTATTCGTCGGATTGTTGCGGACGATCTGGCCGCGGGAAAGTACCCGGACGGTGTCGTTACACGGTTTCCGCCAGAGCCCAATGGCTACCTTCACCTCGGCCATGCGAAATCGATTTGTTTGAACTTCGGAATCGCCGAGGAGTTTGGTGGGAAGTGCAACCTGCGCTTTGACGACACAAACCCGGAGAAAGAAGACGACGAGTACGTCGAGGCGATCCGTCAGGATATTGAATGGCTCGGATTCAAATGGGATCGCGAGTGCTTCGCTTCGGATTACTTTGAGAAACTCTTCGAGTGGGCGCTGACCCTCATCGACAAAGGCCATGCCTATGTTTGTGAGCTGGACGGCGATGAAATCCGGCGGACCCGCGGGACCTTGACTGAACCCGGTGAAGCGAGCCCATACCGCGATCGCCCCGCGGCCGAGAGCCGTGATCTGCTTGAGCGGATGAGAGCCGGTGAATTTGAGGACGGCTCCCGGGTGGTGCGCGCAAAAATCGACATGGCGCACCCGAACCTGAACATGCGCGATCCTGTCTTGTATCGGATCCGCCGGGCCCACCACCATCGGACCGGTTCAGATTGGCCGATTTACCCCACCTACGATTACACGCACGGCCAGAGCGATTCTATCGAAACGGTGACCCACTCGATCTGTACCTTGGAGTTCGAGAACCATCGTCCGCTGTACGATTGGTTTATTGAGAAGCTGGAGATCTATCCCTCCCGTCAGTATGAATTTGCCCGGTTGAACCTCGAGTATACCCTCATGAGCAAGCGCCGTTTGATCCAACTGGTATCAGACGGGCATGTGAGTGGATGGGATGACCCGCGGCTGCCGACCCTACGGGGAATCCGTCGCCGGGGAGTTCCCGCAGAGGCGATCCGCAATTTCTGCCGGACCATCGGGATCACCAAATTCGATTCGGTAACCGACTACGCCTTGTTCGAGCACTGCATCCGTGACGTGATGAACCGTGAGTGTTCACGGGCCATGGCGGTTCTGGATCCCATCCCCGTCACCATCACCAATTTGGGCGATGATGAGGACGTCGAACTCGAAGCGATCAATAACCCTGAGAAGCCGGAAGCTGGCTCGCGCAAAGTTCCATTTTCGAACCGCATCTACATCGAGCGGTCGGACTTTTTGGAGAATCCTCCGAAGAAATTTTTCCGGTTGTCACCGGGCTCGGAAGTCCGGCTGCGGTACGCGTACGTCCTTCGCTGCGACGAAGTGGAGAAAGACGAGAACGGGACCATCATCGGCCTGACGGCATCGATCGATCGGGACACCCTGGGCAAGCAGCCCGAAGGGCGGAAAGTGCGGGGAGTGATTCACTGGGTTTCGCAGAAGCATGCGATCGCCACCGAAGTGCGACTCTACGACCGGCTCTATTCGGTCCCCAATCCCGGGGCATCGGAGGACCCGCTGGGAGATTTGAACCCGGATTCGCTCCAGACCGTAGAAGGGTATCTGGAACCCTCCCTGGGTGCGCTTCCCGATGGGGAAAGCGTCCAGTTCGAGCGGATCGGATATTTTTCCCGCGACCCGGATTCAACTCCGGAACGACCCGTATTCAATCGTACCGTCACCCTGAAGGACTCGTGGGGAAAGAAATCCTAACGGGAGACGGCTCCGGTGGCGGGGCGAATTGCGGGGAAATCGACTAATAATTGAGTTTCAGGAGCTTCAGCGCCTTTAAATGGCGCGCTGGGTATTGCGCAATGACATGATATCCTTTTACTAGGTGTTTAAGAATGGGCTACTTTTTTAAACTGATCGCTCTTGCCGGGCTGTATTTTCTCAGCGGGCAGATCGGTTGGCTTTTCCCCGATGTGTTTTTTACGATCACTCCACTCTGGTTACCGGGCGGAGTCGGGGTGGTTTTTCTCTATTTTCTGGGGTATCGCTATTTCCCCGCCGTCTGGATTGGGCTCTTTCTGCTCAACGTACTCTACGGCGGGTTAGGTCACGGATTTGCCCTGCTGACATCGACCGGGACCACCCTGGCCACGCTCACCGCGGTGGTCGTTCTAAAAAACCGCGATTTTCATCCCTCCCTCAATCGGGTGAGGGACCTGTTCCCCCTTCTGTTTTCGATCCTCATCCTGGCGTCTCTATCGTCTTTGGCTGGGGCGCTCGCCGTATTTAATTTCACGGACTCGAGCGAACTCGAATTCTTCCGGGTCTTTTTCACCTGGTGGGCCGGGGAAGCCATTGGCGGTCTCATCGTTGCCTCGCTGGGGTTTGTCTGGTGGGCGAGTCCAGGATTCGACCGCCAGCGCAGGCTGGAGATGACAGCGCTGATCGTGGGCGTGATTGGAATCAGTATCCTGTGCTTCTACAACGACAGTTCGGATTGGGTGGAGCGGTTCCAATTTTCCTTCGTCGTCTTTCCCTCCCTCGTCTGGGCGGCTCTCCGATTTGGTTCCCACGGTACGACGATTGTGACCTTGCTGGTGGCGGTAATCGCCCTACTCGGAACTGTGCAAGGGTACGGGTTGTTCAGCTTTGGGACTCCGGACCAGAATTTGTTTCTTCTTCAGACCTACCTCGCCGTTATTTCGGTGACCGGGCTTGTCTTGAGTTCCGCCTCGACCGAGCAGAGTGAGAATGAAGCGGAGCTACGGGTGGCGAACGAAGCCCTTGAAGAATCGGTACGTTCGTTCTCGGCCACCGCCCGCGATGCCCGCAAAGCCAATCAGAAGAAGAGTGAGTTCCTGGCTCTCATGAGCCATGAACTCCGGAACCCCTTGAACGGAGTGGTGGGGTTCACCAGTCTGCTCATGAACACCGATTTGAGTCGGGCGCAGCGTGAACACATCAAGATGATCCATTCGAGTGGGGAAACCCTCCTCGGGATGATCGATGAAATTTTGGATTTCAATCGGCTGGATTCGAATCGGCCCGGATTGGACGAGACCCCATTCTCGATGCGCCGAATGATTGGGGAAATCACCGACACCTTCCGCATCCACTCCGACAGCAAGAACGTGGCGTTGCGTTTGGATTATCCGGAGAACGTTTCCGACTTCGTAGTCGGGGACCACCAACGCATCCGGCAGGTTCTCAACAACCTGATTGGGAACGCGGTCAAGTTTACCGAAAAAGGGTCGGTTACGATCCAATTGAGTGAGATCACCAGCCAGGAAGAAGGACCTCTCCATTTTGAAATCGCGGTGAAGGATACCGGGATCGGCATCGAAAAAGAGGAAGCGGATCGGCTCTTTGCCCCGTTCTCTCAGGCGAACCAAACGATCGCAGGTCGATTTGGCGGGACCGGGCTGGGCCTGGTCATCGCGAAGAATCTTTCCGATGCCCTCGGGGCGACAATTACCCTGGAAAGCGAACCCGGTATCGGTTCCACCTTCTCCCTGAATATACCCTTGAAAGCCTCGACCTCGGAGGCCGTCCTCGCCAAAGAAGCCGAGGATAACGCAGATTTCCCTCTCAACCGATTCCCGTCCATCCCCGCAAAACGAATTTTGATTGCGGAGGATAACACCACGAACCAGCGGGTCGTGCAGCAGTTGCTGGAGCGATTGGGCCATGCCTCCCGGGTTGCGGCCGACGGCCGTGAAGCGATCGATCTCCTGAAAAAGGAGCGTTTCGACGTGCTTCTCCTGGACATCCGGATGCCTGGAATTGACGGCTATGAAGTGGCCCGAGCGGTGCGTGAAGGCAAGTGTGGTTTGGAGGAGAGGTCCCTGCCGATTATCGCGGTGACTGCTCACGCCATGGCTGAGGATCGCGAGAAAACCCGGAAAGCCGGTATGGACGGCCACCTGACCAAACCATTCGACCTGGAGAAATTGGCCCAGGCCTTGGCCGAGGTCGTGTCCGTCGGCGACTCAGAATCAAAATCCGCATAACTCGATTGGCGGGAGTATTGGAAAAGAGTGAGTCAGCTGAATTGTGGATTTACTCGATTCCGTGGTGACAAGTTGGAATGAGGTCTGTCATGATCGCTTACTTCGATGTCAACTGATTCGGTCCAGTCAAACACTCCCCGCCACGTCGCGATCATCATGGATGGCAATGGACGGTGGGCGCGTAAGCGTCTTCTCCCTCGGATTGAGGGCCACCGCAAGGGAGTAAAAAATGTCAGGAATCTCTTGGAGGCGCTCAGCACTTCCCCGGTCCGTTATCTTACGCTTTTTGCTTTTAGCGTCGAAAATTGGCAGCGACCGAAAGAGGAAGTGGACGCCCTGATGGATCTCTTAAAACAGTTTCTGAAGAGGGAATCCCGCCTGCTTGTTCGCAATCGTATCCGCCTGGAAATCATCGGAGGCCGTGAGGAATTGCCCGAGGACGTTCGACAGGAGTTGGATCGCGTTCAGCGGGAGACGAGTGAGTTCGAGGATCACGTCCTCACACTGGCGTTGAATTATGGATCGCGGACGGAAGTCCTGGACGCAACCCGGCGCATCGCTCAGGACCTGGCCGACGGATCGCTCTCGGAACCACCAGCGACCTGGGAAGAGTATCGCCCTTACCTCTACACCGGCGACATGCCCGACCCCGACCTCATTATCCGCACCTCAGGGGAGTGGCGGGTGAGTAATTTTCTTCTCTTGCAGGGAGCCTACGCGGAACTCTACTTCTGCGACATTCCCTGGCCTGAATTTACGATCAACCATTTCAACGAAGCACTGGAATCCTACTCGCGCCGCGAGCGCCGATTTGGGCGGGTTTCCACCTCACCGGTTGAAGTGTAGTTCTACTCGATAACCTTCGAACACGATTCATTGTGAAACAGCGCACCATCACCACAATTGTCTTATGGGCCATCATAATAGGGATGCTTCTGATCTTCCGGGTTTACGGTGGATTGGCTCTGATCCTGATTCTCTCTGCCCTTGCCCAGTTCGAGACCTACGGCCTGCTCGCGCGGACCGGCGGTGAGCCTCGGACGATGGAGGGGGTAATCATCGGGAGCCTCTTTGTCATCGTGGTAGCGGTGTTCTCGCTCTGCGGAGTTCACGGGGCGGCCTATCCAGCGGCTCTCGGCATCTTTCTCCCCATCTTGGTGACAGTAGTGATGTTGCAAACACCGGTCCACCAACTGGCCCGCCGCCTGTTCCCCACCTTGACCGGGTTCCTCCTGGTTCCGGCCTGCTTGGCATTCTTTGCATTGCTATCGACCCTTCCCGGAGTAGAGCCGGCGCAAGGCTTGTTTCTTGCGGTGTGGGTCGTCGCTGTGGCCAAATTTTCGGATGTGGGAGCCCTGTTGATCGGCAGCCGTATCGGGCGTCACCCCATGGCACCCGCATACAGCCCGAAGAAGACCATCGAAGGCGCGATCGGAGGAGTGGCAACGTCGATGGTAGTCGCCTGTATCCTGCCGTTGATCTTTGGATCCCTCGCTCCAGAGGGGCTCTCCTTCATCCTTTGTCTGTTCCTCGGCGCTCTATTGGGAGCCGTAGCCATTGTCTCCGACCTGCTCGGTTCCGCCCTCAAGCGGATCGCGAAAGTGAAAGACAGCGGCAACCGCATTCCGGGAATTGGCGGTGGACTGGACCTAGTGGACAGCCTCCTCTTTACCGGACCTCTCGGGTACGCAGTATTGTCGATCGCTCTGTAGGAGGGGACTTTCCCCGTAGTTCCCAGCTCCTTACGTCGGTCGAAAGGCCGACTTATCGTTGGCCTTCATGTAGGCCTCATCCTGGTCAATTACGCCGTCATTGAGCAGCTTGCGAATCGAGGCATCGAGGGAGATCATTCCCTGATCACGGTTCTGATCGATCAAGTTCTTGATCGAGGAAAGGGAGTTCTGGCGGATCGAGTTCGGCAATGACTGGTGGTAAGTGAGAATCTCAAACGCCGGGACACGGCCACCTTCCTTTTTGCGGCAGAGGATTTGGGATACCACCCCGCGAAGCGATTCCGCGAGAAGAATGCGGATCTGGTCCTGTTCCTCAGCGGGAAACGCGTCGATGATCCGGTCGATCGTCTTTGCCGCACTATTTGTGTGAACGGTTGCGAAGACCAGCATCCCCATCGTGGCACAAGTGAGGGCCAACCGCATGGTTTCACAGTCGCGCAACTCACCAATGAGAATCACATCGGGGTCCGCACGCATCGCGCTCCGCAAACCCGACGAGTACGAGTGGGTGTGCTCAGTGACCTCGCGGTGGATGAACGTGCTGTTCTTGTCCGTGTGAGTGAACTCCACCGGATCCTCTAGAGTGATGATCTCCTTGCAGAAGTTCTCGTTAATGTGGTTCAGGGTGGCGGCCAGCGTAGTGGATTTACCGCTACCGGTCGGTCCGGTCACGAGGATCAAACCGCTGCGCTCCGATGCGAGGGTCTTGAGTGTCTGAGGCAAACCCAACGTGTCAATCGATTGGATATCCGTCGGGATCTGACGTAACACCGTGGCCGGGCCCCAGTGGTTTCGAAAGAGATTCGTCCGGAATCGTGCTTTCCCCGGAATCTCGTAGGCGATATCGACATCCTTTCCCGCGAGAAATTGTTCCCAACGATGAGGATGGATGAACTCCTTGAGCAGCCCCTCCATCAACTCCAGCGTGAACGGCTCGTAGTCAAGTTCCTGGATGCGGCCGCTGACGCGGATCTTTGGCGGTGCGCCGACGGATAGGTGAAGGTCGGATCCTCCGTTGGCGAGGGTTTCTTCGAGAAGTGTATCGATTTCAGCCATGGGTAGCAGTCGGTGATCGTAGAAGCGGTTTAGGCGAGGAGGTTCTTGTCCTTAATATGCAGAAGGGCGGTTTCGTGAGTGATCTGGCCCGAATTGTAGAGCTCGACGATGGATTCGTCCATCGTGCGCATCCCTTGCTTGCGGCCCGTTTGCATCGCACTGGCCAGACCGGTTTCCTTGCCCTCCCTCATGATGTTTGCGGTGGCGGGGGTGTTGACCATGAACTCGGTTGCGAGGACCACACCTCCGTCCGTGGAAGGGATCAAACGCTGACAGATGACACCGCGAAGCGAGTCCGACACCATCGTGCGGATCTGCTTTTGCTGGATCGGAGGGAAGACATCGATCAAGCGGTTCAGCGTCGTGGCCGAGTCGCGCGTGTGAAGCGTACCGATGACCAAGTGCCCGGTTTCGGCGGCGGTCACGGCCATCTCGATGGTTTCGAGATCGCGCATTTCCCCAACGACGATGATATCGGGGTCTTCCCGGAGGGAGGAGACGAGGGCCTGTTCGAAGGACTCGACATGATCGCCCACCTGACGCTGGGACACGATGGATTCCTTGGACCGTTGAATGACCTCAATCGGATCCTCAATCGTAATGATGTGGTCCTGCCGTTGCTCGTTCAACTCGTTCACGAGACTGGCCAGGGTGGTGGTCTTTCCGCAGCCCACTGGACCGGCGATCAGAATCATCCCATTGTGGTAGGAAAGGAGCTCCCGGATGCGCTGGGCATTGGGGAAGCCAAGCTCCTCGAGAGTCGCGACCTCGGGCCGCGGCATATGGTACACAGCGGAGATTCCGTATTCGTGACGCATTACATTCACCCGCAGACGTAGCTGGAAACCGGACTCCGTCTCGCGCAGATGGAGAGCGTAGTCGAGGTCCCACTTCTCCTTAAACTCTTCCCGTTGTTCGGGAGTGAGGAGAACGAGGTTCATGCGCTCTGCGAGCTCTGGGTCGAGCTGCTCTTCGGAGAGCATATGCATCTGGCGATGAATCCGGACCCGGGGCCGGGAGTGGGAAGTGACGTGGAGATCGCTGGCACCCTCGTTGAGGCATGCTTCGATCCAACCGGTCATGGCCTCCCGCAAGCCCTCATCGTCCAGCTTGGCCCAAGCGGCGAAGTCAGGGGCGGCGTCGTGAAAGACATTGGAGTCGGTACTGGGCAGAGCAGGTGGCTCCTCCTCGCCCGCCGCTCGTTCGGCAGCATTCCGGACTGCCCGCTTTAGAAAATCCGAATCCTCGATCCAGCCGGAGTTTTCCAGCATGGAGGAAAGCTCCTCGAGGCTGGTTTCGGCATTGATCCCGTGAAGGGCGCCATGAATCTGTTCGGGGGTGAGTATATTTTCCTCGGAACATTGATGAAGAAACCAGTGGAGATCTTTCCTCATAGGTAGGAATGGATGAAATTGGGTGGGTTAAAAGGCGGGATTGCGACTAGAGCTTTTTACTGTGGCGACCCTCGTAGCGAAGCTGACCGGGACCCGCTTTCAAGACCAGTACGGCTTTTCCTGTCGCTTGGATCTTTTCAAACTGGCGACCGACCGCGGCAAAAATATCTTGGGCCTCACCGAAAATTTGGGTGCTCATCCCATTTGTGGTGAAAGTGATGGCCTCCTCGTTTTCCAAATCATCGAGAAAGGTCAGGACGACCGACTCGTAGTCTTCTGAGAGGGGATAGAGGGATATTTCGACCGTTGCCTGCATCGAAGTTGACGGTTGGGTTAGATCTCATCCTTGTCAAAGCCAATGCTCATTCGATTCGCTTGATTTTGCGAGATTGACGAAAGCAGAAGAGAATCATGGGTTTTGTTTTACTTTCCAGGAGAGTTGAGGCATCTTGTTTCTCTTATGTTCGGTTTTATTCAAAATCTGGGGGCCATGGAGATCTTTTTGATTCTCCTCATCGTACTGTTGCTTTTCGGTGCAAAGCGCCTGCCGGAGCTCTCCCGTTCAATGGGTAAGTCCCTTCGCGAATTCAAGAAGGCGACCTCCGATGTGGAGGAAGATTTCAAGAACGCGATGAATGAAGAGCCGGCTGAGAAAAAGCCAAAAAAGGAGACTCCGAATCTGGTCGTTCCGACACCTCGCTCCGAAGTGAGTCCCACGAGTGAGCCCGTTCCGGTGGTTCAGTCGAATCCCGACGAAGAGTCTTCCGATTCCGAGAAGAAAGCCTAAGTCCCGCCTCTGGCGTAGACTCGGGAATCTCGGTCCTTTTGCGAGCACCTGCGGGTGGGCGGGTCTTTCAACGACTCCGGTGTGCCAGCATGCTGGTGTTTCGAGTTGGAAGGTTTGAAGGTAGGAAGGTTTTGAGTTTGTGGTCTCAAGTGGGGCATGGCTTCAGTCTTGCCCGCGGCTGATTAGGGTACGCTTGCGATAGGGCCTTGGGGGGCATTGCGCGAGTAGGCTTTCTCCTGGCGGTTCGTGGTGGGTGCTAAAGCAACCCACCCACAGAGGGGGGAGGTCATAAGTGGCGGGTAGCAAGTGGGGCATGGCTTCGGCCTTGCCCGCGGCTGATTAGGGTACGCTTGCGATAGGGCCTTGGGGGGGCATTGCGCGAGTAGGCTTTCTCCGTGCGTTTCGTGGTGGGGGCTAACGCAACCCACCCACAGGGGGGAAGTCATAAGTGGCGGGTCTCAAGTGGGGCATGGCTTCAGCCTTGCCCGCGGCTGTTTAGGGTACGCTACCGATAGGGCCTTGGGGGGCATTGCGCGAGTAGGCTTTCTCCGTGCGTTTCGTGGTGGGCGCTAAAGCAACCCACCCACAGAGGGGAAGTCATAAGTGGTAGGTAGCAAGTGGGGCATGGCTTCAGCCTAGCCCGCGTCTGTTTCGGGTACGCTTGCGATATGGCCCTCGGGGGGGGCATTGCGCGAGTAGGCTTCATCCGGGCTGTTCGTGGTGGGCGCTAAAGCAACCCACCCACAGAGGGGAAGTCATAAGTGGTAGGTAACAAGTGGGGCATGGCTTCAGCCTTGCCCGCGGCTGATTAGGGTACGCTTGCGATAGGGCCTTGGGGGGGGGGGCATTGCGCGAGTAGGCTTTCTCCGTGCGTTTCGTGGTGGGCGCTAAAGCAACCCACCCACAGGGGGGGGGGAGTCATAAGTGGCGGGTCTCAAGTGGGGCATGGCTTCAGCCTTGCCCGCGGTTGTTTAGGTTACGCTTGCGATAGGCCCTGGGGGGCATTGCGCGAGTAGGCTTTCTCCTGGCTGTTCGTGGTGGGCGCTAAAGCAACCCACCCACAGAGGGGGATCAATTCGCCACGAAATTCACAATCTTTCCAGGGACGAAAATCTCTTTGCGGATGGTCTTTCCTTCTAGGAAGGAGGCTACCTTCTCAATCTCCTTTGCCGCGGCGAGTACCTCATCCTTGCCCGTATCTTTGGCCGTGTTGAGCTCTCCGCGGACCTTGCCATTGACCTGGACGACATACTTGACGGAGTCGCTGGTCAGCAGGGATAGGTCGGCTTCGGGCCAAGGTGCGTTGGCGATACCGGGTTCCCCGCCGAGACGGGCCCAAATCTCTTCGGACATGTGAGGAGCGAACGGAGCCAAGAGTTGGAGGAAGGCCATGGCCGTGCTGCGCTGAACTGCTTCCGCCTTCGTCACCTGGTTGATGAAAATCATCATCTGCGAAATCGCCGTATTCAGGCGAAGTCCCTCGATGTCTTCTGTCACCTTGTGGATGGTTTGATGGAGAGCCTTTTGCAGGTCTTTGGCTTCCTCCCCCCCGGTGATGATTTTCGGGGAAGTCTTGCCGTCCTGGCCGATGAAAGCGCGCCAGACCTTCTTGAGGAAGCGATGGACTCCCTCGATCCCCGATGGGTTCCAAGGCTTCATGTCCTCGAGTGGTCCGAGGAACATCTCGAACAGTCGCAGGGAATCGGCGCCGTAGGCATCAATTACCACATCGGGATTGATGACATTGCCACGGCTCTTTGACATCTTCTCGCCGTCGTCGCCGAGAATGATGCCCTGGTGGAAAAGTTTGCGATACGGCTCATCGGAGCTCACCGCTCCTACATCGTGGAGGACCTTGTGCCAGAAGCGGGCGTAGAGCAGGTGAAGGACGGCGTGCTCGGAACCTCCGATGTAGAGGTCGGGGCTTTGCCAATACTTTTCCTTCTCCGGGTCGACCAGCGCCTCCTTGTTGTCTGGGTCCATATAGCGCAGGTGGTACCAGCATGAACCTGCCCACTGCGGCATCGTATTGGTCTCGCGGCGTGCGGCGACCCATTCGTCGCCAGCAGGGCGTTCTTCCGATTGGGAAAGCGTCTCTCCGGTTTCGGTGTTGAACCACACGTTCAACCACTCGGGGATCGTGGCCAGCGGGCTTTCGCCGGTACCGGCGGGCTGGAACGTCTCGACCTCAGGAAGGGTGAGCGGGAGTTGTTCGGGAGGAATTGGCAGTGCGTAGCGAACCTCGTCGTCGATCCTACTGGTTACCGGCCCTTGAGGGAGGGCGCGACCGACCGGCGTCTCGCGATTCGCCGAAGCCTTTTCCCACGCCTCTTGGTTGACCCAGAGCATGGGCATCGGTTCGCCCCAGTAGCGCTGGCGGGAGAAAATCCAGTCCCGCAGGCGATAGTTGACCGACGCCTTTCCAGCGTCTTGCTGCGAGAGGTGATCGGTAATCTTTTTGCGGGCCTCTGCGGTCGAGAGACCGGAGAAATCGCCGGAATGAACCAATGAACCATCGCCCCCGAATGGGAGTTCGGGAGTGTGGCCATTGCCCTTGGATTGGCCCGGTTCAATGACCCGTTGGATGGGCAGTTGGAATTCCTTGGCAAACTCGTAGTCCCGTTCGTCGTGCGCGGGGACCGCCATGATCGCCCCGGTGCCGTAGCTGGCGAGGACGTAGTCCGCGATCCACACGGGAATCCGGGCTTGGTTTACCGGATTGATCGCGTGGGCCCCGGTGAAAATTCCGGTCTTCTCCTTGGCGAGATCCGTGCGATCGAGATCGCTCTTGGCACGGGCCTTTTCGCGGTAGGCCTCCACGTCGGCCATGCGGGATGGATCGGTGATGGAATCGACGAGAGGGTGCTCGGGTGCGAGGACGAGGTAGGTCGCTCCGAAGAGAGTGTCGGGGCGCGTGGTGAAGACCGTGACCTCTGGTTTTGCCTTCGTGTCGATGGTGAATTTGACCTCAGCTCCTTCAGAGCGCCCGATCCACGCCTGTTGCTGGCGCTTCGTGGATTCGGGCCAGTCGAGATCGTTCAGCCCCTCGATGAGGCGGTCCGCGTAGTCGGTAATCTTGAGAACTACCTGGCGCAGGTTGCGGCGCTCGACCGGGTGATTGCCCACCTCGGAGCGTCCTTGGATGACCTCTTCATTGGCGAGGACGGACCGCAACTCAGGGCACCACCACACGGGTTTCTCATCTACGTAGACGAGACCGAGCCGGTAGAGTTGGAGGAAGATCCACTGAGTCCAGCGGTAGTAGTCGGGATCCGTCGTATTGATCTCGCGGGTCCAGTCGATGGCAAAACCGATCTGTTTGATCTGCTTGCGGAAGTTTTCGATATTGGCCTTCGTCGTTTGGGCCGGATGCGTTCCAGTCTTGATCGCATACTGTTCGGCGGGCAGGCCGAAAGCGTCCCATCCCATTGGGTGGAGCACGTTGAAGCCGCGCGCCTTCTTGAACCGGCACACGATATCGGTGGCGGTGTATCCCTCGGGGTGCCCGATGTGGAGACCGGCTCCGGACGGGTAAGGGAACATATCGAGTCCGTAGAATCGGGGCCGCTCGTCCGGATCGGAGGCGCGGAAAGTTCCGTTGCGTTCCCAGAAGTCCTGCCAGAACGGTTCGATCGAGGCAGGGTCGTATTGTTCACAATTCGCGTGCATGGTTCAGCCGATTAGTCGGGTAAATTCAGTTTTTGTCCGACCCGGATCACGTTCGGGTCGATGTCCGGGTTTGCGTCGAGAAGGTCGGGGACGCTCAAATTCTTGCGTCGGGCGATATCCATCAAAGTGTCGCCGGACTGCACCGTGTAGGTATTTCTTGCGGGAGGTTTCGGGGCCGGGCTAGTGGTCTGGGCCGGCTGCTGGCTGGAGGAAGCTGTTTCTTCCGAAGGGGTTGGCTTTGGTTTTGGTCGGGGAACGCGCTCGGTCTGCACATCGCTGGGGATCGCCGGAATGCGGGTAGCCAGCTCGGTGATCGCCTCCTTCTGGCTCGTGAGCCCAGTGATCAATTCCGAGGCAACCTTGCGGGTCGATGCGAGCTGTATCGAATTGGTCTTCACCCGATTTTCGTTCTGCTCGACGACGAACTGCATGTCGTTGAGGCGCTGTTCGGTGAAGGTGAGGCTCTCCCGTACCTGAGCTTCCAACGTCTCAATCATCAACCGACTCTCGTCGAGGAGTTCGACGTTCCGCTGCAGGCGCCGCTGGGAATCGCGCGTGACGTTGCGGGCATCGATGACCAAGTAAAGACAGGCGAGGCTGATGACGATGGCCCAAATGCCCACCCAGAGAGCCAGCGAGCCGAAGCCGGCTCGCTGGTCGCGGGTGGAAAGTCTCGTACGGGTTCCGGTATGTTGCATAAACGCGATGGCTCTCCCTGAGGCTCAGCTTTCGAGAGCTTGAGAGATGTCCGCGAGGATGTCTTCAATATCTTCGAGGCCGACGGAGAGACGTACGTAGTCATCGGTGACTCCGGAAGCCTTTTGTTCTTCTGCGGAGAGCTGACTGTGTGTGGTCGTGGCCGGGTGAATGGCCAGTGACTTCGCGTCGCCGATATTGGCCAAGTGGCTGAACAAGTTCAGTTTCTCGATGAATTTCTTCCCGCCTTCGGTACCTCCCTTGACGCCGAAACCGAGGAGCGCGCCGTACATGCCGGGCTCGAGGTACTTCTTCGCCAGATCATGGTAGGGGCTGGACGCGAGACCGGGGTAGTTGACCCATGTCACTTCGTCGTGAGCTTCGAGGAACTCGGCCACCTTCAGTGCATTTTGGCAATGGCGCTCCATGCGCAGGTGAAGCGTTTCGAGCCCCTGCAGCTTCATCCACGAGTTAAAGGGAGAAGGGCAGGCGCCGATATCGCGGAGGAGTTGGAGCCGCATCTTGAGGATGAAGGCCACGTTGGCTCCGCCGAGAGGTTCAAAGCTCTTGAAGGCATCCCAGTGGACGAGGCCGTGGTAGCTCGGATCCGGTTCGGTGAAGCCCGGGAACTTGCCGGAGCTCCAATCAAAGTTTCCACCGTCGACGACGATACCACCGATCGATGTACCGTGGCCGCCGATGAATTTAGTGGTGCTGTGGATGACGACATTTGCGCCCCATTCGAGAGGCCGGTTGAGCATGGGGCTCAGCGCGGTGTTGTCGATTACGAGAGGGATGCCGGCCTCGCGGGCGATTGCCCCCACTTCTTCAAATGGGAAAATGTTCAGGCGTGGATTGCCCAGGCCCTCGCCGTAAATGAGTTTCGTGTTTGGCTTGAGCGCCTTGCGGAAGCCGTCCGGATCATCGACATCGACAAAGGAAACTTCGATGCCCAGCTTGGGGAGGGTGTAGTGAAAGAGGTTGTACGTACCGCCGTAGAGTTGGGATACCGCGATCATGTGGTCGCCGGCGCCCATGATGTTGAAGACCGTGTCGGTAATCGCAGCTTGTCCGCTGGAATGCGCCAGTGCACCGGAGCCGCCTTCGAGCTCAGCGATCCGCTGCTCGAGTACGTCGTTGGTCGGGTTGTTGAGGCGGGTATAGATGTGGCCGAGTTCTTTGAGGCCAAAGAGATTGGCCGCTTGCTCGGTATCGTTGAAAACGAAGCTCGTCGTTTGGTGCAACGGGACGGCCCGTGATCGGGTCGTAGGGTCAGGTGTTTGGCCGGCGTGAAGAGCGCGAGTTCCGAGTCCTGGGTTTTTGGGTTTCATAGCGATTTACGCTGAAGAATTTTGTGCGGAGTGCAAAGGAAAAGAGGATTTGAACGGCTTTCCACGCGGATGGGGCCGCCTTCCGTCTCAGGTACCTGCCGGGCTCCTATTGATCGAAAGGGTGTTCGCGGTCCAACCATGCGCGCCATTCGTCATTTTTCTGGACGACGGTGATCTCCCCGAGATCGGGGCGCAGCAAGTTGCGAAATTCGGGTTCGAGAAACCTCCGCCCGTGGAGAACGATCGTGGCCCGATGCTCGAGGCTGCGGACCAGCCGGCCGATGGCTTGATTGACCCGCCGCATGCCGGGAATGCGGAAGATTTCGTGAAACCCTGTGTCGCGGTCGGGGTAGGCGTCCATCCGGATTCGGTTGATGACGGACAATTCGGGAAGTCCCGGGCTGACGATCATTGCGGTTTCGATCACGCCTCCGAACGCGTCGACGGCCTCGGCAAAGCTACCGCCGAGCATGAGGAAGAGAATGTCGTTCGCCAGCGGTGCCGTGCGGGCAAACACCTCGCGCTCACTGGCATCCAGGTTGCGGGGTTGGAGCTCCGTTCTCAGGTGCGGCGCGGTGGCCTCCACATAGGCCGAAATCGTTTCGGCATACTCGAAGGAGGGAAAGAACGCGGCGACACATCCGCGGCTCGCCTGCGAGAGATCCACCAAGGCCTCGGCCGTGATGGCGGCGCTGCGTTTCCGTTCGCGCAAAGTGGTTCGGGCCCGAGCGTCGATTGCGGTGTGGAAACGATTGGACTGCCCCGGCTCTGCATCGACGAGTCTGCAATCCTCCGTGGAGAGACCAAAGTGAGCGATGAAGGAGGAGAAGGGCTCGAGCGTTGCGGAAAAGAATACGGTCTGGGCAAACGGGGAGAGGCTTTCCGAGATCCAGGGCCCTACCTTCAGAGGAATCCACTCGAGCTGGCCGGCACGCGGGCTCCAAAGGATCGGTTCGAGCCGCTCCATCTCGATCAGGAACCGGGCCGATTCCAAGGCCTGGAGAGTTGAAACCGTCTCGCCGGTAAGCTCTCTCCACGGTAGCGGTGCGGCGGCCAAGGAGTTCGTGGCCGTTTCGATTAAGTCGGTGATCAGGAACAAGGTCGCAGTGTCGATCTCCTTTTCAGGAGTCAGTTGATCGATCTCGTGAGCGAGTTCCTTGAGCGTTGCCCGCAGGTGGTTGTCGACGTGGAACGCACGGAGATCCTGGGCGGTGTTCTCCAGCGTCCTGGACTCGAGTCGTCCGCCGAGGGCAGAACTCGTTCGGTCGGGCAGGTTGTGGGCCTCATCGATGAGGAGCCAGGTCCGCCCCGGGTCGAAGCCCGGCTGGTCGTTGAATATATGCCGGGATGACGGGGAAAACAGATAATTGTAGTCCGCGATCCACAGTTCGGAGAATGGCATCATTCCGCGCGAAAGGGCGTAGGGACAAAAATGATATCCTTCGGCAAGTTCACAGACTCCGTTCCAGGCATCTTCGGCGTGGCCGGGGTATTGCAGTAGCTCGGTAACCGGGAGCGGGCTGCGCTCTTCAGGTTGAGGCGCGCACTGGTCGGGGAGGCATCCGTCCAACGGACACTCGGACCAGTGCTCGCGATGATTTCTCATGCGATAGGATCGAATCCCGTTGTCATCGGGGAAGAGTGTCCGCGCTTCGATACAGGCCTGCTCCTGTCCGCTGGTTTTTCCGGTGAGGTAGAGGATGCGATCCGCTTTGCCGGCTCGAATGGCTTCGAGCGCATGCTCGAGGACGATCCGGGTTTTTCCGAATCCAGTGGGTGCTTGAAATCCCACTACGCGATGAGTGTTCTCGGCCTCGGCGAGTGCTTGCGACGCTTCGACCTGGCCGGCCCGTGGATGCTCGCGGAAGCTCTTCCATTGTAGCGCACTGCGGGATGCCGCGCTCTTGGCAGTGAACTCGAGGAAGCTGATCAGGGTCCCGATCTGGGTTTCAAGACTCTCGAAATCTTCTGGCGCGCAGGCGATGGTCTGCCGGATCCCGGTATCAATGTTTAGGAGGAGAAGAAAAGAAGTCTCGGGCCGGTTTTGCGAATCCGACAAGAGGAGGTAGGTGGCGAGCTGTCGGAAGTAGGAGGGGAAACGTGCCCGAAGTTCGGATACGGGAAGCGGTAGCGGGTCGGTAACGGTCTTGATCTCCCCGAACGAGCGGTGCCCATTCTCTTCGACGCGGTAGAGATCGCAACGGCCGTCAATATGAAGGGTCCAACCGTCTCGTTCGAGAGTGCCGGAGACGGTCTTCTCTCGCTCGAATCGATCTTCCTCTTCTCCCTGAATGGTTTGGTGCCAGAGCCGTCCGGCCTCTGTTCGCCATTGTCCTGCCGGTCGCCCGGAACCTCTTCGGCAGATCTCGAACTCACTGAGCTCGCGGGCTCCGATCGAGGCCGTTCGGTTGACTGGATCAATCTTCATCGAAGCCTTTCGCACCTTTCTGTGCACAAGGGCGCCGGAGCGCAGCTACAATGAGGTTCATCGATATCATCGGTTCGACTGGAGGCCGGATCCAGATCGGCTAGGAGCCTTCGAGGTCCAGGCGAAGGGGCGAGCCCTTGTCGGCGGGGATCGCACTTTGATCGAGGATCGTGTGAAGGCTCTCGCGCACAATCCCTCCCATGCTGTGAGCTTTGAGGAATTGCTTCCGTTCGTGGTGGTCGGCCAGTTCTTCGCGGAGTTGCTCCACGTATTCGGGCTCCGAGATGACATCGTCGGACATCTCTGCGAGGAGCATCCGAAGCCGCTGGTGGATTAGGTTAATGCGCCGGGTCATCAGCGCGTGCTCCTCAAGCTGGTACTGGTACGCGGTATCCTTGATCAGGTTGTTCAAGCAAAAGAAGACGAGGGCGTTGTTGCTTTTGAAAAACTGCGGGAGGTAAAATTGCTTCCGCCCCTGGTAGCTCTGCTGGTCGAAGTCCATCGGGCGGATTCGCAGTTGGAAACTCTCGAAGTCGGGCGTGATGTCGACGACGAAATTGTAGGAACGCATATCGCCGAGGAGGCGCAGGAAGCAGCGCTCGTTGAATTTAACCAATTCCTTGGCGAGACGGACCCGGCTGATCTGTGGGTTATCGAGCCAATTGTTGATGAACAAGTCCCCAGGGATACCAATTACGTGTTCTTCGACTAGGGTCTGCTGGTAGGTGAGGTAGTGCATCCGGTTGGGCGAGAGGAGGTGCTCCAGCTCCAGGCCGTAAATGCGGGATGCGTCGGCCTTTTTTACGTAGTAGTAGTCCGGGTTGTCGTTGTGGACATTGACGATGCGAATCCGGAACGGGTGCGAGTTTCCAAAAGTGCAAAAGTCGATCCGGTCCATGTAGAGGTGGTCCACGGCTGCCCAGTCTCCATTTGTTTTCAGCAAGCCGTAGGTCTGGGTCAGCGCCTTGGCGATACGCCCCATCTCCGGTTGCGGGTAGGCGACGGTTTCCCACAGCGTGTCATTCCCGTCGGCATCGCGAAGCGGGACCGAGACTGAGTAATCAAGGAGCTCCTCGTAGGTGACCGGGAGATCCATCTCGCGCCCGTGACGGGTCAGATACGCCCGCAATCCATCCTTCAAGGGATAGATTGGTTTTTTCCGAGTGGTATGGAGATCTTCGAGGGGCGTGTCGTCCTGCATAGGTATGAATGCCGGGTTATGCTAGATTGACCTGCAATCAGTGTGTTTGTCAGACATAGAGCATGACTACCGACGACTCAATTCTTCTTCTGCACAAAATGATGCACGGTAGCTGCTAGTAGCATCCGAGGCAGAATGTTTTGAGTGTTTGGAAGTTGTTGTTGGGTAGGAATTCTTGCCACAGGTCGGGTATTCCGATGATCGATCGGGAATACTCTCGGTCTGTTTTGGCTATGGGGCAGCTCTGACTCCGGGTTCTTTTTAATTGAATGAACCGTATGGAAGAGAGAGTATATCAGAGCACAAGGAGCCGGCCAGACACCCTCAGTTTTGCAGTAAACTTATTATCGTGAACCGCCGTTTCAGTAGACTAGTTGAGAATAAGATCACCGAATCATCAGGATCGGGATCGTCCGTGGATTTATATGCTTTGGGTACTGGATTGCTTCGCGATCTCGAGGTGGCGGGCATTTTTGCGAACGACTGCGCGCGCCTGATTTCGCTGGGAAAGTCGCTTCGGTCGGGCGGGATGACGTTCTTTGAGACAGTTCTGTACGCGGAGGACTGGGATCTCCTGTTCGAGTTCGTGGTAAAAGATTTCGCGAAAATTTGGGGAGGTACGTTGACCTGGGTTGCCGGGCGGAATCAACGCGTGGTCTGGGTGGGCAGTCACCCATCGATTGAGTCGAAGTTTCGCGACCAGTTGCAGGATATCAGTTGGTATTTGCGGGAGGGAGAAATCGTCAGCCGCCTGGGAAGTTTCGAGTCGTTGGACCTCTTCGATCCCATTCAAATCGGATTTCCCAAGCCCGTGTCGGCGGAAAGCGAACGCTCTCCGGACGGCAAGGAGCCCTTGATCGGGAGGACTCAACTGGTCGGCCGACTGTTCTCATTTCAGGATTCTGAGATGTCTCTCGTCCTGACGCGCCGGACCAAAACATTTTCGGACGAGGAAGTCGCCAATTTTAGAACATCGATGAAGCTCTTGGCCGCGGGCCTGGCTCGGATCCGGCGGCGGTGGGTGGCTCACCGGGAGTGGTGGATGGAATGGGGTTGTGCCCGTGCGGCGAGCGGTAGTTTTTTTCACAATGTGATCGTCAAGCGAGGACTCCTCGTGGAGGGCGAGGCCGAGACGTACACGGGTGTTTTGACCGTAGCGGAGCGCAGAGTTGTCCGCCTCTTGGCCTCGGGATACGGCACCGGCGAGATCGCCAAAGGTCTGGGGCTCTCGGCGAGGACGGTTGAGAAGCACATGGAAAATCTGATGCAGAAGGTGGGAGTTCGTTCGCGTAAGCGATTGTTGGTGGAGCTCTTGTCATCGTGAAGGAAGTCTCATTCCAGTATTTTGATGAAAGACTTCTGGGGCTCTTTCAGATCAGCGGGGTGGCCAGGAATATCACGGCCATCGTTCCCGATAATTTTCCTCATTTCGTCGACCTGGCCGGAGGCCGTTGGGAGAGTAGGGGAGACCACGGCTATTGGAGTTGGAGATTTCGGGATGGAACCCAGTTGCGGTTCCATGTGGAGGATCTGGAGCCCGAAGAGGCACACGAACGATTCGAGAGGGCAAAAATCTGCTACCGACTCTATCGTCGCCATGAAGCGGATACCCTACTGCAGAAATGTCAGGATTGCATGGAGGATCCGAACGAAGGAGAGATCTCACGGGTAGGGGATATTTATGCGGGGGGAAAGGGATTTCAACGACGTCTACTCCTCGTGGGAGGCTGTCGCTCAGTATTGCGATCGGTCGAGCGCCTGAGTTGGAGCGGCACCTCCTTGTGTTCCTGCAATTGTGTCCTCTCGGACAAAGGCGTACCCATCCGATGCGCAGTCCAATGGATCAACGACGACCGCTTTCGCATCGCGATCGATGAGCTGCCTCAACCGGTCTCCCTCCCCCTCCTAAAACCCTTCGATTTCATTCTCCTGGAAAAGTTCTTCGAGACCGATACCTTGAGCGAGCTCTCAGAAGAACTAAACCATTCAGAGCCCTCCCTAAAATCCAGCCTAGCCCGCATCCGAAGGATCCTGGGCGTAAACCGAAGCGAACTCCTAATCGCGGCCTGGGAAGAGTGGAAACTCTACGAACACATCCCAATCAACTAGCCAAAACCAATCCAAGATCATAACGGAGCAGGGGCGTCCCGCCTCTGTAGTCTTGCCCCTAAGCACCCCTGCCCCACAGCAAAACAAAGTGGCAGGGGCGTCCCGCCTCTGTAGCTCTGCCCCTCAGCAAAACCCTGCCTCACACCAGAAACAAAACTCACCGAATAACCACCCGGTAAAACACCAAAGACCCATCCGGCACATCCTCATCGGTGAAGGAATTCTTCGGCGGGCTCGCAGGCAGCGCTTCAGATACGGGCGAAAACCCGCCTGCAGGGCCGGTCGTGGAGCGCTCGACAGTGTACTCCCTCCCAGCTTGGCTCGGCCAGGAGATCTTCATGAATCCGTTGGCGAGTCGTTGAATTTTCAGCTGAGGTGGGAAGATGGTATAGGTGGCCCCGCCATAGTTATTTCCCTCGCTGTACTCTACGATATCGTTGTCCGGATCGATAAACACCCTAGTGTGAAACGTGCCCCTCTGGTTAGGCGCTTGGAGGTTTTCTAGCGAGAGCTCGATGGTCTCTCCGGGGGCGATTGTCGGGAGGGTGATCAGTCCATCTCGATCGGTGGACAGTTCGTAGGTCGGGCTCGACTGCCAATAGGAGAGCTGGGTGCCTGCAGGAGATGGGAGATGGCCTTCGTTGATGATTTGGACCGTGGCTTCAAAACTCTCGAGAAGACTTTTGGGCTGGTTCGACAGACGGAGAGATTTGACGACCAGATCGGTTTTCATCCAATCCGGAATCGGCTTGAAGACAGTGTAGGTGGCGGAGCCGAAGTTATTCCCGGTGCTGTACTCTGCGGTGGTTCCGTCTGCGTCGACGAGGGCGCGGACATGATAGGTGCCCTCCTCGGGGGGAGCGGCCAAGCCGGAGTCGATGGAGATGGTCTTGGATTCACCGGCGTCAAGGATTCCGACGGTTGCCTCGAAGTCGGCTCCATCTTCCCCGATGGATGGCGCATTTGCTTTCGTGGCCCAGACACGCAAGAAGCCGGCGTCAGCGGGTCGGCTCCCCTCGTTCTTGATGACGACGCTGGCGGTGAAAGTCTGTCCGGTCGTTTCTGGCCGAGGGGCGATGGTGACGGATTGGATGGAGAAATCAGCTTTGGCCCAGTCCGGGTACTCCTCTTCTCCACCGGAATTCCCCGAGCCCCCACCATCGTTGTTGGCAAAGATCGTATAGGTCGCCGAACCGAAATTATTCCCAGTGCTGTACTCTTCCGTGGTTCCATCGGCGTCGATGAGAACTCGGGCGTGATAGGTCCCCGGATCGGTCGGCGTCGAGAGCCCGGAGGGGAGGGAGACCGTTTTCGTTGCGCCCGGTTCCAGCACTCCGACTTGTAGGGCGATGCTGGAGACTGTTTCGCCAAAGGACGGAATGCTCGTTCTGGCTGCCCAGACGCGCAGGAGACCGGCATCGGCGGAGAGGTCGCCTTCGTTCTTGACGACCACGGTCGCCGCGAAATCCTGCCCGGTGGTAGTCGGTTGTGGGTCGAGGGTCATCGACTGGATGGAGAAGTCCGCCTGGGTCGTGCCGGGATCGTCGCCCCCGCTTCCGGAATCTCCACCGCCCGTATCACCCCCGCCGGAGCCTCCACTGTCGCCTCCGCCCTGATTCGGAACGGTAACGGTGGTTTGGCCGTCTACAATCTCGATGGGATTCTCGTCACTGGTCGGATCCAATTCCACCCAAGCCGATCCGCCCCAGTATTCGATGAGAGGGGATCCCAAGGCTGCAAGCACTTCCTCCAGGGTGGAAAATTCTCCTTCCAGGACCAAGCCGTTGCCGGGATAGACCCGGATCGTGCCGATGGAAGCATCGGCCGTGGAAAGGATTTCCAGAACATTCCCCGTGTTGCTGTCGGGCGAGCCGATGACCACGGTTCCGGCGGTTAACTCGCCGCCGATGATCAGGCGGTTGTCGTTGGAGTCAGCCTCCTTCCCGATAAATATCTTCTTTGAAGGGGCAATCGTTGCCGAATTTCCCGAGGGAAGTAAAATCTCATTCGCGGAAGTCGTCTCACCGATCGTCCAGTCGATCAAAGAGCGAAAGCTCAGACCATCGAGAATGCGGGACGTCCCACCCTCGTCCAACGTGCTATAGGTTGAAAGTTGCCCGGTGTAAACTCGTCCACTCTCACCAGCTAGGAAGTCGCTGATCACAAAAGTGTCCCCGTCGAGATCCAGATCGTGGGCGAATGCCGTGTTTCCGCTATCGTTCACGGCACTCGGGAAAAGTTGCAGGGCCTCGTTCGTCGAAACCGTCACTTCAGAAAGTCCAAGGTAGGCGTAAATGACTTGCGCCTCCGGATAAGGTAAAGCGGGTCCTGGGGGATAAGCGGAAAATTCTTCTTCCGATTTACCGCGAACGAGCGCGTTTCCTCCGGAAAGCGCGACCCGGTCTCCGAATCCGTCGAAATTCTTCCGATCATGCGCCCTCAGTTCGATGAACGGGAAGCCGGACGCGTTCGACTCGTCAACCTCTCGGAACAACCATGCACGTCCCTCCGCGCCAGTTCCTTCCACGTAGCGACCGAAGTTCGGCGCACCGATCAAGGCTTCCGAACCATTGACAGAGACCGAGTAGCCGAAAAGTGCCCCGACCTGGCCGGTCAGTTCCGGCAACTTGATGGTCTCGGAAACCTCTCCCGCAGCCTGATCCAGATCGTAGAAGAAATAGACTGCTCCGGCATCTTCCTTCCGTTCATCCTCATAGGGAGCACCCACGACCGCAAACCCATCGCCGAGATCGAGCGCGAAGCCGAACTGATCCGAAGCTTCGGAATCGGACCCGGTCAGCCGGGCATCCTCGATACCAATCCCCGCCCGAGTGCCGAGGTTCCGGTAAAGATAAGCCGCGCCGGTATCGCCGTCTTCAAAGGGATCCGCGATGAGCGCGGATGTCTCAAAAAGGGAAATTGTCTCTGAGAAGCCGATGGAACGGCTGTCGTGGGACCGGATCAGCTTGGCCGAAGAACCCGGATCCGCCGACGCACTTTCGAGGCCATTGTAAACGAAAGCCGCTCCATGGAAGGTTCCGTCCGGTTGGTCCGGCCCCGTCGGGAAATCGTGATGATTGGGAGTTCCGATTACGGCAATCGATCCATTCAATTCGACCGAATACCCAAACCAATTGCTGAATTCGACCGGAGCAGGAGCGGCGATCTGAAAGTCCTCCGTCGCTGGTCCGCCCGCGGTGTCAGGATGTCGGTAGAAATAGGCTGCTCCGTTGTCCAGTCCCAGGTCGTCATTCTTTGGTGAACCGACAAGAAAATGCGTTCCCGAAACGCCGACAGACCACCCGAACTCATCGGGGCCATCGCCGAATCCACCGGAATCCGAGGAGAGCGGTGAGCCGTCCGACGGAATGAGAACGCCAGCAATACCGTCTTCAGTTGATTCCGTGGGAGCCATCAGAAGACTAATCGCCCGCAGTTCCGTTCCCTCCAACCCCGCCTGTATGCTTGCACCCCCCTCGTAGAAAACCGTGTTCTCTTGGCCACCATCACTGGTGTAGGCACCTCCGTTCTTCACGAAGATCAAGTTACTTCCTCCGCCAAGATTGTGATAGGACCCCCCTGACCTAACAAATACGACAGAGCTACCAAATCCACCGGTCATAAAGCCACCGTCATCGACTACGTAGGAACGGCCTCCTCCTCCGTGGAAGACGGTTGACGACACCGTCGTTATTCCTCCGACCGCCAGAGCCGCTTCGGACATTTCAAGCGAGACAAAGGCTTCATTGTCACTGAAGGCAGCAACAGCCCACTCGGCCCCTTCGTCAAAAGAAGGTTCGGCGGGAACCGAAGTCTCGGCGGTCGTCTCACTAATAGGGGTGAAATCGGACGAAGCCCGGATTCCGGTAGGGAAGGAATGGAACAGAACGGATTCCAGAGCGTCCAAGCCAGTTCCGGAAAAGGAGACCGTTGTTCCGGAGAAGCCACTCGATGGAGAAATTGCTTGAATCGAAAAAGCCCCACTTTCGCTATAATCAGGCCCATCCGGGCTCTGATTCTCCACTTCGACAAATGCCCCGCCCTCCCGCAGAAGGTCGACCACGATCTGATCGGGCGAACCCGGAGCCAAATACAGCTTGTTCGACGACAGATGGATGATGTCGAGATTCGGGGCGTCCAGAAGCGCCGAGATATCTTCGATTTGATTGTCATCGAGCCTGACCAAAACGAGCGATTGCATTCCGGTTAGCGGAGAGAGGTCCGTTATGTTGTTGGATCTCAGGTGAAGTCCGTGAACTCCCGAGAGCCCTTGCAGGAACGACAAGTCAGTGATCCCCATTTCATTCAAGTGGAGCTGGAAAAGGCCCGTCAGCCCAGAAATCGGGGAGAGATCGGGGATACTGCTCCCCGTGAGATAGAGAGCTTCCAGATTCGAAAGGCTCACGATCGGTGAAATATCGGTGAGCGTCAGGTCCTCAAGGTAAAGGCTGCCTAGACTCGTCAGAGAAGCTAGCGCTGAAATATCGGTGAGCGGATTCGAGGACAGCCACAGGGTTTCCACTTGGGTAAGATTCTGCAGGGGCCCGGCATCAGAAATCTCATTGTTCGAGAGATTCAGACGGCGAAGGTCTACCAGGTTCTGAAGGGGCGAAAGATCCGCAACCTGATTATCGTTCAACCAAAGAAACTCAAGATTCGTCAGATTCTGTAGAGGGGTTAGGTCGGAGATTTGATTGGCCCCTAGCTGAAGAGAGGTGAGTTGAGTCAGTCCTGAGAGGCTGGACAAGTCCGAGATGGAATTGCCGATGAGCCGTATCCAGCCCAATTGGGAAAGTTGGGAAAGTACACTGATGTCGGACAAATTTTCAGCCCCATCGACCGTGAGACTGGAAAGGTTCACCGACCCGACCAAAGGAGAGAGATCCGTCAAATGACTGCCATTTGCTAGCACGAACTCCTCCAACGCAGAAAGGCCTGACAGTGGCGTGAGGTCCGAGATCGTGTTATTCTCCCCAATGGCGAGGTGTTTCAGATTCACCGCGTGCTCGAGACCGACCAACGATCCAACGGTCTCGATTCGGATCACCGAGAGAACCTCCAGTTGCGCCATATCGACTGCTGAAATCGGCCCATCCGGGATGTTCAGTTCAGCCCGGATCGCAGCCTCGAGAACCGGGTCGGGAATGTGGACGATTTGTTCTCCCGAGGATTCTCCGGGAGTGAAACGGACGCCGCCTTCGCTGAAGGTCAGCTGCTCCTCAAGGCTTCCTGCCTCGATCGGAGTCCAGGAGGACCCGTTCCAGAGCGAAAGAGTGGGATTGTCCAGATGCGCCAGAAGTTCGGTTGCATCGGCATAGTTCCCTTCGACGACCAACTGATTCCCCGGCGCGATGCGGATTTCGCCGATTTCTACATCGGCGTAGGGGAGAATCTCCAGAGTGTTTCCGGAGTTTCCGTCCGGTGAGCCGATGACGACGGTCGTCGCGGTCAGGTCGCCTCCGATGAGTAACCGGTTGTCGTCGCTGCCCGCGTTCTTACCGATGAAGATCGCTTTGTCAGGTTGGACGACGGTGGCGGAGGATTCCACGCCGATCGTGATTTCGTTTTCATCGCTTGTTTCACCGATGACCCAGTCGATCCTTGATTCAAAACCGAGCGGGTCGAGTTGTAGGGAGGTGTCGCCTTCATCAAAAGTAGTGACGGCTGAGACCCGCAGAACAAAAGTCGAGTCTCCCGTAATGGGAGACCCTGCAGTCATCGAAATCCAATCATCCACTAAAGAGACTGACGAGCCAAAGTCGTGCAAGTCATGCGAATTTCCCGGTGTGGGAAAAATCCAGACGTCTTCAAAAGTTTCACCCGATGCAGAATCCAAATTCGAAAAGAGAAAGACAGAACCCCCGATGTTTTGTTCATAAATACCAAAATTAGCATATCCAACCGCCGCTCGATTTTGGTCCTGTGATACGAACTTGTTTCCAACGTTCGCATATGGGGAGAAAGACCCGAAACTAACGTCATGAATTGAGGGCATGAGCTTGGCGGATTCGACTACAGATCCCTCGGCTTGATCGACATTTTGAAAAACGTAAACGGAAGGGAAATTCTTTGTCTCGTCTTCGCTCCGGCTTACCAAGGCGATATCGTCTTTTAGGGAGATATTATACCCTATATACCCACTACTGTCAGTGTCAGATAGCCTCAACAAGGCATTCTCGGTCTGGATGTCGGTGGCGGTATCTAACGACCGGTAAAGATAGGCACCTGTGTCTGCGCCAATGATCGCTGAGTTGGCGGAAAGTGAAACAGACTTTCCGAAGGTTCCTTCGAAAGGCTCACTTGGTATTAATTTTGCGATTTCGTGAATTATTCCTGATGAGTCCTCGAAATTGCGAAAAACGTAAGCGATTCCAGCACTATCATGATCAGGGTGCGGTTCAAGGTAGTCAGAAACAACAGCGATATCGTCACCTAAATCTAGGTAAGTACCGAATTGAGTTCCTGTTTCAGCAGATGAGACCTTTGCGGGCATCATCCTTAAATTTTCAGTCGATCCATTCGATAAACTAGAAATGTCGCGGAAAAAATAAGCAGAGCCCGAACCTCTGATATTTAGGTCCGAGTAGTAGGACCCTCCGCCATTTCCACCTCCAACTAAAAGATTGTCACCGAACGAGCCTAAAGACTTTCCGAAGAATCCTTCGGGTGCCGCATCCGATGCATAAAGTTTTACGGGAGCATCCATCTCGGTGTCCGTATAAACGAAAACTGATCCGGATATACCGCCGAAATCATCATCGTGGGATGAACCTAGGTATAGAGTGCTTGATTCCGACAAATTCGTACTGATTCCGAAAATATCGCCCAGTGCGAAAGTGCTCACTTCCGAGCTGCCCGAAAACACATTCCCGGGCGGGGGAATTTGAATGGCACCCTCATCAATGACCGGGAATGAATCAGCCATAGCGAAAGCTAAACCTCCGGAGAACATGATCCCCGTGGTTCCAATGGGAGAAACCTTTTGGTTGGCGATGTCAATTTTAAGAAGCATTGGATCGCCGGTTCGCTTCAAGAATATATCTCCGCCCCTTTCATCGAATGCCAAACTTGCTCCATAGGTAAAATCCCGGCCAACTCGAAATAGCTTGTTCCATTGCCGTGATTTAATATTGAAGGCGAAAAGGTGGTGGTCCGCTATTGTGTAGAGTGTATTCTCCCCGTCGGAGGCAAGCCCGGCAGAGTTTCTGGAGAATGGCGGGTTATCATCGTCATCCTGCCGGTACACATACTCCAGGATCGACCCATCGGTCGGATCAATTTCGAAGAGATCGCCATTCTTTGTCCCATAGAGTGTATTGGTTGGCGCGTGATAGGCCAGACCGTCGGCATCGAGATCACCAGTGCGTTCCTCGGTGCCATCTTCGGTTGAGATAGAGCCAAAGCCATTCGAACCGATAGCCCAAAGCTTCTCTATTTCGTGAGATTTCGCCAACCTTTCCAACTCCCCCAGTTCGCCAAAGTCGTTTGCTTTTAAAGCAAGTGCCGTTTCAGGATTGATTGCGAACAAACCTGGAGGGACACTGTAAAAGGGGTGTTCTTCGAGGGGTGTATAAATTTCTTTTGCCGACAGATATAGTACGGGAACCCTCTCCGCCTCCTCCTGCGTAATCGAGAGGTTGTCCATGTGGTGAGAGTGCCCGGTCCACCACCCCCACGAATCAAATCGGATGGTCAGTTCGGGATTTTCAATGGCGGGCATCGCTCCTATATTGAAAGTAGTTTTGAGCTCGTCGTCTATCCAGTATTCAAGATCCCCACTCTGCGGATCATAAACGATCGTTTCGGTGAACCAAGTGTCCCAGATGGGGTCGATCTTTTCTGAGATATCGGCGGGGTCGAATTCACTGCTGTGAGGCCAAGCATTGTTGCGTGAAATGTAAATTCCGTACACAGATTGATGCGCTTGATCGTCGTAAGCAATGTGACCATAGCTAATGCTCGCGAGAGGAAGGTCGCCAAACAGTAAATCTGTGGCACCCATGAAGTACTCGTTGGAGTAGTGCAGGCGTGCATCCCGGCTCATCGTAATTTTCCCGGTCGGATTGATCGGGATCGGTAGGCTCTCGATGTTTCCGCCAGCATCGGTCTCGTTTTGCAGAACTTTCAGAAACTGCTCGGACTCGACGACCTCCGTTCCAGAGGTCGTCCACTTGGATGGATCGATCGTGTTGTCGTCGAAGGTATCGAAGAAAATCTCGCCCCCGTTCGCACTTGGGAGAATTGAGGCGAACAGCGCAAGAACCACTGTTGAGATTTTGAGTGAAAATTTCATAGGACGAGTCGGTTCGGGGGGTCCAGGGACCAGCGATGCGGGAATTGGGAAAAAGTTGTGAAACAATAAAAAGCAGACCGAAAAGAGTAAAGGAACTATGAATAGGCATTGGTGCAGGGGAGGAGAGGACGAGTCGCGAGTCGAAAGTGAGAAGGCATGTCACGCCGTAGCTCGAAGGTCGGAAAGTTTGAAAGTGAGTATGCGGGATGATTGGAGGGAGGTGTCCCTCCGTCTTGCAGGCACCTAGCCAGTGGCGCATTGTACCCTACTTTCGTGGAAATTGACGACATGGCGCGGCCTGGGAAGAGTGGAAACTCTACGAACACATCCCATTCAACGAGCCCAAAACCAATCCAAGATCATAAAGGATCAGAGGCGTCCCGCCTCTGCACCCCTGCCCCTCAGCAAAACAAAGGAGCAGGGGCGTCCCGCCTCTGTAGTCCTGCCTCTCAGCAGCACCCCCTACCTCCGTCGCACCCCCACAGCATCTCCAAACGCCAGTGCACCAATCCACCCAGCCGCAAGAACAATGGCGGGATTGCCAAAAGGGAAATCAAGGAAGGCAGTAAACAGGAGGGCGAGCAGACCCAAGCCCATCCAACGGGCGAGCCGGCCGGGAGTGCCTGTGCGAAAGGCAGCGATTACGGCGAGAATGGGTGGGAGAATGAGCAGTGCGGTCCCGATTAGGCCGAACTCGACCAGAAACTGGATCCAGTCGTTGTGGGCGAACTCGACCATCGGAGGTTGCTCTCCGTTTCCGAGCGACCGGAGCTTTTCACCGGCGTAGACGGATTGGATGTGCACGTACGAGCCCATTCCCCATCCGGTCCACGGACGGTCTGCAAAGGCACCGAGGGCATCCTCCCAGAGGTATCCCCGCAGTTCGGGATATTTTTGTCCCTCTTCCGTATACTCGTTGAGCTGCCGTTCGGTGCGCTCAATACCCGTTTCGATGGCATTCTGGTTGAGGTAGGCCAGCGCTGATAGGCCGGCGAGGAGGCCGGTGAGGGTGAGGGTGATGGATTTCCACCCCAGTTGCTTCTTCTTCTGCTGGGCAACGAGGGCGATGGCCAAGGCGGCGACCAGTCCGAGGAGGGCCAGGCTCGCTCCCCGTGCATTGGCCAGTGGTATGGTCAGCGCAATGACAAAAACCAGGCACCCGAATGAGATCGTCCGATCCGGTATGTGTCCGGAGTGTCGCTCCTCGCGCCAGAGGCGAAAGGTCAGCCCGATACCGAGTCCGGTCATGAGCACCGACAGTGACCCCCAGTGGTTTTTATAAAATATCGTCGCGAAGAAATAGGAGGTGTGGCTCTCGAAAATCCAGAGGATCCGGTCGGACCCGGAGAGGCGGACAAACGTCCCGATTGCGGCCAGGACGCTGAACCCAAAAAAGAGTCGAAAGAGAGATCCTGCTATCTTCTGCCGGTCCCGAACGAGAGATGCAGTAAGGAAAGTCCAGAGAAGCACCCCTGACCAGAGCCAGAGGTATCGCTCTCCCCGAATAGCATTTGCGGTAGTGGGAAGCCAACTACTGGCGTCCAGTACATAGAGCGGTGCGGTGAGTTCGCGTGTGGTCGGCCGGTAGGAGGGGTTGTGGAAACCAATCCATTGAAGGAGGACAAAGGCTCCCCATGAGAAGAGTGTCAGGAGCGCCAGCTTGGAGAGAACTCCCGATGGGGGTTCTGGGTGGCTCGCCGGTTCTTTGTGTCGTTGCCAGAGTCGCACCGCCTGCGCGGTCAATGTCGCGAGGATAGCGCCCCAAAGCACGGTTGTGATCAGCGACAGGCTCGCCTCGGTTCGACCACCAAATGCAATGATAGCGAGAAGGACGACTGCGGTGCCTAGAGGTAAAATCATCGGTTCGAAAATCAGTGCACGAAAAAGCCCGCTTTGTAGCGGGCTTTCGCGCCGGGGTCACCCCCGAAATGATTTGGAAGAATCGGCTCAGCTGGGGCTGACAGGGTTGTCAGTGGTTCCACCGTCGGTTTCCTGAGCAGGTTCTGGGTCGCCGATTGGGTCCGCGTTGTTCACTGGCTGGTTGACCGGTGAGGTCGCTGGGTTCGTCGCTGGAGGAGTAGTGCCCCCGTCTGATCCCTCAGAGCCCGATTCGCCGCCTTCAGCACCCTCAGCGCCGTCCGCGCCTTCGGCTGCGCCATCTTCGGCT
>DGMY01000042.1:0-840 GCA_002388665.1 Opitutia bacterium UBA4506 | reverse complement strand
CATCTTCGGCTGCGCCATCTTCGCCGCCTTCGCTGGCTGCCTCGCTGCCGCCGTCATCGGACTCGCCACCTTCCGAACCGGCGCTGCCACCGGCAAACCCCGCAGGAGGAGCGATTGTGGCCATCCCGCTGGAGATCGCCTGTGTAAGGGCGCCCGCGCTAACGCCGTCGGCGGTTACACCGCTGGCTTTCAAAGTGGTGCCCACGGATTGTCCTGCGGCCACGGCTTGTGCCACGGAGTCGCTGGTAGCCTGCATCGCGGTTGCGGCAGAGGTCAGTGCAGTGGCGGTCGCACTGCCACTATCGCCTGCAATCCCAACCGCAATCCCGACCGCACTACCGACCTGCTCGGCCGAAAGCCCTGCGTCGGAGGCGGTTTGGAGGATCGCCTCGACTTGCGCGGGGTCTGTTGCGGTGGCCAAAGCCGCCGCAACGGATTCCACGGTAACCGCATCCTCTTCGCTGGATTCAGTCTCCACTGCGGAAGTTTCTTCCTGAGCGTGAATAAAATATTGAGGGAAAATGGCTGCGCCAATGAGTAGTAGGTGAGTGAGTTTCATGATGGAACGTATAGTTTGCGTTAAAAGTGTCCGGTCGAAGTCTAGCTTATTCTATGCCTTCGTATGGGAATAGGAGCAAGAAATTGCCTTTCGGTATAGGTGCCTATGGGGAGGTGGTGGTGGGGAGGTTTGAAAGTTTGAAAGTGGGAAGGTTTTGAGTTTGAAGTCTTAAGTGGGGCATGGCTTTAGCCTTGCCCGCGTCTGTTTAGGGTACGCTTGCGGTTGGGCCTGGGGGACTTTAGGCGACTAGGCTTCCTTCGGCCGGTTTGTGGTGGGCGCTG
>DGMY01000059.1 GCA_002388665.1 Opitutia bacterium UBA4506 | reverse complement strand
CCAAGCGTAAAGGAGAACGGGTTTTCCTACCCGTTTATCCCAGCACGGCACCCCGCACACGACGTGAAACGGACTGGAAAGTCCGTTCTCCTTTATTTCATCTCCGGTGTAGGGAACAATCCGGGACAACCACTGGACTCATCAGGGCGCAGGGAAGCGCGAAGCCTCGAAGCATCAGCCAGTGGCCCATGGCTTCAGCCTTGGGTTCCGTCTCCGCAGGGAAGCGCGAAGCCTCGAAGCATCATCCAGTGGCCCATGGCTTCAGCCTTGGGTTCCTGAACGGCGGTGGCTTGCGGCAGCGCGGTGGAGTAGCAGGACTGCGGCGGCGTTCCGTCTCCGCAGGGAAGCGCGAAGCCTGAAGGAATGAACACTGCAAACTAATGTTACAGTAACCAGCCGTGTAGATTCGTCTCAGTTCGGAGTGTTCAACTAAAGTCACCCCTCATCGAACCTACTGGTCTCCCCCGCCACATTACCTCTAAACGAGCGGCAAAACAAGACTAGCAAACGACCTACGCACCACCCTATGCATAGATCCATCCACATTCTTCATTTTCTTCTCCCGCTTTGCAGCCTGTCCTATGGAAACCTAGCCGAAAGTGAGCTACTCTTACTCGAGAATGAGGAACTCGTGGTCGGCGTGAAAGCAGAGCTTGGGGGGCGGATTATGTTGTTTCGACGAGTAGATGGAGAAAACGTGCTCCACTCAGATCCGGCCGATTGGTCTCTCACTGACGAAGAGATCCCCAAAGCGGAAAACGCTCCCAACCTGACCGAATACCACGGGCATATCGTATGGGTTGGCCCTGCGTCAAAGTGGTGGGACGATACCGATGGAAATCTGTTTCCCCCAGACAAAACATTTCACCCCGATCCATTCCTAATCTATGACCGCTGCGAAGTTTTAGAACACTCCGCGAGCAGACTTGTGCTACAAGGGAACGTCAGTCCGTTGAATGGCATGAGGATGAGGAAAGTTTTCGAATTCGGAACCCGAGGACAATTGAACATTACTGTATCAGTAACCAACAAGCGCCATCGTCCCGTAACCTGGAATATTTGGTCTAACACCCGCTTCCAGCCTGCCGGCATATCAGGGTTCTCCGTTCCCGCAAAAGGCAACCTAAGCTATGCCTTTAGCGCATGGCGCCCCTACACGGAACGCCCCCTCCCCTATGAGATCAGAAACAGAGTTGTTTCTTTCTCCCGACCCTCCGGGAAAGATCTCGAAAACTATAGTTTCTACGGCAAACTATCCTTTTCCCAATACCGACCGATCATTGCTGTCTACAAAGACAATCTATTCGTCAAGAAAGTCGGCGCCAAGAGTATGTCAGGGAAATTTCCCGAAGAACATTCTCCACTCGAAATTTATCAACGATACACTACGGATGCTCGCGGAAATTTAATGGAACTAGAAATGCACTCGCCGGAGTTCACACTCGCCCCCGGTGAATCCGCCGAATTTTCAGAGCGATGGACCCTCTTGCAACTCCCCCTCGAAGAACAGAAATGGCCATTTGATAAAATCGTTACGGAATCGCCGCACACCCAGTAATGTGACAGCAACATTTGACCAAAGGTTTTCAAAAAGAGATGCCATAAGCTACCTTACTAACGATCAAGGCACCCTTGAGCCACGGACTTGAACCCCTGAAATTTCCACCTTAATTCATGCAACGTTTTCTGCTCATTCCATTCGTCTGTATCTCCGGCATTTTTTCTACGAACCTGTTGGGAACACCGGAAGAAACGTCCAACAAACCGCTCCAGACAAACCGAATCGAGGCAGTTCGCGGTAGTGGACCCGGCAATATTTTCAACCCAGGCGAGAATCTGGCAGAGTACGGGCATTGGCGTTCCAGCAAAATTGGCGGCGGTGGTTACCTCCTCAATATTGCGACAAACCGAGTCGACCCCGACCGTCTCTACGCCCACAGCGATGTCGGCGGAATATTTCGCTCTGATGACGGAGGGCGCAATTGGTACATGATCCACATTAACTACCATCCCCAAAGTCTAGATTGTGTTCGCGATCTACTGGTGGATCCCGAAAACCCCGACCTCATCATCGCTGCGGTGGGCGACCAATGGATGCCTCAACAGGGAATATTCAAGAGCATCAATGGCGGTAAGACTTGGAGAAAGGTTCTCAACACGCAGGTTTTCGGCAATGGCCCAAATCGAAGCACGGGCCGTATCCTTCAACGCGCCCCCTCGGAGGGGAACCGGATTTACGCAGCACCCGGTCTTGATGGGGTTTTCGTCAGCACCGACGGCGGCGAGAATTGGATCGGCCTCGGACTCGATCAAGTATACGTCAACGATTTTAAAATCGACTGGCGCAATCCCAATCGAATGTTTCTCTGTGCCGAAGCCCGCAAGATGTCGAACAAAACGACTTGGAACGGCGAACGCCAATTCCACGAGCTAAAGGGAGGATTTTACCGCTCCGAGGACGCGGGAATGAACTGGGAGAAACTCTCAGAGAAATCCCCCATCGAAATCATCCAGAGCCCAGTCAATCCTGATCAATGGTACGGGATCTTTGATGGGCTACGCGTCGCTGTCACTGAGGACTTCGGGGAGAACTGGGGGGATGCCTCCGAGGGACTCCCGACATCTGAGAAAAAGCAGTCCCCCACCTCTGGCCTAAGCTACCGAAGTATCGGCAGCGGACCCGACTTTCTCATCGTCGCCAACGGAAACGGTGGCTTTTTCATAAAAGACCCAATCGACTCTCCCTGGCGCGAGATCAAGTCGGACCGAATTCAAGGCGATTGGTTCGCGCGCACCCAACCAAATCAGTGGGACAAATTCGGCCGAGCGACTGCCTCGATCGTAGTGGATCCTTCCAATCCCGACCATTGGTTCTTCAGTGACTACTACGCCATTTACCAGTCATGGAATGCCGGAAAAACCTGGACTCTGACCATCGACGGAATCGAGAACACCGTGATCCACACGGTCGTTCAGTCTCCGCAAAATCCAAACATTGTTCACATGGGAATGGCAGACAACGGCTACTTCCGCTCCATGGATGCCGCCACCTCCTTTTCCCACGCTGACGGCACCTCGGACAACTGCAAGGCGATCGCTGTAGTTCAATCATCTCCCGACACCGTCTATATTCTCGCCCCACGCTACCACGGGTGGTACGCCGACACGCTCTACGTGAGTCTCGATGGTGGAAAGAAGTTTCACAAATCTCCCATGATCAACATTCCCAAAGGGGACGAAAAGTGGAGGGCCAATTCTCTTACGGTCGATTACCAAAACTCCCGGCAAGTCTACATTGGTGTCAGCGGACCCGTGAAACCGGGCAAAGGCGGCGTTTGGCGCAGTTCCGATATGGGAAAAACATGGGATTGGGATAGCCGTGGACTTCCCGAGGATAGCTCGTTTTTCCAAAGTTCTATTTGGGACACGGGCTTCCAACTCGCCCGTAGCCCAAACGGTTCTATGGTCGCGATAAAGAATAACGCGGTTTATTTCCGGAACTCGGACGACCGAGATTGGGAGCGCTCGCCAGTCCGACTTTCCGGACGCAAGTTCATGCAGGTTCTAAGTGCTCCCGACCAAGACGGCGTGTTCCTCCTGGCTGAAGAGTATGGAGGACTGCAACGAAGCACCGACAACGGGAAGACCTGGACCAAAATATTCGAACGCGGCATCCACTCCGTCACCGTCGATCAAAACGATTCCCAGCGCATAGCGATAGCTCTCGATGAAGCCGATGGTATTCTCGTCACAGAAAACGGAGGCACCAACTGGTACGCAGTAGACAACCACCTACCTCAGCGCCAACGACTTAAGATGGCATTCGCAGGTGACCGCCTTATTGTCGGAACTCCAGGAAACGGAGTCTTTTACCTTCCTCTGGAAAAGGGCGCACAGAACCAATCTACTCAGCAGAAATGAACAAGCATATAGAACTGAAGAACATCGTTTCACTACTTCTCCTCATCCTGGCCAGCACCGCGACCCTGATCGCTCAGAGCGATCCCAACATCCTCCGTTATGGATCGTGCGACCATGGCGGAAAGGGTTGGTATACCTGGACAGGCTCCGGATCGATTAAAGTCGAGTCGGATCCGGTTGGCTTACACTCCGGAAAGGGAGTCAAAATCATCGCTGAAGGTAATCCAATAAAGGGAAGCGCTTCGATGCCTTTCTCCTACCGGGGAGAAGTCACCGTCTCGGGCTACGCCCTCACAACCACCGATACTCCGACCAAGATTTCCTTACAATGCTTTGATTCAAATTCCGAAACCATTGCATGGATCGACCTCGCCTTCCTGAAAACTCCGGGGGAAAATACCCGCTTTAGCAAGACCGTGCTCATTCCAGAAAACGCATCCAAGACCAATCTTGCGGTCAACTTATCATCGACTGGCTATGTGCGTGTCGATGACCTGAAAATCACGCCTACAGATCTTCCCGACGAGCCTTCCTCCATCGAAGTACCAACGGTCGACGAAGTTACCATCAATCGTATCAAATCTGTCGAAACCGATCGCCCACTGATCGCTCTCACCTTCGACGATGGTCCGAACGACCTAAGTCCTCAATACCTAGACCTCTTTGCCCAGGAAAATATCAAAGCTACCTTTTTCTGGAAGGGTCGCAACGTCGAGAAACGACCAGAATTGGCGAAACGGATCGTTCGTGAGGGCCACGAAGTCGGCAACCACTCCTACAGCCACCCACGGTTCAACCAAATCAGCCATGCAGAAGCATACCGGCAAGTCATCGACACTCAGGAAATTATCGAAGAGACCACTGGAGTTACCCCTACTCTCTTCCGCGCCCCCTATATTCTCTATACTCCAAAATTGATGGAAATTCTCCAGTCGACCGGACTGCAGCCCATCGACTGCTCCGTCGGAGTAAGCGACTGGCATAGTGACACAACCGTCCAGCTCATTATTGAGCGGGCTACAAGCGATAAGACTCAGCCTGGTACAATCATTCTCATGCATGATTGGTCAACCAAGAGTCTCGACGCACTCCCTGCTATCATTGAAATCCTCAGGGACCGCGGCTATCAATTCGTGACCGTATCGGAGCTGATCGCTGCGAGAAAGTAGTCGCCGGTTCTCGAAAATCCTTCTGTCGAAAAGAGCACCTGGAAGCGTCCAAAAAGAGACAACCATGAGGCGACACTCCAAGACTTCGGAAGATCAAGTCGCAAAGTGCTCTTCGAACGCCTACACCGGTACTTCTCATGCGGAGAGCGCTGGGCGCAGCGCAAATCCTCGACTTCAATATTTCGCAGTAAGTCAGAGTACTAGACAAAGCTAGCTATCGATCTCTACCCGCCACCAGTACAGTCACGATTCCTAGAGTTTCCGCCGGCCTAGATTCTTTTCGCTGTAACTTGGTACATTTACATGGGAACCCACCTTCATCCTCTTCCTGCAGGGTACCCCTCTCCTCCGAACTCTCAGTTCAGCCATGACCCAAACCTCAATCTGCAGCTCTAAATTCAACAAGCCAAGCGATGGCTTCGCTATGATTATAGCACTGAGCCTAATGGCATTTGTCGTCCTCATTCTGATCATCCTGATCGAACTGATCTCAGTGGAATCCCGCCATTCGGCCGCGGTGCGAACGACTTTTGAGGCACGCCGACACGCTCAGCTCAGCCTCGTACTCGCGGTAGGCGAGCTGCAGAAATACGCAGGTCAAGACCAACGGGCAACCGCCCGCGCGGACATTTCCCCGCTGAATACCGCAAATCCATACTGGACGGGAGTCTGGAATTCACTCGATACGATAGCCGACCCCGCCTGGATCGTCAGCGGCAACGCAGGAATCTCCCCCGGAGACCCCAATTACCAATCCCCGGAAACCGCTCTTCCCGATCCGACTCCCCCCTACAGCACGGTCTGGCTCATTAACCAGAGTGTAGATGATCCAGCTGATCGCGTGAAAGTCTCAACTATCGACATCAACGACTCCAGTGGCAACACGACTGGTAAGATTGCTTACTGGGTCGGCGACGAAGGGATCAAGGCAAAGTTCAATATTGAGTCGGAGGCCAATACTCCAACTACCAGCCAGACCGGATCGCCAACAACGATCGCCTATCAATTCGGTATCAACCAGTTGAATACTATATTTATGGCGCTGGATATCGAAGAGGACTACCGCACCGGCAATGCTCTATCTTTGTCCTCTCTCGCTCTCTTGGCAAACGACCCGAGCATCCCAAGAAACTATCGTCACCACCTTACTGCCTATAGTGAAGGGTTGCTGACCGATACTCTCAATGGTGGATTCAAAAAGGATTTAACCTTCGCGTTCGAAGACAGCGGCGTATTTGAAATGGAGTTTGGGGCGAACCCGACCAATGCAAATCGATACTTTCTTGATCTCGTCGATCCGGCAACTGGTCGCACGGGACCCAATTGGGGTATTCTAAGAGATTACTACAACCTACACGAACAAGTCGGAACCTCCGCCAGCATCGACCTCCGGCCGGCTGAACCGAGAATAAATTCGGCATTACGTACCGACTACGTCCCCTATAAGCACGCATCGATCAATGATTTCTGGCATTACACATACAGCGACACCTACCACCGAAATAATCCTGTGCATCCTGTGGTTTCCCGCCTTCAACTCGATTTCGGAATAAAGACCGAACAACATGGAGGCGCCGGCCAGTATAAAATTGAACTGCAAGTTCGGCCTATGTTTGGAATTTACAATCCGTATAACGTGGCAATCAACGATGCCGCTTATCAGATCCACATTGAGCTCAATCCTTCCTTCGAACTGATAGTCGACGGGGTCAGCTACGAATTCGATTTCGAGGATCAGAACGTTCTCACTTACGGAAGCAATTACCTAAATTTCCTAATCGAAACACCGAGCGGCGAATTGATAGATTTCGAACCTGGGGAAACC
This sequence comes from Opitutia bacterium UBA4506, assembly GCA_002388665.1. GTDB lineage: Bacteria > Verrucomicrobiota > Verrucomicrobiia > Opitutales > Puniceicoccaceae > Puniceicoccus. Next base: position 10,516 of record DGMY01000059.1, on the reverse strand, counting down.
CGCTTGTTTGCTCCCTTAAATCGAAAGCTTCTGAAGAATACGAGCAATGGAGTAAACGAGGACTACATTCTCCGAAATACTTATACCGAAAACGGCTCTCTTTTCTTTACGGTCAGGGACAGTAGCGGAAACATTATCTATGCAGACCCGAGTACGGTCATTCAAGTGCGACAAATCGACATCGGCGAAGACGCTTTTGTTTGGCTTCGGGGAGGTACTAGCCGAGCGGATCCAATAAGCCTCCAGCGCATTAAGAAGTTGTGGCAAGATTCATCGCTCGGCCCAAAATTGATTGATTCCAAAAATCCTCCTTCCCCGAACACAGCTCAGGATCTGGAGAGCGGTCGAGAACTGGCGAGCTGGGCATTTACTATGCAGACGTCTCAAAGCAAACACGGATTGCGAAATGGCATCGACAGCAATCTCCGAACGCTACAAGGCAATCCGAATTGGGACGGTTTCCGGAACGGAAGCGGAAACATCCTCATGAGTGGCTTCGGGTATCAAGGAGAACAGGGACTTCTCTCTTCTCCGCTCGAACCAGAAACCTTTGACAACAACCGCTACTCCGGACGATGGGGCAACACGATCAGCGCTGGCGGGCAGGGCAACGTAGTCCTATTCGATGTCCCCCGTGAGCCGTTGCTTTCGGTAGGGGCCTTGCAGCACGCCAATCTCTCCCGCTACAACCACCAACCGAGTTTCATCATCGGAAATTCCTACGCAAACCCGCGCATTGCCGCTGACGAAACCGAAAGCATTGGATTCGGAGGACTTGCTGATCTGGATATTTACGATCTACCTTACCTCATCAACGAACAGATCTGGGACAGTTATTTTTTCTCCTCGATCGACCCGAATCTAAGTGCCGTTCAAAAGCAGTACCTCATCGAGAATCAGGAATACCGGAACAAACGCTATACCTTCAATTGCAGTGCCGACGAATTGACCCGCAACGCCGTCTTCAACAATGCGGAAGATGATATCCAGGCCTACCACTCTCTCGCCTATCACATGGCGATTAATGGTCCCTTCAACGTAAACTCGACCTCCGTCGAAGCTTGGATCTCAGTACTCAGCTCGATGGACGACCTAAACCTCCCGATTTACGACCCAGCCAACAATACAACCATGGTCACCACGGGAAATCTTTTCTTCACGCGATTGAGCTATCCCTATGGTCTCGCCTACAAAAGCACCGACAATTCCAGCTTCTCCAACTTCTGGCGAGGGTATCAGGAGCTGACGACAGCACAGATCATCGATCTAGCAACCGAGATCGTAAGACTTATCAAGGCGCGAGGTCGCCCCTTTGGCACAATGGCGAAATTCGTGAACAGGAGCCTGGTAGACATTCCGTCAACGACAGAGGACGAACGTTTCAGCGGAATCCTCCAATTAGCGATCGATGCGACCTCGACAAGCATCAACAGCAACATCGACCCCTTATTGACAAACACCGTCGGCCAAACCGAAGGGAACACACCGTTCCTCACGGCCACCTCCGGCCTACAAGCGGCAGGCACACCGGGGCACCTACTGCAGGGCGACATCCTTCAGGCACTTGGCCCAATCCTCACCACGCGATCCGACACCTTCGTTGTTCGTGCCTACGGCGATTCACGCAGTCCCCTGAGTACGGAGGTGCAATCAAAGGCCTACTGTGAGGCAGTCGTGCAACGTATGCCCGAACCAGTCGAAGGCGATGAAGAATCTGACATTGATCGAAACACCCCCCCGGGGCAGTTCGGGCGCCAGTTCAGAATCGTTCACCTGCGTTGGCTTACCCCGGATGAAGTCTAAACCGACACTATTCCTTCCATGAAGTTCCTCAATGCCACCTTCCTTTTCCTGTTTTCCGGAATTTGTTACAGCCTACCCAGTCAGACTCACAAAGAGGATATTGTCCAAGTAGATTTCACCACGCTTAACTGGGAGCCATCCGTAATCCAAGACCTGAAATTCGAGATTGACGGAGAGGTCCGAACCTTGAGTGTCTACAACCGTGGGCTTTCGATCCCGGAGAACTACAGCGGACCTGCCGATCTCAAATTTTTCCGTGAAGTTTCCAATCCCCAAACAGGTGAAATGGTTCGAGTCCCCGTAGCTCAAACCCGTCTGCCCGACAATGTCGACGAGGTGCTTCTGATCTTTCAGAAAAATGCGAAATCACAAAGGGAATCCTATCGGGTTTTCCCCATCCCGCGGAACCGCGATCAGTTTCCTCCCGGAAGCTATCAGATTATCAACTTCAGTGATTTCAACATATCCGGAAAAATAGGGAAGGAAATGTTCTCTTTGGCCAAGCGAGATTCTGTCATTATTGAACTTCCAGCCCAACAAGCCGCGACAATCGAGGTCAAATTCGCCCGGGAAGAAGGTGAGGGCTGGAAACTGGCCTATAGTTCGCTATGGGGACACAAAGCAGACAATCGCGTAAATATTTTCATGCTCAGCAGCGAGGACCCAATCAATCCAATCGAAATCCGGCGCTACAAAGAATTTATCCCTCGAGAACAGCAGAAAAACGGACGTTAGTGCAAATTCCTCGCAAAGCCATCAAGAACTAAAGAATCGGCTATCCGCAGGGCTCAAACCGCGAAAAATCATCGTTGTTGTCATTTGAAACGCCTCGGAAAAGAAGATCGCCAACTCCATGCTCTGTGATTCCAAAGACTGTCCCGTCAGCAATCCCCTTGTACCGGAAAGCTCTGAAACTTCCACTAGTACCCCCCAACTATTTCCGAGAAATCACCCGTGAACTTCGCTCGCCACCCGACTCCTCTCCTCCCAGCAGCGGAATCGCCGCCAGATCGTTCGGAATGGCTCCCCATTGCTCAACCCGCCACACTACGATTCCAATGTTCTGAAAATAGAGTCGTAGAGATTCCATAGAAAATATACGGGCACCCCTCTAATGTTACAGCAACATTTCATTGTGGGTTGATGACCTCGATCATAATAAGACAGGATCAAAGGCACAGATTCACTTAAATTAGAAATGGTGCCCTCCCCTACAGCCATTCCGTGATGCCACAGCCCCGAGTGATTGAACCCTAAAGTATTATCCCAATGACTTCCCTAGCAAATTCGATAGACCCATCCCCGCACGACAAACGAGTTGCGTTTACGCTAATCGAACTCCTATGCGTTATCACGGTAATTGGAATTCTCGCCGCTATCATCCTGCCAGCAATCAGCGGCATCCGAGAGAAGGCCAACAACAGCAAGTGTCAGGGCAATTTGCGGCAACTTCAGTCAGCCAGTGCATTGTATGCTTCCGATCACGGCCATTTTCTTCCCAGCATCACGAACAACGTGAGTAGCAATGGAACGATCGACCGAGTCAATTGGTACGAAAATCCAGAGGTTCTCGAGTACATGGGAGACCAACCTCCATTGAAGTGCCCTACAAATGCTGCCAGTCGAGATTTCCATGGAAAGGCAACATCCGGGTTCAGCTACGGGATCAATATTACCAATGTCCCTGGAGGCTGGAGTGATCCTGGCGATCGAGCGGCCCGCATGGTAGAAGTCATAAACCCATCCACAACCATGGCATTTGCTGATGCAGTCGACTGGCAAATACTCATGTACGCAGCCAGCAATTACAAAGACGAATCGTACATAGCCCATTCCATCGCCTACCGTCACAGCGGCAATGCTAACATCGCTTTCTACGATGGAAGCATTGCCAGCAAACCGAAGAGTGAAGTCGTACGCAACCCCAAGCTCTGGAACATCGTACAGCAATAGAGCATAGTATTACCATCCTTTAGGAATTCCAAAATACTGTGACCCGCGACGCTCTTCAGAAATATTTCCACTGTCTTGTTAAGAAAAAATTGATATCTCCGCTCGAAGTAAATTGCGCCTCGGTATGAGTGTGATTTCGTATGAGCGCACCTCACAGTGACCGCAACACACTGAGTGCCCTTCCACAATAACCCCTACGAGACTACATAGCTAAGACACAAGAAATCGACTAAGCCCTAATCCGCCGAAATATGAAAACAACACATAAAATCCTACTCGCTGCACTCAGCCTCGCGCCCGCATTTATCGGTGCTCAATCTATCCTAATTGATTTTAGCGGTAGCGACAGTCCCACGACAGGAGGCAACTGGAACAACGCGATCAATCCGGGGCTCGATGTAACTTACACCTACGCTCTAATTTCTGACCTTATCGATTCCACGGGCGCTGGAACCGGAATTGCTCTCAATATCACTGATGGCTTTCACGGGAGAAACACTGCCGGGACCACGTCCGGGCCATTCCCCAGTACTGCCACTTCCGACAGCTGGTACACCGCCAATGATACGTGGGAGCCAAACCCAGGTGATCCCCTCGATAATGGATTTGGCGTCTTGGAGTTCACCGGACTCGACGCGTCGAAAACTTACGACTTTACAATGTTTGCTTCGCGCCTCGGTGGAAGCGACAATCGCGAGACAGAATACACCTTCTCTGGTGCCAATCTCGAAACTGTTTTTCTCGACGCGGCCGGAAACACGACAAACACAATCACAGCCAGTGGTCTCAACCCAACAGCTGGAGGCATCATTTCATTGACGGTTCGTGCCGGGGAAAACAATACAACCTCACAGCAGTTTGCTTACCTCGGCGTGATCGAAATGAATGTTATTCCGGAACCAGGCTCCTTTGCACTGGTATTAAGCGCTGTGGCGACTGGCTTTGTGATGGTGCGCCGCCGTAGGTAAAACGGCCACCAGCGTGGAACTTTCTCTCATGGCGGGTCTAGCACTAGGCTCGCCATTTTTATTTTGCTGTCGTCATTCCGGAGGGGAAAATGCCTTCCCGAATGACGTTCGGGCGACAGTCCTCGGTCTTTCATCAACCGCCTGATGGGATTCCACGGAAGGAGATTGCGCACTCTAAAATTCCGACGAACACGAACGTCAATCTACATCGACACGATTCCAGTTAATCCCCTTCCCCTTTCAACTCTATCAATGAAGACATCCCCTATAGGCCTTAGCATTTCTGTGCTCATCTTAGCCGTACTGGCAACTTCCGCCAGAGCTGAAAACAAGGTTCTTTTCCTCGGCAATAGCTTCACACTTGGCAGCGGTGGTGCAAGTAGCGTCCCCAACATCTTCGACGCACTGGCGCGCGCTGCCGGACAAGCAGACCCATCGACGGTAATGGTCGGCGTCGGGGGAAAGAACTATCAATATCACTACGAGAATCATCAAACCGAAATCTCGTCCCAACCATGGACCCATGTTGTGATTCAGAACTACTCCACGGAACCGACTCATATCGGTAGTCCCGGAGACCACATGACGTACGGGAAACTCCTTTACAGTTCGATCATGGCCAACAACGGCGAAACGAACGTCCACCTCTATCAAACCTGGGCACGTTCGGCGATCCATTCTCTGATTACTGGTACTTCTACTTCCTCGACCTTTGAGTCCACAAAAGAGATGCTTGACGAATTGGCCACCAATTATCAGGCGCTCGCGAACGCACTCAACAGCGAAAATCCGTCAAATCCACCGGTCAAAGTAAATCCCGTAGGCCAAGCGTGGAACGACGCGGGCGGCAATTTACATCCAAACGATTCGAGCTACATAGACCTCTTTAGCAGCGATGAATACCACGGAAACTCGCTGGGATACTACCTCTCCGCCTGCGTACACTACGCCGCAATCTATGAAGACAGCCCAGTCGGGCTCTACAGCTCTCCCGAGATCACCTCTCTCGGGCTGAAATTGAATATAAACGACGCTAGGTTCATCGAGAACATAGCGTGGCAATCTGTCGTCACTGCTGGATTGGCCGAAGACAGGCCTGATATTACCCCGCCCACATGGACTAGCTTGATCCAGAAAAAGCCCAACATTCTGATTCTACAGTTTGACGACTCAATGGACGAAACCAGTGCCCTCGATCCGACCAACTACGCCATCATTAACCGCGGCAGGCGTGTGTTCATTGAGAACGTTGAACTAGCAGGCCTAAACAGCAGCGTGCTCCTCACAACCTCCATAGACCTGATTGGCAACATCCTGGTTGATGTTTCAAACAATCTCCTTGACGAGTCTGGCAATGGGCTGGAAGGCACCACGCGCACGAGCCTTCGGGTCGATCAATCATCATCCACGTATATCTACATCGACTTCGCCGGAGCCAGCACGGTCTCCAGCGCTAGTAATAGATGGAATCAAGTGACGATGCGATCCGAAGTCCGTGACAACGTCGGCAATGGGACAGGCACACCCGCAGAGTTGGTTAGCGACTTGGTCAATGGAAGTGGAACACCCACTGGCATCTCCCTCGCCTTGGTCGATGCCCCCAGCGGCACAAACCAAAGTGGTACAACATCCGGGCCATATCCAATCGGAGCCACATCTGACAGTCTCTATGGACAGGACGGTGCATTTGGCGGATATACAGATAATGGCCAGGCCATCTTTCGCTTCTCGAACCTCGACCCTTCGATCACCTACGACTTCACCTTCTATGCATCCCGGACCGGAAGTGAGGTCACAGACAATCGACAGACCACCTACACGGCAACGGGCACCACTAGCAACGCAGCCACTCTCAATGCAGCCCAAAACACCTCCACGACTGTTGAAATCCGCGAGGTACAACCGACCACCCACGGCGACATCACACTCACAGTATACAAAGGATTACACAACACGAATTCCAACGGATTCTACTATATAGGGGCTGTAGTCATCGATTGCCGAGCTGGAGGCACCGTGCCCAAACTCTACCGCCCGGTTTCCCTCGGCAGTGACATCATCATAGATTGGACCGGATCGGGGAGGCTCTGGATGAGCGAAAACCTGATCAACTGGACCCCCGTTACACCTCAGCCGATGCCCCCCTACATCGACACCACCTCCGGCGGAAAATATCGCTTCTACAGAATCGAATATTGAAGCGATCCCCCATCGGCGACCCGAACTATCTCCATAGCAGATCCGCCCGAAACCTCAGTTCGATCACGGCAATGGCTCTAGTGTTGAATCGAAATCATGATAATTTCGGCAATTTTCATGATTGGTGGCTCAGAGAGATCCACCCTATCGGCAACGGTGGGCACCATCAATTGCCATTGTCTACTGGGCCTCCAGCACAGACGACTCCAGCGCCGAAAGAACCCCATATACTGTCCCGAACTATGCAGTCAGAAAATTCAAAGACAAGAGAGCGGATCAATTACCGGCCCAGGTTCATCCAATGAAACGGTCAAGTCTACATCCAAAATGTGACAGTAGCAATTTCATCCCACTTCATTTCCATTCTTTTTCTGCACATTCTCTCCACTTACCTTCAGAATACGCCCCCAAAAAAAACAATGAGATTACAATACATCCCAACCATCCCAGTGAAACGGGTCTCTCAAATTCTCCTCTTCGGCACTGTTCTCCTCACAGCAGTTTCTGCCTCGGCCCAAACCACCATTTTATACGACGACTTTTCGGGTCCATTCGGTGGAATCAATGGAACAACACTGACCACCGGCACGGGCACATGGAGTGCCCCCAGCTATGTTGGACTCAATGGGGGCGGCAAACTAATGACGCGGCAAGGCGGGACCAGCGCAGCCCGTTCAACCACCTACGTCTCAACCACCCTTAGTTCTGGGAACATCTACGAACTGTCAGTCGATATCAATGGAGACTCTCCTTCCTCGACTAGCTCACAATTCGCAGGCTTTGGCTTTTTCAGCACCGTTGACCGGACATGGACTAAGTTTGACAGCCAAAGCGCACCTGCCAGTACCCCCTGGACCTATTTGCAGACACAAAGCGCAACATCCCTCGGGGACATGTCCTTGCGTCCTGAGGGCCAGTACATCGATGGATATTCAACGATAGACTCAAATTTTGATGTGACTACCTCTCGCAACTATAAGCTGATTTTGAACACAAGCGACACCGACTCTGAGACTGCCGGCGACCAATTCTCCCTAGCCCTGTTTGTGGATGGAGTCCAATACGGGACCACTTTTACCTACGATTCCGCGGCCTCCGCCGCGCTCCTTTCTGATGTAGTGGGTGTGGGTGTAACGGCCGATATCGCAAGCGGAGGTTCCAATGCATTTTTTGACAATTTCCTCCTCACCGCTACAGCCGCCGTTCCCGAGCCGGGCAGCTTCGCATTACTGGCCGGATTCGCGGCCCTGACCACTACACTGATCCGCAATCGACGCAACCCGGTTTCGCCCACCACCTGATCTTTAAGCCTATCAATCCAAACAGCAGAAAAGGATAATTTCCGTCAGGGACCGTTTTCGGAGGGTCCTATCGCACCATCTTCCTTCGATCATATCCAGAGCACGCCTTCATAATTTCTCAGCAAAAGGACCTGAATCCATGGCCCAAAAAGGCTACGGTTTTGGACTTATCGCGCAGAATTTGATCCAGTAGCAATCGCCCAAACCCACTGGGAAGCTTTTGCACGGACAATACGACGTTACCGGCCCCTCCAATCTTTCAGGCGCTGCAAAGAGTTCTTCCAACCCCGCTTAGGTGCCGGAAACGCGAGCCAAAAGATATCAACGGTACAAAGATTTAAATTGCGCCCACCTGTTACTGTCACAACATAGAGGGAGATGCCAAAACGCTCTTCATCTGATTCTCCAAAGTCAGCTTCTCTCCGCCTAATCGCCGAAGAAGTTGGCGTTTCGCGGATGACAGTTTCACGCGCGTTCAAAAAAGAAGCCTCAATAAAGCCTGAGGTTCGAGAGAGAATTCTAGAAGCAGCCAGAAGACTTGGTTACGAACCCGATGCAATGGTCAGCGAATTGATGACTAGCTTTGCGAGTCGAAGGCCAGTAAATTATAAAGAAACCTTTGCAGCTATCTGGTGGCCTGAACGCTGGGATGAGGTCGATCTGGGACAAGGTTATCACACAAACATGTATCGAGGCCTGAACGAAGGAGCCAAACTTCATGGACGGAAATTTGATCACATTGTCATGACAAAAGATATGGCACCCAACGTGATAAACCGCATTCTGCGTGCGCGAAACATTCAAGGCGTCATTCTAACCCCTCCCATTACAGCAAACGAGAAGACTCCAGAATTAGATTGGGAGAATCTGAGCGCGACCATAATCGGTACAGCTCTCAGGCACCCGAATTTCCATCGAGCACAAGCGAGCCATTACAACGTGATGGTGAAGGCGTTGGCAATGGCACACAGACATCGATACAAAAGACCCTGTCTCCTTTTACATGACGATATCGACTGCCGGACAAACAGGGCCTACACGGCTGCATTTATGGCGTGGGGACATTCGCGAAAATATATATGGAAGGCAAACAGTCACCTTTCAAATGGACTGCCCAAATGGTTGAATACAGTAAAACCCGATGTGATTATTGCTGATTGGGAAATATGGTACGAGTATCTTCCAGAGGAGTATCAAAACTGCGGTTTTATCACGCTCTCCCTCCGCTCGAATGACAGCCCAATTACGGGTATCTACCAAAACATCGCGAACATCGCAAAGTGCGCTGTGGACCTACTGGTCCGCTCCCGTATTCAGCACGAATGCGGTGAGCCGGATGATCCAGTACTCATGCTAACCACCGGTACTTGGGTTCACGGAACTACCCTAAAACTGTCCGGCGACCCCCTGATCGCGGAAGATCATTTCGCCGACCTATAATCAAGTCGTCCCCGAATCAGCGATGTCTCGCGACGGGTATCTGACCGAACCGTCAACATCTGGGATCCGCTCCTCTTTGGGTCCTTGACGGTATCGATTTCTAGCTCAAGATGGTCACGATTGCTAGATGCCAATGGTGACCAGATCTATATCATTCCTGCCAGTTGTAGGGCAGGAGTTTGATCAGTTCTTGTTTTCTGGGAATCTTGGGTACTTTGGTAAGAACATCGCGCAGCCAAGGGATTGGATCGACGCCACGGATCTCGCAGGTTAGCAGCATGGAGCAGATACCGGCGGTTTGTTCTCCGGCATTGGGAGATCTGATGAAGAGCTGAAAGCTGGCACAATCGGCGGGAGAATAGGAGACGGCGATGATGAGAAGGTTTTGCGCGGGTTGAGAACTCATGCATGCAATAGCCTTCAGGCAATAGAGGTAGCGGAGGAAAGCCGCAGTTCGATCTCCCGTTGGGTTCCTTGTCGGAGGGCCTGATCACGACGCCAACGGACTGGGAAGTCCGTTCTCCTTTATTTCATTTCCGGTGTAGGGAACAATCTGGGACAACCACTGGACTCATCAGGGCGCAGGAAGCGCGAAACCTCGAAGCATCAGCCAGTGGCCCATGGCTTCAGCCTTGGGTTCCGTCTCCCCAATGAAGCGCGAAGCCTGAAGGCATCGGCTACTTTCGACACATGCCCCCTGGATCAGTCCCCCTTTCAATAGCTGGAATCATAAAGGAGAACGGGTTTTCCAACCCGTTTATTTCCTTTCCCGCGCCTGCTCACGACGCAAACGGACTGGAAAGTCCGTTCTCCTTTATTTCATCTCCGGTGTAGGGAACAATCTGGACCAAC
>DGMY01000070.1:909-12407 GCA_002388665.1 Opitutia bacterium UBA4506 | reverse complement strand
AAGGTGATTGTTGCGAACGCCCGCAAGGTGCGCGCGATCTCCAAAAGCGACCGCAAGAACGACAAGTCGGAAAAAAATGGGACACCCATGTATGTTTGGCACCTCCAACACCTCCCAATAACTCTGCGGGTCAGTGGAATAAAGAGAATCACCCTCCTTTGGGAATAGAGTTTCGGTCAACTTATTTTCCCAAAATCCAATGGGTGTCCCCGATTGCGCCTTAGGGGCCGTGAAGGCCGATCCCGCCCTCCTTCCGGGAGTGAACATTTCGGGAGGTCAGGTTCATTGTGCCGCAGTCGCCGAGGCCCTCGGGCTCAAGTCGACTCCCTACCCGTAATCTCCTCCTCCAAACATGGACAACCGCAGGGTCCAATGTCCAGACGTTCAGGGTGAATCGCTTCGCCCTCTAAACAGAAAAAAGAACGTTCATGCGTCCTGAGCGCTTTAGCTCTGCAGCGGTGCAACGCTGTCGCGGACAATTAGACTGTAATCGAAAACAGAAGTTTTGGGATGTTTCGATGTGTCGGGAAATGCTTCGATGATATCGACTGCGGTTTCGGCCAGTTGAATATGATCCTGAGTGATCGTGGTCTGCGATGGGGTGGCGAAACGTGAGAACATCTTATTTTCGGAAGCGATGAGAGACACTTCATCCGGAACGTGTTTACTGAACAAGGACAAGCCATAGGCAGCCACAATACCCGCATTACCTCCCGGACAAAAGAGTCCGTCGATTCCCTGCTTCAATAACTTGCCGATGATTTCCACATAGCGACTGTCATCGGCACAAGACTGCAGCAGTGAATCTGTAATCACTAAATCTTTGGCTTTGCATGCGTTGATCACGGCCGTTCGACGGACGTCGGTATTACCACTCCCACTCTCACCGTGAATGATGCAGCCAATTTTACGACACCCGCGCTCATAGAGGTGGTCGATTGCCAGCTTCATTCCTTGGTGTTCATCCGAACGCACGGAGAAAACGTTCTTTGCATTCGGCGGCACATCGCGATCAATCAACACCAATGACGACGTAAAGCGACGTCCCCAATCTTGAAACATTTCCGGCTCGGCTCCGATGGCAACCGCCCCGCAGAACTGAATACTCTCCAGGCGATCCAAGTTATCGGCGGCGATGACCTCGATCCGAAACCCACGCTTCGGCAAGGTCACAGTTAAGGCGAGCATCACCATCTCGAGGCAATTTCGAATCGGGTACATTTCCTTCTCCGGCAGCATAATGATTACATTGCGCTGCTTGGACGGGAGTCGTGGATGATATTTATGCTCTTTGGCAATCTTGAGAACACGGTCCCGCACTTGCGGTTTAATGTTCGGATGGTGGCTGAACACACGCGAGACCGTTGCGGGGGAAACTTCGGCTAAATCTGCAATTTCTCTTACTGTCATTTTAAGTCGGACCTTTGATCTCACTTTTCAGCGAAACTGGTTAAAGACTGAAACTAATTACTTCTTTCATTAAAGTTTTCAAGAATCTTTCATTCAATTGCTTGCCGTTTCAGCTCAGTCGCTCACAATTTGCCATCCAGTTCGGAGCCATATTTTTCATTTTGAAAAACCGAGAATCATGACAAACCCCATTAAATTCGGCGTCTGCGGCCTTGGTCGTATCGGCGTAAAGCATTGCCAATTCTTCTCCAAGGATCGCGATCAATATCAACCAGTCGCCTTTTGTGATATCGATTCACCACGGGCACACAGCGCAGCGAGTGAGTTCGGTGGAACGCCATATACAAGTTTCACGACTTTCCTTGAAGATCCCGAGATTGAGCTGGCGATTATCGCAACCCCTTCGCTTGACCACGCCCGGAACGCAGAAGAGGCACTGGCCGCGGGAATGACAGTGCTGTTGGAAAAACCTATCGGTGTGACGGCGGAAGATTTCAAGATTCTGCAAAGTCTCGACCAGATTTACCCCGGAAAACTCTATTTCGGCCACAATCATCGGTTCGAGCCGGCCTTTCAAAACACGCTCGCAATTATCGAGGAAGGATTGTTGGGAAATATCCAAGTGGTAAAGCTGAGAAAGCACCACATGTTCGCGCGAAGAAACGACTGGCAAATGCGGCTGGATTGCGGCGGCGGCCAGCTCAGCGTCTGGGCACCGCATCTACTCGACCAAAGCCTGCAATTGATCGGCGCGCCGGTGAGCAAAGTGGAGAGTTATCTCCGTAGCATCCTCACGCCGGGCGACGCTGACGACCATGTGCGCATCATACTCACGGGTGAGAACGATGTAGTGGCAGAGTTGGAAATCAGCAATTCCGTGGCGATTCCGGGGCCGCATTGTACGATCTACGGAGACAGAGGAACATTGATTTACGGACAGGAGCAGAGCGAAATACAGCTCAAATATCTGGCCCCGCAATTCCACTGGCCCGAAGCCACTGCGTCCAATACGGGATCGCCGGTTCCGGGAGAAAATTGGGCGGCGGACCAAGAACTGCCATGGGTCGAAGAGATCCGCAAGGTCGAGCCGGATACGAACATGTGGACTCACGTTGAAGTTGAACTCGCCCGCCATCTGCACGCTGCGATCCGCGAAGGCGTTCCTTTCCCCGTCAAAAATGAGGACGCGTTGGAGGTCTTCCGCATTACCGAAACCGTAAAAAAACAGAACTCGCAATTCAACTCGATCGGATGATGGAAAAAATCAAAATCGGCCAGATTGGAACAGGCCACATGCACGCCTACAAGTTCGGATCGCTAAAGCTGCACCCGGACGTCTTTGAGATTGTTGGCGTAGCCGAAGACGACCCGGAACGAAAAGCCGAGGCGCGGGATAGCCAAACCTACCGCGACGTTACCTGGATGAGAAGCGACGAACTCCTGGCAAGGCCCGACCTCGACGCTGTCCTCGTGGAAGTCGAGGAGCACGACACTGTGGACGTCGCGCTGCGCTGCATCCGGGCCGGAAAACATATCCATGCGGACAAGCCCGGGGGCGAGTCCCTCGCTCCCTTTGCGGAACTACTCCACGAGGCTCAAAAACGTCAACTCGCGGTCCAGATGGGCTATATGTATCGGAGCAGTCCTGCCATCGAATTCTGCATCCAAGCGGTGCGAAAAGGCTTACTTGGCAACCTATCGACCATCGATGCCGCGATGAGTCGCTACGACGGCGAGAAGATTCGTGAACGAATGAAAACTTTCCAAGGGGGGGCCGCTTATATCTTTCTTTGCCACCTCATCGATATTGCAGTCGCACTAATGGGCGCGCCGGAGCGGGTCATTCCGCTTTCCACCTGCACGCGCGATGACGGCTTGTTAGACAATGGCTTCACTGTCATGAATTTCCCCGGCGGCTGCACAGCTTCGTTGCGGACAAGCATAGTCGAGGTCAACGGCTTCGAGCGACGCAACCTCGTCCTTTGTGGCGACCGGGGCACACTCACGGTTCAGCCACTGGAACTGGAGGGCAATAAAGCCGGAGGGCGAGTGTTCCTCAACTTGCGAGAAGCAACCGGCGAGTTCCACGCTGGCGCGCAGGAGATTCAGCAGCCAACGCTAAAGGATCGCTACGAAGACCAACTGCTCGAGTTCGCTAAGATCGTGGGTGGCGAAATCGACAATCCTTATTCCTACGCTCATGAACTGCTCGTGCAAAGATGCCATCTGCAGGCCTGTGGGTATGAGGTGTAAGCTATTCTCTATTACCGTTTCCAAAGGAAGAACCCCTGATGAGATTTGAAGATAAAGTGGTCATCGTGACCGGAGCTGCTTCGGGCATGGGTCTGCTCAGCGCCCAGCAGTATGCCGCCGAAGGCGCGAAGGTCGTTCTCGCGGACGTGAACGGCGAAGCCGTCGAATCCGCTGCCGAAGCGATCCGTCAAGACGGTGGCGATGTATGCGCCGTGGCGGTCGACATTCGCTCCTATGCGGAAGTCGAAAATACAGTAGCGTTGGCAGTCAAATGCTTCGGACGAATCGATATTCTCGCCAACGTGGCTGGTGGCAACCCGCACCGCGTTTGCAATTGCCCCGGCGGCTTCGACGAGATGCCCCTTGAGGCAATCGACTGGGGCATCGAGGTGAACTTCACTGGGCCGATCTATTTCTGCCGTGCAGTCCTTCCAGTGATGCTGAAGCAGAAGAGCGGCGTGATCATCAATCTGGGATCCGTCGACGGCGTCACAGGTGGCGCGGGATCGGTGGTCTACGGCGCGGCCAAAAGCGGCATGATTGGCCTGACCAAGTCGCTCGCACTTTTTGGCGCACCGCACGGCATCCGAGCCTGTTGCGTCTCGCCGGGGCCAGTGATGACGCGGGCCGCGATGGCAAATATGAAGACCCCATTGGGCCGTGCCGCCGATCCCGACGAAGTGACGAAGCTCATCCTTTACCTCAGCTCCGCTGACGCCGCGTTTATCAGCGGAACGAACTACCTCATTGACGGAGCTCGCAGTTGCGGAGGCAACGGCTGAACTTCGCTTTGAAGCATACACCAAAATGAAACGAAAAACCATTGTCTTTACCGAAGCAGGAAAGGCGGATCTCCAAGAATCCGACTTGCGTCCACTAGCTGATCACGAAGTGCTCGTAGCCAACGAAATTTCCGCCATCAGCGCCGGCACAGAACGCGCCTGCCTGCTCGACCTGCCGAATCTCGGCGACACATTACCGGGCAGCTTCCCGAAGACGAGCGGATATAGCGGCGTGGGACGCGTGGAGAAAGTCGGCGAGAGTGTCCAAGGAGTTCGCCCTGGGGACCGCGTCCTCACCCACTGGGGCAGCCAACATACCAACTATAATTTTATCGCGGAAGAAAATCTGCTAAAAATCGAAAACGAAGGTATCCTGTCGGAACATGCCGTCTTCGCCGTGATCGCGGCTTTCTCGCTCAACGGTCTCCGCAAGACGCGTCTGGAGATCGGCGAGAATGCGGCGGTCGTGGGTTTGGGAATTCTGGGATTGTTTTCCGTGGCTTTGTGCCGAATTGCCGGTGGCTCACCTGTCATTGCCGCGGATTTGAGCGCGCAACGCCGCGAGACCGCGCTCGCCCTCGGTGCACACTACGCCTTTGACCCCGCTGCGAACGACTACGTTGAGTTGGTTAAGTCGGCGGCGTCTGGAGGCGTCAACGCAACGATTGAAGTCTCCGGCCAATCTGTAGCTCTTCAGCAAGCACTCGCCTTCGCGGCTCCGTTCGGTCGAATCTCTTTGTTGGGCTGTACCCGCGTTTCAGACACCGCGATCGATTACTACCAACAGGTGCACCGCCCAGGCATCGAAATTATCGGCGCCCACACCAACGCCCGCCCAAAGCTCGAATCGCGCCCCCACTCATGGACGTGGAAGGACGACGCCCAGGCAGTCATGCGGTTTATGGCGGACGGACGACTCGATATGGGTAAAATCCTGTCTGCCATTTACTCGCCAATGGAAGCACCTGCGGTTTACCGGGACCTCGCCGAGCATCACCACGATTTCCCGGTCGGTGCGGTCTTTGACTGGAAGCAATTGACGTGAGCCATGTCTGGAAAGTTGCGGTGGTGCAGGATAGCTCGAAGCCGATGCTGGGCCTGCACGGGCTCCACTCGGCGTTTCGCGGCCTACCGGATGTGGAGGTCATCGCGCACGTAGATTCCAACATCGAGGATCTACCCAAGAAACTCGCGCAGACCCAAGCGAAGCGACACTACCCCACTCTAAAAAGCATGCTCGAAAAAGAGTCACCCGACATCGTGGTGCTCTGCTCGCGTCACCCCGGCGACCATCTGGAGCAGATACGATTGATCGCGAATCAGGGTTGTCACCTGTATTGCGAAAAACCGCTAACGGCTTCGCTCGAAGAGGCTGACCAAGTGGTAAAGATTGTGGAGTCGACCGGCATCAAACTCGCCCTAGCGCATCCAGCTCGGCACGACCAAGCCTTCCTCACGATGAAACGGATGATTGAGGCGGGCGAGATCGGGAGGCCTTTGAGCGTCATTGGCCGCGGGAAGTGCGATCAACGTGGCGGGGGCGAAGACTTGATCGTACTCGGCACCCACATCCTCGACTTGCAGACGTTCTTCTTCGGGGCACCGACAAGTGTCCTGGCCGATGTTCGCGTAAACGGACGACCGGCTACCGGGTCCGACCGAGTAGACACTGTAGAGCCCGTCGGTCCTGCGCTGGGTGACGAAGTTTTCGCGTCCTTCTCATTTCCCGATGGTGTGCGGGGTATTTTCGAGAGTCGCCGTGGCTTGCTCAAACCCGATCCGCCCGCGCCACTCATGGGCCTATGCGTGATCGGAACCGGAGGTATGCTCTCACTGCGTTTCGACGACGGGGCGCGGCAGCCGTTACTCTTCAGCCGTCAGACTGGATTTCCGGAAACGATCACCGGCTTTGACGAGGTGCCACTGAGTGAAGATCGGAGAATCCCTAATGCGGAGCCCCTGGATTACTCTCTCTGCGGACAACCGGATGTGCCGCGAGCGCCATGGTTTTTGGAGGCGAACCGCTTCGCCGCTTGGGATCTGATCCGAGCGATTGAGGAGGACCGCACGCCGATATCCAATGTCCATACCGCGAGAATGGCTTTGGAAATGATCTACGGAGTCTACTCCGCGCACCTTCGCCGAGAGGAAACACAGTTTCCCCTATCGGATCGAGTTCATCCGATTCTTTCCGCCTCCCGATAATGATTAACAAGATAAACCGGCTCAGGACTCTCTCCTAGGCTGCACTCAAAACAAAACTAGAAGGAAACCTGATCTTATGTACGCAATGCTCATCGACCCCAACAAGCGACTCGTTTGGAGCGAGATTCCCGACCCAACGCCCAAGGCCAACGAAGTAATAATCGAGGTGCATGCCGCCGCTTTGAATCGCGCGGATCTCATGCAGCGCAATGGCGACTATCCCTCCCCTCCCGACTGGCCGGAATGGATGGGCCTTGAGGTTGCGGGAACGATTCTCGAAGCCCCGAGCGGCAGTCGCTGGAAGCCCGGTGATGCGGTGTGTGCCCTCCTTGGCGGCGGTGGTTACGCGGAGAAAATCGCCGTTCCTGCGGAGATGGTCTTGCCGGTCCCCCAGGGCCTCTCAATGGCGGAGGCCGCTGCGATTCCCGAAGCCTTCGCGACTTCGTATTTGAATCTCTGTCTCGAAGCAGAAATGAAAGCTGGCGATACAGTCTTCATTCAAGCGGGCGCGAGTGGACTCGGAATGGCTGCGATTCAGCTCGCGAAAGCCAGTGGCGCACAAGTCATGACAACGGTGGGCTCTCCAGAGAAAGCAGAATTCGTCCGTCAACTCGGCGCA
The DNA here is from genome assembly GCA_002388665.1 of Opitutia bacterium UBA4506. Classification (GTDB taxonomy): domain Bacteria; phylum Verrucomicrobiota; class Verrucomicrobiia; order Opitutales; family Puniceicoccaceae; genus Puniceicoccus. The sequence goes on along the minus strand of DGMY01000070.1, from coordinate 5,138 downwards.
GACATCATAGTCAATCGCAGGACCGACGACCTGGGTGCAATCATGGACGCAAATCCCGTCGACATCGCCATGGATTGTGTGGTCGGAGCCTCGATGGGAGCCAACGTTGTGAAGATGAGAAACGGGGGTCGCTGGATCGTGATCGCCACACTCGCTGGAGCAAAGACTGAAATCGATATGAACCTCTACTTCAGAAAAGGGCTCAAGTTGATCGGCAGCACTCTACGGAGTCGAACCTCGGAGGTAAAAGCACAGATATTAGCCGCTATTGAAGATCGGTTCTGGGCGAAATTCTCCACAGGAGAAATTAAAGTGATACTGAATGAAACACTACCCATCGAGCAGGCAGAAGCCGCTCACGATATTTTGATCCAACAAAAAAACTTAGGCAAAGTCGTCTTAACGCTCAGGTAGTTCTCTCATCCCGAGGAGGCCGACTAGAGGTGAAACGCAACCTCCAAACATGCCCAAACGGGTGGCAAAATCCGAAAACTCCTCCTAGGGTCCTTCCATGAAAATGAAGAAACGTTTACTGGGAGAATCGGGATTTGAAGTCAGCGAAGTCGGGATGGGCTGTTGGCAAATCGGGGCGAACTGGGGCAGCGCGATTGACCGGGAGACCGCCTTTGCCATTCTTTCCGAATCCTTCGACCAGGGTGTGACCTTCTTCGACACCGCCAACGTTTACGGCGACGGACGCAGTGAGTCCCTGATCGGCGAGTTTATCAAGGCCGAGGGGATTCAGCCCCGAATCGCCTCCAAGTTTGGCCGGGGTCCCGTATTCCCCGACAACTACTCAGAAAAGAGTCTACGCGAATCAGTCCAAGGCTCCCTCTCCCGCCTGGGAGTGGATCGTCTCGACCTCCTTCAGCTTCACTGCGTTCCGATCAACGTCCTCCAAGACGGCGCGATCTTCGACTGGCTTCGCAAACTCCAAGCCGAGGGTCTGATTGCCCACTTCGGTGCCAGCGTCGAGACCGTGGAAGAAGGCCTCCTCTGCATGAAGCAGGAAGGTCTTCTCTCCCTGCAGGTCATCTTCAACTGCTTCCGACAAAAACTGATCACGGAACTCTTCCCCGGGGCCCAGGCCAACGGAACCGGCATCATTGTACGCCTTCCGCTCGCCAGCGGATTGCTGACCGGCAAGTTCACCCAGGCAACCACTTTCCGGGATGACGACCATCGCAACTTCAACCGCGACGGAGCCCAATTTAATGTCGGAGAAACCTTCGCCGGGCTCCCCTTCGAAAAAGGGGTTGAGCTCGCCGATGAACTGAAAGCCTACGTCCCCGAAAATATGTCGATGGTTCAGTTCGCCCTCCGCTGGATCCTCGACCACGAAGCGGTCTCCACCATCATCCCCGGCGCCAGCTCCCCCTCCCAAGCCCATGGGAATGCCTCCGCGTCCAACTTGGAAGCGTTGCCCGAAGAACTTCACCGACAAATTCGCGAGTTCTACACGGCCGAGGTCCACGAGCACATCCGCGGAGCTTACTAAAGTCGTCCCGCCTACTAGAGTCGCCCCGAAATCAAACCCCGAAGATACCATCCCGCAAGACGACACCAGCCCCATCTGATCTCCCATTGAATCGGCCGGAGGGCTCAGCAACATTCCCCTTAAAGCAAACCGAGAAGAACCAATACCCGATAACAATGATAAGCCAGCCGTTTTACACGGCTTCTGGGAGTCCTAGGGGTTGGCGAGGTGCGGCAAAACGGTTCGACCGAAGTGCGCCGATGCTCTTGCTCTCCCGCGGGATTCGTCTCTACCCTTTCGCAATGTCCACAAGAGAAGAAATCAACCAACGGATCGAAGCCTATGGCGCGGCAGTTCGCAACCGGGACGCAGAGGCGGTTTCCAATCTATTTGCCGAGCAGTTTGATCATGTGGTTCACGGAGCGGGTGGCGACCCAGAGAACCCATGGAAGACAAAGAAAGAATGCGACCGCGCGGGTATCCGTGCGATCTATGAGGATTTCTTCACCGGAATACAGGAGATGGAAATCGCCTACACGGATCGGGTGATCGACGCAGGAGAGAACGCCGCAGCCTTGGTCGTGCGGGTCCGAGCCGGAGGCGTCTCCATGGAGAACGCCCTGCAACTGAAATGGGACAAGAATGGCAAGATTGTCTTTTTCTACAATTGGTACGGCGAAGCGGTCACCTAAGCAGTAAAAGACCGAAATAAAGGACACCCACGACCGGGCCAACGATTCGCTCAGGCAGCGCATGAACCAACTCAGATCCTTCAAACGCTCCCGGCATTCCTTCACCTTCTCCGGATCCTTGCGGATCCGCGCATACTTCCTCTCGTCAAAGGCCTTGCCCGCCTGGATCACCGCTCTCCCACGAAACAAACGGCACCAACGCTCCGCCACCTCCTCCGAACTCCAAGAATCCGGCCAGTCGATAGCTGGTGCTTCTCCCTCCCCCAGGGTTCTGGACGAGCACTCCTCGTTCTTTCAAATCCTGAATATCTCTCAAGGCGGTATCCGTAGAGCATTTCGCCATCTTTGCATATTTGGAGGTGTTCATATGCCCCTGGAAATCGTCGTCCAGCATGCGGTTGAGGATTCTCCGCTGCCGATCATTGACCGGATCGTGCTGCAGCAGGCTCTCCCAGAAACGCGCCTTGAGAAGAACCTGTTCGAGGGCCTTCCCGGCTCCGTCGACGGCCCGGCCCAGACAACCCAAAAACCATTCCAGCCAGCCCGTGATATCGGCCGCAGCCTTTTGCTGTCGCTCCAACTGAGCATAATAATCGTTGCGCTCCGCTTCGATCCGGGAAGATAGGCTGTAGAAGCGATCCGCTGTGCCGTCGGCCCGTGCCAATGCCAAATCGCCAATCGCTCTCGCAATCCTTCCGTTTCCGTCTTCGAACGGGTGAATCGTTACGAACCACAGATGAGCGATCCCCGCTCTGAGGACGGGATCTTCGCTGGGTTCCGTGCCAAACCAGTCCAGAAAAGCCACCATTTCCTGGTCCAATCGATGCGCTTCCGGTGCCTCAAAATGAACCGTCTCCCTCCCGACGGGACCGGAGACCACCTGCATCGCTCCCGCATCGCGGGTACGCCACTTGCCCACATCGATCCGCTGCATGCCACTTCGACCGGTCGGAAATAAAGCCGCATGCCAGCCAAACAGCCGGTTTCCCGTCAGGGGTTTGTCGAAGTTGCGCGTGGCATCGAGCATCATCTCCACCACTCCATCCACATCACGACCCGATGAAACCAATCCGGCCCGATCCATTCCCAGTCTCCGGGCAATCGAGGAACGCACCTCATCGGTATCCAGATGCTCCCCTTCGATCGCCGACGACTTCACGACGTCGCTGGTCAGGGTTTTGAGGCTGGCCTCCTGCCTGAGATCAAATCCCAGACCCTCCATTCGACCCAGAAGGCGCCCCTGACAATGGCGGACCGCTGCGAGCCGGGAAACCAGCGCATCGGCATCCCAGAAAATGTTCGGCCATTCCTCTCGCTCGTGAATCCACATGATGATCTATTCAAGAATGAAACAGATTAAACCAGCAAAGCCGTCGAGCACAACTATAATTACCGCATAAAATGCGGCGAATAGGGTAAATTTTCACCGCACGGGCGGATAAAGCGGGTCCGAACGAGGCAAAAACAAGATAAAGATCATCCCGTCAGGACCGCCGAGACCGAGGCGAACAACGCGTATGTCCGGGTTCGACTTTCGCCAATGTCATTGAGGTAGAACTGCCCGTTGCCGGGCAGTTCTACCTCAATGACAGCTTCCGATTTAAATCTTCGTTAACAGCCCCATAATGAAGGCTTTACGCACTATCGGACCCCGCCCCCCTACCCTCTCCGAGTTTTGGCAAAAGCGGCTTTCGCCTATCCTCTCCGGAAACGGGCTCCTTCGCATGGCCTTCCGGAGACATCGAATCGCAGTCGGAAAGCCCGATTTCCGCCCGAAAGAATCCTCCACATTACAGTGGAAGGACCATTCGGGTGAGTCCAATTATTCATGTTTTCGCAACCACACGTAAGGTCTTGGTGCCGGACAGTCACCGCCCCTCTCCACTGGGAATTCTTCCATTAGAGGTCCCACCCTTTTCCCATTTTCTCCCCCTTTTGCGAATTCCTGCGCCTCTTTGCGGCCAAGCTTTCATTCCGCCTCGTGATTCGAACCTCCTCCTTCGGCATTCCACGGTCCAGCGAAATGCCGTGGGAACCGTTGGAGTCCCGGATTTATCCGG
>DGMY01000070.1:0-775 GCA_002388665.1 Opitutia bacterium UBA4506 | reverse complement strand
CCGGATAAATCCGGGACTCCAACCCAGGGGGAAGACCCATAGAAGACGTCAGCCTGACGCAACTGGGATTTCTCCCACCGAGGAAACAATCCGGGACACCCATGGATCCTGGGGAATAATTGACGACACCTCTACGCCTGTCGATGGGCCACCAGTTTTCACCCCAACGACTTATCCGTGAAACACTGAGAAGCGAGACCACCTCACCTTTCCCCGAACGAACCCAACCCGTGCTACCCCGAAAGAGTCTATGGGTGTCCTGAAAATCTCCTCAACCCCCGGCTACTGGATTGGATGCCTCCGGCATCACCGATGCAGTATGAGAAGCAACAATCCCTGATTCATCATATCCGACATCCGCGATCCACTGGCCACCCGGAAAATCCAGATAGCGAACGTTAAACGTTAAACGCCAAACGTTAAACGTTCAAAGAGCTCCCATCCTCATCCACCGTTCAATGTTTAGCGTTTAAAGTTTAGAGTTTAAAGTTCGCCATCTCCTCCCCAAATCGCTGGCACACCTACCGGCGTGCTTAACGTGGGGATACGGATTCCGGGGGGTATCGCTTCGCTCAACCCCCCGGCTACTGGATTGGATGCCTCCGGCATCACCGATGCAGTATAAGAAGCAACAATCCCGGATTCCTCATATCCGACATCCACGGCTGACCGAAAAATTCAGATAGCGAACGATAAACGTTAAACGCCAAACGTTAAACGTTCAACGTTCAAAGAGCTCCCATCCTCATCCACGGCAGCGTCCCATAAATTGTTA
>DGMY01000083.1:7661-7810 GCA_002388665.1 Opitutia bacterium UBA4506 | reverse complement strand
CCGTTTATCGCCAAGACTGTGGAGACGCCCGCACACGGCCAACGTTTGCTGAAGCTGCACGCTACAAGAGTGTGATGCTTCAGACGAGCCGATCAGACGAACGTTTGCTGAAGCTGCACGCTACGGGAAGCCACTCCCGTGGCGTGACG
>DGMY01000083.1:0-7443 GCA_002388665.1 Opitutia bacterium UBA4506 | reverse complement strand
CTAAAGCTGCACGCTACAAGAGTATGATGCATCAAGCGAGCCGATCAGGACAACGTTTGCTGAAGCTGCACGCCACGGGAGTGTGATGCTTTAGGCGAGCCGATCAGGCGAACGTTTGCTAAAGCTGCACGCCACGGGAGTGTCATGCTTTAGGCGAAACGGCTCGATTCGGCGAATAATGCTGGAAACCCACGCGGCCTTCGACTTCTATTCTCTCCATGAATTCGCCTGACAAGCGCCCCCTTCTTGGGGTCAACATCGATCACGCCGCAACTCTCCGCCAGGCCCGGTACCGGGAAATGGAAAATTCCTGCGGTGGGTTTGTGGAACCAGATCCTGTACACATCGCCCTCCGGGCTGAGCAGGCGGGTGCCGATGGGATCACCGTCCATCTCCGGGAGGATCGGCGCCACATCCAGGACCGCGATGTGGAGCGTCTGCGTGAATGCATTGCTACCCGGATGAATCTTGAAATGGCCTGCACGGCCGAGATGCTTAAAATCGCTCTCGCACTCAAGCCGAACAGTGTCTGCCTCGTTCCGGAGAACCGGCAGGAAGTGACCACCGAAGGTGGTCTCGATCTCGAATCGAAACGAAACGAGATCCGCGAAATCGTGGCGGCTCTCGGCGAAGCCGGAATCGAAGTCAGCCTATTCATCGACCCCCACCCCAAGCAAATCGACCTCGCGACCGAATTGCGCGCGCCTGTGGTCGAGCTCCACACCGGTGCCTATGCCCACCAGTTTGGAAAACCACGCCAGCGCGAGGAATGGGAGCGATTGGTCTCCGCCGCCCAGCGCGCCAACCGAGCCGAAATTATCGTCAATGCCGGTCATGGAATCAATTACGTCAATATCGCTGAGGTCAGCCGACTGCCCCATCTCAACGAACTGAACATTGGCCATAGTATTCTCTCCCGCGCACTGTACTTCGGAATCGAAGAAGCGGTTCGCGAAATGAAAGAACGCATGCGCGCGGGCGCATCCCGGCTATGAACCTGCCAGAGATTCCAGCTGGCAGCGCCGTTCTTGGAATAGGGATCGACTTGATCGAGGTTCCGCGGATCCAGAAAGCCCTCGAGCGGCAAGGCGACCGCTTCCGCGATCGGGTCTTTACCGAGGGCGAACTCGCCTATTGCGACGCGATCAAATTCAACGGCCCTCATTTCGCAGCCCGTTTCGCCGCGAAAGAAGCGGTCTCCAAGGCATTTGGCACCGGCATTGGGGAGCATATCGGTTGGAAGTCGATCGAGGTGGTCAAAGATAATCTCGGGAAGCCCCTCATCCGACTCGACGAAAAGGGCAAAGCCCTATTAGCTCAAAAACAGGCAACCGATGTGTTGGTCAGTCTAGCCCATACGCGGGAACACGCTACTGCCGTTGCCATCCTCATTCGATAATTCGATCGCCACTCCTTTTGTTTTGTGAATATCGACGCTCATCCGATCCTCTCCTGCGCCGCGTCGGCCGAATACGAGGGAGCCTTCTTCTCCAGCGGACAAGAGACCGAAGACATACTGATGTACCGGGCGGGCCGGGCGATCGCAGCTGCGATTGAAGACGATTTTGAAGAGATCAGCGGCTTCCCCGCACAAGGAAAGGTAGTCATCCTTTCTGGCAAAGGTCACAATGCAGGCGACGCGCTGATCTGCGCCAACACCCTCCTCGATCGCCATCCCGATCTCGAGGTGATGGTCCTGCTGGCCTTCCCCGTTGAGAGTCTTCGCAAACACGTACGCGCACCGTACGAGCTCCTGCGGGTCCGCAGCGAGGTCCATTCGATCGGTGAGGATGACGAGATCGACGCTCTTCTCCACAATTTTTCGCAGGGCCGTGGAATCGACCTTTGTGTGGATGGGATTTTTGGGATGCAGAGTCGTCCTCCCCTGCACGGCATCCCCCTGCGCCTACTCCAGGCAATCAACGCATTTCCGAAGATTCGGCTCCGTGCGGCAGTGGATCTCCCGTCGGGAATCGGAGACGAGTCCGACCCCCGGGCCTTCGACGCGGACTTCACCTACGCCACCGGCATCTCCAAGATCCCCGTTGCCGAAAATGCCTCGATCGGCAAAGTCGGCCGCGTGCGCTATCTTGATCTCGGCTTCTTTAAGCCACGCCCGGATCTAAAGCCCGACGTTTGCATCCTCCGCCAGAATATTCTCTGGCAGCTAGCTTCATTTCGCAATCCCTCCACCCACAAGCGCACCTACGGCCACTTGCTCATTATCGCTGGCTCGGACTCCATGCCCGGCGCATGCCTAATGGCAACCATGGCGGCCGCCAATTCCGGCTGCGGGCTCCTCACGGTTGGCACAGTCGAATCTGTGGCGCGGGCGGGAATCCCTCTCCAACCCGAAGCCATGTGGTCTACTGTTCCCTCCGCCGAGGGCGGCTTGGATGCACGGATTCTGGATCTGCTGGCACCGCGGTTCGATGATTTTTCGACGTTGCTGATCGGCCCTGGACTCGGCCGCTCGCAGAAAACCGCCGATCTGGTAAAATCCGTCATCCGGACGATCCGGAAACCGCTGGTCATTGACGCCGACGCCCTCCTTCCGGATCTGCAAGACGCACTGCAGCAGAGGCCTGAGGATTTTCCCCCGGTCATTTTGACTCCTCATCCGGGCGAGTGGAAACGTATCGGCGGGGATCCATTTGACGATATTGGCGTGAAATCGCTCACCTCCTTCTGTCAGCGAAATCGCTGTTTGGTGATTTTGAAAGGTCCCCGCACCAGAATCGCCAATACCGAGACCGTCTACCTTTCGCCGTTTGGAGGACCTGTCCTCGCGAGGGGCGGCACCGGAGACCTTCTGGCAGGAATGGTGAGCTCACTTCTTTCGCAAGACCCCGACAATCCCACGGCCGCAGCAGCGATCGCCACCGTCTGGCACGGCCGTGCAGCGGACTGCCTCGCCCGCGCCCAAGGCAACTCGGCGGTGCGTACGACCCGGCTTCTTGACTACCTGCCGGAGGCGCTCGGCTTCAAGCATTGAACCCTCGCCGGAACCGGGACGGTGCGACCCCCCGGTGCTGACGAAATTGTCGGCTGAAGAAGTAGACATCCCGGTATCCAAGACGTTCGGCAATTGTTTCGATCCGGTCATTCCCTCCCAAGAGCATCATTTCTGCCGTTCGCAGTCGCTCCTGAACGATAAACTGATTTGGAGGAAGCCCGACCAACTCCCGAAACCGGCGCGACAAGCGCGATACTGAAATACCGCAGCGATCGGCCATCTCCTGGACCGAATACGGCGCTGCCGGATTCCGGCGAATCCGCTCAACGATCTCAGCCATCTCACGGTCCACCTCGCTGAAGCGGGATCGATCCGGTTCATTGTCCAGCAGCCCCAAAATCAGCCTCAACCGATTGCCAATACGTGGATCATTTGGGCTCGAGCCAAAGGAAAAGTCCCGGGAGAGGTCACGCAGAGCCGGGACCAACCAAAGACAGTCTCGAAAGGACCTTCCATTCAATCGCTGCGCCAACCCGAACATCCATTCTTCGGAGGCCTCATCGGGAAGAAAATGGGTGGCAAAATTGCCGAGCTTTCCGTTCTCGGGATCACTCTCCCCCACCACCAGATCATCCCGCCCGAAGAGGAAGGCCACACCGGAATGAATCGCGTATTCCCTCCCATTCACCCGAAGCTGTCCCCCGCCCTGTGTCGCCATCCAAAAGTTAAAATGAGTCCGGGCCCCCGAGTTCCAACTCCAGGTCTCGGAATTCACAAAGAAGCGGCAGTTCAGCACCTGCCAAGGGGATCCGGATTCATTCATGGTCTACAAGTTCTACTATCCGGGGATGATGGAAGATGCAAATTTGAACCGCCAGCCACCATTGAAATTCCTACCAATCCCATCCATCCTCCGGGCGCGGCCAAGAGAATCGCCTGAATCCCATGAAGTCTAACCGAAAACTGAGCTATCATCCAAGTTCGACAGCAGTTGCACCCGTCCGCCGGAGCGGTCGAGACAACCCTGGAGAGAATCCTGCACCGAAGCCGAGATCCGCACAAAAGTGCAAATTTATCTAAAAACATCCATTGGCATCTCAGACCAATTCCGCTACTCTCTTCCAATGGCAGAACATCCAGACATTCGAATCGGCATCATCGGCATTGGGAATATGGGCACCGCCCATTCCAAGAGCATCCAAGGGGGTAAAGTTCCCGGATTAAAGCTCACCGCAATTGCGGATCGCGAGGAAAAGAACCGCGACAAGATTTCTGATGTTAAGAAGTTTACCGAGGGTTCGGACCTGATCCAAAGCGGCGAGATCGATGCGGTCCTGATCGCCACTCCCCACTATAGCCACACCACTCTCGGCATCGAGGCACTCGAGAAAGGTCTCCACGTCTTGGTCGAGAAACCAATTTCCGTACACAAGGAAGACTGCGAAAAATTGATCAGCGCCTACAGTGGCAACTCTGACCAGATCTTCGCAGCGATGTTCAACCAACGGACTGACTTCCGCTACAACAAAGCACGGGAGATGATTCAATCCGGCGAACTGGGCAAAATCCATCGCCTCAACTGGATCATTACCGACTGGTTCCGCACGGAGAATTACTACCAGTCCGGCGGATGGCGCGCGACTTGGGGCGGCGAAGGTGGAGGTGTACTCCTCAACCAATGCCCTCACCAGCTCGACCTCTGGCAGTGGCTCTTTGGCATGCCTAAGCGGGTGACCGCACAGGTACAAATCGGCCGATTCCATGATATTGAAGTCGAAGATTCTGTCACCGCGATGCTGGAGTATGATTCCGGCGTTCAGGGCGTATTCATTACCACCACAGGTGAGGCCCCTGGAGTCAATCGTCTCGAGATCGTCGGCGATCAGGGCCGTCTTGAAATCTCCGGTGAGGACACGCTGAAGTACTTCCGCAATGAGGTAACCAGCTCCAAGCACTTGGCCGAAGCCAAGACCGGATTCTCCAAGCCAGGTTGTTGGGATGTCACCATCCCGACAAAGGGCAAGGGCGAGCAGCATGTCGGTATTCTCAAGAATTTTGTGGGCGCAATCCGCGGGACCGAGAAATTGATCGCTCCGGCGATTGAGGGAATCCACTCCGTAGAGTTGGCCAACGCGATGCTGCTCTCCGGGTTCACGCAAAAGACAGTCGACCTCCCCATAGACAGCGCAGTCTATGCCGCCGAGCTCAAGACTCGTATCGAGAACTCTACTTTCCAAAAGAAGACTGTTGAAACGACCGAAACCGGCGATTTCTCACAAAGCTTCTAATCCAGCTCCAACCGAAAAACCCTATGAGTAAAGACGGAATGAACTACGCGCCGGAAGCGGCCGCCGAGAAGGTGGTCGAACCGGGTGAATTTGTATTTGCGGCCTCCCACTTCGATCACGGTCACATTTACGGTCAAATCAACAATCTGGTGAAGGCCGGCGGAACCCTGAAATGGGTCTTCGCAGAGGATGCCAACAAGCTGGGACCAGTCGAGGACTTGATCAAAGCCGGGACGCGCGTCGCGGAACGTTTCGAGGACATCCTCGAAGATCCAGAGGTCCAAATGGTCACTTCGGCAGCGATCCCAAACAAGCGGGCAGGCATCGGCTTCCAAGTGATGGACGCTGGCAAGGACTACTTCACCGATAAGTCCCCATTCACGACCCTGGAGCAACTCGCTCAGGCCCGCGAAAAGATTAAGGAAACCGGGAAGAAATACATGGTTTCCTACTCAGAGCGGTTGATGAACGAGTCCGCTTGGTACGCCGGAGAGTTGATCAAGGAAGGCGCGATTGGCCGGGTACTGCAGATTCTCAATCTCGCCCCTCACAATTTGGCAGCGAGCAGCCGCCCCGATTGGTTCTTCGACAAGAATGCCTATGGGGGTATCCTCACCGATATCGGCTCTCACCAGTTTGAGCAATTCCTCGAGTATTCCGGTGCGACTGATGCAACAGTTCTCTCGGCCCGCGTTGAAAATTTTGCCAGCCCCGAAAAGCCCGGTCTCGAAGATTTTGGTGAGGCCAATCTCCAGCTCAACACCGGTGCATCCGCCTACTGCCGCATGGATTGGTTCAACCCAGCCAAGTCTCGTACTTGGGGGGATGGGCGCACGTTCATTCTCGGAGAAAATGGTTACATGGAGCTCCGCAAGTACATCAATGTGTGCGAAGAAAACGGGGGCAATAAGATCTTCCTCGTCAACAACGACACGGAAGAGATGATCGATTGCGCCGGTCGCGTCGGTTTCCCGTTCTTTGGCCGATTCATTCTCGATTGCCTCAACCGCACCGAGAAGGCGATGACCCAGGAGCACGCCCTCAAAGCAGCCGAGATTTCAATGCTCGCACAACAGGCAGCTGACGCACGTCGATAGCCCAACCATTCCTTAGACTTCACACAAACAATCCCCTCAATAACCAGAATCCAATGAAGATTTCTCAAATTGCCGTTCAAATGTACACGCTGCGTGATTTCACCAACAGCGTCGAAGACTTCACCGAAACCTGCCGCAAGATTGCAGAGATCGGTTACCAAGCCGTTCAAATTAGCGCAGTGGACTTCAGCGTGATCTCGACCGAACAGGTCAAATCGATCTGCGCCGAGCACGGACTCACCATCTGCGCCACTCACGCACCGTCACCGCAGGTGATCGACGAGCCAGAAAAGGTGGTTGAAGACCTTGCGGCCCTGGGCACGAAGGCAACTGCTTACCCGTTCCCGGCCGGTATCGATTTCGGCAGCGAAGAGTCCATTGCTACTCTGATCAAGAAACTGGACCACTCCGGTAAGGTACTCGCGGATGCGGGAATGGTACTGACCTACCACAACCACGCCCAGGAGTTCCGTAAGTTGGGTGGAGAGGTCATTCTCGAGCGCATCTACAATGAAACTGATCCCAAGAACCTGCAGGGCGAAATCGACACCTATTGGGTGCAAGTCGGTGGAGCTGACCCAGTCGCTTGGTGCCGCAACCTGAAGAACCGTCTCCCCCTCCTCCACCTCAAGGACTACCGGATCAACGAGGAAAACAAGCCCGAGTTCGCCGAAATTGGTCAAGGAAACCTCAACTTCCCAGCCATCATTGAGGCCGCTGAGCAGTCCGGATGCGAGTGGTTCATCGTCGAACAGGACCGCTGCAATGGCGATCCTTTCGAATGCCTCAAGACGAGTTTCGACTACCTCAAGACCCTCGCCGAAGGATAAAGACAGTAGCGGGGGCCGAACCCCTCACCACAATTTCGGGCCCGCCCTTCGATCTATTCTTCGAAGGGCGGGCCTTTTTTGTGTCCGCCACGGCAAAGCCTATCGACGGCGCACAGCTCGAATCCATACCCGGACACCACCCGACGAAGGAACGGGCGTGCCCCCACTCCGCGACTAGAAAGATCCGTGCGAAACTTCCTGATTTCTTTGGGTGTCCCAAACTGTCTTCCCATAATCGGCTCGGGCCCTAGGACGGTAAAAGTAGCTTGACC
>DGMY01000030.1 GCA_002388665.1 Opitutia bacterium UBA4506 | reverse complement strand
GAGGTCAGAGGTCAGAGGGCGGAAGGCAGGGGGAAGTTTTGGGACACCCATCGTTTGAGGCGGGAAATTAATTGACAGGATTCGCTGGAGAGGAGCGCGTCGAGTATGCGAAGAGGGATAGGGTGGCCGAGGTGAGCGTGAGGGGAGTGTCCTCGATTTTTAGGTGTTTGGGTGGCGCGTGTTTTTCCTTTTTGATCACTTCTGTTCCGAATCGGGATCGTTGTGTTGTCCTGAAAGTGGCAGATGCGTCCCGCTTCTGATCCTCCCTGGGCCTGAGGCGGGCCGCCTCAGCTACGTTATTGTCCGCTTGTAGGTGGGTGTCCCGAATTGCGTCGAAAAAGTGGCAGATGCGTCCCGCTTCTGATCCTCCCTGGGCCTGAGGCGGGCCGCCTCAGCTACGTTATGAGACCGATTGTAGGAGGGGTGTCCCGAATTGCGTCGAAAAAGTGGCAGATGCGTCCCGCTTCTGATTTTCCCTGGGCCTGAGGCGGGCCGCCTCAGCTACGTTATGACTCCGCTTGTAGGAGAGTTGCAGGCAAGAGCGGATCCAGATCGCACTGATTGCTCATAGTCGGCAGCCGATGGTGCAGGTCGGTCATGTAAGCCAGTGGATCGACTCGGTGGCGTTGACAGGAGACGATGATGGAGTAGATCACGGCGGTTCGTTTTCCGGCCTCGGGCGATCCGATGAACAGATAGTTTTTCTTACCGACAGCGGAAGGTCGGATGGCATTCTCGATAAGGTTGTTGTCGAGTCGGGTCTCCCCGAGCAGGCAATGGCTGATCAGAGGACTCCACTGCCTCCACGGCCAGGTAAACTTTCGTCTGAAGAGCGAAACTGAACATTCTAACCCCACAACAGGCGGATCAACTCGGACAACCTTCCGGCATCCTCGCCACGAATCAGCGTTCCGTCTGGCAGAACCACTTCCAACCCACTATGACTCACCGGCCCGCTCAAGCTTATCTCATGGAACTTCCCCGCATCCGATAAAGGCTCTCCTTCTTCGCGCCTGCGCCGACCCAGCCGCGCGACGAACGTGTGGTAGTTGATTCCTTCGCGCTCGCAAAACGCCTCCTGCGTCAGCCCGCTCGAATCATACTCGCACGTCAGACGAAACCATTTCCTGCGACCCAACATCCGGCGACCCTTGCGGTCCCTCTGGACCTCTTCAGAACAAACTTCAGCTTCTATCGATTCCATCCACACAGATTATCACCCCAAGAGGGTTCCAGGAAGGAGGTCCATCACCGGACGCTTACGCTACAACAAACAGAAAGCTACCCGACTAACATGGAGACTGGTCGAGTTCAGGGGGTCCTTCCTAAGGGCAACCACTCAATTTACCGCATCCACTATTCCCCGGAGATTCTTGACAGTGTGTTTCCTTCGACCCATTCGCCTTCCATTAAAATCGCTTTCGGGGCATGGGGGAGGCCTCTTTCATTGCGTATGATTTGTGCAGAGACCAGGTCGACCGCGCTGGCACCTAGGGCATGAAAGGGCTGCTTGATTCCGGAGCAGTTTGTGGTTTCTTTTTTCCAGCTCAGACTGGCAAAGCCAACCTTTGCCATGGGCAGTCCGGCGTCGACTAACGTGCGGTATCGGTAGCCATAGTCGGCTATGATGGCATCGGGCTGGAAATGCTTAAACCAATCCAAGTGATCGGACGAAGACCATCGGCCACAGGTTTGGTAGGCTATGTCCGGGGCGATCCCGGCCTGCAGGCAGTACTGTTGAAAGACCATGACTGTGGCATAGTCGACTCTGACTTCCCATGACGGTGAGCCGATCAACAAACCGATCTTATGGTAGCCGTGGTCGCACACCTTATCCAGAACCTGCTGCATGATGTGGTAGTGATGCGACATGGTGTAGTGCAGCGCGGGCCGGCTTAGTGAGCGCCCAATGGTGGCCAGTGCGAAATCCTCCCAGGGAAAGACCGGTTGGACACTTGGATTCTTGACTGGAGCAATGATGCCTCCCTGCACGCCACGGGCTTTGAGTATCCGCGCCAGTGCCTGGGCATCCTGAAGCTCCGGATCCAGATGAAAGCGGATCATTGCATAGCCCAACTCATTGGCCTGAGTTTGAGCGCCCCTCTCGATATCAAGTAGCGGCTCTGCAATCGATTCGTTGGGGCGGTGCGTCATCACCCAGGCGATGTTGGAGGTTTGTTCGACGCGTTGTTTGCGCACATGTGTCATTAAGCACTGGACCATCGGGTTGGGGCGGTAGCCGAGCTGTTTCGCCGCTGCCTTCACTTTCTCGGTGGTCGCTTGGCTCGTTCGCCCCGTGCCGCGCAGCACACGCGAGACGGTCATCTTAGACACGCCGACCCGCTTTGCTATGTCCTCCAGGGTGGGGTTGTTTGGGTTGCTTTGGGGGGGATTCGAGGTTATGAGTTACGTGTAACTCATGGGGACACTTGAAACCAGCATAAAATTTGCTCACCTTTATTATTACTAACATGAACTCCCTTCTCCCATTGGGCGACGTGATGATGCTCTCAGCCCTATGGAAACCCCTAGTCTCCAGATCCATTGACCCATGAAATACCTCAAATACGCTGTCTTACCTCTTGCCTCATTGTCCACGTTCGCCCTGAGCACATACGGCCAGACGACCATTGCCTTTACGGACGCGGAACGAGTGAATGAATCAGGTGGTAGCGGCAGTTGGTTTTATTCTGGCGCCACGGATGCCTTACTCGCGGGTAATGCGTCTTCGGGAAACACTGTTTTCGAGACGGCCCTGATATTTGATATCTCCTCGTTTGATGCGGAAATTTCTTCGGCAAGCTCGATCACTCTGAATGTGGCCTATAGCGCTAAGCTTGGAGATGGCCAAGATGTGACAGCCTATCTGGTCGGAACGAATTCCTCTTCTCTTGGCAGTGTCGGAATGGATGCCGATACGGCTCACGGTATTGCGACGACCGGGACGAGTGCCGGTACGATCCTGGCGGGTGATTTTAGTGTTACAGGAGGAGTGGCCAGCTATGATGTCACGTCCATCGTTCAAAGCCAGACGACTTTTGATTATGTGGCTGTCCTGTTGACTTCGGGCATAACAGCCGATACCTCGAGTACCGCGCACGACATCCAGTTCTATCGAAAGAATACACTGAGCAGCGAGCCGAATGGAGGGGCTTACTTGACGGTAGTGCCCGAACCTCAGGCTTTCGGACTGATCGCCGGTAGCTTGGGCTTTGCTTGGTTGATGCTTCGCCGTCGTCGCTAGGCGTCGGCATTTTTGCCGACATATAATTATTTGTTCACTGGAGGAACCCCGGCCTGGGATTTCTCTTTGTGTTCCACCCCGCATCGTCAGCTTTTTCGTGCCTCTATTCCCCCGAATCTTTGCGCTGTTCTGTCTGACTGTCGTTTTACTCTCCGCTTCGGAGATCGATACCATGCGACTGCGTATCCACGAGGACTTTGTGGCGAAGACCGATATTTCGGAGGCGGCAGACTTCTTGACAGACCAGAATGCCGACGGCTCTTGGTCGGACATTAACTACTATGATCGCGATGCCTCTCGCTGGACGCCGATTTTTCATCTCCGCCGCCTGCGGGCGATCGGAGCGGGGTATTATCGGGTCGGGCATAGTTTATATGGGGACAGCTCGGCTCTCGCCGCGATTGAAAGCGGCCTGGACTACTGGCTGTCCGACTCAAATATTTATTCCTCCAACTGGTGGCACCAGGAGGTGAATACTGCCCAGCAGCTCGGCGCCATACTCATGATCTGTCATGACGATTTGTCGCCGGAAATCCTGACCGATGGCACCGCACGCCTGGCTGAGTTGAAGGCGTTGCGCTCCGACACCTACTGGTCGGCTCAGAATACGCTCTATACCTCTTTCAGTCGCGTGTATCTGGAGATTCTGAACGATGATTTGTCCGCGCTCGAAGCGCAAATGGAGCGCATCAAGGCGCAGGCCGCCTATAAGTCCGAAGTGGGGCGCACATCCGTTACGAACAATAATTCAAAAGAAGGTGTGCGGCTCGACTATTCCTTCTATCAACACGGCGCAGCACTCTATAATGGTTTTTACGGGGCGCACTATGTCACGGACATGGGTTTCTGGATCGCGATGACGGAGGGCCTTTCTTTCGAGTTTTCTGCAGAGCAGAAGGCTGTCGTTCAGGACTATGTTTTGGAGGGGCACCAATGGACCAACCGTTACGGTGTGCTCGATCCCAATATTACGAACCGTAAGATCTCCCACGACAACTACGATTACGTGACGCTCCGCTACCATGATCCGATCGTCTATGGTCTGGAGCATTTGCGCGAATTGAACAGCCCATTGCCCCGGGCCGCCGAACTCGAAGCTTTTTACCAGCACATGGTGCATGGCGCGGAGAGCCAAATCGCGGGGAATCGTGAGTTTTGGAAGACGGACTTTATGGTGCAGGCGGGCGCGGGGTATCAGCTCTCGACCAAGCTCTGGAGTTATCACAACGAAGGCACTGAATATCTCAACGGAGACGGTCGACAAGGGCAGTTCCTTTCCGTGGGCGGGACTTTTCTTATGCAGGATGGGGAGGAGTATCTGGAAATTTTCCCGATCTGGGACTGGGGACGGGTGCCGGGAACCACGACTCTCCATCGCGATCCGGCCGAACCCCCGTCGGGGAATCTGGGTACGCAGAAGTTCGCCGGTGGCATCAGTAACGGAACCGAAGGTGCCATGGCCTACGATCATGCCTACGACAGTGTGACGGCGAAGAAGGGCTGGTTCTATTTCGACGATGCCTACGCGATGCTCGGTGCCGGGATCAATGGGGGCAACGGTAGTTTGCCTGTGAATACTACGGTGAACCAGGTCTTTCTCGATGGCGATGTCAGCATGGGCACAGCAGCCGGGGAAAGTGTTCTTGGAATCGGCGAGTTCACGCCTGCGGATTTGGAATGGGTCCATCATGATGGGGTCGGCTATCTGCTGCCATCTGGCGGGGATGTGACGGTGGCGGCCAAATCACAGTCCGGAAATTGGTATGAGATTAATGATAGCCTGCCTTCCACGATGATCACGAATGATGTCTTTTCGCTCTGGTTCGATCATGGACTCACGCCAGTGGACGAGAGCTATGCCTGTGTGGTGGTGCCTGCGGTTACCAAGCCGGAGTTCGATACCTGGCGAGGTGGTAACCCCATCGAAATTCTTTCGAACACGCCGGATCTCCAAGCAGTCCGGCATGCGGGCCGAGAACTGGCACAGTTCGCCTTTTACTCGGCGGGAACCTTTACGACGCCAAATGGTTATACTCTGGAGGTGGATCAACCCTGCTTGTTGATGCTGGATGAATCAGTGGAGCCCGCCGAAGTCACCGTATCGGATCCGACACAGGAGTTGGGCAGCTTGCTCGTGTTATTGGAGGCGCCCGATGGAACAATGCGGAATCTTAACTATATATTGCCTGCCGGGGACGAGGCCGGACGAAGCACCAGTGAGTTCACGGCTTACAATGTGAGTTCGGCAGATCCGATCGATCTCTCGGATTTGTCGATCATGTCGTATCATACCAATCAGGACCATGCGGGGGGAGCGGAGGTTTCTGCTGACGGCTTGGAGATTCACTTCACGGGGAACACTTGGAAAGCGCTGACCTTTCCCTACACGGTCACCCCCTACACGGTTCTAGAGTTTGAGATGGAAGGGCCGGATACCGGTGAGCTGGTTTCCATCGGTTTGGATGAGGATCTGACAGTCAATAATGCGCCAAGGATTTTCGTGGTCAGTGGTTCGGAGAATGCAAGCTCCAGTGCCGGTTGGAACTACTCGCCGCGCTATGTAGCCGGAACGTCCAGTATGACGTATCAGATCCCGGTCGGGAATTACTTTACCGGTACCACGAACTATCTGGTGTTCACTGCCGATGACGATGCCAATGCATCGCTGGATGTGACCTTCAAGAATATCAAGCTCTACGAAAACGTGGCAGAGCCGACTCACTACAATTTATACATCCTATCTGGACAGTCGAATGCCAGTGGTCGTGCCAATTTTGAAGGATATGTTCCAGCGAGCGACGCGGACGCTATGGTGATTTTCCACTACGATACGGATACGACTGGGTCTTTTTCCAATATCAAGCAATCCAATGGATACACAACGCTGGGGCCCACCTCCAACGATGTGTTTGGTCCGGAGATTGGGATTGGTCGCACACTCGTCGAATTCAATGAAAGTAATCCTGGTATCATC
Source organism: Opitutia bacterium UBA4506 (assembly GCA_002388665.1). Taxonomy (GTDB): domain Bacteria; phylum Verrucomicrobiota; class Verrucomicrobiia; order Opitutales; family Puniceicoccaceae; genus Puniceicoccus. Next base: position 6,702 of record DGMY01000030.1, on the reverse strand, counting down.
AAGTTCACGCGTGGTGGCACTAATCTGGACGAAGACTGGGATCCGGATGCCACCAGTGGTCACATGCTATATAGCGAGCTGCTCAGCCAGATCGACGAGGCGACGAGTCTGCTGACGAATGCTGGACACAGTTATACCCTGAAGGGTTTCTTTTGGGCACAGGGGGCCAGCGATGCGACCGAAGCGAGAGCCGCAGTGTATGAAGCGAACTTGACCGAGTTCATTGCACGCCTGCGTGCGGACTTGGGGATACCGGATCTGCCTGTGATCATCGCCCGTACTTCTGAGGAAGAGGGATATCCGTATCGGGAGACAATACAAGCAGCGCAGATGAATGTGGCCGATGCCGACAGTCATGCCGATTGGGTAAATGCCAGCGCCCTCAGTCGTTTTGATGGCTCGCACTACGATGCGCCCAGTTTGCTTCTCTTAGGTGAGAGACTGACCCAAAGCTTTCTCGCTCTGACGGATGGCTACTATTCCAACTGGAGTGACGCCCATGATTGGGGAGAGGCATCGGTCGAGCAGCGCGATCCCGAGGATGATCCGGATCATGATGGCTTGAGCAATGCCGCCGAGCGTGCCTTGGGCACTGACCCGCTAATCAATGATGCCCACAAAGCGGTCCGACAGATTATTGACGTCACTAGTGATGGCGGCGTGCAGTTCCGCTTGGCCTATCAAAAAGGTGCGGCTGAAATGACCTATCAGCTCAAGCACTCGGAATCTCTCTCCGTAGAGGCCGATTGGAGCGACGAGGGCGTGAGTAACGAGTCTTTCGACAGTTCTCAGAACGAGTATTTCCAAACTTGGACCGCGCCGGCTTCGCAGGATCGAGCCTTTGTTCGTTTGCAGATAACGAATTAACGGCTGAGTGTCGCGCCCTCGTTCTGAATCCACGATTTGAAGTGAACTTCAAGGAACTTGAAGGACACCCAAAAGTACTGAAGGATTAGCGAGGTCCAAGTTGTGGGTGTCCTCAATTGATTTTATCGAAGACAGTCCCAGAGGCATCGAAGAGATTCAGGCGGGCAGGGGGCCGACGAGCAGCTCGGGGATCATTTCCTCCAAGGTAGACAGGCCCGTGCGAGCGGGAACACCGACTGGACCGAGACGTACTTCTCTGACCTCGTGTTTTGGCACCTGCAACCATTCCTGAACTGACGGGCTAGGTGGAGTGGACATCCACGGATTCCTCCACGCCGGTTTTTCCGGAAAATCCCGTGACCTGTATGAATATAAAGAGCGTGTGGGACCGGGACATGACTCCCAAGGAAAGTTATTGTGTCTTACATTATTCTTGGACGACGAAGTCGGTGGTTCACATCTACGGGCACTCTTGGCTAACCCGCTGCGGCCATTCTTGGGAGCGCGAACACAGCAAAGTCAACTCCAACTACCCGGAGTTGAAACTCTTCCTTGATGGGAAAAGTCAGGGCCGCCGCCCGCTCGCCAGCTAGTACTTGCCCGCCTCGAATCTCTGCTGGGGCGTCGACTTGCCCGCTGGGCGTTTTACACTGAAGGCGTTTGGTCACGCCGAGGAAGGCACCGTCGAAGACAAGACCACGCAGCCCTATTATACCCGAAACTGGGATGCACCGGCGTCAATATCTTTGGCCAGTCTGCCAATCCAGCTGCAGACCTTCTCGAAGGCCTTGCCTTGCTGAGTGGAGAGATTCCTATTCTAGGAGAGAGCGAGGGGGGGGCAAATATTCCGACTTCAGTCGGCATTGTGCCGGGGTGGCCTGGGATGCTGGGTATTGTAGCTCGAGTAGACGTTGCGAGCGACGCTTTGTTTTCCTTTCAGGTGTCGTTACAGTAGAGCCATTCGAGCCAGGGTTGGCACTGATTGTACAGATCTTGCAGAGATTGGGCGTGAGGCTTCGGGAGAACCAAGGGCGATCCCCCATTGCCGTGAGGTCGCTATTACTTTTGTTTGAATAGATTCAATGAATTTTGGATGGGAAAAATGCACAGACCTATTTTTGTAAGTTGTTAGCATTATTACTGAGCAGTTCCCTTTTGTTTTGCCCTATGAAAAATTTACGAAAAGCCCTCTCTATCGGTTCTTTGGCTCTGCCTCTGATCCTCGCCTTCCAATCCGTTCAAGCGGTTAGTATTGTCGCGGTGGAAGATAATTTTGTGCTAAATAGTGATAAAAATGGGGTGCAATCCGAGGGTGGTTCTGGCGACGTTTTGGTGATTAAGAACGCCACGAATAACATTCGGAAATCATGGCTCAAATTCGACCTCACCGGGCTGAATGTCGATTACTCGCAGTCGGGGACGATTACTTTGGCACTTTCTTCGAATTCGTCCTCTTCTGAGGAGTTTGATATAGCGCTCTACGCATTGGACGACACTGGCGCTACTGCGCCGACTTGGACCGAAAGCACTATTACTTGGAACAATGCTCCGGGGAATACTACGAGCGGCAATAATACCCAGATTAATGGCCTCGATTCGGGTGAGACGACGTTACTCGGCACAACGGGAACGATCGCGACTGATACGGCCGCGGGCACCCAGTACCAATTCACCATTACCGACTGGTCCGATTATCTGCAGAGTGACAATACCATCACAGTGATTGCCATTTCGACTACGAACTCTCCTGGGCCTTCTATCGCTTTCGCCTCTTCGGAAAATGCTACAGAGGCTTGGCGTCCGACACTGGAATTCACGGCTATTCCGGAGCCCGGCAGCGTTGCGTTGTTTGTCGGTATGCTCGCACTGACTTTGGGTGCCCTCCGCCGACGCCGTGTCCAGTAGGGGCTGATTCGCTCGGCTGAAGCCGAACTTTACGAATCAGGATGGATAGATCTTCAAGGACTCCCGTAACTACAGAGGAATTAGCAAGGGCCAAGTTGTGGGTGTCCTCAATTGATTTGAAGGCAGAGGTCAGAGGTCAGAGGGCGGAAGGCAGAGGTGAGAGGGCGGAGGTGGCGCGAGGCGCGATCAGGACATGGGTAGAAGTTTTGGGACACCCATCGTTTGAGGCGGAAAATTAATTGACAGGATTCGCTGGAGAGGAGCGCGTCGAGGATGCGAAGAGGGATAGGGTGGCCGAGGTGAGCGTCCTCGATTTTTTGGTGGCGCGTGTTTTTCCTTTTTGATCACTTCTGTTCCGAATCGGGATCGTAGTGTGGTCCTGAAGGTGGCAGATGCGTCCCGCTTCTGATCCTCCCTGGGCCTGAGGCGAGACGCCTCAGCTACGTTGTGACTCCGATTGTAGGAGGGGTGTCCCGAATTGCGTCGAAAAAGTGGCAGATGCGTCCTGCTTCTGATTTTCCCTGGGCCTGAGGCGGGCCGCCTCAGCTACGTTATGACTCCGTTTGTAGGAGGGTTGTTCCGAATTGCCTCGAGAAAAGTGGCAGATGCGTCCCGCTTCTGATTCTTCCCTGGGCCTGAGGCGGGACGCCTCAGCTACGTTATGTGTCCGCTTGTAGGATGGGTGTCCTGAATTGCGTCGAGATAAGTGGAAGATGCGTCTCGTTTCTGATTTCCCCCGGTGCCTGAGGCGAGACGCCTCAGCTACGTTATTGTCCGCTTTTAAGATTTTTCGGGCCCCCATCGAATTCTGAGAGAAGAAATCGGCAAAATTTCTTCGCGAAGGATGGCGGTTGGAGAGGGGAGTCGTAGATGCATGGTCATCCTGAGCTGCCAACGCAATTAGTTGCATCTCAAAAAGGAATACTTTTCCGACGGTGCTGGGAACCCATTGGGTCGCTCCATCACCCTATAGATGTCCGGTCAGTTTGAATGTTGCCCGCAACTAATTGCACGACACAAGAATTGAATTAAGCCGCATAATTCCGGCAAATGTACTCAGCTATCCGGCTTGCAGCAAATCTGCGGGCCAACCCACTTTCTGCGATTTCTCAACTCCTCGGCCGCCACTCTGGAATCTTTCAACCTCCAGGTGGATCGACCGAGTCTCCCTAAACCCCAAAACAAAAGGAATGCCGATGAAACGATTCCGATTCTCCCTCGCCGGATCCGTCCTTACTTGCGGATCGATACTCTCCCTACTGTCGGTAAATGCCTCCATTCCCATGGAAAGCTGGAGTAGTCCTCCTTGGTCACTCACATCCGGATCAACCTCCTTCTCTGGTACAGTTACGGATCCCGACTATGAAGGAGGCACCAGTGCGACCTTCAGCTACCAAACTCCCTTGAGCGGAGTGGACATCACTGACCCGGAGAACCCTGACTTTTCCACGGCTAGCGCCAGCTTCTTCGGCGTCGAGGGCACGGGATTCGGAGTCAACAACACAAATGTCGGCCGTTTTGATCGCACGGAGAGCTTTGAGATCGAAGCGGATCATGCGTTTGAACTCAATTCGATCAACTGGGTGGAATATCACGGCGACGAAGCCATCCGCATCCAGTGGACCAGCGCTGGAGTTGAGATGAGTGAGATCTTCGAATTGGAAGCCGGAGCCTTCTACACCACGACTTCATTCGAGGACATCTTTGTGGACGCCAACAGTCCCCTCATTATCACGAATGTCAGCGACACATCGGCATGGGCAAACGGGCGTCTACGGGTCAAACGAGTCGCCGTGGAGCTCACAGATTCTCCAGCACCTCCGGTAATCGGCGAAACCCACCGCCTTGAGGGCTGGTCGACCTCGCCGTGGAACCTCATCACGGGGCAAAACTCCTTCAGTGGATCCATAAACGACACCGATCTTGGTACAGTCACCGTAACCTTCGCAAATCCCCTCACGAACATCGACATCACCGATCCCGCCGTTCCTGACTCCTCCGGTGCGGTCTCCTCTCTCTTCGGGCTCGAGGGAACCGGATTCGGTGTTGGCGAGACCAACGTTGGGCGATTTGATCGCGGTGAGAGTTTCACGCTTCAGTCAGACCACGACTTTCAACTCCAGAACATCCGATGGGCGGAATACACAGGAGACGAAACTTTATCCTTCGAGTGGATCTCGGCGGGCATCCCCATGATCGCAACCTTCGAAGTCGGTCCAGGCTCATTTTACACCGAGACGCCAATTGTGGGAGTCTACCCGGATGCCAACACACCCTTGCACATCGTCAACGCCAGTGACAGTTCCGCGCACGCCAAAGGTCGGCTTCGCATCAACTTCATCGAACTCGCCTTTCTCTGCGAAGCACCGGACCCCGAGGAAATACCGGGGCGGACCCTCATCCTCGAGGACTGGCAACTTTGGCCATGGAACGCAGTCAGCGGAGACACCGTTATAAGCGGGACGCAGATTGCCCCGGAATACGGCGGCACTCCGATCCAATTCCAATTTACCGCCCGAGCGGGGGTTGATATCGCCAACCCGGCAGATCCGGATTTTTCCACAGCCTCGGCATCATTTTTCGGCTTCGAAACCTCCGGCTTCGGTGTTGGAGAAACCTACGCTGGACGGTTTGATCGCGGGGAGAGTATCACCGTGACTGCGGATCGTGACATAATTATCGACACCATCCGCTGGAGAGAACTGCAAGGGGACGAACAACTTCACATGACCTGGACTCAGGATGGAATTCCCCAAGTCGCACTCCTTGACCTCACCACCTCAACCACGGATTTTGCGGACTTCTGTATCGATGCCGGAACCGACTGGACGATGACCAACGTCAGCCCCTCGACCTCCTCCGCCAATGGTCGACTTCGCATCGCGGACATCAAGATCCGGTGCTTGTACGACACTGAACCCCTTTACGACCCCAGCGGCCCCGATGGCTATGAGCAAATGACCGGGGTCAACCTCGCCGGGGCTGAGTTCAGTGGCTTCGCCTTCTGGCAAACGGATGCAAACGAATGGGATTACTACCATTCCAAAGGCCTCGACCTGATCCGCATCCCCTTCAAGTGGGAACGCATTCAAAGCAGTCTCAACGGCAGCGTCGACTTTAGTAACCTCGACGCAGTGGTCGCGATGGCCAACGCACGGGGTATGAAAGTGGTCCTCGATATGCACAACTACGCCCGATACAACGGCGACCTCATCGGGACCACACAAGTGCCGAACTCCGCCTTTGCCGACATCTGGCGCAAGATTGCCGACCACTACAAAAACGAACCGGCCATCTACGGGTACGGAATCATGAACGAGCCCCATGGCACCTCTGGGCTATGGCCTGCTGCAGCGCAGGCGGCAACCGACGGCATCCGCGAAGTGGATACCGCAAATTGGATCATCGTCGGAGGCGACAACTGGAGTAGTGCCAGCAGCTGGCGAACCAGCAACGCCAATTTGAACGTAGTCGATGCTTCCGGGAAGCTGATGTATGAAGCCCATGTATACTTCGACAGCAGCTGGCCTGCCGGCGATGGCAGCTATGGTTCTTACGGAAGCGAAGATCCCAGCGATGATCGTGGATTGCGCCGCGTCCATCCCTTCATCCTCTGGCTGCAAGAGCGCGGAGCCAGAGGATTTATCGGAGAGTACGGGGTTCCGAAGAACGACATCCGCTGGAACGCCGTTCTCGATACCTTTATGGAGCACATACACGCCTATGGGTTGAGCGGCACCTACTGGGCCGGAGGGAAGAACTGGAATAACTACGCCCTCGATTGCTCTCCGACAAACAACTACACTGAGGATTCGAACCAAATGGAAGTTCTCGAGAAGTATGTAGACTGACGTTCTCCCGAATATTTTCCCAGAGGGCGGAAGGCGGAGGGCAGAGGTCAGAGGGCGGAGGTCAGAGGTCAGAGGTCAG
>DGMY01000007.1 GCA_002388665.1 Opitutia bacterium UBA4506 | reverse complement strand
GTGCCTTCTCATTCCTACTTGTTCTGCTGGTCGTTTTTTTTTTTGCGCGGCCACTCACGTTCGATCGAGTGCTTCTCAGCGGCCTCAAAACTGTCGAATACAGGATAAGCATTTTCGCGAAGATACTTTTGCGCCGCATATGCCCGAACGGGATCTTCATCGAGGTCCATCATAATGCCCGAATATGGGTCCCAAAAGCAGACCGAAGCCGCCGTCCCATCGTCGACGACAAACGGGAAGCAATCTTCATCAGCTCCGAGCAGCTCGGCCATATCAACGCCATCATACTGCGCCGCATACTTGATGATCTTCTTTCTCGAGAGATCCCGGTGAGCGTATGATGTAAATTTGCTAGGCTCCATCATGCTGGAAATCTTTGAGCAGAACGATGAGGACAGGCAACCCGCCTGACGAGTTAGAAGTCCTGTTGATTTTTAGAGTTTTACGGGCGGGTTATCGGGTTGTCCTGCTCCGTCTGGTTGGGCTATCCGGTCATCGCTGTTTGGCTTAGACCTCTTGTAAATTCTAAAACTATATATGATGCCGACAAATAGAACGACCGGAGCGATCCAAAGTCCAGCAACCCATCCGATAATAGACTCCGCATAATTCCCTCCTTTTCCTAGGATTATTTTCGCGTAAACACCACCGACTAGAAATGTGGTAATGATCGGAGTAATCGCAGCGAGGAAGACTGAAGCCAGTATTCCAAAGATTAGTTTCCATTTCATTTTTTCAGTGCCCAACGTAAGAGCGTAGTCAATGCGAGCCTAACGGATCAATTGTGCAAGTGGTTCTCAGATTTTCTGGGGGCCGCACTCGCATTGACTACCGCGACTGGTTCAGCCTTTGGTTCCAATATGGGTTCGATATGCTCCCAGAGATCAAAATTTCTCGTAGGGAATCTCGGTAAAATCGCCGCTCTCTCTTCTCCTAGCAGCAGGAGGACGAATTTCGGTCTGGGTAAAGCAGTCCAGAGCTCCTTAAGGTGAATGAGAATCTCTTCATTCTTACTTTTTTCAATTCTGAGGCTTTCGCCCTCTACATGGAGGAGATACTTGTTTTCACCGTCACGAATATACCGTTTGGCCTCATTCTTTTTTGCTGCGCTCTGACTGATACGATTTAGAGCGAAGAAGATAAACCCAAACGTGATGCCAACTAGAGCGGCAATCAAACCGGAAAAGATATAAGCGATTGCGGAGTAATTCTCTTCATTTATTATGAGTGTCGCGCCTCGATTCATGAGTAAGCTGTAACCCAGGAAAAGGAATCCGAATAGAGCTGCGACCGCTTTCATGTTCGAGAAGAACTTCGACACTTTCGAACGGTTCATTTCGTGAATTTCGCTCTGTCGTTCGAGAACGTCTTCGAAGCTTAAGTCGATCTGGAAAGTTTGATTCATTCCTTTGCTGAACGATGAGGGTATGCACCCGAGCCAAGGTATCAAGCACAAGGCGGGCGGTTAATCTCGGGTTGTATACCCGTCTGGTTGGACTTCGAGTTGGCTGAGATCAATCGGATGGCCTGGATGCCTTTTGTTGTAAACGAAGATCATTCCAAGATTTATACCTCTGATCCACTCTTCTTGATATGAGTAAAACTCACTAGGAACTCTCCATGCGGTTCCGAACAATCTTGCACCGGATTCAATTCCTACCTCAATTCCGGTACTGTAGCCAGCTAGATATGCTTCTACCGAATCGACTTCTCTTTTCTTGCTTTCTCCGAGGCTTACATGCTCTTGATTCGTTGGTTCTAAACCCGTATATTCTTCTGTCGTTTTGCAATTACAGAGAAAGAGGAGGGATAGTGCGGATAGGTGTATTGTTGCTTTCATTCCATTGTCCAACGATGAGGCCAGGCACCCAGCCTGACGGGTTAGTGGTTTTAAGTGGTTCTCGGATTATCGGGCGGGTTACATGGGTTGACCTGTGCCGGCTGGTTCTGATTTAGTTTGCGGTTCGTCAATCGCCTTAATGATCCCCCCTGAAACGGGTAGAAATAAGCCAATGATTATAGTTCCAGAGATTAGGAATATAGCAATCAGGGACGCAGCGCAGAGTATTCCATTTTGTTCTTTTCTTGAGATGTAGTAATTAAATACAGCGAACCCGAATGCTATCAGCAGCCAAAGAAATAGGGGCGTGCTTACTATTATTTCAGTTAATTTAGGTAAAGGGGCTTCGCCAAGCATATCTTCGAAGATGAGCTCAAATTTTGGTATGACGAAATATGCCGAACCGATAAAAAGCATAGGCATTGAGACCCAGAGGATGGATGACAGAGCATTTGCCAGTTTATTCATTTCATTCTCAGAACGTCGAGGATGATCACGTAGTGAAGGCGGAGCCGTAACGGAGTTGATCACTCCGTCTTGTTCACACTGGATTTTCTAATGATTTTGATTGGCTCTGGGCTCTTCGCATCCATGAAAAAGTAGCATCTTCCAAACAGTGCATTCATTCCAAACTCATCAAATTTGTTTGGGCCTTGCGGTGTCATCAAAACCTCCGATGTGGCAAGAGCTCTCAGGTGATTCTTCTGTATAGTTTCCTTATTCTTTTCTGTAATATCCTTGAGAACCACATTGTAAGCTGGATGGTTGTATCTGACTAGAATGTTTCCGTCATCCATGGGTGTCGGATTCATATCTGGGTGATAATTGAATATCTGTGAGATGGTTTCTTTCGCTTCTTTTATCGCTTCATCTTCTGGAAGTCCTTCCGAGACGATTACGCATGTCCCATGCTTAAAGATGACAAAATCACTATTCCCGTCGGTGTAGTATCTAAAGGTTTCTACTATCTTTTCGGTTGGGACTGCTATTGCAGGCTCCCAATCCGGAACTGGTGGAAAATCAGCCTTTGGCTGTTCTTTTTTACCGAAGAGTCCTGAGAGTATGCCCATGGTGAAAAGTGTGATATAGAATGCTTTCTTCATTCTTTTTTTGTGAACAGTGTTATATCTCAAACTTAGTTTGAGATAACCCGGAAGCGAAGGGTGGAATTTGGGAGGAATTTTTCACAAATATCGGGGGCATAGAAATTTGGCAAGAATCTGATTTCAAGGTGGATATGAAACTATTATGAATTCTCTATGGAGCACGATTTTGCTCTGGATTCAAGCTCATTCTCCCGACAAGTACACAACTCGTGGCACGATTATCGGGATGAGTTGAGCTTTTGCCGGAAATTTGAAATGGCCCCGCCCTTTCGATATTCCCATAAGATCTTCCAGATCAACACCATCCCACTGATTCAAAAGATCCGGGTAGAATGCCTCTTTGGGCAAGTACTCAACCCATTCAGTTTTTCGTTGGACAATCGATGAACATATGTTTACTATACAGGAATCATGAATCGAATTCATTTTCCTCGATGGGCCGAGGTTTTGGAGAAATCTGATTTTCCCCAATCCGAGCGCCAGTGGATAATTTTTGTACACCCATAGAAATTGGAGAAATCGTTGACGACAGGGCAGGGAATGTCTCGTAGGGTTCTCCGGGTGAGAGATGGCATGGCCAGCGGGGCAGGGGATGCCTTGTCTGTCTTTGGTTTAAGGTCGAATTTTTCGCAGAGGGACGGATTGGGCATTGAGGGAGGCTGACGCAGGGAACGTTCGCTGAAGCGTCATGCTACGGGAAGCGGCGGACTGACGTAGCGTGCAGCTTTAGCAAACGTTCGCATTGAGCGGGTGCGTTTGAGGAGGGGGTTTTTTGGCATGATGGAAGGGGCATTGAGGAGAGGCTGACGCAGGGAACGTTCGCTGAAGCGTCACGCTACGGGAGGCGGCGGACTGCCGTAGCGTGCAGCTTTAGCAAACGTTCGCATTGAGCGGGTGCGTTTGAGGAGGGGATTTTTTGGCATGATGGAAGGGGTATTGAGGAGAGGCTGACGCAGGGAACGTTCGCTGAAGCGTCACGCTACGGGAGGCGGCGGACTGGCGTAGCGTGCAGCTTTAGCAAACGTTCGCATTGAGCGGGTGCGTTGGAGGAGGGTTTTTTTTTGCATGAGGGAAGGGGCATTGAGGAGAGGCTGACGCAGGGAACGTTCGCTGAAGCGTCACGCTACGGGAGGCGGCGGACTGGCGTAGCGTGCAGCTTTAGCATACGTTCGCATTGAGCGGGTGCATTTTTGGAGGGGATTTTTCGGGGTATAGTTCGATCTGGAGGCCGTACTGGAAGGGATCGGACTATTTGAAAATGGCTTCTTTTGGGGGGCTGAAGGGAACCCCCCGCTTGGGAATTGTGATCGTGCCCGAAATCGAGATTAAAAAATCGGACGTAACCAGGTCGCCTTTGGTATTTGGGAGGACCCCATTGGCTGGATTTTTTGGAGTCGGGCAGGTTGGCCGGAACGAAGGAAGTTTTTTGTGTAGCGGAATATTGAATTCTGTCCGTGGACGTGGCATGACTGAGCGGTGTTCGGGTGGCAGCTCGATTCCAATCCATCTTCCGACCTATCCATAGAAAATGTATCGTCTCTTCCTTTCTCTGATCGTCTTATCGTTGGTGTTCCATTCGGGTGGGAGGGCGCAGGAGGAGGAGAATCCTGCGGATTTGATTACGCCGTCGGAAGATCCGCAGGAGGTGCGGGATATATTGGATGAGCTGGCTTCTCATGAATTGGAAGAGGAGGAGCGTTATCTGCTCCATCCGGCTAACACGAGTAGTCCCCGTGATACGATCATAAGCTTTATCAAGCTCACCCAGCGGTTTCACGATCTCATTTCGTCAGAGGACTATTCTCCGGAGGACCGGATCGAGGTGATGCACCTCTTTGGTGAAATCCAGGACTTTTTCGATATGCAGAACATCCCGCCGTCGTTGCGGGCGGATTATGCTTCGGCTGCGGGGATCTACCTGAGGGAGATTATCGACCGCGTCGGACTGCCGGATCTCGAACATATTCCCGGAGAGATCGCTATGCGTGATGCGATTGCCGAAGGTCAGCCGGCCCGTTGGCAGATTCCTGGTCTGCCTTTCGAGATTTCGCGGGTGAATAGCGGTCCGGACGAGGGCAGGTATCTATTTACGGAAAGCACTTTAAGGGAAGCGAAGTCGGTCTTTCAGCGGGTGCGCAACATGCCCTACGTCAGTGAGGCTGCCAAAGACTTTTATTATCACTTCTTTCTGACCCCGAACCCGCTCATTCCGGCGGAATGGATCGATGCGCTGCCGGCGTGGATGTTGACCGATTATTGGGAGCAGACCGTTTGGCAGTGGTTTTCAATGGTCGCTGTTATCTTGATTGCGGTTCTTTCCGTCTGGTTGCTGAGGAAGATTTTAAAGCTGATTTCCCAGGAGCGGTCCAAACTCTTCCGCCATGTGTGCATGCTCTGTGTGCCCACCTATGCGATCGGGGTGAGCCTCTTGGCCTATAATTTAATCGATGACAAAATCTTCATCACGGGAGAGGTCTTCCAAGTAGTGACCTACATCTTGTACCTGGTGCTTCTGGCCTGTGGGATTGTTGTCACTTTTGTTCTCGGAACGGTCATCTGTGATGTCGTTACGCGCTCCGACCGGTTTGAGGGGCGGACCTTCGACTCCCATTTGGCACGGATCGGGATCCGAATCGGTAGTATCATCGTCTGTCTGGCCGTATTGATCCAGGGATTACAGCAGATCGGGTTCTCGCTGGCCACGGTGATTGCCGGGGCGGGGGTTACAGGTTTGGCGGTGGCTCTTGCCGCCCAGAGCACGTTGCGGAATATTTTCGGAAGTTTGATGATCCTCATTGATCGGCCATTCCGCGTGGGACAGCGAATCATTGTCGGCAGTCACGATGGGGTGGTCGAGGAGATCGGTCTTCGATCGACTCGCATCCGCCTCCTCAATGGGCATGTCACGAGCATACCGAACGAGAGAATGGCCGATGCGGAGATCGAGAATGTGGGACTGCGGCCCTATATCCGTCGGGTTTCGAGTATCCACCTAGCGCATGGAATGCCGATTGAAAAAGTCAACCGGGCAGTGGAGCTCATCCGCGGGATCCTCGAGCCTCATCAGGTCTCCGAAGGTGGCATCCACTCTTCAGACGACCCGAACGCCCCCATCAATTACGCGGATTTTCCGCCGCGGGTGTTTTTCAACGAGTTCAACCGTGACTCGCTCAATCTGCTGATGATCTATTGGTATCACCCCCCGGAATATTGGGACTTTCTCGAGTTCAGCCAGCGGATCAATGAGGAAATCATTGAGAAGTTCCGCGAGGAGGGGATTGAGTTTGCCTTCCCGACCCGGACCGTTCACATCGCCGGCACTACCGCAACCCCTTTCCCACAGATCGAGGCCGATCCGGGAGAGGGCCAGGAAAAGGAGAACGAGGTGGTCGGAGAGCGGTCGGAAGAGTGACACCTTGCCGACCGTTCTAGGAAACTATTCCGCGCTCTTAAAATCGGGTTCATTCGGTTGAAGTACCCTAGCGTGCCGTCCATTGGGTGACCAGCAGAGTGGATCGATTCAAGCACCGATTGTTACGGTAACAAAGCGGGAAAGGTTTACTCTCAATGTGAATCAGACACGATGGTGGGAATGAACTCGATACCCGCGTCTACTCTTTGCGAACCTCTACACCGTCCTCAGCACGAGGAGATTGATACGGAGCTCTGTATCGTCGGCGGAGGAATCTCCGGGGTCTGTGCGGCAATCGCCGCCGCTCGTGATGGAGCGAAGGTGACTTTGGTCCAGGATCGCGCGGTTTTGGGTGGAAATGCATCCAGCGAGGTGCGGATGTGGATCTGCGGTGCGCATGGTCGATTTTACAAGGAATCGGGGATCTTGGAGGAGCTTCAGTTGCTCAATTATTTGCGCAATCCGGGGATGAAATACACGGTTTGGGACTCGGTCCTGTACGAGGCGGTAAGTTCCGAGCCCAATATCAAATTGATCCTGAGCTGCTCGATTTGTGAGGTCGATGCCAAGGAAGGACGTCTCGAGTCGATCAAGGGCTGGCATTTAACCCGCCAGTGTTGGATTAGCATTCGAGCCAAGCAATTCATGGATTGTTCGGGGGACAGCATTCTGCGTTTTTCGGGGGCAAATTTTCGTTGGGGCAGGGAGGAGAGCGCTGCACATGAAGAACCCAATGGGCGGACGATTGCAGACCGCAAGACGATGGGGAATTCGCTTCTGCTGCAGTTGAGACGGATCGATCCTGAGGATCACCTCCCATTCTTTCCTCCTCCGTTCGCCAGAAAGTTGGATGAAAGCCATCCTCGGGCGAAACGATTTCGTCCGGGTAAAGATAACTTCTGGTGGTTGGAAATCGGGGGGGAGCAAGATACGATCGGAGACGCGGACGAGATTCGTGACGAACTGTACTCGATTGCCTATGGAGTCTGGGATTTCATAAAGAATCATCCCGACGGACGCGGACATTGCTGGGAGCTGGAATGGATTGGAGCGCTGCCCGGAAAACGGGAAAACGTTCGTTACGTGGGTGGGCATACGCTCAAGCAGCAAGATATCGAAGCTCAGGGCAAGTTTCCGGACATCGTGGCCTACGGAGGATGGACCATGGACGATCATCCCTCTGCTGCGTTCGATTTCCCCGGAACGGAGACAACTCACTATGCCGCTCCGTCTCCTTATGGGATACCGTATGGTGTCCTCTACAGTGAGAATATTTCAAACCTGATGTTTGCGGGCCGTAACATCTCTGCGACGCACATGGGTATGTCGTCGACCAGAGTGATGGGGACCTGTGCGATGTTGGGGCAAGCGGCGGGGGTCGCTGCGTCGATGGCTTTGCGGTTGGGGGTCGATCCCTCCGCAGTTTCCGGTCATATTGTTGAATTACAAAACCGCCTGATGGACTCCGACCAATGGCTTCCGGGGCGGACCCGGGTTCTTCCCCGTGCGACCAGTGATGCAGCCCTTCAAGGGGCAGGAGTCGAGGGTGATCTAAAGGTGCTGCTCAACGGGCAGGAACGCCGCCTGCCGGACGGAGACCATTTGGTTCGTGTAGCCGATGGCGGTTCTGTCGAGATGCGTTGGGACAAACCCGTCCGATTGGGGCGAGCTCGCCTGGTCGTTCAAAGCAACTTGGAAGACGTGAAGCGCTTGCCCTGTACTTTCGCCCAAAAGACTCGGACCGTCTCGATGCCCAATGAGATGCCGCGTGATGTGGCAATCGAAGTTCTGCGCTCGGGTGAGTGGGAGACCGCTCTGGAGGTGACCGACAATTATCGCCGACTCATCCAACTTCCCCTGGACGGAAATGCGGAGGGAGTACGATTCGTCTTCAAGAAGAGTTGGGGTGGCGAGAGATCGACTCTCTATTCGATCGAGATTGGGGAGCCTGACTATTCTGCTCAACCACAGGAAGTCTCGTGGCCTGAGCCTCAGTGGACTGGAAAGCGGGGATTGAGCGCGTAGAAGATCTCGCGACTGAGCGGCCCGGTCAGTGGATCGGGGCCCGCGTTGACTCCATCGGGGAGATATCTTCGAGAGGCTAGTCGCCGCTGTACAGCTCGCGATGACGGTAGCAATCTGTGGTGTGGTCATTGACCATTCCCACGGCCTGCATGAATGCGTAGCAGATGGTACTCCCGACGAAGTTGAACCCCCGACGCTTCAAATCTTTACTGAGTTTGTCGGAGAGAGGCGTCTTGGCCGGCACTTCCTCAAAGGTCTTCCATTGATTTTGTATGGGCGATCCATCGACAAAACCCCAAAGGTAGAAATCCAGGGAACCGAACTCTTCACGGATTTTGATGGTTGCCTGGGCATTGCGAATCGCTGAGGCGATTTTGAGACGGTTGCGCACGATTCCCGGATTGGCGAGCAAGCGCGCCGTATCGCGCTCGTCGTAGCGAGCAATCTTCTCCCAGTCGAAGTCGTCCATCGCCTCTCGATAGTTCTGACGCTTTTTCAGGATAGTGATCCAGCTGAGGCCCGCCTGTGCACCCTCGAGAATGAGAAATTCAAAAAGAGCCCGATCCTCATGGACCGGCGACCCCCATTCGTTGTCGTGATAGTCAATGTAGAGCGGATCGTCTCCACACCATTTGCAGCGTGTCTTCATCAGTTTAGGAGGGTGTTGGGGTGTTGGCCTATATTCATCCTCCTACGAGAGCCAATCAATCCTGATCTGCTCCGAGAGATCAGTTTGAGTTGATCAATATGCGCTCTGCCCACTATCGTTGTTTCGATATGAAGCCTCTGAATATTGTCTACCTCCACGCTCATGATGCAGGTCGTTATCTCCAGCCCTATGGGCAGGCCGTTTCGACCCCAAACCTTCAGCAGCTAGCGGAGGAGGGCATGTTATTTCGTCAGGCATTTTGTGGGAATCCCACTTGTTCACCGAGTCGGGCTTGTTTGCTAACGGGTCAAGCTGCGCACGAGACTGGGATGCTGGGTCTCGCCCACCGCGGTTTTCGACTCAATGATTATGGGAATACGCTGAACCAGTTTCTTCGAAATCATGGATGGCACACGGCGCTTACTGGAGTGCAACACCTTGCAAAGGAGCCGTATGCGACGTTGGAGGAACTCGGCTACGATGAGTACCTCGATCATGAGACGGATTCATCGGGCAAGCTCAAGAAGCTCCACGGCATCAATTCCAGCTTTGTGACCCGCACTGCAGAAGAGTTTCTAGCGAGGGATCACGACAAGCCATTCTTTCTCGATGTTGGCTTCTTTCCCCCTCATCGGGTCAATGACGGGGATTTCCCAATGGAAGTGGATCGGCCGAACCCGAATTACGTCTGCCCTCCCGCACACCTTCCTGATACCGCGGAGACGAGAGAAGACTATGCGAACTACATGGCGAGTGTTACCACATTTGACCACTATGCAGGTCGTGTCTTCGAGGCGATCGAGGAGAACGGTTTGTCCGAGAATACACTAGTCATTGCCACGACCGATCACGGGATCGCTTTTCCGGGAATGAAGTGCCGCCTGACCGATCACGGAATCGGTGTCTTCCTCATTCTGAAAGGTCCGAATGGGTTCAATGGGGGCAAAGTGACCGACTCTATAGTTTCCCATCTCGATTTGTTTCCCACGGTATGCGATGTTCTGGAACTGGACGCTCCTGATCGATTGGAGGGAACCTCGCTTGTTCCTCTGGCCAACGATCCGGAATCGGCTGTGCGAGAGGAGATCTTCGCCGAAGTGAATTTCCATGCGGCCTACGAGCCGATGCGTGCCATCCGGACCTCGAAGTGGAAGTACATCCGCCATTTTGATCCACGGGATCATGTCACCTTGCCCAATTGCGATAATGGCCTGACGAAGAGCTTGCTCTGCGATGAAGGTTGGGCTTCCCGGCCCGTTCAGGAGGAAGAATTGTACGATCTTACTTTCGATCCGACAGAGTCCTGTAATCTCGCTGCAGATCCGCAGTATAGTGAGACTTTGTTGGGCCTCAAAGGACGGCTGAGTGGATGGATGAAGGAGACCAGCGATCCCATTCTCTCGGGTCCATTGGATGCCTCGGAGGTGATTACCGTCGACGTGCGCTGCTATTCTCCCTCGGGGGAACCGCGCAAGAAATGATTGGCGAGGTCCGCGGCCTCCTTACCGTGGATCACTCAAATCAGCAAATAGCCGATACACCGTGTTGAGCGAATATGTCCTGTGCGTGAGCCAACTCGGCTCGTGAGGGAGTGGGAGTATTGCTCAGGGCATAAGGCTTGCCCATTGCTTCATATTTCCCCTCGCCGAGTTTGTGAAACGGGAGAATTTCAACTCTATCGACGCACCCGAGAGTTGCGATAAAACGGGCTACTGCATCGATATTTGAATCGCTATCTGTAAGACCGGGGACGAGCACGAAACGTATCCACATCTTCTTGTTCATAGCATCAAGCCGCTGTGCAAATTGTAGCGTTGGTGCCAGAGGGACGCCGGTGACTTCGCGATACTTCTCGGGGAGGCCACTCTTGATATCGAGTAGGACCAGGTCCACTTCGCTCAAAAGTTCATCGCTTGCCCGAGCTCCTAAAAATCCGGATGTGTCGAGAGCAGTATGGATCCCTTTGCTTTTCGCATCGCGGAGGATCGCATGGATGAATTCCGGTTGCATTAATGGTTCGCCGCCGCTGATCGTGAGCCCTCCTCTGCGAAGGAATGGTTTATAGCGAAGGACATCTTCCATTACCTCACCAGCAGTTGTAATCTCACCACAGGTCTTTCCCTGTGTCTCGGGATTGTGGCAATACTGGCAGCGCAGAGGGCATCCGTGCGTAAAAATAACGTAGCGCAAACCCGGGCCATCTACAGCACCGCAGGTTTCTACGGACTGAACAACGCCCCCGGTTTGAGGACCGATGTCCACGCCGGTTCGGACTGCACATTCTCTGACAGGGGTCGGACCTGTACAGATGGTATTGATCATCTCCATTGGTTGTCAGAACGAGCCAACGTTCTAAAATGCACTGTGAAAAGTGCGGTTTATCAGGTCCAGTTGTTGCTCTCTCGTCAGCTTGACGAAATTCACTGCGTATCCGGAAACCCGGACGGTCAATTGTGGATATTTTTCGGGGTGCTCCATTGCATCGCAAAGGGTTTCCCTTTCGAACACGTTCACATTGATGTGATGGCCACCGCTGTTGAAATAACCGTCGAGAAGGTCGACGAGATTGTCGATGCGGTCCTCTTCCAGTTTTCCAAGGGCCCGTGGGACCATTGAGAAGGTATAAGAAATCCCATCCTGACTCTGCTCGTACGGTAATTTGGCGACTGAGGTCATTGAGGCAATGGCGCCTTTCTGGTCGCGACCGTGCATGGGGTTGGCCCCAGGTGCGAACGGTTCGCCTGCTTTGCGTCCGTCGGGAGTGTTACCTGTCTTTTTCCCGTAGACGACGTTCGAGGTAATCGTAAGAATCGATTGAGTTGGGATCGAATTGCGATAGGTCGGTTGTTCACGAATTTTGTTCATGAACTGTTCAACCAATCCGCAGGCGATCTGGTCCACTCGGTCATCGTTGTTCCCATAGGTAGGGAAATCGCCCTCAATTTCGTAATCGTAGGCCAAGCCGTCCTCGTTCCGGAGAACCTTCACTTTGGCGTATTTGATTGCCGATAGCGAATCCGCGGCAACAGATAATCCTGCGATTCCACAAGCCATAGTGCGGTAGATTGCCCGATCGTGCAGAGACATCATTAGATGCTCAGGGCTGTACCGGTCATGCATGTAGTGAATGATGTTGAGCGCTTTGACATAGGTCTTTGCGAGCCATCCGATCATATTGTCGAAGCGCCAAGATATGTCTTCAAAATCAAGGAAATCTCCCTCGACTCCGGGGAATACCGGGCCGATCTGTTTTCCGCTGATTTCGTCGCGTCCGCCATTGATCGCATAGAGCAAGGCTTTGGCGAGGTTTGCCCGTGCGCCGAAGAATTGCATCTGTTTGCCAATTCTCATGGCCGAGACACAGCAGGCGATCCCGTAGTCGTCTCCCCAATACTGACGCATGAGGTCGTCGTTTTCGTATTGGATAGAACTCGTGTCGATTGAGACCTTTGCGCAGTACTCCTTGAAGGGTTCGGGAAGGTCTTCAGACCAAAGTACGGTGAGATTTGGCTCGGGTGATGGTCCGAGAGTGCGGAGCGTGTGCAGCATACGGAAGCTGCTTTTGCTCACCAAAGGCTCACCGTTCTCGCCAATTCCTCCAACGCTTTCAGTTACCCAAGTCGGGTCGCCCGAAAAGAGTTCGTCGTAGTCGGCTGTCCGGATAAACCGAACGATGCGCATCTTCATGACGAGATGATCGATGATCTCCTGAATCCCCGCTTCGTCGATCGTCCCTTCCCGCAGATCCCTTTCGAAGAAGATGTCGAAGAAGGTGGAGGTTCTTCCAAAGGACATCGCTGCACCGTTCTGTTCTTTCACGGCTCCGAGATAGGCGAAGTACGTCCATTGAACTGCTTCGCGTCCGTTGCTTGCGGGCTGGGAGATATCGAAGCCGTAAGAGGCGGCCATCTTTTTCAGGGCTTGAAGGGCCCGTACTTGATCGGCGATCTCCTCCCGTTCGCGTACCCAATCTTCCGTGAACTCTTCGTCCTGCATCTCCTTGTGGATCGCTTTGCGTTCGGCAATCAGGCGATCCACCCCATAGAGGGCTACGCGACGGTAGTCACCGATAATGCGCCCGCGGCCGTATCCATCCGGTAGTCCGGTGACAATTCCAGCGCTCCGAGCTGCGCGGATGTCGTCGGTGTAGGCATCAAAGACGCCGTCGTTGTGGGTTTTGCGGTGTTTCTGGAAAAGGTCAGCGGTTTCCGGGTTAATATCCCGACCGTGTGCCTGGAGGGCTTTCGCTGCAATGCGGAGGCCTCCGTAGGGCAAAAGAGCCCGTTTGAGCGGTTTGTCGGTTTGCAGTCCGACAATTTGTTCCAGGTCCCGGTTGATGTATCCAGCACCGTGTGAATCCACTTTGCCTACGACGGTGTCGTCGGCATCGAGTACACCCCCGCATTCCCGCTCTTTGGCGAGCAAGGCCTTCAGTTCATCCCAGAGGGCTTCAGTGCGTTCCGTCGGCTGGGAGAGGAATGTTTCGTTCCCCAGGTAGGGACGATGGTTCTGTTGAATAAAATCACGTACGTCGATCGTGTCGGCCCAGTCTCCGTTCTGGAACCCTCTCCAAGGAGAAGAAGATCCTTTGTTGGCGGGAGGTTGTGGGTTGATTGTGTTCTTTTCTTCCGTGTTCATGGCTCGTTTTCCTGTTGGCTGTTTTTTCCCGATTCGTGGCGTATTGCCCGGGACCGGAAAGATTTCGTTTCTGACAGTCTCTAAGCTAGTAGAAACGTAGCGATTTGCGACAGGAAAAGATTAATGGAGCTAATAACAAGGCTTCCTAATGATTAGGATTACTTTTCCTTAAATTTTGAGTAGAGCGACTGTAGAAGCATGGTCAGCCCCTGGATTCCCTTGTGGCTTGGGCACAGCAAAGCCGGCGTTCCTCCTTGCGAGAGAACTGCTCGGTAAGCGGGAGCCTGCAGGTGCTTCTACGAGGTGATCGCGAAGCCGTACCGTTTCATTATTTCTTCAGGAGCATGAGCCTCTTCCATGAGGATTTTCATGCGATCGAGGATATGCTCTTCTACCGATGGGGATTGGAGAGGGTCGGCTTGAAATGGGTCGGACTCCAGATCGAAGAGTCGGTGATTGGGCTCTCCGTTTTCGGGTGCTTTGAGGCGCTTTTTCGCGTCGCGGCGTAAGACTGGATAGCCTTTTGAAAAAGGGAGGGGTTCGACGAGCTCGGCTGTTTCCCAATCGTTTGGACTCCACCGACTGCGAAAATTTGAAGGTACCGAGCTATAGAGGTGGCAGCTCTGTTCTGAATCCACCGGTTCGCGCATGTATACGTAGCGGCCGTCAGTATAATGAACGGGCATCCCGAAGTACCCGAATATGGCGTCTTCGCGAATGCTCTGGTCTTTCTCCATGACTGGTGCGAGGTCTCCCCCGGTCATGTCTGGAGTCGCTTCGAGGTCGAAAAAGGTGAGAAGGGTGGGTCCTAGATCAATCGCAGGTTGGACTAGCGCTTCGCGGCGTTCTCCAGCGGCATCTGGAAAGCGGGGATCCCATACGAAGAAAGGAGTATGGGCGATCTCGTTCCACATGGTTGGAAGATTCTTGGCCCACCTGTTGTGCTCTCCGAGAAGAAAACCATGGTCTGTGCAGACAATTAACATGGTGTCTTCCCACATGTTGTGACGGTCCATTGTATCGAGAATCCGTCCCAGGTTCTCGTCGCATTGAGTGAGAAGGGCGGCGTAGTTTGCCCGGGCCCGTTCCACTTCTTCCGGAGTTTCCTTTACGTCGTCGTAGGCGGGCCAATCGAAGATCGGCTCTTCGCCGGCCTGTTTGTAGAGGCTCTGGAATCGCTCGGGACTGCAGAATGGTTCGTGTGGGTCGAAGGTTTCGATCTGCAAAAACCAGCGATCCTCTGCGTGATTGCGTTCAAGAAAATCGAGGCCTCCTTTGAATGTCTGGGTTTGAGGGTAATCCTCTTCCGTCTGGAAAAACTGGCGGTTGACCCAGTCCTGATCGCGTCCCTTTCCATTGATATTCGCTGGAGGGGTGGGGGGTGCTACTTGGCCGACCCACGGGTCGCCTTCCTGACCGCGGATGAACTGGTAGGTGCTGTAACGCTGGTGGTAACCCCCGCCGCCATCTTCTAGATAGTGATAGTGGTCGGTGATCAGATGGCTCGAGACGCCGGAGTCTCGCAGCATTTCCGGGACGGAATCATCCCATGGCTGGAGAGGGCTCCAATCGGTATGGAGGAAGTTTGGACGTCCAGAATGGAGGTCGCGGCGGGCTGGCATGCAGGGCATGGAGCACACATAGCTGTTATCAAATGTAGCCGTCCGTTCGGCGAGGCGGTGGAAGTTGGGTGCTTGAGTCCAATCGCATCCATAAGGAGGGAGGTGTCGACGATTCAAAGAGTCGAACATGAGCATAATCGCTTTCATATCTTTACGACTATACTCCTAAATCACATTGCGATTACAGAAAAATTCACTGATCGAAATTTGAAAGATGGGAAACCCCGCCGATATTCCATTGGTTCACCCGTAGAAGGGGCGCTCCTATTTTGATTATTGAATGCTCGATGTTGGAGCTTGATCTGCCCCGAGGCGTTCTTTCTTAATGAAGCTACGATCGAGGTATGAGGTCTTTAGCTAATCCGCTCATCTCCGGACATTTCAAAATTTTCATTGGACTGGTTTTTTTCGGGGTCGCTATCGCCGAGGTTTTCTACTTCCACGTTTTTGATCTCGGCGGATTTTTGCAGGATGTTCTATCCTTGAAGGATAGTAGTGGCTCTTGGTGGACGGATGAGAGGAAAGTTGTCTGGCTTCTTGGATGCTTGCTCGGAGCCTTTTTGAGTCTAGAGGTCGTCATTCGGAGGCATTGAAACTCCTAGCTTGATTCCGACCTGTAGCGGAGATCCTTCAGGAATAGTGGAATTGAGCAGTCGCTTCACAATCCCGATCTGCGACAACCCTTACCCAATGTGCGGTGAAGCCTTGAGGGAATACGTGAGGCGCGTATCCATTGGCATCCACTTCTACCTTGGTGTATTTTTTCCACCGTCCATTGCCTTGGAAATCGATCTCGATGGTAAACCCGACGGTCTCCTCCGAAGTGTGACTTAGATGGAGAACCTTTTGGTCGAAGCCGTTCATCAAAAATGGATCGGAGGGCGTATTCGCAGTGATGCTGTCCTCCCACCAAGGACCTCCCCATCCTTTGGGCTTACCGAGGTTCCAAAGGTCGTCAGTTTTCCCAAACCACAGACCGGATTGAGGCTCGGCACTCTGGAGATTTCCATTGGATTCGAAACTGGTGTTGTCGGCGCCGACAATGAACATCCCCTTCCACGAGCAAAAGTCGCCGTGGACCCAGAGATGCGTTGAAATAGGGCGGATCCCCCAGAATTGGTTGTCGTAAGCCCAAGGGGTCATCTCGTACCACATTCCGTGGTGATCCATCATCAATCTCTCGTGCTCGGTGGCGCGAATGCGTGGCCATTCGGTTTGCCACTTGTGATCCCAGCAGGCAGAGGCTTTAGGAAGCCGATAGGTCCTCCAAGTCTTGTCGTTGTCTGTGAAAATCTTCAAGATCGCTGAAGCGCGGTCCCAACCGGAGGCAAAGATGGTCTTCCCGAACACGCCAAGGCCATTGACCGCTACGAATGGTTTGCGCTCAAGGACGGTCCATCTTTTTCCGTCGAATTCGGCCAGCGTGCCTTCCTTCCGCAGTCCCTGGAAGTCGGCTTCCTCGTAGTCGTTGTTGACCACGACCAGGCGCCCATGGGCGCAATAGCAGTCCTTGAAGTGACAGGAGCCTTCGCCCGGAGTGGTTAGTTCTTCTGTCAAGTCGAAGATCTGGCGGTTTTCCATCGTGTGGACGTTGAGCTCGAATAGTTCCCCTTCCATACCGAGCATGTACACGAGATTCTCCGGATCGGTCAGGTGGGTTGCTGTCCCGCAGAGTCGAATATCAATCAGCTCTTTCACCGTGCGAACGTTGTGCTCTGTATCGACCAGATGAGGACCGATGATCAGTTGACTGCTGGGCGCATGCGAAAACCGATTCGCATAGGTGCCGTCGACCGCCTCGGGATGAATACTCATTTCAAAGTTCTCGTCAATTACTCGTAAGCCGGTCCCCGTTCCCGTGAAACGCCGGTGGGAGCTGTAGTTGAGAATATAGAGCTTTCCTTGCCATGGCATCAAACAGCCGATTCCAATCTCACTTCGCTTCGGCCCGAAGTCTGCCACCTGGGCGAATGAGGGAATGACTCCGGAAAAATTTTGGGGGATGTTGTTCTTCATGGGGATCTACTGTGCGGTTTTATTTGAAATTGAAAAGTCACTCGAAATGATAACAGTAACATAACGTGGGGGAAGAGGGTTCACAGAGCGGAGAGAGATCGACGAGGACGACACTGGCAGATGTCGCCATCCGTGCGGGGGTGAGTTCGATGACTGTTTCCCGCGTGGTGCGCGGTGGCCATGCGGTGGGAGGTTCGACGCGAGAGAAGGTGCTCAAGGTGATCGAGGAGCTGAACTATCGACCGGATCCAGTGCTCTCCGCCCTCGCTGCCTATCGAACCGCTGGCGCGGAAAAGGGAGATGGGAGTACGGTTGTATTTCTCGACCGCGACGGCAGTCAATACAGCCGGGAGGTTTTGGTGGGGGCACGGCGTGAGGCCCTGTCGGTCGGGTATTCGATTGAAAGGCACCCTCTACCAGTGAGCTTGAAAGAGCGAAAGTCATTCTCCCGGGTGCTTTTTCATCGGGGAGTTCGAGGACTTCTGCTCGGTCCCTCTGATCACGAGACGAATCTAGAGGAATGGCCGTGGGAGAATTTCGCTGGCGTCTCCATCGGGGCCGTAGAACACCGACCGGTGTTGCATGCTGTAGCACCAGATTATTTCTGGGGTTCGTTCAGTGCGGTGAAAATTCTGTTGGACCGGGGCAGTTCTCGAATTGGATTTGTGGTCAATACTGAGCTCGAAGGACGAACCGGGCATCGGTGGTTAGGCGGATATCTGGCTGGAATCGGTGATCAATCGCCACTCATCTTCAAGGGGAAGGCTGGCAGTCGACGGTCGTTTTCGTATTGGTGCAGACGGAATGAGCTGGATGGAATCATCACCATTCATGATTCCCTCTTTTGCGGCTGGCCGGGCGATGCCTCCCGCTTCCTCTTGCTCAATGATTTTGCGGTCGGAGATAACGAGTTATTGGATCAGGTGCCCCGTTTGTCGTCGGACTGTGCGAGGCTCGGCGCCGATGGGATGAGAATGTTGCATCAACATCTCCTGCGGAGGGAATACGGAGTGCCGGAGCTTCCCCGCCGTTCACTGTTGCAGGGGCGCTGGAGCGCGCTCTCCGCATGATCCTCAGAAAGGACGGTGTGGCACGGCACTAATCGCCGAAAAGGCTCAATTGATCAGCCATTGGCGTCGTTTCCTTTTTTCGTCGCGACCCTGTTGTTCCCTTTGTTTCAGTATCCGAATTGGAATTACCGTTCTCCAAAGTATCGAGAATCTCTTTTGCGCGCTCAATGACAGTGCTTGGAATCCCGGCGAGTCTGGCTACTTGGATCCCGTACGAGCGATCGGCGGCGCCGGGAATGACTTGCCGCATAAAGATAATCTGGTCGTTCCACTCTTTAACTGAGACGGAAAAATTCTGAAGTCGGGGCAGGCTGTTCTCGAGGCGCGTTAGTTCGTGGTAGTGGGTTGCGAAAAGAGTTCGCGCTCCCTTGGGACCACTTCCATGAAGATTCTCGATCACTGCCCAGGCAATCGAGAGCCCGTCGTAAGTACTCGTTCCCCGCCCGATCTCGTCGAGAATGATGAGAGAGCGCTCGCTGGAATTGTTCAATATGTTCGCGGTCTCATTCATCTCGACCATAAAGGTAGAGTGTCCCCGCGCTAGTTCATCGCTTGCGCCGACTCGGGAGAAAATACGGTCAATCCAGCCGATTCGACAATTATCTGCAGGTACCCAAGAGCCGGTGTGCGCAAGGAATGCGATGAGTGCGACCTGTCGGATGTAGGTCGATTTTCCGGCCATATTGGGTCCGGTGAGAACCGCGATCTGATGATGGGTGGAAGAGAGGGAGCAACTGTTGGGAACGAAGCTATCCGCTCCTGCGATACCTTCAGGTGAAGCCCGGAGGGACTCCTCAATGACTGGGTGTCGGCCGTTTTCAATGTCGATGTCCAGGGTGTCGTCAATTGTCGGGCGTACGTAACCGCGGCTGCGGGCGAGATGGGCCCAGCCAATCAGTAGGTCTGTTTCGGCGAGGGCTTCGGCGGTCCGGCGTAAGCCGTCAGCTTCGGAAAGCACCTGTTCGATGACTTCGAGAAAAATTTCCTCTTCGCGGGCGATTGCCTTCTCCTCTGC
Organism: Opitutia bacterium UBA4506; assembly: GCA_002388665.1. Lineage (GTDB taxonomy): Bacteria > Verrucomicrobiota > Verrucomicrobiia > Opitutales > Puniceicoccaceae > Puniceicoccus. Next base: position 34,470 of record DGMY01000007.1, on the reverse strand, counting down.
ATTGAGAATCTCCTTTTCCTTCTCCTTGAGGTCGTCGGTATAGTACCGCTCCGCATTGGTCATGGTCTGCTTGCGGACGTAGTGGTCGGGCACGAGGTGCACATTCGACTTCGTCACCTCGATAAAGTATCCAAAACTGCCGTTGTATTTTATCCGCAGGTTTTTGATGCCAGTTTTTTCGCGCTCCTCTTGCTCCCGATCGGCGACCCAGGTGCGGGCGTTTCGGGCGAGGTTGCGAACCCGATCCAGCTCGGCATCGTATCCATCGCGAATGACTCCTCCGTCGTTCAGATTCCCCGGAAGCTCTTCGGCTAGGGTTGTATCGAGAACTCCTTTGAGTGAGTCAAACTCACCGATCCGTTCGGCCAGTCTTTCGGCGGATTCTTCGCGGAGATTTCTCAGATCGGCCAGAATTGCTGGCAATTGGCGGAGGGTGTCCCGAATCCCACCGATCTCGCGGGGATTGCGGATTCGGTTTTGTAATCGACTGAGGATTCGGCTCAGGTCGCGGGTTTGCCGAAGTGCCGTCCGCAGGTCAGAAGATTCGATCGTGCGGTCGTGGAAAAGTCCGATGAGTAGCTGGCGGCGATTCAACTCTTCGATATCGCGAATAGGATTTCCAAACCAGCGCTCGACCAGCCGCGATCCGGCTGCGGTTACGCAGGAGTCGAAACAATCGATGAGGGAACCGGTGCGACCGCCTTTGGTGGTTTCAAAAATTTCAAGATTTCGTTGGGTCGCCGAGTCCACTCGAACCGTTTCATCGAGCCGTCTCCAGGCCAGCCGATTGAGGTTTCCCGGAGTGCGCCGGAGCATTTCGCCAGCGTACCGAAGCAGTGAGGCTGCACAGGGTAGGGCGGGGTGTGTACTCTCGATGCCAAATCCTTCAAGCGAGAGAACGCCCAACACCCGGGATATCTCACCGATGGGGTCTCGACTCTCGGATTCCTCCCGATCGAGAACGGTCACTACGGAGCGTTTGAGGAGCCAACGGACTTCTTCGGGTAGCTCTTGTTTCTGAAGCCGCTCAGAGATGACGATCTCCGTGGGAGAGAGTGCATCGAGACAACTGACCAGATCTTCGGCCTGGGATTCGGAGGCGATCTCAAAAATGCCCGCCGAGAGATCGAGCCAGGCCGCGTGCAGGCCGTTCTTGTCCCAATCCAGGGCGGCGAGCCAGGAGCCGGAACGGGGATCGAGTTGATCTTCCTCCAGGACGGTGCCCGGGGTGAGGATGCGGGTCAGGGCTCGGTTGACCAGTTTCCCAGGTTTGGGAACCTCGGTTTGCTCGCAAATGGCTACCTTGAGGCCCGCATCGAGAATTTTTTGTACGTAGTTGTCGGCCGCATGGTAGGGGATGCCCGCCATCTGCATGTCGTGCCGCTTCGTGAGTGTAATTCCGAGAACCGAGGCACCTTTGACGGCGTCGTCTTCGAACATCTCGTAGAAATCGCCCAGCCGAAAGAGGAGGAGGCAGCCCGGAGGGAGGCTGGACTGAACCTCTCGGTATTGCTGCATCATCGGCGTTTCCTTCTTGGCAGTCATATATGGGCGGTGTCTATAATATTGAATTAGCTATGGCGATAAACCACCAGAGTTCCACTTCCCGTTCAAATCGCAAAGGGAAAATCAATGTACGGATTCTTTCCGGGGAAAATGATGCGGATTTACCGCCGCTCATCATCCTTCACGGTCTTCTGGGTTCGTCGCGGAATTGGCTCAGTGCTGGCAAGGCGTTGGGGCAGGGACGCACCGTGTATGCTCTGGATCTGCCCGATCATGGAGAGTCCGAGTGGACGGATGACCCCTCTTTTGAAGAGATGTCCTTTAGGATTCGGACATGGGCCGAGGAGACCGGCATCGGGTGTGCAGATTGGCTGGGCCACAGTTTAGGCGGGAAGGTAGCCATGCGGATCGCCTCAGATTCTCCCGATTTGGTGAGAAAATTGGTCCTGGCAGATATTTTTCCTCGGGTCTATCCACCGCATCACCGGAGCGATTTCGAAGCCATGGAGATGTTGGACACCCATAGCATTCCTGATCGTAAAGCCGCGGATGCAGCCCTCGCCGAGCGGGTTTCGGATTGGGCGTTGCGGCAGTTTCTTCTCACAAATCTGGTGCGTGACGAAGAAGGTGGCTTTCGGTGGCAGGTGAATTTGACGGGACTCCACCGGAATTTGTCTAAGTTGGCGGCGATGCCATTCGGAGAGGGAGTGCTGCCCATCGACTGTCCAACCTTGTTGATCTACGGGGGCAAATCGAATTTTGTCCGCGCGGAGGACCTGGATGATGCTGAAGATTTTTTTGGAAATCTTCGGGCGCGGCGTCTTGAGAACGCCGGGCACAATATTCATGTCGAGGCGAAGGACGATTTTACGCGCACGGTTCGCGAGTTCCTCGGTGGGTAGGTCTTCTGGTTGGGGAGCCGCAACTCCTTCAATCTGCCGCCCCCAGTTGTCGCCTCTGGAGAGGCCTTAGTCGAATAGGGATGACGGCGCGGATCGGGGTAAAAACTCGGTTGGACTTCCGCTCGGCGATCTGGAAGATGGGTGCTCATGAGTGAGAGTACGGGGGAGACAGTGGATCCGGATGTGGAGGATTTTTTGTCTTATTTAGTGGGCGAACGCCGCATGTCTCCAGCCACCGTTCGAAACTATCGATTGGCGGTGGACCGGTTTCTGTCGTGGCTGGGAGAGTCGAAGTCCTGGAGGGATACCGACACGCGTACCGCCCGTAGCTACGCCATCGAATTGCAACGGACTTATTCCCGCAGAACTCTCCATAATCGAGTCGCAGGAATTCGGGCTTTCTATCGGTTCCATCGAGAACGGGGGAGCGTGACGGTAAATCCGTTCTCTGCACTGTCACTGCCCAAGCTCGAAAAGACTCTGCCACGATTTTTAACCGAAAATCAGATCCGGCTCTTTCTTGATGGACCCACGAGATTGTTGGAGAAAAAGTCGATTACAGCATTCGATGCCTGGCGCGACCGAGCCGTCCTGGAGATGCTGTATGGGGCGGGTTTACGGATCAGCGAATTAGTAGGGGCTGACCTGGGGCGCTTGGAGATCGGGAGAGGATTGATTCGTGTGATGGGGAAGGGACAAAAGGAGCGAATTGTCCCGATGGGAAAGGTAGCGGTTCATTGCCTGCGGCAACACATTCATTTGAGCAATCGCGAACACGCAGGACGCGGACCTGTCGTCGTTCACACCTCGGGGAAAGGAGTGTCAACCCGCTGGATTCAGTTGCAGATGAAAAAGTATCTGGCACTGGCAGAATTGCCGCAAGACCTCTCCCCGCACAAATTAAGGCATTCATTTGCCACCCACCTTCTCGATGGAGGAGCAGACATTCGCAGTGTCCAAGAGCTACTAGGGCACGCCAGTCTGTCGACCACTCAAATCTATACCCATACCAGTATCGCTAGACTGCAAGAGGTCTATCGACAGGCCCATCCAAGAGCATAATTCCAGACTCCCCAGATTCCCCACCCCACCCCAATAGAGGACACCCATAGATTCCCCAATAATACCAATAATACCAATAGAGGATACCAATAGAGGACACCCATTGGATTCCCAAATTGGGGACAAATTGGGGACAAATTGGGGGACAAATTGGGGACACCCACCGAAACGGGGTCCCGGGTTCCCAAATCGAGGCGAGCAAATCGAGGAGCAAATCGAGAGCAAATCGAGCGAGGCGAGCAAATCGAGGAAGCAAATCGAGGACACCCATAGGGATCGGAGAAATTAATTGACAGAAAATCTGTTGAAAATCCCCCAAATGAGTCGTCGAGTGCGATGGATGTGGCCTAGGTGATGTGTGTAGTCAGGTCCAATCGGCACTTCCTTTGGGCACTCGGAATGAATGGCAGCATCTGTATCGAATCCAGGACTCGTGCTAAACCTCTTCCTGTTTTGCGGAGGGGGTGGTATCGATTGGGTGAAGTATCCGGTTTCCTTTTTTCTGGTCCAATGCTCTGATCTCTAATACGCTTCGTTTCGTGAAAATTAGGTGAGGACAGTGCAGATTCGAAGATCTCGTGGATATGGTGCAATCTCGGTTCGGTGAACCTCTTGAACTATGAAATTTAGCTTACATTCGCTAGCCTTTACACTTGGCCTCGCTTTGCTTGCTGGTTGCGCCGGAGTTTCGAATCGACCGGTTGTTCCCTCGCTATCGGGCCAATCGGGGGGCTCTGTTAGGCCGGGAGATTTTGTCTGGCACGACCTGATCACTCCGGATGCGCCAGCCGCACTAACATTTTACGGTGACCTTTTCAGCTGGGAATTTCGATCGTCTAATGAGGGTTACTTTGAGATTTATTCAGATGGAGAGTTAATCGGCGGCATCGTGGATGCGACCATACTAGGAACAGTTCCGGAAACTGCTCTTTGGTTGAATTCGATAGCCTCTCAGGATGTTCGGATTGCCCTTGATCGTATCAAAGACGCGGGGGGAAAGCCGTTGTCTGCGGTCGGGGTACTGCCAAATCGAGGAACTGTGGTTCAACTGGAGGACCCGAATGGGGCGATTGTCCAATTGGTCCAGATCCAGTCGAAGGATCGTCTCCCGGATCCAGGTATCTGGATTTGGCACGAATTACTCACCGAAAATCCCGAGGAAAGCGCGCTCTGGTACGGCGCTCTGTCTGGTGTCGAGGTCGCAGCAGCATTGGGAGAGGAACAATTCAATTTAGTAAATGGAAATACTCCAGTTGCGACTATCTCTCAAAGTCCGTTTGAGGAGGCACGCAGTGTCTGGGTTCCCGTTCTCGCGGTGGAGGATGTGGATGATTTTGTGAGGAGGGTTTCGAAGCATGGTGGTCGGGTGGTCATCGGTCCCGATAGCGAATTGTCGGATGGAACCATTGCAGTTGTGCTTGATCCATCGGGTGGAGTCTTCGCCGTACAAAGCAAGTAGGTTTCACAATGAATCGTTCTTCAAAAATTCTCCTCTCTTTGATTTTCTGTGTCGGTTCGCTACTGTTCAGTGGGTGTAGTGTGACTAAGTATGCAAACGTAGGATTGGACCTGGATTACTACGGAGGCGAGTTCCACGTTCGCCCTAATGCAAGCGTTGGAGTCTCCGGCCATAAATAGCTTTCGGGTCGGCCAAGGTTAGGGCTTTTTTACGTATTATCTCGCTCCACCAAGGCAACTCGGTGAGGCATGGGCGGAGAAAGTGTGGTCGAGATCGGCCTGTTTGCTTACGATAGAGATTTGGTCCTAGGCCATTTCTGCGATTGTAGGCAACCTAGGTTTTCTTCTTTGGTGGGGCAATCTGCAGCGAAGTGGGCTAGTGAACGGGATTGCGCGACCGAGGCGGCAGCATAGGTAACGCTCTACTGCTCGCTACCTAGGGTTCTCGCCATGCCCGATTCTTCATAGGTGGAAGACTCTGCGCTCCAATTGGCCGGATTCTATCCGGAGAGATCCATGCGGATCCCAACTCTTCTCGCGGGAAGTGTGCCGGGAGATCCAGGGCGGGTGAGGAAAAGGTTGACTTTGATCCCATGGTGAACATAAGTTCACGTTTAGCAATGACCCAGGCACGCAGAGTAATTGTTTCTCCCAACGAGGTGGGAGTGTATCATTGTGTCAGCCGCTGTGTACGCCGAGCGTATCTTTGCGGTTTCGATTCGTATTCGGGTAAAAACTATGAACATCGGCGAAGATGGGTGCGGGACCGGTTGAAAGAGCTGAGCGGTTTGTTTGGTGTAGAGGTGTTCTCGTACGCAGTCATGTCCAATCATTTACATGTCGTATTGCGTACCCGACCGGATTGGGCGGACTCATGGACCAATGACCAAGTCGCAGAACGGTGGTGCCGGCTGTTTCGCGGGAAAGAAGCGATCCGAGCAGGGCGGCCCTACGACGAACAGAAGTATAATCAAGTTCGGAATGACGCTGCCCGAATCCAATTGTACCGAGACCGATTGAAGGATGTAAGTTGGTTGATGCGTTGCCTGAATGAGTCGTTGGCGCGGCGAGCTAACGCCGAGGACAGATGCAGCGGTCGATTTTGGGAGGGCCGGTTTAAGTGTCAGCGCCTTTTGGATCGGGGAGCGATCCTGGCCTGTATGGCCTATGTAGACCTGAATCCTGTTCGTGCGCGTTTGGCTGATCGGTTAGAGGAAAGCGAATTCACTAGTGTTTTTGATCGATTGATGGCGAATCGAGCCGAGAAACGGTTGGGGCTGCTCGGAAATATTGAGCGTCCGACTAGTGTCCAGCAGCGGGAGATCGACAAAGAGCTAAAATGGAAATCCGAGGTTCAATGGTTGCTGCCGATCGATGGTGCAGAGAGTCCTTTGACAGGAATCGATGAGGAGTATTACTTTTCCTTGGTCGAATGGACCGGAAAAATGATTCGCAAGGACAAGCCGGGGTTTATCCCTGCAGGAATCGCCGGCGTTTTGGATCGATTCGATTTAGATGCGGCTTCTTGGGCCCAGAATGTCCAATCTTACGGCACCCTTTTTCACAGGGTCGCCGGATCTGTAGACTCTATCCTATCGCAAGCGAAAAAGACTGGCCAAAATTGGTTTCGAGGGATGAAAAGTAGCCAACATCTCTACCGTTCGAAGGTTCCAGTTGTTCAGTCTGCGGTGAGCCAGAGGCAATAGACGGGAATGGTTGGCGCATCGGGACCGAGAAGTGATACAGGAAGGTCCCTCAGAATCTATCCATTCTTGAGTTGGGGTCTAACCTCTGATGGCATCGCCAGAGCGGTGAGATTAGGCTTCCCACAGGATGGGAGAGGCACGGGCCCTTCTGCGATCTCTTCCCATAGGCACGGTTTCACCTTGGTATGCACTGCGCTAGGTTGGATCTCGTCAAATCAATGAAGAATTCTCGTGAGTCAGGGCAGGGATTTTCTATGTGGGCGTCCCTTACGTAATCACCTGATCGTAATCACCTTTGCGTAGTACGGAGAGATCCTTCCGTACTACCCCGATGATTTCGCAGGGCCCCATAGAGGTGGTGTTGGGTGTCCTTAAGGTATCCATCCTTAAGGTATCCTCAGGTATCCTCCTTCAAGTCATTGGGTGTCCTTTATTTGCTTTATTTGGTATTTGGAGGGAGGGCGGAGGTGGTGGATGTCCCCAATCGGGAGCAGGAGAGGGAGAGCGTCTTCAAGTCAGTGGGTGTCCCTAATCAGGAGAGGAGGGAGAGGAGAAAGACATGGGTGTCCTTAATCGGGAGAGAGAGAGAGGGAGAGAGGGGAGAGAGAGGGAGCCGGGTGGGGCTAGAATAGTAGGAAGAGGGGGCTTTCTCCTACGGGGAAGCGAATGCCTTGGCCTTCTTGGGTCCAGCGTTGCTTTGATGTTTCGTGGGAGGTGTCTTTCGCATCTACGGCCATTTTTAGGAGAGATTTTGGAGGTTTTGGTAGCTGCTGTAGGTGTGCTTCGGTTTGGCGGTCTTCGCCGGTTGGGGACCATAGTACCCAGATGGGATGAGTGGGTTGGTTTGGGTCGATAAACTCGTAGGCGTAGAGGTGTCCTGGTTCTTCTTTTAGTTTTCTGCTGAATTGATAACTCCCCAGCAGTTGCTGAAATTGCTGTACCGCCCAGAAAGCTGGTTTTGGGATGAAGTTTCGGGTCAAACCCGAGGCTGCGTGGACTGATGCCTCGTCTTTGTCGTTGTAAAAATAGATGTATGCGCGGTCTATTTCTCTCGCGGAGAAACAGAGGAGAGAACGGATGGTCCATTGGGCTTGTTGCAGGTCAGTTTGCCCTGACCAATCGAGCTGCAAAAACCAACCCTTTCGCTCTTTCATTGCCTCCGGGGTGCATGAGTCATAGCCGAATTCTGTGATCCAAACCTCCTTCTCCGGCGCATATTGGTCTCTCCATTCGATCACTTCGTCGACACGTCGCAGATAGTCAATCGCTGGGTCTTCGGGGTAGCTGCGCTCCCATGGGTGAGATTGGTCTTTCTCGTCTTTATCGGAGTAGACATGGACATTGATCACGTCGAAGAGAGGGAGCATGTCGGGTGCACCGAAGGTCTCTTCCAGGTTCTTGTGGTACTTATCCGCGGGGCCCATGTGCACCGTGCACGTTGCGATCTTTATCTCGGGGTCTGCCCGCCGAATGCCCTCAGACATTCGTTGGAAGAGGGTCTGATAGAGATCGTCATTAAAACGCACTCCCGGTTCGTTGCCGATCTCTATGGAAGTCGCCAAATCGGACTGACTCAATCCTTGTGCAACAGAGTAAGCATATTGTTCCGCCCAGTCCAGGTGGCCGTCCCATAGCGATTCATAGTTTTCTGAACTTGGTCCGAGACTGCCGAACTGAAGATTGACTTTTACCTCAAAGCCCTGCGCGGTCCAACTGGAATAGAGAGTCTCCCAATTGACACGGTTTACGCAGATGGGGAATGTTATGGGGGCTCCGGGGTTTTTTACATCCCAGTTAATATTGTGATAGTTCCGAACGAGACTACAAGTCGGTTGGTCGATCTCTGGCTTGAAATTGTAGTGGACATTCAACCCCACGAAGTCACGGATCAAAGGGCGTTCGCCGGCTGACGACGGGGATATGAGAATCGAGCCGATAGTGACTTGAAGCAGTAGGGTCCGGAGGTGCAAAGTATTCTGGATCTTGATCTCAAATTGGAAAACTGTCTAGCCTGCAGAAGAGGAGAGAAACGATCGGAATGTATCGGTTCGGCAAGTATCGCTTTGAGAGCGGAAAAGGCCTCGTTCGCGGTGTGAAGTCTCCAGGGTCTGTCGAAAACTTTTCCCCGATTGAGCTTCAACGCTCGAGGAAGAGAAGAACCTACTGCTTGTGCGGGGTCATTGTACTGGGAAAAACCTTCCAGAGCAGCATACCGGCGATCACACCGGCGATATGGCCACTGCCGGAAACGGCCCCGACTCCCGTCATGTTCGACTCCGAATAGAGATACAGATACACGACCCAGGCAATGATTAGAGTGAAGGAGGGGACACGGATCCATCGATAGTACTTGATCGGAATTCGCCGAGAGTTGATCGAAAGAAGGATCGACATTTTAGCTTTGGGGAAACTGAGCACATAAAAGGCGATCACTCCCGAAATACCGCCACTCGCACCGATAAATGGGACCGCCGATGTGGGGTTGAAAAGCATGTGGCAAAGTCCCCCGGCAATGATTGAGGACACCAGGAGGAATACCATTCTTCGTGGTCCTATGAGATGTTCCACATTGTCTCCGAACGACAAGAGAAAGTAGAGGTTGAGGAAGAGTGGCAAGTATCCCGGCTGTAAGAAAAACGAGGTGATGAAGGTGATACCCCCTCCACGGGCCCATTGTTTGGGGATGAGGCTAAACGAATCAACATACGAGCTGACATTTAATGCAGTCAGGCCCGCGATCAATAGGATGAATCCTGTAATCCATGTGGTCAAAGCGGGCGCCTTGCGAGTGGGTTGTTCCACTTCCACAGGTAGCCCCAACGCTGCTGGAATCGACAGCCAAAGCTCATTCGGTTTTAGGGTGTCCTCGGTTTCTGTTTCCTCGGTTTCTGTGAGTCCGTAGTCGCTGCGGATTTTCTCAATTTCCTGAATCGCGATTTTTTCTCGGAGCGCGGGGGAGAGTTGTCGGTCATCGATCGTTCTAGTCTCCCGCCTAGGAGGGACTCTTGGGAGGTCACCCCATTCCGCTTTATCGATCCAGAAGAATTGGCAGGTTTCACATACATCGAGAGTGCGGTCACCTTTGGGAGTTTCACAGCGCACCTCCTCCATTCTGGCATCACAACCGGGGCATTCCCGCATTTTCGGTAAGTCGTGGTCGCGACTCTTTCTCCAAAAGGAGTTGACCGTCTCGCGAGCAACAATTTTGCGGAGAACCGAGATCAGTAGGGCGACTCCTCCGCAGGATTGACAGGTCCAAATAATCCCCAGGCGGGATTTCACTCGACTGAGAGAAGTTTGGCAATTCGGGCAAGTTAGCATGCCTAAGGGGTCACAAATTCACTATGTAGTTGTATGCAGCTACGACGACATAGGCCATCCGCTGGTAGTCCAGTGTGTCCGGTACATCTCCTTTTTCGTGATAGTAAGGATTCCGAAAAAACGCAGTGTCAGTAATCATCACCGCAGGGTAATCGAAATTCCAGTAGTTTCTATGGTCGGAATAGCTAATGCCTGGAAGAGCTTCTGGGGCGTTGAGAGAACAGACTGGAAGCGGGGTTGCACCCTGCATGCCGAGTTTGATTCTACGCGTAAATTCCATCTGATCCATTTTTCCGACGACCCCGATGAAATTTCCTTGGCTGGGGTAGAACTGTTTAAAAACATCGCTGGGAAATGATTGCGAGTTGGGCTCATCGGAAAAGTACCCGATCATCTCAAGGGCGATCATACCCTCCACATCAATTTTCCGTTCATGCAATGAACGCGCATGGTGGAAACTTCCCATCTCCTCAGTGTTGAAAAACGGAGGTTCTTCCAATGTGTAGGCAACGAATTCCAAAGTCGGTCCGGATCGACCTGTCTCCCCTCCGACCAAGTACGCCAACTCAATTAATCCGGCGACACCACTCGCATTGTCGTCAGCTCCGGGAGTGTCCTCATGAGAATCGTAGTGGGCCCCAACAACAAATAGGCTGTCGTTACTGCCTTCGAATCGACCGATGACATTTCGGTAGGTGTTCCCATTAATATTGAAATTCTGAAAGGTGACCGAGGCCCCGGCCTTGCGGAAATGCGCGGCAATGTAGTCGGCGGTCCGATTTAAATTGTCGATCTCCCGGTAGTTTCGTGGATGGAAATCTTCGGCAAGCTTCTCAACATGCCCTCTGAGGGTTTCGGGATTCACTTCTGTCCCGACCAAAGAAGCAGAAGGTTCGGCCGATGGATTGGCGACCAAGAATCCTGCAGATACGGCGACTGCAAGAAGCCCTCGCATGAAGGATGATCTGAGAATTGTCGCAATCATCCTGAACATCCGAGTCAGCCAGCGGTTAGATTCAGGTCTTTCAAGCTTTGTGTGACGATCGCACGGTCCTCCGGGTATGTGACGCCGAGCCAGTGGCTGTTTGTTTCCAGTACGGGGCATTGGATTAGACCGGAAGAGATCCAATCATCGACCACGGCAGGTAGGTACCATTCCGATTTTGGTTCGTTGATCCGCGCCCTCAGGAAATTGTCGAAAGCCTGTTCCAGCAGCGGGAAAACTGCGGGAGTGAACCCCCAGAAATTCATCGAAACGGGTGTCGCCGGTGAATAGTCGTGGCGCCCTCCTGCGGGTGGAGATCCGCGGACGATGGTGTCATTCTCGCGGCGGATGTCCTCGACCTCCTCAATTCTCCGGAGAAGGTGGTTTTCCACTACGCACATGCCACGATTGACGGAACCGTGACGGGATAGAGTGTTCTCTAGGCGGTAACCCACCATTGCGACTGCAGGTTGATCGATCGCCTGGTCGCTGAGCCATTGGCCAATTGAATGGAATGCCTCTTTCCCGTAGTAGTCGTCAGCGTTGATCACGGCAAAAGGCTCATTTACTGCCTCTCGTGCAGCTCGAACGGCATGAGCGGTTCCCCATGGCTTTTCCCTTTCCTCGGGGACAGCAAACGAAGGAGGGAGGTCAGCGAGATCCTGAAATGCGTAATCCACCGCGATTCCGTTGCTCACTCGTTTTCCGACAACTTCGCGGAAGGCGTCTTCGATCTCGCGGCGGATGACAAAAACCACTTTGCCAAACCCGGCCTTGCTCGCGTCGGAGACCGCATAGTCCAACATCGTTTCCCCGTTTGGGCCCATCGGGTCGATTTGTTTCAGGCCGCCGTATCGACTGCCCATTCCGGCTGCTAGAACGAGAAGGGTGGGTTTCATGGGATCAGTATTCGCAAGGTCGTTGGTTGATGGCAAGTCTGCTGCTTCCCGGCGTGTGTGTCTTGGCCAATTTTGCGGTCTAGAAAAAAGGCCCACCGCTAATGCGGTGGGCCAAAATGGTCGACTCTGTATGTTGAGTAGGGAAGCCCTCAATCGTGCGGATGCTTCTCTTAGAATTCGATACCAGCGCGAATAGTGGCGCCGTCAAATTTAGTGGAGTCTCCTTGCCCGAAACCGGAGATAGAGACCTCGGGCTCGTCGAGATTGAATAAGTAACCTCCACCCACAAACAGTCCGAGCTTATCGGAAATGTCGTACAGGAAATCTACTCCGACAAATGCTGCGACGGCATCGTCGATGTCGATATCAGCGCTTTGGTTGAAGATGCTATCTTCGGTTAGGTTGATGGAGACATCACTGTCCACGATTTGGTAGACGATAGAACCCGCAAAAACGAAAGACGCATTGTCGGAAACCATCAATGTATAATCGAGGCCGGCTCCCAAGGAAACAATTCCCGCATCGCCGTCGATGCTTATAGTGTCTCCTTCGAAGGAATCGCTCTCGGAATCCAATTCCCAACTGGAGTATCCAAAGACACCGAAGATCCGCAGTCCGCCAGCAATACCTACCCCGATACGTCCCTCCACTCCGATGGCTGATTCCCACTCATCCTGACCTGGGAAAGTGTAAGTTGCGGCTGCATTGGCGAAGAAGCCGTGTTCGTTCTCTTGAGCGAATCCCGAGGATGTCAGGGCTGTCAGAAATGCGATTGATGTGCAGATTTTCTTCATAGGGTTTGTTTTGTTGTTTGTTGTATCTCCATTTCCTCGACGTGAGATTAGGTTGTCGATCCAATCCTGTCGGGAAACCGGATATCTTGGTCGAAGAGGGCGGGGTCTTGTCAAGCGCGGGTGACTTTCCGTACCCGGAATTGATGGCGCCTTGCGGGTTGTTCCTTCCAATTGAAGCATGGCCGCCGAAGGGTCCGGTGGATTTCGGCCAAACCATCCCGAAAGGCATTTACGCTACGACTGTCGGCTCGTGCCGCCGAATTCGGCGAATTAACTTCGGCAACTAGTTGCCTGCGCGAGACGGTTCTCGACGCAGAAGGAACTCGGCCGTGGGATACTCGAGATCTTTGATCTGGATCATCCGTGTGCGCACTCCTTCTTTTGGTGGATACCTTTGAAACTGACCTCAACTCAATCGGCGTGGATATTATGAGGACGACCGATGAAATTTATCCCAGCACTGTACGGCTCCTTAATGTCCTCTTCGATTCAGGAAGAGGCACCGAAAACGTTTTCTGAGGTTACCTCGTCCCTTTGGAGTACGGTATTGAGGGTTTGGTCGGATTTTGTCGCCCATTTCCCTTACTTGGTGGCGGGCCTCGTCGCTCTCATCTCTACCATTCTCCTCGCTAAATTGGTGCGGAAGATCATCATGGTCAGCACGTCCCGTTCGGGGATGCGGGAGTCTCTACGTGATGTGATTGCACGATTGGCGGTGATCGCAGTGTGGGTTACCGGCATTCTGATTGTTGCTGTGATTGTGTTTCCCGGCTTATCTCCGGCGAAAGCGATTGGTGGCTTGGGACTTCTCTCTCTCGCGGTTGGTTTTGCTTTCAAGGACATATTCGAGAACTTCTTCGCAGGTATCCTTCTTCTATGGCGATTCCCATTCGAGAATGGTGACTTCATTGAGTGCGAGGGCATTGAAGGTAAGGTCGAAAGAATCAATTTGCGCATGAGTGAGATTCGTAAAACAACAGGTGAGTTGGTGATTGTTCCGAATGCGTTTCTCTTTACCAATCCCGTGGATGTTCTGACCGACAAGCCAATACGACGGGTAACGGTTATGGCTGGAGTTTCCTACGACACGGATGTTTCCAGGGCAGTTGATGTCCTGAATAAAGCGGTACACGAATGTGAGTCAGTCGAGAAGGGGAGCCCGATCCAGATTTTTCCCCAGGGTTTCGGATCGAGCAGTATTGATATCGAGGTGACTTGGTGGACGCACTCGAAGCCTTTGGACATCCGCCGGTCCAGGGCTGAGGTCGTTGTAAAAATCAAGGAAGCCCTTGATGAGGCCGGAATCGAAATCCCATTCCCATACCGAACGCTCACATTCAAGGAGCCGCTTCCGGTCACGAAAGAGAGTGGCGATTCATGAGTCCCGATCCGATTTTTGCTTAATTAAGGCAGCGGAGGGCGCCACTCGGCTACCGGGATTCAAACTCATCGATTCTCGGCGATGAGAAAGAAGACGGACTTTCGCCCGCCCGCTACTGCATTGTGGCGATAAACTCATCGGCCTCGGAAATCGAGACCTCCATTTCCGCAATCAGATCCGCAACGCGACCCTCGATCACCGTGACCTCTTTGTCTAGCGAGGCGATCGCCTTCGCGTTTAGATTGTGTTTGAGGTAAAGAACTTGATCCCGAAAAAGATCGAGTACCGGATACATCGTCTCCTCGGCGGCTCGCATCTTCGCGATCATCTTCTCATAGCTGCGCTCGGTATCTTTCAGCTTCTGTTTACTCTCCCTGCGCAACTGGTCGCTACTGTATTCGGAGAGTTCATCCTGCCACTCGTCGAACAGGTCCTCCGACACATTTTCGAGGGAATCAATTCGTTCGGAAACCTCTTTGGCACTCGCTTCACTTTCCTGATAAGCACCGTTCAATCGATTATACACCGACTCTAAATCCCCTCCGTCAAAATCGGCAACTGAGGTGAAAGTCTCCAGCGCATCCACAAACGTTTCTTTGCTCTCTTCTTGGGCATCCCGCGCAGACTCCACACGATCGACCATCAAGTCGCGTTTCTCGATTCCGAACAACTCCATTGTCGAATAATAGGTCGAACTGCATCCAACCACTACGAACAGGAGTAGGGATAGCTGAATTGCGGATTTATAATTCATGGAAATACAATAGAGAAAATTTCGATCTGGGACAGGTTTTTCGATCCTTCTGGTTCCTAATGAATCTTCTCGGTGGCCGCAATATCGCTAAAAACGACTCCTGCCTTAGAACAGCGGTCCGGAAATCAATTTCCGGCGGGCTTGTGGCCTCTCTACAGATCTGCTTCGAACTGCATTTTCTCACCGTTTGGTTTGCTCGCAAAGCGCGAGTTCTCAAAAACAGACAAGGGAACTTGGCCTCGGCCCGAAATATCGTTTAGGTCAAGGCAACTCGGGAATATATGGAATGGATTGAATCGATCGTAACGTGGGTAAATGGATGGCTCTGGGGAAGTATTCTTCTGGTGCTACTGGTCGGAGTGGGGGTGACCCTGATGGTCGGTTTGCGTTTTATTCCCATTCGCAAGTTGCCCTATGGCTTTCGCCAGTTGTTCCGAGGGCGGAAGTCGGACGCGGATGGAGACATTTCTCCATTCAATGCGCTGATGACCAGTCTCTCCGGAACCATTGGGACTGGAAATATTGTGGGTGTGGCCTCAGCGATCGCAATAGGAGGGCCCGGCGCTTTGTTTTGGATGTGGTGCACCGCTTTGGTCGGGCTTGCTACGAAGTATTCGGAAGCGGTGCTGGCTGTACATTTTAGAGAGAAGGACGCTCTCGGTCAGCACGTGGGCGGGCCTATGTATTACATCAAAAATGGCCTGGGAAAACGGTTTTTGTGGATGTCGTTTGCATTCGCTCTTTTTGGGGCCTTGGCTGGTTTTGGGATCGGCAATACCGTTCAAGTCAATTCCATTGCCCATGGACTGGAGGTGAGTCTGGGGATCCCCCGGCTTGCGACTGGGATCGTTGTGGCGCTGTTGGTTGGCGCAGTGATTCTCGGCGGTATCAAAAGAATTGGGTACGTGGCAGGGAAGGTTGTCCCGTTTATGACCGTGGCGTATGTCGGTCTATGTGGAGTTGTGATTTTGATGAATGTCACGAGTCTCCCCGAAGTTTTGTTGGAGATAGTTCAGTCGGCGTTCTCACCGGTGGCAGCGACGGGGGGATTTGCCGGAGCCACGATTATGATGGCTGTGCGAATGGGCGTGTCGCGGGGTGTCTTCTCGAATGAAGCTGGATTGGGGTCGGCTCCCATCGCACACGCATCGGCGAAGACCGAGAGTGCGGTACGCCAGGGAACTCTGGCGATGCTGGGGACCTTTATCGACACCCTGGTGATCTGTACGATGACCGGGGTGGCCATTGTCCTATCAGGCATGTGGACCAGCGAGGCAAGGGGGATGGAGCTGTCGATCGAAGCGATGAACACACTCCTTCCTCATTCGGGCAATTTCATCGTCATAAGTGGGATGGTGGTTTTTGCCTTTACCACCATTCTGGGGTGGGCCTTCTACGGAGAGCGTTGCGCAGAATATCTCTTTGGCGTACGGGTGATAGTGTTCTATCGCATCCTCTGGGTTTTGGCTGTGCCCGTCGGCGCGATGATGGAACTGGGCTTTATCTGGAACTGTGCGGACATGCTAAATGGATTGATGGCACTTCCCAATCTCGTCGCTTTGTTGTTTTTGTGCCCGGTAGTGTTCTC
The DNA here is from genome assembly GCA_002388665.1 of Opitutia bacterium UBA4506. Classification (GTDB taxonomy): domain Bacteria; phylum Verrucomicrobiota; class Verrucomicrobiia; order Opitutales; family Puniceicoccaceae; genus Puniceicoccus. The sequence continues at coordinate 18,114 of DGMY01000007.1, read as the reverse complement.
GCTCACACGGAAGTATTTTGCGGACTTGAAAAAGTAGAGCCCCCGCGAGCATCCCCGTCGGTCCCTCCAATTGGGAAGGGTAGACCTTGTCCATTCAAATCCGGTCTGCACCCCGCAGGCGGTTGCATTGACAAACTTACCGTCCGCGAACCAAATGCTCGAGATCATCGGTTGTACGTATATGAAACGCAGTTTTTCCAATTCTCCTTTTCACGCCGGCTTATTGGCGGCTCGGGCGAACTTAGTGCCGGGGGTATTGATCTGGTCAATCATGTTGGCGGTAGTACTGGCCTATTATCATCATGACCTCTCGCGATCCATGCTCGAAGAGATCGCCGAGTGGAAACGGCACTATGGCTATGCATTTTCCTTCGTCGCGACTGGCTTGGCTGGTGGAGTTCTCCCTGAGTTGCTCAAGGTTGTCCTCTTTCAAAACGGAAAGCCAGCTAGGGAAAATATCCGAAATATCAGTTTCGGATTTCCGTTTTGGGGCGTATTGGGATGTATCATCGATGCCTTCTATCGCGTTCAGGCGATCTGGTTCGGTGCGGATCCATCTGTGTCCGTGCTGATACAAAAGGTCCTCGTGGACCAGTTTATCTTTTCGCCTCTTTTTGGAACGGCAGTTATCGTGTGGGTTTACGAATGGCGACGTTTACGCTTCCGGCCAGAGGCGTTGCGCGGGATATTTACTTTGAATTTCTACCGTTCGCGGGTCTTCCCCTCCGTGATTGCTGGATGGGGAGTCTGGATTCCCGCGGTGAGTATTATTTACTCATTGCCCTCAATGCTGCAGATACCTCTCTTTGTACTCGCGACCTCCTTCTGGTCTTTGATTATCACCTTCATTGCCGCATCACACCAAGATTGAGGTCAGTGGAATTGATTTTCCGACACTTTCAACGAATAGTTTCCCAGAATACAGGAAGAGCGGCGGCCGCAGGTGCCCTCGCTTGCTTTCCTAACCTCCAGTTGGACGGCGGAGAGAAGGATGGGTTTTTGCTTCAATTGATCGGAAGTCGTTCTCGATCTGCCTTGTCGATGATGGCGGCCCAAAGGCGGAGAGGGCTTGGGGTGCGTTCAGAATTGTATCCCTTCTCCTTGCCAAACTGCAGGCTGTCGTAGGCGTTTGCTGTTTCGGGTTCGGCCCAAGGGCGCCAAGGTTCAATTGGTTGGGTGTACATCGGGGGATTCGCGCTGTCTGCCGTATCGTCAAATCGATAGCTTTCGTCTGGAGTGCCTTTTAACAGGTCAACGTTTCCGCCCGCTCCGCTGTATCCGCCGGCCAGAGAATACTTTTTGTAATCCCTTTTTGTTCCAGCGCGAGTGACTAAGGAGTTCGCTAGAGTCGCCTGGTTGATTCCCCGCTTGCCGCGCTCGATCCAGATCCCCGCACCGCCACCGTAGGAACTTACATTGAACGTGCAGTACTCTGCCTCGAGAATGTGGGTCGGGTTGTCTTTCTTGCCGATTAGCATGACCGTATTGCCCCGGGTCCCAGTCGCAATGCAGTTGGTCATGGTCGCATTGTTCCAGATTTTAAAACCGTTGCCGCTTCGTAGCGCGAAACAGTCCTCGAATACCTGTTCTTCGCCCTTCATATCGTAGGCACCCTGTTGATTGTCATAGGAGAGACAGCGGCGGAAGGTGAGGTCCCGATTGCGGAATTCCACCATGAACCCGTCGCCCTGTTCGAAGTCTCCTGCTTGAGGGGTCACTTCACGGTTGTTTCGGGTCACACAGTCCTCCACTAGGATCTGAGTGTTGTAGGGATTGTCCTTACCGCGGTCTGTGTGGAAGTAGAAACCGACTGGATTGGAGGCCCGCCACCATGAGGGGTCGGGCTCGTCTCCTGTGCCCGTACAATCGGCGTAGCAGCGGCGAATAATTACGTTGTCGCAGGAATGCGCGAGATGAAAGCCATAGCGGGTGTATCGTTCGGCTTTGCTGTTCACGACATACAGTTCGTCGCAGTCGTAAAAACCAAATCCGTTGACCGTGTTGTGGGTGTAGACCCCGTCGATGATCAGGCGTTGGTTTTCGCCCTGTGTTTTCAGGCCCCAACCACGTCGGTGGCTTTGTAGATTTCTCAAGGTCCAATAGGATGCCCCTTTCTCGAGGAGAATGTTGGTTCCCGCGTTCAGGCTTCGGCTCTTACCCATGAAAGTCGGGCGGGGAAATCCCTCTACGGCACGGTCTACCCCGATCAGTTCCATCCGCTCTTCCGCCGTACCACTGGAGCGAATTTTTAATACCGAAGATCCGTAATTGTTCCCCTCGAGGTAGAGGGTGTCACCGGGTTCCATTGTAGAGTTGATGACTTCGTCCGCCTTCGCGAAAGGGAAAGCATTTTCCCAGTCGGTACCGGATTTCTCTCCGGAACCACGGAGCGACATGTAGTAGTCAGCCGCGTGGAGAAGGGGGGAGAAGAAGAGGGTTACTAAAAGGGTGAGGGTTGTGGCTACTCTGGATGAACTCATAAAATTGAATGGAGTGAGGGGGACGACTTCTAAGCAGAATGGTAGGATTCAAGGGTGATTTCTGAACGAAAGCTCTACTTAAACTATTCACTTCGTCCCGGTCGGTTTGCCGGGGGCTATTCACTCGCGACGCTTTCCAGCGGCCCGAGACGAAAGACCCTTTGCTCGGCCAGAATCTTTTTCGGAGAGAGTGGTGTCGGGGCGGATGGATAGAGAAAGTGCCAATTTTCCGTCGCGAGTGATGTTTTTTCTGCTTGTTCTAATAGGTTAAAAAAGAAAGCCGTTCTTTTCCGGAAAGCTCGATGGCTAGGGTGATCGCATTCTTCGAATCAGGATGTGTGAGCCATTACGCTGGCGCGCCGATTTTCGTATAAACCCTTATCCGCCCCCTCAATATGACGATATCGAATTTGCAAACTTCAACGGACCAAGCATTGTCCGCCCAGCTTCCTTCCTTGGCGAGAAAGGCGATCAAGCCACTTTCCTCTCTGGCAATCGCCGCTGGAGCCCTTGTTGGTCCATTTCTCCAGTCCGCAATAGTGACCCAAGAGGTTAGTTTGGAAGCGGGTATCAACTGGAACCAGGCTACTTCGGGTGGCGATTTCATTTGGAGCGACGGTTTGGCGGCGAGTGGGACCAATGATTATGTGAACGCCGGCTTTACACTAAGAACGCCGACCTCTTCTTCCACTTTTAACGGGAAATCTCTGACGATTCAGGCGGGTGGTCAGCTTCTTCTTAAGCCGAGTGGAGCGAACCGGGTATTCACGATTAATGATCTGATCCTGGACGGTGGGACGATCACTCATGGGCAACCATCGATCACGACCTCTTACATTGCGGGTTCGATCACATTGCTTTCAGATTCGGGTTACAACGCAACTGGCTCCAGCTACCGTCGGGCCACCATTTCGGCTTCGATCACCGGCAGTAGCGTATTCAATGTGATCTTGGGAGGGAGTGATGCTTTGACCATTTCCAGTTCTTTCAACAGCTTTAATGGAGTCTGGGACGTGGAACAATACCTGTCTGAGATCCCAGTCGGTTTCTTCGCTACCGGCGATGGTTCTCTCGGAAATTCGAGCGTTTCGATCGATACGGGAATCAATTTTGATGCGGACTACGACATCTACAACCCGACCAAGTATCTTTCGATGAGCGGTATCATGACCCTCGATCAGGATCACACTTTTGGTTCGATTGATATCGGAGGAAGCGCTTTAGCCGCAGGCACGTATACCTTTGCTGAACTGAATAGTACCTACGATTCCTATTTCGCCGATGGAGGTACCGGAAGTTTGACTGTGGTTCCCGAGCCGTCTTACTTCTCCATGGCTCTGTTTGCTTTGGGAATTGTCGGTTTCGCCCGCCGCTCCCGCAAGTAGCTTTTCGTAGGTCTGACAGCTTATTTTAGCGGATGGCTCTCGTGAGGGAGAGCCATCCGTTTTCATTTTGAACCGTCGCCCGTTATGATCAAGAGATCCATTTCAACACTAGAGTTTACCAAGCACGACCTCGGTGGTCCCTGGGAATGCTGGCGTAGTGCCAAGTTTACCAATCACTTTAATCTTCCGTGGACCGAGGTGTCTCTCCCTCACTGTTGGAATGCGGAAGACTCTGTGGATCCAGACCGGTGTTATTACGAAGGCGCGGGGTGGTACCGGACTCAATTGGAGGTCGACTCGCCGTACGAGAATGGCCGGATCTGTCTCCATTTCGAGGGTACAGGGCAGCGAGCCATCGTGTATGTTCACACCACGGAAGTGGCGCGGCATAGCGGCGGTTACGATGAATGGATGGTGGACATTACCGATGCCTGCGAGGCACACCGTGCTAAATATGGCGAAGGTCCCGTTCCGCTTGCCATTCGCTGCGATAATACCCGGGACTTGGAGACGATTCCTTCAGACGTCAGCGATTTTAATTTGTACGGCGGTATCTATCGCCCGATGCATCTTGTCTATCGTCCGGCAATTGATTGGGCGGATGTCCGACTGGAGCCGGTTCTGGGTCGTGATGGCGCGGAGCTGTCGATATACGCTGAGCTCGATCGTTTCTCCTCCGACGAGCCTGTGGAGCTGGAGTTTCTTCTTTTAGATTCTCAGGGGGTAACTGTTGCGGACCACAAGGAGAATACCAGTGCTTGGCCGGGTGAACGGGAACTCATTTCGTGGAAGATTGAGGAACCGGACCTATGGCATCCAGACAGTCCGGTACTCTATGGGGCAGTGATTCGGTTAAAGTCTTCGGCAGGAACAAGTGAACGCCGGATTGCGACTGCTTTCCGCAGTTTCGAATTCGTCGAGCACGGCCCATTTCTTTTGAATGGCGAACGGTTATTGCTCCGTGGTACTCACCGCCATGAAGATCATGCTGGCGTGGCTCAAGCCATGTCCGAGAGCCAGATCCGGGAGGAATTCCGACTGATGAAGGAGATGGGGGTAAACTTCATTCGCCTGGGCCACTATCAGCAATCCGAGCTGGTGCTCCAACTCTGCGATGAGCTTGGGATTCTGGTTTGGGAGGAAATCCCTTGGTGCCGGGGTGGTCTTGGAAGTGAGAGCTACCGTGAAATGTGCCGGCGAATGCTGCGCAACATGATCCGGCAACACCGCAATCATCCCTCCGTCATCATTTGGGGGTTGGGGAATGAGAACGACTGGCCGGCGGATTTTGAGGAGTTCGATGAAGAGGCTATTCGCAGCTTTATGAGCGAGTTGAATGACATTTCCCATCAACTCGACCCGGCCCGTAAAACTGCGATCCGCCGCTGTGCCTTTTGCGCTGATATTGTGGATGTCTATTCCCCCAGCATTTGGGCGGGTTGGTACCGCGGTCTTTACACCGAGTACAAAAAAGCTGCTCTTACCGCCACACAAGAGCACAAGCATGTGCTTCACGTGGAGTGGGGGGGCGATAGCCATGCTGGACGTCACACGGAAGACAGTGCGAAGGGGCTCGAAGAGATTCGGTCCGGGCAAGGTGCCGATGAACAAGACGGCGACTACTTTCTTGAAGGGGGACAGGCACGGGCGAGCAAAGACACCGACTGGACGGAGACGTATTTCTGCGATCTCGTTGATTGGCATCTCAAGGAGCAGGAAACGATGCCTGAATTAACGGGTGCCGCCCAGTGGCCATTCAAGGACTTCTCCACTCCCGTTCGGCCCGAGAACCCCGTCCCGTACATGAACCAGAAGGGCGTCCTTGAACGGGATATGACGCCCAAGGAGTCTTATTTTGTTTTTCAGAGCTACTGGGCGACCAAACCTATGGTTCACATTTACGGGCACTCATGGCCAATTCGTTGGGGTAAGCCCGGTGAGCGCAAGTACGTCAAGGTCTACTCCAATTGTCCCGAGGTGGAACTCTTTCTTAACGGAGAAAGCCAGGGTCGTCGTCAGCGCGACAGCCAGAATTTTCCCGCGGCAAATCTTCGATGGGGCCTCGATCTCCCCGCAGGGCATTTCTCCTTGAAGGCGGTCGGATATTCCGAGCATGGAAACGTTGAAGATGAGATCGTCCAAAGCTACCAGACTGAAAGTTGGGGAGACCCCGCTTCGATCCGTATCGATTCAGTGGATGTGGTAGAAGACGTTGCAACGGTGCTATGCCAGATTGTCGATGCCGCCGGAGTCCCGTGTCTCGATGCCAAAGACTTCTACCATTTCTCAATCAGTGGAGACGGACGCCTGGTCGACAATCAGGGATGTGCCCGGGCCAGCCGGAAGGTTGGTGCCTGTAATGGACGGGCGCAGATTTCGATTGAATTAAACGACGGCGTTAGTGCGCTCGGTATTTCGGTTCCAGGTCTACCCACTCAGCTGCAGAACTTGTCCGCTCAGTAAGGGCAAGCCCATCCGGGCGAAAGCGTTCAGGTGGGTCCCCATCTTGCGCTCTGGTGAGACCTGACTGGGATTCTATCGCGCTCAGGTGAGGAGGGCGGAGCTGAATTCGATCTTATGGTGTCAACGGTAGGCTGGAGGTGCGTTGGGGCTCATCCTATTTCGAGGGAATAACAGGGAAGACAGAAGGCCCTTGTTCTATTCTGGAAAAATGGCGATCGATGGATTAGTCCTGCGGTATGACATTTGATTTGATGGATGAGCACGCCGGTGAGGCCTATAAAATACTAGCAAGCTTGGTCACTCCGCGCCCAATTGCATGGGTGACTACTGTCAATGCAGAGGGCGTGGTGAACGCTGCACCTTTCAGCTTTTTCAACGTTTTCGGTTCAAATCCTCCTCTTGTCGCTTTCGCGCCGGGAAACCGCGAGCCGGGTGTTCCTAAGGACACTGCACTAAACATCCGCGAGCGGGGAGAGTTTGTCATCAACCTGGTGGATGAGCCCGTTGCCGAAGCGATGAACGCTACTGCGGCCAGTTTGCCTCACGATCAGAGTGAACTCGAGAATAGCGGGCTGAATTTATTGGCTGGGGAGTCTGTTCGTGTTCCGAGGATCGCGGAGTGCCCGGCTGCCTTGGAGTGCAAAAAACACAGCATTTTAGAGATCGGTGGAAATCGTTTGGTTATTGGGATCGTTCAACGTGTTCACGTACGCGATGGAATATTCGACCCGGAGAGTCATCGGCTGGACCCGAACAGCTATCGACCAATCGGAAGGATGGCGTCCCCTCACTGGTATTGCCGAACGGAAGAGTTATTCGAGATGAAACGCCCTGATTGAGGTTTGTAGTCTCTGCGATAGGATAGGGCGGTCGGGTTCGCTGCTTCGCGCGGGGCACAAATGAATTAAAAACAGACCGAGGACGGACCTAGTCTGTCCCCAGTCTGTTTCAATTGGGAATGGGCTTACTGGCCGCAATCTCTCGAAACCAGAGCAGTCGAGCGTCGCTATTTCAGCGCATCGGCTACAATCTCACTGGCTTCGCTTTGGATTCGCACGAGGTGGTCCGCGTCGACGAAACTTTCGGCATAGATCTTGTAAACATCCTCCGTACCGGAAGGGCGGGCCGCGAACCATCCGCGTTCCGTCGAAACCTTGAGCCCTCCGATGGGCGCCTGATTTCCTGGAGCCGAGGTCATCATGGATGTGATTGCATCCCCGGCGAGCTCACTTGCCCGAACTTTCTCAGGTGAAAGAGACTTCAGCTTCGCCTTTTCTTCGGGTGTGGCGACAGCATCAATTCGCTGGTAAACGGGGGCACCGAATTCTGCAGTCAACTTTTGATAGTGTTCACCCGGATCCTCTCCAGTCTTCGCGGTAATCTCCGCAGCCAAAAGGCCGAGAATCGGGCCATCCTTGTCCGTCGTCCATACGGATCCATCCCGCCGGAGGTAGGATGCTCCCGCGCTTTCTTCTCCACCAAAACCGAGTTCACCAGAATAGAGACCATCAACAAACCATTTGAAGCCGACAGGGACTTCGACAAGAGGCTGACCGAGACGGGCTGCCACACGATCGATCATGCTGCTGCTGACCACGGTTTTTCCAATTCCTAGTCCAGCTTTCCAATCTGGACGATTTGCGAACAGATAATTGATTGCGACCGCAAGGTAGTGGTTCGGATTGAGCAGCCCGGAGCTCTTTGTGACGATCCCATGGCGGTCCACATCAGTGTCATTGGCAAAAGCCAAATCGAATCGATCCTTCCATTGGATCAGTCCGGCCATGGCATAGGGTGACGAGCAATCCATCCGAATTTTTCCATCCCAATCAACGGTGACGAACCGGAAAGAGGGATCAATCGATGTGTTGACCACTTCTAGATTCAAACCATAGCGTTCCGCGATCAGGGGCCAATAGGAGACTGAGGCATTGCCCATTGGATCCACACCGATCTTCATATCCGAAGATCGGATCGCTTCGAAATCCAGCACCGAATCCAAGCTACGGACGTACAGCTCCCGAAAATCGAAATCCTGAAGTTTACCGTCGGCTTTCGCTTTGCTCAGTGTCTGTCGGCGGACACCCGAGAACTTGTTTGATAGGATTTCATTCGCGCGTTTCTCAATTTGAGAAGTGATCGAAGCCTCCGCTGGCCCTCCATTGGGGGTGTTGTATTTGATCCCGCCGTCATCGGGGGGATTGTGAGAAGGGGTGATCACGATTCCGTCGGCTTTGCAAGAAGTGTTTCCAGCATTGAACTCTAAAATCGCCAAAGAGACAGCAGGTGTGGGAGTGAACCCTGCGTTGGCATCGCATCTTACTTCTACGCCATTGGCAGTTAGCACCTCGATCGCTGTTACCTGAGCAGGTTCGGAAAGCGCGTGGGTGTCGATTCCAAGAAAAAGTGGACCTTCGATTCCAGCTCCTTTGCGGTACTCTGCAATCGCCTGACTGATCGCGACGATGTGGTCTTCGTTGAAGGATTGATTGAGCGAACTGCCGCGATGTCCTGATGTGCCGAACGCGACCTGTTGAGTCGGTTCATGTGGATCCGGCTTGCCAGCGTAGAACTCGGTGACGAGACGTGGGATATTGGTGAGGAGGGACTCCGGGGGTGTCTTCCCAGCTAGCGGATTTGGCTGTTTGGCTTTCATTGGTTAGCTACGGTTCTAGGTTCTTGATTGATTTGATGTTCGCTTCGCAAAGTACTGAAAGATGGCAGAGTATGGTCCAAAATTTGATCACCTGCAGACTTCAACTGTCTGATCATATCGCAACACGGCAGAGCCAAAATATCGAGATTTTCTGCATTCATGAAGGAGAGTCATCATGCTAACGCTGATAGTACCGAATGAATGGAAATCCAGATTCAAGATAACAGGGTTTGTCTCCGCCAGATTTTGAAGAGTCAAGTTCCTGATTTCCAGGAAGCGCCGGGCCAAAGGCCTGTGGTTTTCGCCAATTCCCAGTCCGACGACTGTTCTCTTCTGAAGATCAACGACTTCAACAGAAATAACCGACTCCAACCTCCTCTACAGTCCTTTAGAGCGAGCCGCTTTGTTTCGTGAATTTTTCAAACCAACAACGTGGCTGAGGCGGGAAGCTTCTGGTTCATCTGTTGGGGAACTGAGGCGGGCCGCCCCAGCTACGTTGTGGGGAGATATTTGCTTGGGTGTCCCGAACTTCTCCCGAACTCCGCTCATGAGCTCGGTTCTTGGTAGTCGTGAGAGTGGGGGAATCCCCTGTTTTTTCTCTTTTTGAATAGGTTAACTCGGTAAATCCTCCACGGGCCTCATTGAAAATTCTAATTTTCTGAGTATATTCCATTAAGTTTAGTTTTCAGGATTTCTCCGTTGCCTACACGAACTCTCACCCTAATTCGGCCATTGGTCTCAGTTCCTCTGGATTCATTGCCGAAAGAAGAAAGCAGTCATGAAAAAATATCCCTTACTCTCTCTGGGCGTTCTCGCCACTATTTTTGCCGCTCAGTCAGTTCAATCCGCGACGATTGTGGCTGTGGACGATAACTATGTGCTAAATAGTGCGAGCTCCACTGTGCAAAACGCTGACGGGAATCTTGTTGTCAAAAATGCAAGTAACAACATCCGAAAATCGTGGCTTAAGTTCGATCTCAACGGTATGGACGCGGATCTCTCGCAGTCGGGGACCGTCACTCTCACTCTGGCCACAACGACATCGGCAGACACTAGTTTCAAGTTAGCACTTTATGCATTAGACGACACCGGAGTTACCGCTCCTACGTGGACCGAAAGTACGATTACTTGGAGTAATGCTCCGGGTAATGATACAGGCGGATCGGGGATCAGGGGGCTTGAATCCGATGAAACCTCATTACTTGGTGAAACTGATAGTATTCCCGCGAGCACAGCAGCGGGCACTCAATACCAGTTCACTATTTCCACGTTATCCACCTACCTGCAGAGCGACAACACCATCACTGTGATTGCAATTTCCAGTAATCAGCCGGATCCGGGACCCGCCTTTAATTTCGCCTCCTCTGAAAACGCTACGGAAGCGTGGCGGCCCACGCTAGAGTTCACCGCTATTCCTGAGCCTTCTTCTGCCGCTCTGATCGGTATCGCAGGCTTCATTGCTGTAGCGTTGAGATCTAGGAATCGTCGATAGAGTTAATCTTTGCTCTCATTACTATCGTCCTCGCTTGCGTGATTTTGGAAGGGATGGATTGAGGTTCGATCCGACCTTTGGGATTCCCATTTCACCACTCGTTTCAGGGCATTATAGCCGTAGATCAGAGTAATGATGAGATTGAATGGTAGTCCCACATAGAGAGTCGATACCATCAACAGCAGCAGTATCGAAGCTACTGTGATCATAATCTTTGGAAACTGACTGGGAGACGGATTCACCTCTAGCGTTTTGATCGGAATTTCTCCCTCTTTTCAACGTTATCTGGTCATATTCGCAATGGATCGCAAGTCCACCTGACCACAATTCGTGATCAATCGCCGGGGGTGGGGAAGCCTTCGTTTCGAGTTCGCTCGGAGTTGGGTGAGGTTACCACAATTTCCCCGAAGTGTATCCGTTTCCTGGCTGATCGGGGCGGCATTGAGTGGCGATCCCGAAAAACAGCTAGGTTCGAATTGTTGCGTGAATTTCTGCGATCAGAATACCCAGGATTTGGGACATAGTTTCCCCTGCATCCATTGAGGTAGTGGAGGGCATGAACCTGAACGGTCATTTCCAGATCCTTCCGATAAACTGGGTCGTTCTAAACCTCGATATCGATGGTGCCCTTATACCCACCACGGCGCAATTGGCTGATGATGTTGGTCCAATTGCTATCCCCAATAACCGGGTTACGGTGTTCTACGACGGACCTTGGTCCGAAAGCACCGTATTTCGCCAGCGCATCGCGATGGATCGTAGAGTCTTTTCCGTGGACGTGGAAAATCTTCGGCATATATATTTTTAGCTGAGGCATCGGATCGATGAGCTGAGTCATCTGGCGGCACGGTTCCCATTCGAGTCCCACGTTATCGGCATCGACAGCGTCGAACATCAAGTCCCAAGCCATCGGATCAAACGCAATATTCCAGTCGCCGCTCTCCCAACTGCCGCCCATCGGGCAATTCTCGAAAGCGATCCGCACACCCTTGGATGCCGCACGCTCGGCGAGTGGTTCAAATACATCGCGATACCTTTCGATCGATTGGGGTACTGGTACATTGCGTTTGCGTCCCGCAAAACTCCTGACCAGGTCGATCCCGAATAGGTGAGCGAGGTCGATGCTAGCTTCCCAGCCCTTCCTCGATTCTTCGGTCGCTTCGTCGGTTTCGAGTGGATTCCCAAACATTCCGAGCGAGGAAACGATGGCGTTACTGCCTTTGAGAACGGCTTCAATCTCCGGGGCTAATTGCTCGAAATTTACATCTTCCAGCGTCTGCCAGAAATTGATTTGAAAAAACTCAATTCCGTGGGGGAGGATTTGCGAAATATATTCCGGCGTGCGTGAGCCTTGGCCCGCTAGGTTACCGATGCGGATATCGTGTTCTGGGTGTCCCGTATCCAGAGATGCTCGGCTTTAGCGCTTCAGCGCTCTGGCTTCGTGAAATTTGATGAAGTCGTTTTTGCCATCACAGTAGCGCTCAATGTCATGCTCACAGGTTGAGGCCACTTGGATCTTTAGCTCTCCATATTCATTTCTTATGGATGGATTCTGTTTGAGGTAGTCTCGGAAAACTAGATGCCTAGCGAGATTTGGATCGGATGTTTTAAACGCATGTATCTGGTGGGTTCGGTTCTCTCCTCCCTTTCGATAGTACCTTCTTCCTTCCATTCCGAATTCTCCCATTACTTCATATCCGATTGACTCAAATTTATCTTTGTTCAAGTCGAGCCCTTCCAATGACTGGGCTTCGATCATGATGTCGATGATCGGTTTGGCTGAAAGTAATTCTACCGCTGTGCTCCCGATGTGATGGATGTTGGCTATTCCAGCTATGTCCAACGCTAGTATCGCTTCTTTTTCCCTTTCGAAAGCAACTGACCATTCCGGGCGATATGAGACGACTTCGATTTTCATTATTGTCAGGGGTTGTGCGGTAGCTCCGTAGACCGGAAAGAAGTATCTTCGATCGCTGGTAAGGTTCTCGAAGTAGGATCAACGCGCAGAACCAAAGCTCCTATTTTCCTCATTTTCGAGTCATAAATTGATGAATCTGAGGAGAGAAACAGTTCTGGATCGATAGCGAGACCGTGTCGGATGATTCAGCAACCGTGAGGGTCCCGGACCGGCACTTCCCTGCTATCCACTACGTCGGTAGAGAAGGTAGCAGATGCGTCCCGCTTCTGATTTCTCCCAGGGAACTGAGGCGGGACGGCTCAGCTACGTTATGGCGACTCTTGTAGATGGGTGTCCCTGAATGTCACTTTCAGGTGACCTGCCTACGGTTGGCTTGGCACTGTTTGGCAGGCTTTAAACTGCTCGATTAGTGCGTCCTCATCGATTTCCGATCCGATTGCGACGATCTGGCTGCAAGGCCTGCGGTCTCCCCAATCATCGAGGGGAGTAAGTTCCGTGCGGCGTCCTACGGCTTGCAGGCTGTGCCGCTTTTTTGGGGCATCTGCGACGTAGACGATCCCTTTGCAGCGATAGATTGACGCCGGTAGCTCCCTTCTCACCATTTTGCCGAGCGCTTCATGGGAAAAAGGTTGATCAGTTTCGAAACTCCATGTCTTGAACGTTTGGCGGGCTGAGGTGTGGGAATGTCCGTGATCGTTTCCATGGTCATGACTGTGGATGTGACTATGGTTGTGAGTTTCATCGGGGCTGAAATTTATCTGGGAGATCGTGTGGGCCGGGTCGAAGCGGCCCACCGCTAGCAGGATTTCCAGAGGGACATCACAGCGCGTTGCTTCGACGATCCGGATCCGGTCGAGATAGTGCCCGATCCATTCTTTGATCACCTCGATATGATCCGGACCGACGAGGTCGATCTTGTTGAGTACAACCATGTCAGCAAAGGCGATTTGCCTCATCTTTAGCGTAGAGAGTTCAGTGTCATCGCCATGGGTGAATACCGCCTCGGCATCGACGAGGCAGGTAATGCTGTCGAGCCGGAGGAGCTTCTCGTATTTCTTGTCGAGAAACGTCATGACGATGCTCTCGGGGTCGGAGACCCCGCTGGCTTCGAGGAGAACATAGTCGATCACCTTTTCACCCGTGAGCATCTTCTCCATCGAGAGGATGAGGTCGTCGCGGATCTCGCAGCAGACGCAACCGTTGGTCAGGTTGATTGTATTCTCTTCGACCCCATCCACCAATTCTGCATCGATGTTGATCGCGCCAAAGTCATTGATCAGCACGCCAATGCGAAGACCGTGATCACCGTTGAGAATCCGGTTGAGGAGCGTCGTTTTGCCCGAACCAAGAAAGCCTGTGAGGAGAGTGACCGGAACGGGGGGGCGTCCGGGAATCTCAATCGTTTCGGTTCTTGGCGCTGGGGCGAGTATCGGTCGGTCTGCGGAGTTCATCGATCAGGAGTCGACCTTGATTCCCCGGGCTTCCAGCATCTCGCGCGGATTTAAGGTGACTCCGGGCCATTTCTGCACGGGTTTGCGATAAACGTCGGCCGGATAGTATTTCTTCGGGTCAATCTCGAGATCTCGCAAAAATTGTTCCTGCTGCTTCTCGCGGGGGATCTTTGGAGTGGGTAGAGACATCGTCTCGGGAAGTTTTTCTCCGGGCTTGAGGAACCAGCGTGGGTCCATTGCTGCCGGTGCCGCCCCATCGGGCATGAGCGCCTCGCGCGACCAGATCGCATCCTTGGTGACATTGATCACTTGCACATCGGGACCGCCAAACATGAATAGACCATCCCAATTGGCGCGCACCTCGGCAACGGACTCCGCGGCGAGCGCTTCGCCAGCATACTCATAGTGGCAAATCGCAGCCATCCGTGGCTGAGTTTGCTTGAAGAGGTATCCGGCGGCGTAGTACATCGTGTGGTAGATATCGATCGTGTATTCCCAGAGTTCCGGCGGAGCGCCAAGCTTCATCGCGGAGAGAGAGGGGACGTCGATCGTACCTTCGGAGACAAACACGTCGGCACCTTTTCCGTATTCCGCCGAAAGCTCATCGGGGCGGCCATCCCCGGTGAAGACGAAGGAGAGGTCGGCCTCTTCCCAATCGAGTCGGTACGCGACCGCGCCATCCTTGACGTGAGAGCGGGGCCAGGAGCGGACGGTGACCCCATCCTTGTCGTACACGATGCCATTTCGTTGCTTCCAGTCGAACTCGGTTACATCGATCTCGAACCCGTCTCCGATCGGGCAGGCGTTGAAGTTTTCCTCATGCCAGCGATTCATTTCGCGCATGTGCTTAATCATGTGCTTGGTGCCCAGCTCGGGAGTGCGCCCCGAGGGACCGTAGACGCGAAGCGGGTTGAATCCTCCCGAAAACGCGCGGAAGGGGTACATGTAGGGCAAATCGGCGTAGTGGTCGGCGTGGAGGTGGGTGAGAAAGACGTCGTTGATCAGGGGAGCGGGCACCTGCATCGCGATGGCGTTGCGAATACTCCCGTTCCCCATGTCGAAGAAGAAGCGGCGGGGCTGGTCTTCGCCGGTTCCGAGCTCGACGAGAATCGATGTGCCGGACTGCAACTGTGTTGGAGGCCATGGCGTACTGCCGAGAAACGAGATCCGCATTTCGTTCTTCGGGAGAACCTCAGAACCCGGCATATAGAAATTGTTATTCTTTATCGCGGGCCACGGACGATAGTCGTCCTTGGGGAGGCTGATTCCACCGCCAGGGTTGGGGCCGTAGGGGTTCGTCTCTGCAGGGGCACTTTCTTTGGCTGACCCCACCTTGGGAACACCCATGGAAGCGGCTGCCGCGCCGAGCGCACCGGTTTTTAAAAACTTGCGACGGCTTTGGCCGATGCTCGAGTTAGGTTCGTGGTTGCTGGCATCAGTCTGCTTCTCTTCGTCGCTCATAATTTTTTCTTATTAGGTTTAGGACAGCTTAGGGTCGGCGGGTGCAGAGTGGGCTAGGTGGCGCTTCCATGCCAGCCAAATAACAAATAGATTCATGCTCACTTCCTTCAGGAATCGAATTCGACTGGTGTTTTCGATCTCATGAATCAGTCATTCCTCCTACCGTAGCTGAGGTGTACCGGCTCAGATTCCTCTCAGGGGACTGAGGGAAAGGCTACCAGAACCTGCCGGAAAACACAGCAACCATGGGTGCCCCTGGCCGGATGCCGATCAGTATTTCATACCGACCAATTGGCATGGCATTCGGAAGTAATTAATTCAATGATTTGAATGGTTCCACTTTTTTACTCTTTACTGTCAAAGGCAATAGAGCAGGTTGGTATCCCCCCCTTGCTGTCCATCTTCTGTTTATTATGAAGCCAGAACCCGAAACGATTATTAGGAATTTTCAAAAGATCCTTCATGGCGCCGATTACAATCCTGACCAATGGCTGGATGTGCCTGAAGTGATTGACGAAGATTTCAGGCTAATGCGGGTGGCTGGATGCAATACATTTGCACTAGGTATCTTCGCATGGACCTCATACGAACCGGAAGAAGGAAACTATCGATTCGACTGGCTTCAAGGGATCATGGACCGGATGGCGAGTCAGGGAAATAAAGTGATTTTAGCCACTCCGTCCGGGAGCAAGCCGGCATGGATGTCAAAACGTTATCCCGAGATTCGGCGAGTGAATGCACTCGGCCTACGGGATCCTCACACTCGACGCCATAACCACTGCTGGTCCTCTCGGATTTTTCGGGAGAAGGTGAGATCGATAAATACCGAGTTGGGTCGACGATTTGGAAATCATCCCGCATTGGGAATGTGGCACGTTTCCAATGAGTATCAAGGTCACTGTTACTGCGATGGTTGTTTGAATGCCTTCTACCAATGGCTTGAGAAGAGGTATGGTGATTTGGATTCACTCAATCGAGCTTGGTGGAGTACCTTTTGGAATCATACCTTCACCGCTTGGGATGAGATTCATCCCGGGGATGCCAGTCTTGATGGGATGCAGGTCGACTGGCTTCGCTTTAACTCTTGGCAGATTGGCGATTTCTACCAGTTTGAAACTCAACCCCTCAAAGCGTTTTCTCCCGAAATTCCCTGCACGACGAATTTCATGACTCTCAGTCCGAGGATCGACTACGGCTATCTTAGTCAGTTCGTCGATGTGGTATCTGATGATCAGTATCCACGATTTGATCCAGACGATACCAAACTGGTTGAGCAGGCGGCCCGGATCGCATTGAAGCACGACCTGTACCGATGTTTCAAACCGGGAAAGCCTTGGTTTTTAATGGAGAGCTGCCCCGGCCATCCACAGTGGATTAAACCGAATCGCCTCAAACGGCCGGGAATGCATCGTCTGGAAATGCTTCAGGCGATTGCCCACGGAGCAGAGGGAACTTGCTATTTTCAATGGCGAAAGGGTCGCGGCGGATTTGAAAAGTTTCATGGAGCCGTGGTGGATCATGATCAGAACGAGCAAAACCGTGTGTTTCGATCCGTAGTGGAACTGGGTGCGCTTTATACAAAACTGACGCCGGTTCTGGGTAGCCGTGTGCGAGCTCGAGCTGCGCTCATATTTGATTGGGAGGTGCGTTGGAATTTTGAAACCAGCCGAGGACCGGCTTCAGAAAATGACGCCTACCAGCGCGTGGCGGTGGACCACTACCAGTCGTTATGGAAACGCTCAATTTCGGTGGACGTCTTGCGAAGAGAACAAGATTTTAGTGCATACGACCTACTCATTCTTCCCCAGACATGGGCACTGACCGATGATTTCACGAGTCGACTGACAGAATTTGTCAGACGTGGAGGCACCGTAGTAGCGACCCACTACACCGGTATTACAAACGATACGAACCTGTGCTACACTGGGGGTTTTCCGGGGAATGGTCTGCGCGAGGTGTTTGGTATCGTGGATGAGGAGCAGGATTGCCTACACTCCGATGAGGTTCGCAAGATCGATCCTGCGGATAGGAACGAGCTGGGTTTAACTGGTTCGATGACAGCGTCCGAGGTCTGCAGCGTCTTACACTTGGAGGGAGCTGATGCTTTGGCTACGTTTGCAAGCGACTTTTATGCGGGGAGTGCTGCGATTACGGTTAATACATTCGGAGATGGTCGAGCCTATTACGTCGGAGCTCGGCTGAGTCCGGAAGACGTGAGCCAATTTTATGATAAACTAATTCAGACCACTGGGGTTGTGGAATCGGTGGTACCTTTTCGACATCCGGAGGGGATCAATATTCAGAGACGCTCAACTTCTGACCATGACTACTATTTTGTGCAAAATTTCACGGATAGTTCTCATAAACTGCCGATGAAAGGTCTCCATTGGAAGAGAGTTGAGGATGGCGCTGAGATTACTACCGAGCTCGAGATTCATCCATTTGAAAGTCAGGTGTACTCCTGCCGTTCTACCCAACGTAGCTGAGGCGTCCCGCCTCAGTCCCATCCGTTGGAAAGGTTACCAAATCTTGTTGGATAATCCAGCCACCATGGGAGTCCCAGTCCTACACTGCGTCGGTGGTGAAAGTGGCAGATGCGTCCCGCTTCTGATTTCTCTGGTGGGGAACTGAGGCGGGACGCCCCAGCTACGTTGCCCCCCCATAGGTGGGGATCGATAAGTAGCACTTCCCCGATATCCTCTGCGTTGTTGGTGAAAGTGGCAGATGCGTCCCGCTTCTGATTCCTCTGTTGGGGAACTGAGGCGGGACGCCCCAGCTACGTTGCCCCCCCATAGGTGGGGAGCCTAA
>DGMY01000024.1 GCA_002388665.1 Opitutia bacterium UBA4506 | reverse complement strand
GTTTGACCCCTTTTGACCCCTCCGCCGAAGCGTTCCGGATGTCGTTGTCACCGAATTATTGTTATGGATTTTTGCAAGAATTCGTGGCTTGGTGCCTGTCTTCTCCTGGCGGGTGCTAGGCGTTTCAAGGAACGGCGATTTCATTGGTTCAGCAATTTCTCAAGTGCCGATTCTTGCCCCTCTCTATACCCTTTTGACCAAGATTTCCTTTCGTTTCTAAATTCATCAGGAACTCGCATTAACGCGCCGCCCTGTCCTTCAATTGCAAGTGAAAATCCGGTCTCAAAACCATCGTCGTAAGCCTCCCTGGAAAGCTCGCTATGAACATCCTCTCTACCATTCGAATCAGAACCAATATCTACGTCCTGATTTCTCATTGACGAACATCCAATGGAGAGTCCAATAAAAAAACAAGAAAGAACTCTAAAAACTATCTTAATTAAATTCCACATAAACCCCTCTAAAGAATGACTTTCCTATACTTTCACTTTCGCTATACGTATCACTAAGACCAAATTTAACCTGTTCAATTGCAGCAGATCTAAACTCACTTGAACTGGTCCAACCTTCTACCGCTAAGGCTTTCCGATCTGCTATCATTTTTTTTAGTTTCTCTTCACTACAGGCATATAGATCAAAAACCTTTTCCTCATACTCTCTTTCAAAATATGGAATCACATACTTTTCCCAAATCTCAGCACGCCTATTTTCATGGGCTTTGATAAAATCAGCTAAATCACCTCCAACATAAACTCGCGCTTTATAATTCTCATCTTTGTATTCAACAAGCATCTTATAATTCTGCTTTCCTTTAGCTGTAACCACAATAT
Source organism: Opitutia bacterium UBA4506 (assembly GCA_002388665.1). Taxonomy (GTDB): domain Bacteria; phylum Verrucomicrobiota; class Verrucomicrobiia; order Opitutales; family Puniceicoccaceae; genus Puniceicoccus. The sequence goes on along the minus strand of DGMY01000024.1, from coordinate 24,676 downwards.
CCACGGCTATAGTTAAAATCGGCTTCTTCGTAACAAACCACAACCCAACATCTTCGTCCTCCTTGATTTCCGCAGATTTTTCTGAACTCACGTAAGGGAAGTCGGTCCGCCCCCAAGCAGGTTTTCCGTTAATATAAAGCCTATCTCTAGTCTTGGAAATATTCTTTTTGAAAATCGCCAGTCCGAATCGATCAAAATAATTCACCACATCGTTCCCGACAAACACATAAAGGTTAAACCCACCCCGTTCCCCGATGGGATCTCTGGACGGCCACCGACCCGTTTCGGGGACATAGTATCTAAAGCCGTAATACAGCAGACCCGTATCATCATCCTGATACTTCGTCGAGAAACGGAAGGCAAAATCATCCGGCGAGCCGGTTGAAGCGATCACACGTCCGAAGGACGAGTACTCGTAGTGAGCGGCGATAGCCCCTGTTTCGTCGATGTATTCGCTGACATTTCCGTTGGCATCGTAGGTCGGATAGTAGCTTTCATTACTTGCATCCTCTGAAACGCTCAGCAGGCCCCCTACTCCTCCGGCACCTTGCATGGAGCCGGAAAAGTCGAGGCCCCAAAGGTAAGAGTCCTGAAGGCTGAGACCTAAAACCTGAGAGTCGAAGGTGGCGATGAGGTTCCAGCCGTCGTAGGCGAAGCGTTCTTCGGAGACCGTCTGCATCGAAGCGAGCTGCGTATCGTACTCCTCGACGCTCTTCTCGACCCGGCGGCCTTGATAGTCGTAGGCGAAGGTCAAGCGAACCGAACCGCTGGCCGGATTCATCGCATCGGCGTAGTTGCGGGCCTCGATCATGCGGTTCTCGCCATTCCACTCGAAGTACCAGCCTTCGCCGTCGAAGTTCATGTTGCCGTCCTCGTCGTAAGAGGGCCCGGCGGACGGGTTCGTGATCCCCGTATATTGATTCAGGCTATCGGCCGTGTAAGAGCGCTGCGAGGCGGTGCCGAAGGTCGAGGCCAAACGATTGCCGATGAAGTCGTAGTCGAATTCGGCGTCTTGGGCAGGCACGGAGGCCCCCGGGTTGTCTGGATTCGTCCCCAGATAGCGGGCGGCGGCGGTCACCTGCCCTAGACCGTCATACGACCAATCGAAGAGAGCTGCTTGGGAGAAGGCGCTGCCCTCGTCCACTCTGTCGGTTCGCTGACCGAGTTCGTTGTAGCGATACGTAAACCGTGAAACGGTCGATGCCATCCCTACGGTCTCTTCGTTCTCGACGACCGTCACGTTGTTGCGACCGGACTCGTACATATAGTGGGCAGTATGGGCTGGACCTTCCACGCTCTCAAGCAGATTCGCGCTGCCCCCGAGGTAGTGATAGGTGAAGGTGTCCGTGCCATCGGAGACGGTTTCCAATCGGCCCGCCGCATCGAAAGTGTAGGCCGCCATGCTCGCCGGGGTGCCGTCATCAAGCAATTGGTATCCGTCGGGACGACCGGGAACACCGTTGGGCTCGCTGCCGTCCTGATACTCCCGGGAGAGGACTAAGTCTCCGTAGAACCCGGCCGGTAGGGTTTCCGTGTCAAGACGCAGGTCCGTTTCGTCATAGTCGAAAGTCCGGGTGCCTGTGGCGTCGGTGACGGTCTTCGGTTGCCCGGTTCGCGTATAGGTGTAGGAGATATCCGGCGTCGCATCCGAGTAGTCGACGCTGTCCTGACCGCCAGCATTGTCGTACCCATAGGTCGTGACAACTCCGCGGTCCCATGTCCTGGTTTCCAAACGTCCTGCAGCGGTGTAGGTATAGTCCGTTCCGTTACCATCGTCGTACTCCTTTCGGTCGAGCCATCCCCGCTGCGGGTCGTAGATCCAGGTGGTGACCGCAGCGCCCGAGACACCCATGCCAGTAGATGGATTGAAGTCTTGCCAGGTTGTCATCGTCTGGCGTCGGCCTTGGGCATCGTAGGTGTATTCTACCGGGACGGTCTGCGAGCCATATCGTTTCTCAATTTCGCCCTTTGGCGTGTAGGTAACATGAACAGTTGAACTATCGGGCAAGGTTGTCGTCGTCAAGCGGCCCATATAGTCGTATTCGTATACGGTTACGAGAGCGGACAACGGACCGGAGATCCCGTCCGGGTCGGGCTCCGTTACCTGCCTGACCTGATCGTTATCATAGTAGGCGTATATGGTAGTTCCCGTGCGGGAGTCGGTGGAGATTTCCGGCCTGCCCCACTCGTCGTAAAGAACGGAGTTCGACGCCAATTGGACGTCGACCGAATCGAACCATACGGTGCTCGCCGGGCGCCCGTTGGTATAGGTCTCGACGACGCGGCTCCCGTCGGGTTGAACGGTAATCTGCTGCCATGCCCCATCAGTGTCATCGGGATCGACGATTTCCGTATAAGTGGTCTGCCCAAAGCGCTCACTCCATTGGCGCAGCCCGTCAAGACCGCCGTCGGAGATCGAGACAAGGATTCTTTCCTCGTCCGTCCAGACGAAGGACTCAGTGCGGCGAACATCGTAGGTCTGGCCTTCATAGGTTCGGGTCGTGATGGAGGAAACCGTTTCGCTGACGCGGTCCAGTTCGGACACCAGGTCGTCTATCGTGCCGTCGCGATCCATATCCACTGCCTGCTGATACTGCTCGCCCTTTTCGTTGTATCCGTAAAGGACGGTAACTCCATCGGGATCGACGGTCGCATCCAGTCGACCGATCGCATCGTAGAAAAATTGCTCTTCGGCCTGATCACCGTAGACCCGTTTGTCGACGCGGCCCATGACCCGCCATTCTTCGGTCCATTCGGCGGTATCTGCACCGGCCGAATCGAGGAGGATCGTCCTGGTGACGAAAGCCCCGGTCTCCGCCCGGTATTCGAATCGTTGCCCGCTTCCGGCGGTTCCTCCGGTCCTCATGGTAGAGCCGTCGCGATACGAAGTGCGCAAACTGGTACTTCCGTCCGGGTTCGTCACTGTCTCGGTCTCTCCACCACCGGAGGGGAAGTCGTAGTCGTAAGAAGTAAGAAGAAGAACTCCATCCGTGCGGGGTCCTGGCGATTCGCGTTCCTTGATACGCCCAGCCAAATCGTATTTGGTCTCTCCCACAGTTCGAGTCGATCCCCCCGCAGTTTGCTCAACGCGAATGATACGACCGCTACCGTCGTAGAAATATTCCTCAGTGATCCCCAAGCGGGTTTGGGTCTTTTTTCGACCGAGACCGTCGTAAGTATAGCCCGTGGCAATGCCGCGGCGGTCCACTTCGGTCTCCAACTTGTCCGGACCGCAACCGCAATCCAAACCGGTATAGGTTCGGGATTCGGTGGTCCCGTCCAAGAATCCGATCAACGTGGGCCGTCCGTCCGCATCCGTCTCCAAGACCGTTGTCAGAGAGAGAATTTCACTACTGACAATGTCTTCGGTCGTTTCCCCGAGGAGGTTGCCGAAAGAATCGGTCTGGCGAATGTTTCGCGTGCCATCGACAACAGTTCCCGCGCCCATATCATAAACCCCATTGTCGGTGACCACGGTCAAAGAACCCGAGGAATCCCGATCATACGAATACAGAGTCGCCGTTCCATCCGGACGGAAGACCGCTGCAGTCCGAGCCGAGAACTCTCCCGCTCCACCGACGATAGTGGTCTCGGTGAGGATATTGGAAGGGTCGGTCCAGACGACCCCGGGAGAAACCGCCTCAATGCGAGCGGTGGACCCCTGCTGACGGACCGTGTAAACCCGCGAAGTCTCGACGCCGAGGGCGGTCTCCACCTCCGTGACCTGCGGAGCCTCGGCCTGGAAAGAGCGCTCGAGGACCCTGCAAGAGGACTCTGGATCCGTCGGAGCAGCGTTTCCGACCGGACGGACCTCTTTGGTAACGCGGCCCGAGGAGTCATACTCGTAGCGGATCCAGCCGCCATCGGGATATTCAACTAATTTTAGGCGACGGTAATTCACTCCATCGGCAACCGGATCTTCATAATAGGTCCAGTTGGTCGCCAGTCCCCCGTCTAGAGAGTCGGGATCGAGCGTTCGGGAGACTTTTTCTTCACCCCAGGGGAACTCTTCGTAAACGGTCTCCTCGCGGAACGATTCGGCACCGCCCGGAATGCTCTCCCAAAGCGTCTCCGTGCGAAGATTTCCGGAAACCACCTCGGACCTTCCGGTCTCTTTAAGGCCCGCGCTATTGAGCGTCCAACCCTGGTTGGCAGGGATCCACGTATAGAGGTACTCGGTCACCTCGGTGCCGACGCTCTCCGAGACCTTCAGACGATGGAAGTTTCCTGAACCTGCATCCGGGTCTTCAAAGGTCCAGACCTTAAACGGATCTTCGGTCGAGGTGTCGAAAAGTCCCGACTCATCCGGTTCTCCGAAGAGACTACGGTCGTAGAATGAAATCTCGTAGGAGAAAGAATCTAAAACGACGAGATCAACGAGCGCTCGCTCCGTAGCGATCTGCCGCAAAGCCGGGCCATCGCGAACAATCGACACATTCGAGTAAACATCGGTCACAAAATTAACCGATTCGGGCGAATAGAGGTCTTCCGACGGAAGATCACTCTCGATGAAGAGACTACCGGGGTCCGATCCACGAATCGGCTGTCCCAGGCCGATTCTCACATCGACACTGGAATTGCGAACACTGCTACTGCTTCCCGACTCTCCGCAGCTTTCATCTTCCAGCCCGTAAATCATGACCAAGGAATTGGCTTTCGCTTTGAACGATTCCTCTTTCTCTTTTTCAGGTTCAGGCTCGGAATCCGGCCACGGAACACCCCATGGCCCCAAGCCGCTCAACCAGCCGCCTCCGCCGCCGCCACCGAAGCCACCTCCGCCGCCGCTACCACCGCCTCCAGGGCCTCCAGGACCCATGCCAACAGGTGGCTTTGGATCTTGATCTACTTCATCGTCCCCCTCTTTGTCATTTGCCGTGGAGACAAAGGTAATCGAGAAGCGAACATAGCCCTCCTCATCCCTCTTCAAAGAATCGAGGAACCTGCCGATTCCCCTTGCGGGTATAAAAGAAGAAGGCGGCAAAGGATTGCCTTCGTCCGAAGAAGTGAAGCTGTTTTCGATACCAGCGGCAGGAATTTCTATAGTCTTCTCGGAACCGTCCGCTCCGGTGCCTCCGAGAATCAACCCTTCCAGAACGCCGAAAGGTGATTTCGGAGAATCTCCCGCAAGCACCGGACTGAAGGAGGATCCCTTGGGGTAGAGCACTCGAAATGAGCGGTGGTAAAACTCATCCACTTTCTCCTCCGGTGAAGCATTCGCAGATACCTCTTTTGTCTTAGAGATACCTCTCGCCGAACGAACGACTATCGTTTTATCTTCCCAGTCTTTCGGATTCGTCTCATTCGCTTCTTCGTCAGCGTTGGAGACGCCGTCTCCATCAAAATCCGCGGTGGCATTGTCATCGGGATTCAAATCGTTAGCGGGATCGAGGTTATCCAACGGGTCGAAATCATTCGTAACCTCGTAGAGATCGCTCATGGTATCACCGTCGCTATCGATCGAATGGGGGTCGAGCCCCAACTCGATTTCCTCCAAATCCGACAATCCATCTCCATCACTGTCTTGCGACGAAAGTTGCAGCCGTTCCTCGTTGACCGTGACTTTGCGATTAGGATCCCTGTACTCATCTACGTTACTCATCTCGTCCCCGTCCAAATCGCCCGCCCCGTCACTGAAATCGTTCGGATTCAGCCCATTGGCAAACTCGAAACCATCGTCGATTCCGTCGCCGTCGGTGTCTTTATTCGCGGGATCGGTGAAGTAAACTTCCCGCTCTAATCGGTCATCTAATCCGTCTCCATCGGTATCCCGACTTTTCGGGTCTGTAACGATTGGCGCCGAATCGTCTGAAGAGTCTCCATTGAGATCAATGAGGGTCACAGTGCCAGGGACCCCTTGTAATTCCAACAAATCGCTCAAGCCGTCACCGTCTTCATCCGCAACCCTCGGATCGGTTTTTACAGCCTTCGACCCGTCGGAAGCAAAAGGAATGCCGTCGGACCCCACCTCGTAACCACGAATTTCAAGAAAATCGGAAATCCCGTCCCCATCGAAATCACCCTGCGCGACCGTCGGGGAGAATCCATACTGAAACTCTTCCAACCCGGTCAACCCATCTCCATCGAGATCTGCGTTCAAATCCCAAGAGCTATGATTGGGATCCTGCAACTGCTCGATTTCGCTATGAGACAAAACGCGATTATAGATTCTCCAATCGTCGAGGCTCATATTCAATGAGCGCGACGGGACATGGCGCAGACTCCCAATCATCAAAGGCGAAGACGATTCGTTCAAATGCGACGGATCGACCGTTGATTGGGCAAAGAATTCAGAGTCTTTGTACAATCTCAAGGTGCCCGTAGCGGCATCGAAGGTAAGGGTGATATGAATCCACTTGTTCCGAAATATATTCAAGGGCGTGAGCTCAAAACCGGGAGAATCAAAGCGGAATAGAAAATCACCGGTCCCTCCCTTGTACTCCAGTAAGGCCTCAAAAGCTCCCTCCTTTGAAAAAATGGTCCGATACTCTGCAAACTCCGCAGCCGGGTAGACCGACGAGCTCCACCTATCCGCCTGCCAGTTGATCCAGAAAGAGAGCGAGAAATCTCCGGTTCCCAGATCGAGTTCCGGGCTATCCTCAGCCCACACAAAGGGCATTTCAGTGGTCCATGCTTTCAAGTTTGGGTTTTCGGTCGTCCGGACGGTTCTCGCGATGACAATAGAGTGTCCATAACCAACCGCCCCGGAGCGACGAAGAAGCGCGAAGCGTGAACGCATCGGATACAATCAGCGAAGTGCCCCACCGCTTCGCGAAGGCCGCCTGTGGCGGATACGCCTTCGCACAAGGCTTCGGCAGCACAAGGGGGGGAGGGATTGACGCTGCGCGGGTCGTCGCTTCGCTCCTTGGGTACGAACCTTCGGTTCGAATCGGGGTTGACCTATCTTCGCTTTGCGAAGGCCGCCTGTGGCGGATACGCCTTCGCACAAGGCTTCGGCAGCACAAGGGGAGGAGGGATTGACGCTGCGCGGGTCGTCGCTTCGCTCCTTGGGTACGAACCTTCGGTTCGAATCGGGGATGATTTATTTTCGCTTTGCGAAGGCCGCCTGTGGCGGAGGAGGAGGGATTCGAACCCCCGGTACCGTTTCCGGCACACCTGATTTCGAGTCAGGCCCATTCGACCACTCTGGCACTCCTCCACAGGTCAAACGTATATCGAAGCTCTCGACTACCATCCGAGTCAAGGGCAAAGGGGCAACCGAAATCAAATACGGTTCACTAATCTCGAAATTGAGCGATCCTGGGCGGCCCTCTGCCGCTTCTCTGGGCGCAAAATTCTTTGGATCGGAACCGACTCAACTGGCCGGTCGCGAAAATTCCTGCCGCCTGTGGATCTACTGCTGTGTTTCGAGTAGGCCTGTCTCAACGTAATACGCTTTTGCCGCAGGATGAAGCGGGGCCGTCAGCGACTCTTTCACCATCTCATTGGGGTTCAACAAGGCGAATGCCGGGTGCAGGCGGCGAAAGGTTTCGAAATTTTCGAATACCGCCCGGACCACTTCCGTGACGACGGCGTCGTCTTCATCTGCGGTGGTCACAAGGGTCGCGCGGACACCGAAAGTCGGAATCGGATTCTCGTTACCTTTGTACAGACCACCCGGAATGTTTGCGTAGGAGTAATACGGATACTCCTCAACGATGCGGTCGATCAACTCGCCTTCAACCGGGACAATGACCGAGTCGACTAGAGTGGTTGCTTCCTGAATTGACCCGTTTGGGTGCCCAACGGTGAATATAATCGCGTCCACGTCATTGTTGGCCAATGCCTTCGCTTGCTCACTGGAGGTCAATCCCATGGCGACCTTAAAATCATCTTTGGTCCAGCCCTTCTTCTCCATCAAGAACTCCATCATCGCGCGCTGCCCCGATCCGGCGTTCCCGATATTGATCCTCTTGCCCTTCAAATCATCGAAGGATTCAATTCCTGAGTCCTTTCGCGCCACAATTGTAAATGGCTCGGGATGAATCGAAAAAACTGAGCGAAGGCCGGTAAACGGGCCGGTACCCTCAAACTTTCCTTTTCCAAGAAACGCCTCATACTGGATGTCCGATTGAGCGACCCCAAAATCCAGCTCACCCTGTTTCAGCGCGTTCGCGTTGTAGACTGAGCCCCCCGTCGCTTCAACGGAACAGCGGATACCCGTCTCGTCCTTATTGCGATTGACCAATCGACTAATCGATCCGCCCAACGGATAATAGACTCCCGTCACCCCGCCAGTGCCAATTGTAACGTAGGTTTCCTCGTCCGCCGACTGCTCCCCGTGTGAAGTAAGCGGGAAGGTTCCAACGACAAAGGCAAGCAGAGTTGTGAATAGTTTTTTCATGGAAGGATATGGGACGGGAAGATGGGAATTCAGCGCACGAGGACGACGAGAACACTCGGTCTTTGCTCGTTACCTTGAGTAAAACGCCGGAACCCGCAATGACTCAAGAACGGAGTGCGATTCTTCGCAAAATGATCATACTAAAGATTCAATCGACCCTTAGGCTGAACCTTGCACGACGCCCAAGCGACGGCTTCACACAAATACGATCAAACCCGCCGCAATACTTCCAGTGGGGATACGTTGCAAACTCCTCGGCTCACCAAGCCCCCCGCCAAAACCGAAAGCGCAATCGCTCCTCCAATCGTAGAGAATAGGAACAGCGGGTCGATACTGGGCTCGGCATCGAACACGGTGACGGCCAAGAGGACATTCCCAGCTACAGCCAAAACTCCTCCGGTAATCGAGGCCAACAGGCCCAATGTTGCGTACTCCCAGAGTAGAATCCTGCGCACTTGCCAGCTGGACGCCCCCAATGTCCGGAGAAGGACACTCTCTTCGACCCGTTGCTCGCGACCGTGCAACAGAGCGCCGATCAGTATCGATATCCCTGAGACGAGGGTAAATACTGCCAGCAGTTCAACGGCTTGGCTCACTCGGCCCAACATTTCCCGCACCATCTCCAAGATCAAAGTCAGGTCAATGGCAGAGACATTTGGAAAATCTTTGGCCAGCACCCGCTGCAATCCCCCGGAAGAGCTATCATCGGGAATCCTTGTAGTCGCTACATGAAATCCAGGTGCCCCCTCCAGCACTCCTTCTGGAAACACGATAAAGAAGTTCAGGTTAAACCGGCTCCAATCCACCGTTCGCAGGTGAGCCACCTCTACCTCCATGGACACACCTTGAATATTGAAGGTAAACCGGTCCCCGAGCACTACCCCGAGGTCGTTCGCCATGTCTTCCTCCACGCTCACCGGTACAGGGCTCCCCTCCCCGACTTCCGCTGGCCAAACACCCCCGATGGAGGTCTCGGTCTCATTGAGCCAATCCCGATAGGTCGACCGATACTCTCGTCGAACCACCCAACCGGGCAATTCGCCCGCTTCTCTCAGTTCGGCCACGGGATCGCCTTTGACCGATTCGAGACGCATAGTCACCATCGGAGCGCTTTCCAAAAACGGGAGATTTTCCGACTCCACCACTTCTTTCACCCCGGCGACCTGATCCGGTTGAACATCAACCAAGTACACATTCGGCATCGTCTCAGCCTCGGAAACCCGGATCTGCTCAATGAGGAGATTGCGGGCGAGCAGAACCGAGAGGATCAAAAACACTCCGAGGCCCAATGAGAGGAGAAAGAGAAGAGTCTGATTTCTAGGCCGATAAAGATTGGCGACTCCCTGGCGCAGTTCATACGGCCAGCTCGATCGTACAATCCATCGCGCCAACCGAATCACCAGCCACGCCATCGACGCCAAAACCAGAAATGCCACCAATAGCGCTGCGGTCATCTGGATCGATCGCCATACGTTCGCACTATTCATGAGTGAGAGCAGGCAAAGGATCGCGAAAAGGAAAGTATAGATGGGGAGCGCCCTCAAAAACCGTCGCCCCCTGGAGTCCGTGCTAGCGACTGCTTCCCCACCACCCAAGGCCGCGGCGGGAGGAATATCCCGAATCGCCATCAAGGGTAGTAGTGCAAAGCCACAACAAACTGCGAAGCCAGCAAAGGTCGTATTGGTCAAGGTCCACAGGCTCGGCCAGGTTGGGAGATCGACTGGAAATGCAGAACCGAAACCGAGAATAATCACGGCATGGATAATCGCCCCCAATGCTCCTCCAAATACGGCACCCACCCCCCCAATTAAGCAGGCCTGAACCAGAAACACGGCAAAAGCCGAGGCAGTCGGTACACCCAGGCAGCGAAACACAGCAATCGTGTTCCAACGGCGGCGGACCTGCGCATGAACTGCACCAGCGACTCCGATCGCCCCCAGCACCAATGCCGCCAGAGCAATCAATCCCAGAAACTGCTCAAAACGATCCAGGACTTTCCCAATCTGCTCTTTACGGCTTTCGGGAGTCTGCACCCGCCAGCTATCACCTGGATCCAGTTCTCTTATCCGCGACTGAATCTCCTCGCGATTGGCCTCGTCGGACAGGCGCAGATAGAGGTAGTGCCGCGCGAGCGAGGTCGACTGGAGAAGACCGCTCTGCTCGATTACGCGGGCGCTGGTGTAGATCTCTGGTGCAATTCCCGCAAATCGCCCACTCCGCGGAGCGGGCTCGAGAATAGTCCCCGACACTGGAACCTCCACCTGCCCGAGCCGAACAAGATCACCTACAGACTCCCCGAACTGCTCCAGCAATGCCGGCTCTACGTAGACCCCCTCAGCAGTTTCCCGGCCACTCGAAGTCGACTCGGGTTGGGTGATGATGTCTCCATAAAAAGGATACCCACCCTGAATAGACCTGACCTGAACCAAACGCCCTGCATCTTGATTCACCCAGTAAAGCATAGTCGAAAAGGAGACCTCACTCGCCATGCTTTCGGCCATCGAAGCGATAGCGCCAGCCTCTTCAACTGAAAACCCATCCCTTGATGAAACTTGAATATCGGCACCCAGCAGCCCCCGCGACTGCCGCTCAATTCCAGTATCAAGACTGCCTCGCAAGCCGTGGATCGTAGCCAGTGCCGCCACTCCCGTTATGACGGCGGAGGCAAATACCAACAATCTGCGGGCCTCCACCCGGCTATCCCGCCAAGCGACTCGCCAAACCCATGGATTGAGCAACGCATTGAGGAGCTTACGGGGAAGCCTTGAGGAAGAGTGGGAATCCGCCATCCAATTATTCCGGCTGATTGTCCTGGACGACGGACCCGCCGCGCATGGTAATCACGCGTCCAGCCAAGGCTGCCAACTGAGGGTCGTGCGTCACCAGTACGAGCGCTGTATTCTGTTCCCGGTTCAGCTCAAATAGCATGTCTACAATTGGGCGGCTGGTTTCTTCGTCCAAATTCCCCGTCGGCTCGTCTGCAAAAAGAATCTGCGGACGGTGAATGAACGCCCGGGCCAACGCGACCCGCTGCTGCTCTCCTCCCGACAATTGAGTTGGATAGTGGTCCACCCGCTTTGCGAGCCCTACCCGTCCGAGGAGGTCGACAGCCAATGCTCGCCCCGACCGCTCTCCGCGTAGTTCCAGCGGAACCAACACGTTCTCCAACGCCGTTAAGGTCGGAATCAGCTGAAAGTTTTGAAAGACAAAGCCCACGGACCGGCTCCGTAAAGCAGCTCGATCATCCTGATCCAAATCACTCAGGCGACTCCCCACCAATTCGACCTCTCCCTCGGAAGGGTCATCCAGGCCGGCGCAAAGTCCCAGCAAGGTGGTTTTACCACTGCCCGACGGCCCGACAATTGCACAGGTCTCCCCCTCATGAATAGTCAGACTGACATCGCGGAGAACCGAAAGCGAATGACCTCCGACAGAATAGGACTTTCCAACCCCGTGCAGATTTAGCATCCGTCGTTTGACCCCTGCGCCATCCGTCCCAGAATAGTCAGGCAATGGATCACTTTTCGTTTCTGTCTTTTGAATCTTCATATCGCAAAGGAATCGCTCGATGGAGGACCCGGCTAGTAGCATTGGTCCTTTTTCTCGTATTCTCAAGTGCCACAGCCGCAGAATCGAGAATTGTCTTCCTCGGCGACAGCCTCACCGCAGGCTACGGGCTCAATCCAGAGGAGGCCTACCCCGCTCTCCTCGAGCGCCGCTTACAGGATGAGGGCATCGAGGTCACTGTAATCAACGCTGGTGTTAGCGGTGACACCTCGGCCGGCGGGCTCAGCCGGATCAATTGGGTACTCGGGCGACCGACAGATGTTTTGGTAGTGGCCCTTGGCGGAAACGATGGCCTGCGCGGTCTACCCACGACAGCACTTGCGAAAAATCTAACCGCGATTATCGAGAAAGCCCGAGCCCGATATCCCGACATAACGATCATCCTAGCCGGGATGCAGATGCCCGCTTCCATGGGCAAAGAATACCAAGAGAGTTTCGCTGCGGTCTATCCAACGGTCGCCGATGCAACCGACGTCGTCCTCATTCCATTCCTATTGAACGGAGTCGCCGGCGATCCAGATCTGAACCTAGCCGATCGGATTCATCCCAATAAAGAAGGTCAAATCATCATCGCCGAAACCGTCTGGCCATACCTAGAGACAGTTTTCGCAAAAGAGTAAAATCCGTAGCCTCCGAACTCGGTTCGGGGGGGACCAGCCAACCAGGCCCCTAAACCACCCGACCCAGTACGACTAATCCCCGCTTCGCAGAAGCGAGGCCACGTAGCCTCCGAACTCAGTTCGGGGGGAAACATCCAACCAGGCCCCTAAATCACCCGACCCAGCACGACCAATCCCCGCTTCGCAGAAGCGAGGCTACATAGCCTCCGAACTCAGTTCGGGGGGACCAGCCAACCAAGCCCCCTAAACCACCCGACCCAGCACGACCAATCCCCGCTTCGCAGAAGCGAGGCCACGTACCCTCCGAACTCGGTTCGGGGGGGGAACAGCCAACCAAGCCCCTAAACCACCCAACCAAGCACGACCAATCCCCGCTTCGCAGAAGCGAGGCTACGTAGCCTCCGAACTCGGTTCGGGGGGACCAGCCAACCAGGCCCCGAAACCACCCGACCAAGCACGACCAATCCCCGCTTCGCAGAAGCGAGGCTACGTAGCCTCCGAACTCAGTTCGGGGGGTGCCAGCCAACCAAGCCCCTAAACCACCCGACCCAGTACGACCAATCCCCGCTTCGCAGAAGCGAGGCTACCAGAAACAAAACAGGGCGAATAAATTTAGACTAGACTCCGATCCGAAAACGGATCAATCTCACTGACTATGAGTCTTTGGAATGAGCGGCGACTCCCTCGACTTGCCCCTGAGTTCTACCGCGGTCAATCATACATTCACTGGACCCATACAGTTCAAGGTCGTCGGCAAGGCTGGTTGAATCCAGAGTTCCATTTCATCTTTCGGGAAAGATTATTCCATACCTGCGTTCGCTATCATCTATGCTGCATGAGCTACGTTTTAATGCCCGACCATATTCATCTTCTTTGGATTGGAACCAAGGCCGAAACCGACCAATTGAAAGCCACAAAATTTCTCAGAAAGCACACCCCGATTGAATGGCAAAAGCAGGCTCACGATCATGTCCTTCTCGAAAAAGATCGTACCCGAGACGCTCTCACCCGGGTATCATATTATCTAAGAGAAAATCCCGTTCGGGCCGGTATCGTTCAAAACGCAAAAGATTGGCCGTATTTCGGCAGTCTGGTCCCAGGCTTCCCCGATATCGACCCGTCAGATCAAGATTCCTTTTGGAGATGCTTTTTGGCCAATAGCCGAAAACTATAAGGAACTCATTCAATCGAACTAAGCTCCCCCTAACTTAAATATTAGATTTATTGCCCCGTAGCCTCCGAACTCGGTTCGGGGGGGTGCCAGCAAACCAGGCCCCTAATCCACCCGACCCAGCACGACCAATCCCCGCTTCGCAGAAGCGAGGCCACGTAGCCTCCGAACTCAGTTCGGGGGGTGCCAGCCAACCAGGCCCCTAAATCACCCGACCCAGCACGACCAATCCCCGCTTCGCAGAAGCGAGGCCACGTAGCCTCCGAACTCAGTTCGGGGGGGGACCAGCAAACCAAGCCCCTAAACCACCCGACCCAGCACGACCAATCCCAACTTCGCAGAAGCGAGGCCACGTAGCCTCCGAACTCAGTTCGGGGGGTGCCAGCCAACCAGGCCCCTAAATCACCCGACCCAGCACGACTAATCCCCGCTTCGCAGAAGCGAGGCTACAGTTAAAAATTTTATTTCGTCCGGCTTTGACTTATCGTACATCGGCGATATACGTTTCTTATATGACCGCGTCGAAGACAGAACTATTTTCAGAGGAACAATCTTCCCTGGCCGCATTTGCTGGGGCCCTCGCCCATCCGGCTCGTATCGCCATAATCGAGCTTCTTCAAAACCGGGGGGAGTCCACAAGCGGAGAGATTGTACAGACACTCCCGCTCGCCCAGGCCACGGTATCGCAACACATAATGGCCCTGCGAAAAGCGGGGCTGCTCAATCACCGCGACTGCGGAAAGAAGATCTGCTACAGCCTCAACTACGATCAAATCCGCCAGTTCTGCCATAGTTTCCAGTGCACTCTCGGAACAACTGATGCACCTCCTACCCCGGTACCCTCCACTTGCTGCACAGAAGAAAACGCATAGCCCCGTACACAAGGAGAACACACAAGATGACTACCCACAATCGACCAAACCGAATCATTATCGTAGGAGGCGTTGCCGGCGGCGCTTCAGCTGCTGCACGGCTGCGCCGACTCGACGAACACGCCGAGATCATATTGATCGAACGAGGGCCCGATGTCTCGTTCGCCAATTGCGGTCTTCCCTATCATGTCGGCGGCGAGATCACTGACCGCGCAAAGCTGTCCCTGCAAACACCCGATTCGCTACGGGCCCAACTCGCCATCGATGTGCGGGCTGAGACTGAAGTAACCTCAATCGACCGGGAAAACCGTTCCGTATCGGTCAACGACCTCAGAACCGGTACTAGCCACCAACTCTTCTACGACAAATTGATCCTGTCTCCGGGAGCTGCCCCCGTCCGACCACCACTGCCGGGGATTGATCTCCCTACCATTTACACGCTGCGAAACCTCCAAGACATGGACCGAATCAAAAAGGCCTCGGCCTCTGCGGACCGGGTTTTGGTCATCGGAGCCGGCTTCATCGGGCTTGAGATGGCAGAGCAATTGGTTCGTCTGGGGAAAAGGGTTCAACTGGTGGAAATGCTGGAACAGGTGCTCCCCCAGATGGATGCCGAGATGACCCGAAGCGTTGAACAGGAACTACTGGACAATGGAGTGGATCTCATTCTGGGAGACGGAATCGATAGTTTCTCCGAAGCAGGCGATCGGACGACTAGAGCTTCGCTTCGATCGGGCCGAACCTTGGACGCCGACCTCGTGATTCTATCGATAGGAGTCCGCCCCGAGAATCAACTAGCCAAGGAGGCGGGCCTCGAGCTGGGATCTCGAGAGCACGTAAAAACCAATGGAAACATGCAAACGTCTGACCCCGATATATACGCGGTGGGCGACGTTAGTGAAACAATTGACCCGATCCTCGGGACCCCAACTGCCATCGCACTGGGAGGGCCCGCAAACCGCCAAGGTCGGACGGCTGCCGACCACATCGTCATGGGAGAACAAGCACGTCCGTACCCCGGATCGATTGGAACCTCTATCGTTCGGGTCTTTGATATCGCAGCCGGCGTAACCGGATACAGTGAAAAGCGCCTGCAACAAAGCGGCACCGAATACGAGAAGACCATCGTAACCGACTACAACCACGCAAGCTACTTTCCTGGCGCGACCCAACTCACCGTTAAGATCCTCTGGGAAAAATCCAGTGGTAGACTTCTAGGAGGCCAAGTGAACGGTATTGAAGGAGTCGACAAACGCCTGGATGTACTGGCCACCGCAATCAAAGGCGGCCTCACCGTAGAGGACTTGGAACACCTCGAACTGGCCTACGCGCCTCCTTTTGGATCGGCCAAGGACCCAATCAACACTGCTGGATTTTCGGCAAACAATCTCAGGGATGGTCTCGTTTCTCCCGTCTACCAACTTCCCGATCCAAAAAGCAACCAAGTGGTCGATGTGCGCCCGACGGAGATGGCGCAGATAAATCCGATCGAGGGAGCCCTAAACATTCCCGCCTCACAGCTTCGCAGTCGACTCGATGAGATCGATAGAGGCAAACCGGTCACGACAGTGTGCGCGATGGGGAAAACGAGTTACTTTGCTGCCAGGATTCTCGCGCAGAATGGTTTCGACGCTCAATGCCATGTCGGGGGGTTAAAGATTGAGTCCCTCCCTGCTCGTCGGATTTCTTCTTCTTCTTCTTCTTCTTCTTCCCCCCAGGCACCCAGCACTGGCTCTAATGTGAAATCGGAAGTCTCTCTGGACTGCACCGGTATGGCTTGTCCGGGCCCGATCATGAGGGTGAGAGAAGCTGCTGCCACCCTCACCGAGGGACAAGAACTCAAGGTAACAGCTTCCGATCCCGGTTTCCTCAACGATCTACCGGCCTTCTGCAAAGCCAACGGCTATGAGTTTCTTTCTGCTGAGAAGACCAAGGGCATCGTACACGGCCGTCTCCGCCGCCCCGAAGAGTCGACGACGGAGCCTTCTGCAGCTGGGATGAACTCCGCTCCCGCACGTGGGTCAACGATCGTCGTTTTCTCAGGTGACCTCGATCGAGCGATGGCTTCATTTATCATAGCGAACGGAGCGGTGGCCATGGGCGGCAAAGCCACTCTCTTCTTCACTTTTTGGGGGCTTACTGTTCTTCGCAAAGAGAAGAGCCCTCCTTTATCCGGTAAAACGTTCCTCGACAGGATGTTTGGCTGGATGCTTCCCAAAGGCCCCGGAAAACTCCCCCTTTCTCAGATGCATATCGGAGGTCTCGGGACAAAAATGATGAAAGGCCGAATGGCCTCAAAGAATCTGCCGAACCTTCCCGGACTAATGGAAGAAGCCAAGAAGGCGGGGGTTCGACTGGTCGCCTGCACGATGTCAATGGAGGCTATGGGCATCCGCGAGGAGGAGCTAATCGATGGAGTCGAACTGGGTGGTGTTGCCGAATTTCTCGGGGCGGCCAGTGAGACAAACGCCAACCTCTTCATTTGAGGTCAGACACCACCCAAGGGGCATCGCCGGGAGATGAATAATCCCCCGGCGATGGAGATAGAGATTCTCACGCTCCTGTTAATGGGAGAGGTTCGACTTTCTAAGAATCTAGAACCGAGAGGGCTGAGGCTGAGTAAATCTAGACAAACACCGCGTCACGTCATAGTAGTTATCCTCCACTTCCTATCCTTCGGAGGGATTCGACACAGCTCTAGCAACCGCCACTCCTTTCAAAATCCATGAAGCGCAAACTCTACCAGCTATCGACCCAGATAATCGCCGCACTTGCCTTCTTCACGGCGACAAATCTTGAGGCAAATCTGCTCAACCAACCAGCATCCCTTCCCGTCCAACTTGCGGACATCGCCCAGCAACAGATGGACGAGACCGGAATGACGGGCATGGTCGTAGGGGTTTGGAAATCCGACAAAGAAATATTAATCCTCGAAACGGGTCTCGCCGATACCGAGGAATCCACCCCGATCACCCGGATGGATCACTTCCGCATCGGTAGTGTTACCAAGTCGTTCACCGTCACCCGCATTCTTCAGCTGGCTGACGAGGGCCAGCTCAATCTCGACGATCCTATCAGCGACTATGTCGACAATCTTCAAAATGGTTCAGCGACCTTGCGTCAGTTGGCCAACATGAGCGCTGGGATCTTCAACTATACTGAGGACAGCGAATTCGTTCCTATTCTCTTTGAAGATATCTCTGCGCCATGGACACCACAAGAGTTGGTGGACCTCGCAAATCGCAACTCTCCCTACTTTGCACCGGGCGAGGGGTGGCACTATTCCAACACCGCTACCGTGCTCCTGGGAATGGTCATCGAAGAGGTCACCGGAAATCCTCTCAGCCAAGACTTAAAAGAAAATCTGTTTAGTCCCCTCGAGTTGGGCCAAACCTCGTATCCTATGACTCCGGCGATGCCCGAACCGATAGCCCGCGGATATGCGCTGTTCGACCCCGAGGAGGATCTAACCGATCTAACAGATTCCAATCCAACCAGCTCGGCGGGATCCGGAGCGATCGTTTCCACTCTGGATGATCTCCGCGTGTGGGGCAAGGTATTGGCCGAGGGAACGCTGATCAGTCCCGAAATGCAGGAGGCGCGAATCCAATTGCTTCCCAACAAAGACTGCCCAACTTGCCCCGAATACGACGGATACGGTCTGGGAATCGGGAACCTCGAGGGATGGCTGGGGCACACCGGCGACTATCTCGGCTACCAAAGCCTCGTTATGCACGACTCGAGCACCGACCAAACCGTCGTGATTTTGACTAACTTCCGTAATTTCACCAATGCGGCGCATCTTCCCACAGACCTTTTCCGGAAGATGGCTCCCCTCCTCAATCCGGAGCTCTGACCGGTATCATCCTCCCGGGGGCCGCGCGTACTCCCCCCTTAGGAAAGCTCCGCCCACTCTGACAAGATTCCGGAGGCCCTCGTTCCGAAATGGGATCCGCGCCGAGGCCTACTAATCAATAGAATCCTTCGGTACCGGTCACTAGATACGCTTACCAGGACGATTCGGCCTCCTCATTTTGGCTCAATAATCTGTCGCAACTCTACGGGGGATCTATTACGATTATCCCAATGATCCTCTCCATACTTTCTTGTTCGCCGAAGTGCTATTCCACCCGTCGTTTGGTCGAAGCAGCCAAAGCGCGTAAGCACAAGGTGAATGTCCTCAACACTTTGCGTTTGACCATCGATATCGCCCACGGACAACCAGATTTATTCTATCACAATCAACAGATCGTGGAACCGGATGCGATTCTGCCGAGGATCGGAACTTCAATAACCCGATACGGTACCGCCGTGGTCCGACAGTTTGAGCAGATGGATGTCTACACGCCGAACACTGCAGCGGGTATCAGTAATTCGAGAGACAAATTGCGCAGTCTGCAGATCCTCTCCAGGCACGATATAGGAATTCCCATGACGGCCTATGTAGACGATAAGCGTGACGTACAGAGTGCGTTGGAACGGGTCGGGGGCGCGCCAGTCATCATTAAACTGTTGGAAGGCACGCAAGGTGTAGGGGTCATCCTCGCTGACAAGATTGAGATTGCAAAGGCGATCGTGGAAACCCTTCACAGCACGAAACAACAGGTCCTTCTTCAGAAATTTGTCGCCGAGAGTAAGGGCAAGGACGTGCGGGCCTTTGTCATCGGGGACCGAGTCGTCGCCGCCATTCGGCGAACTGCCCAAGGGCAGGATTTTCGCAGTAATGTTCACCGGGGAGGCAAAGCCGAAGCGATCGACCTGGATCCTGAGTACGCCGATGTCGCAGTTCGGGCAGCACAAATAATGGGTCTTCGTATCTGCGGCGTCGATATGCTCGAATCACAATCCGGACCCCAGGTAATGGAGGTCAATTCCTCTCCTGGGCTCGAAGGGATCGAGGGAGCAACGGGCTTGGATATCGCCGGCGCGATTGTCGACTATGTCGCCGATCAGGTGAAACTCCCGGAGATTGATATTCGTCAACGCCTCACTGTCAGCCGCGGTTACGGTGTCGCCGACATCAATATTACCAAGGGCAGCAAGCTGGAGGGATTGACTCTCGAAGAAACAGGACTGCGAGAGCAAGACATTGTAGTACTCACATTGCGACGGGGCGGCCGAGTCATTTCAAACCCCAAGAGTAGCAGAGTCCTCGAAGCCGACGATACTCTCCTGTGCTACGGAAAATCCGAAACGATGAAATCCATGATCCCTGACGATTCTCGGAAAAAGCCGCGTACGATTAAACCCCTCCCCACAACTCCCGTGACCGAAGGAACCACAGCATGAAGAAAGATGTAGGAATCTGGGACGACCGCGAAATCAAACCAGGGCAACGACGACGGTTGCGGGTGGATATCGGAACAAGCTTCAGCGGGGCCAATATTACTCTGCCACTGATGGTATGGAGAGCCAAGGAACCCGGTCCCGTGGTCGGAATTACCGCCGCGGTTCACGGGGACGAGATCAATGGGACCGGCGCAATTCGCGGCCTGATCCAAAATCCACCGTTCTCAATAACACGTGGTGCCCTCATTCTAGCTCCTGTCGTCAACATCATGGGGTTTGAACGGCACAGTCGCTACATGCCGGATCGGCGGGATCTCAATCGAAGTTTCCCCGGCTCACATTCAGGGAGCCTGACTTCGCGTTTGGCACGAGTAATTTTCGACGAGATCGTCGGTCGCTGCGACTACCTGATTGACCTTCATACCGCCGCAGTTCGTCGCACAAACTTTCCCAATGTCCGCGCCGATTGCGAGAACCCCGAGTGCCAACGGCTCGCACGCGCGTTTGGGTGCGAGGTGATCGTCGATGGGTCGGGTCCCGATGGATCCTTGCGAGCCGAGGCAGTACGAGTAGGCTGCCCCACGATCGTTCTTGAAGCTGGCGAGGTGTGGAAGGTCGAACCTGCCGTCCTCGATTTGACCTTGCGGGGAATCGCCAATGTGCTCTCTGAACTCGGGATGACTAACACGCCCCACGAAGCACCGCCTCATCAGATGATCGTTGAGGAAACTCGCTGGGTTCGGTCTGAGACGGGAGGCTTTCTACATTTCAACGTAGCACCGGGCGATATGGTCTCCAAGGGGCAGCAACTCGCCAGTAGTACCGGCCTTCTTGGGATGGAAAACGAGGTCATCCATAGCAGCCACGATGGTATTGTCATGGGAATGACAACCATGCCGGCCGTGGGCCCGGGGGATCCAATTACTCATATCGGCCTTCTTTCCACTAAATTACAGCACCAGAAGATCGAAAAGAGCATCGATTCCCTAGAGGAAGGTACCATCGAAACCGACCTGCGCGAGCAACTCGCTAGCAATATAAAGGTGACCTACCTCTAATATTGGAATGATGAAAAAACCAATCACTATTGGCTGGCGGGAATGGGTGGAACTCCCAGAATGGGGCCTCCGTATGCGGGCTAAGGCAGACACCGGCGCGAAGAGCAGCGCCATCGACTGCGCTGAGATAGAAGAGCTCCCTGACGAGCGAGTACGCTTTACAGTCCGACTCGATCGAAAACAGAATCAGCGGGTAACCCTGGAAGAACCAATCATTCGGAAGAAGAGGGTCCGCAGCAGTACGGGGAGCGGGCACAATCGGATTTTTGTTGAAACGACCCTCCGCCTCGGCGGAGTCGAGAAACGCGTTTTGATCAACTTGGTCTGCCGCAAAAACATGATTCACCGCATGCTTCTGGGACGGGAGACTTTGGGAGGATCGTTTCTAGTCGATAGCGCAGTCGACCATTGGGCTACTCCGAGAAAAATGAATCTGGGATGAACCGTCCTAGTCTTGAGGAACCGAAATCAGAATGAGCCGACGGTATCACCGCCAGTTCGACTTCCAACTAGTGCTCAGATATAGTCACCGGAAGCCAGAGGGGCGATTTGTCATTGAAAATCTTCGATAGGGCTACTGCGCAGACCCCGCCCCATTTCGTACTGAAACTATCCTGCACAAAATGAAGAGGGCTGGATCGACTGACCCCCGTTGAAACTCCTGGACATAGACTATCCGTTCCGACGGACGACTCCTTCTCTCAGCCTTCCCGACGTCTCCGTCGGATCAATACCGGAAGAATTCCAATCGCAAACAATAGTCCGTAGGAGGACGGCTCTGGAACTAACAGGAGATCTCCCATTGTAGCGGTGAAAGAGAAGTCTTCCCAGGTTCCGGTTAGCGGATTGCCTGTATCATTATAGAGTTCCAGCGTCCACAGCCCGTTTACGTCTTCACCCCAGTATGCATTGCTCAGGAATTGCCACTCGAGTTCGTCATTGTGGTAGTCTCGCCGATCTTCCCAAAGAACGTCGGGAATTCCACGGTCATTGGTAAACAATTCATTGCGGGTTCCGAATGGGGAGGTCAACCAAGCCGAAAAGTCGCCCATGATGCTCCCGGTCCCTCCAGAGTATGTCGCCCAATCCGTTTCCAAGCCTATAATTGTCATCTCAACAAGGATCATCTCGATCGGCTGATCGATACTCGAATCTACAGAGACCTCGAACGTTTCTGTGATTTCATTGTCACCCTCATCAGCAAAGGACTGATTCACTTCAATTTCACCACTTTCGTATTCCGTTTCCTCAGTAACTTCGATCGACTGAGAAGCCATTTCTGTAAACGCACCTGCATCAATCAGACCAAATCCGTAATTGTTATTAAATGAATTCCCTCCACCGTTGACTATCCAGCGTCCCGTGGAAGAGGAATCCCCAGCATCCACAACCCGGTTCGTTCTGACCATAATATGCTTAGCCATTCGGTAGTCCATATTCGGATTCGCTTCGACCCCTAAAGCCATGATCCCGGAAACCAATGGAGCTGCAGAAGAGGTTCCACCAAAATCACTCGTGTAGTTGTACCCATCCGAAAAATCCAGAGCAGGATCGGGTGCAGAAGGATTCTTATTATCCCCGAGAGACTCGCCTTCCCGATCTGTCGTAGCGATCCCAAAGCCATCCACTCCATTCGATGGCGCCGTTACAAAAACACTCGCACCATAGCTACTGTACCCGGAGAACACACCATCACTCCCTAAAGCCGCCACTATGATGTTTTCGGGGAGAACGCTATTCAGAATTTTGTTTGTATCCCCTGTCGACCATGGATCCCACCCATCTTCAATTCGTTGATTCCCAGCTGAGATCACGTGCAGAACTCCATGTGATGCACTTTCCTCAAACGCTTCCAGTACCAGCTGCGAATCTTCATCAAGTACAAAGCCGACGTTTGGTCCATAACTGTGATTCTTAACGCGCACTGGCACCGAATCCCATGTCGGCGCAACAAATGGGTTAGGATTGCCACTCAAGTCAGTTTGCCCTTGATACAAAATCGCTGCCGCTTCGGCTTCTTCTTCGCTGATCCCCCCAGAATAGGTCTCAGAAAGAAATCGCAATGAAGCAATACCGGCATAGGGTGCGGCACCTGTCATCCCGACTCCATTATCGCCTCTCGCAGCAGCTACCCCCGCTACAGCCGTTCCGTGATTGTCTCCATTACCGCCAAGCCCATCGACAACCGGAAAACCTCGATAAGATTCTCCGAGATTGGTAGCCTGATCCTTCCCGAACCCCCAACTGTACGCATTCCAGAAGTTGTCAACGAGATCTGAGTGACTCCCCTCGACCCCATCATCGATAATTCCAATGATGACACCCGCGCCAGTCCAACCGTTACCCCACGCTTCGAGGACATTCACATCCAAACCAGCATTATTCACACTGATCGGTGCTTGGTTATCCAGATGCCATTGCCCCGCGTACAGCTCGCTGCCCCCATCGTAATAGTATGGATTATAATAGGGATCATCCGGTTCGAATGGAACCGCCGATAAGCTCATACCCAAAAATACAGCCCCCCCAAGTGATAGTAGTAATTTCATAGTTAAATTATCTCAACCCTATCGTCTTCGCCCCAATCACTCTATCCCCATATCGGGGGGGATATTGTAAATTTACTCGATCCCAAAGAAGACAGAATAGACGTTCCTCTCCCACTAATCAGTCAATCTTTGTCTTTGACTACGAAATGACTTGCAGAAAAGGGGGCTAAAGATTTCTTTACTACATGTAAAATTCTTTCAAATCCGGAGAGAATTACAATGCCTCCTGTGTATTTGACGGACCAACAGATTCTCCTCTTCCAAGGTGCTTCCGATCAATTTGTAAGTACAGATATCGGCATTTCAAATTTCTCCGAGCGCGCATATCGATACATCACCCAATTAGTCCCAAACGAGTTTGTGGCGTTTGGAACCCTTCACATTCAGGAAAAGACACTGGATATCGGGGCAAGCAGGCCTCTCCCAAGATTCGAAGAAGCAATGTATGGCCTCGGAGAAACGATGGGGCAACACAGGCTATTCAACTGGGATCCGACAATAAACCAGGGCAAACCTTTTCAACGCAGCGATTTCTATAGTGAGCGGGAATTTCGACAGACGGGTCCTTATTCTCAGGCCTTAAAACCTTTGGATGTCGACAATCACTGTGCCGTCTACGTACCCGCAGGAAACCAAGAGGTTTCGTTCTTCGGAATTGAACGAAAAGGAGGTCCCGACTTCAGCCAGACGGATCGTTCTCTCCTCACTCTAGCCCAAACCTTACTGAGCAGCGCCCGCAAACTCGCCTTGGAACGCGAGCAATTGATGAGCAAAGTAGCCAATCCTAACGCTCTCATCCGCGCAGGACTCACGATACGAGAAGCCGATGTCTTGACGCTAGTCGCGAATGGGGCATCCAACGGCGATATCGCTCAAGCCCTCGTAATTTCCCAAGAGACCGTTAAAGACCACATTCGAAACATTTTTGCCAAAACCCGAATGACAAATCGATTCGCAGCAGCGCTCTGGGCACTGAAAGCCACTGAGAGGGATCGCACTCGTAGTACAATTAGGCACCTCCCACGCACAATTGTTCCAGTTAGATTTTAACAGAACCTCACACTTCTGGGAGACTCGATAATCCTCAGACGCTCAAAATATAGCCAGATGAGGGGCAGTGAAGATTGGTAAATCAACCGATCAATCCGCATCCGGGGCGATTCGATTGTAGGCGTCCGGTGAGGGACCCCTGGTATGGGCATCGACCTG
>DGMY01000046.1:1061-10628 GCA_002388665.1 Opitutia bacterium UBA4506 | reverse complement strand
GCTTTAGCGAACGATCCCGGGCGGCAGCCCGTCTTTCGCCGCGACGGTGCATCCGCCCGCACACCCCAAACGTTTGCTAAAGCTGCACGCTACAAGAAGCCACTCCCGTGGCGTGACGCTTTAGCGAACGGTCCCGGGCGGCAGCCCGTCTATCCCCGAGACGGTACATACGCCCGCACACCCCCCCAACGTTTGCTAAAGCTGCACGCCACAAGAGTATGATGCTTCAACCAGCCTTCGGTCCCCCTCGACCGCCCGTGATTCCCAACCAACCAAACGCTCAGACACAACGCTCGCTTATGTAAGGCACGCTGTCTCTTCAATAGGTCTGGAAGAGCCCGGCAAGCGGAGCCCTGAATGGGTGTAGCTCGGCGCAGCCGGGCTTTGGTCAGTCCTTTTCGGATCGGGTTGGGATTCTATTCTCTCCGCTGGTTTCGAGTGTTGACCACGGAAAATCTGTTAGCCCTGGACGAAGCTGGGAGGGATTTATACTTTTCCGGTGTGTCTTTATCGCCCGAGACGGTTCGACTTGATCCAATCTCCCGGAGGGATACCGCACTCTTTGCGGAAGGCCCGGGCGAAGGTTGAGACGTCACTATAACCCAGATAGTCGGCCACGTATTGTTGCGTCCAACCTTCCTGTAGGCCCCGCTTCGCCGATTCCATCTTCAATCGAATCAATTCTGCTTTCGGAGACAGTCGGCCGGCGTCGACAAAGAGACGGCGGAGGTGGGTCGGAGAGACGCCGACCGCGCGAGCCGCCATCTCAACTGTCGGGCCGTGATGAATGTTCTGCAGCATCCAGTGGAGCGTTCTGTCGACTTTATCGGTGGAATTGATGAGAAAATGCGACTCCTCGCGCTGTCCGACTGCCAGGTCGGTCATCTCGATCAAAAGTTTCTGAATCAGGAGAGATACACGTACCGTGTAGAGCTCCTCACTGCTCTTCAACTGGCTCAGGCGAGGAAGGATCATATCCAATTTCTCCTGAGAGAGTGGCACACTCGCATGCTTCGACGGATTCACAAACATCGCCAGTTCATCGGGGACCTCCCGAAAATGAAGAACAAACACCTCGGAAACCCCAGCCGGCTCATCGCTCCACCCATGTACGGAATCCGGATGAAATACATACAAAACCGGCGAAAGACTTCCCGAGAGGTGCTCATTCGCCGTAGTTGGTTTTGCCATTCCACCTAGAATAAACTGAAATTCCCAAACGCCCCTACTAGTCGCAAGCACTGGCTTCTTCCCATAGATCCTCTCCCCCCAGGAAATGTATCTAAGATTGGTGAACCCACTTCTCATGTTCGTTTTTGCACACAAATTGGATGCTTCTGCAATAGTAAATCCAAGGCGACTGTAGGATGATCACTCCAGAATGAAATCCTCAAAAAACTACGCTATTGTCGGGACGGGTGTGCGCTCAATCATGTTTCGGGATGCCATCCTCGGTGAACATTCGAAAAACTCTAAACTGGCAGCATTGTGCGATATCAATTCCCTGCGAATGAAGGCCTGGCAAGCCGAGAAGAAGCTATCGATCCCCAGCTATTCTCCTGCGGACTTCGAGAAGATGATCAAGGAGCAAGCCATCGACACAGTGATCGTGACGACGATCGACCGGACTCACGACGAATTTATCTGCCGGGCAATGGAGTCTGGATGCGATGTAATCACCGAGAAACCATTGACCACCGACATTGAGAAATGTCACCGCATCCTCGATACCCAGGAGCGCACAGGGAAGCATCTCACGGTTACATTCAATTATCGGTACGCTCCCAGAAACTCAAAGGTCAAAGAACTCCTTCAAGAGGGTCTGATCGGCGATATCACCTCGGTCCATTTCGAGTGGCTGCTCGACACTAAGCACGGGGCCGACTACTTCCGACGGTGGCATCGCGACAAGCGAAACAGTGGTGGCTTAATGGTTCACAAAGCAACCCACCATTTCGATCTTGTCAATTGGTGGCTGGAGAGCCGCCCGGGAACGGTCATGGCCATGGGTGATCTCAAGTTCTATGGGAAGGCCAACGCCGAAAAGCGGGGCGAATCGCACAATTACTATCGAGCGACCGGAAATCCAAACGCCAAAAGTGACCCGTTTGCGATGGATCTGAGCGAGGACCAACACCACAAGGACCTCTACTACAACTGCGAGTCGGAAGACGGCTATATCCGCGATCAGAATGTCTTCGGCGACGGGATTTCCATCGAAGATGATATCGGCGTGATGGTGCGCTACCAGAACGGCGCGGTGATGACCTACCACCTCACCGCATTCTCACCGTGGGAAGGCTATCGGGTGGCCTTTAACGGAACCAAGGGCCGGATCGAAATTGATGTCACCGAGAAGGCCTACGTCAGCGGTCAAGACTCCGACCACAATGTCTCCCGCAATGTAATAGGCGGGTCCGAACACAAAGTTCTCGAACCCACCACACTTCTCTACCGACCCCACTGGGGAGAACCCCGGAAGATTCATATCGAAGAGAGTAACACCGGCGGCCACGGAGGCGCCGACAAGCTCTTACTGAGAGATGTATTTGAGGGGGGCGGCTCCGATCCACTCGGCCGCGCCGCGGGCCATGAGGACGGTGCCTGGTCGATTCTAACCGGTATCGCCGCCAACAAATCAATGGCTACGGGACTGCCCGTGGATATTTCGGACCTTTTCTCGAGGTAGTGCCGAACCAACGACTGGCCTTTCGGCCCCTTAAAAAATCTCAGATCGGATTGGTCGGGTGACCGGGGAGAGATTCTAATCTCTTGTAATTGATCGCGTTCCCACCACGATCATTGGGCATGGATACACCCCCGACCCCCGACCAAAGCGCCGACGATATTATTAGTGATCTCGGTGCCCATTTCGATGAACACAATCTCTACTACCAAACCGTCAGTTCCGTCCTAGAGGCGGCAGATTTGCTGGGCGTCCCCCATCAATTGAAGCTCATTCTCACCCAGCCAAAGAATGAGATTATGATGCACTGCCCCGTCAAGATGGACGACGGCACTTGGCAGCTGTTCAAGGGGTACCGCGTGCAGCACAACAATGTCCTCGGACCCTACAAGGGGGGCATTCGCTACCACCACAACGTCAAGCTCGACGAGGTCAAAACTCTGGCTTTGCTGATGACGATGAAGTGCGCGCTGGCGCGACTGCCATTCGGTGGGGCCAAGGGAGCACTCAAATTCGATCCCCGGGCCGTCAGCCCTGCCGAACTGGAACGGGTCACCCGGCGGCTTACTGCCGCCCTGGGTAGCAACATCGGCCCCGACTACGACATCCCCGCGCCCGACGTAGGTACCAATGCGCAAACAATGGCGTGGATGGCGGATACGTACATCAATTTTGCCGAATCCTCCCGAAAGGTGGCCGCCAGTAGTATTGTTACGGGGAAACCACTACAGTTTGGAGGATCTGCCGGTCGCGAGAAAGCAACCGGTCAGGGCTTGGTCTACGTCCTCGACGCACTCCTCCCGGGAATGAATTTGGACCTCCCGAAATTGAGCTACAGCTTGATTGGGTTCGGAAATGTCGGCTCATGGACAGCACGACTGCTTCAAGCTCGTGGGGCAAAGCTCCGCGCGGTCATGGATCATACTGGGGCCATTTTCAGCTCGGCTGGCATCAACGCCACCAACCTCGCCGAACATGTCCGCAAGACCGGTGGAATCAAGGACTTCGCTGAGGCGGAAGCGATTGACGAGGGAACTTTCTACAGCACTCCCGTCGACCTTTTCATCCCCGCCGCGCTGGAACAGATGGTAGATCTCGACAACGCCAAAAAGATCCAATGCAAGGTCCTGGTGGAGGCAGCAAACGCTCCGACAACTCCACGGGCCGAAAAACACTTGTTGAGCAAGGGAGTCGAAGTCCTTCCTGCAATTCTCTGTAATGCGGGAGGTGTTACCGTCAGCTATTTTGAATGGAAGCAGAATCGACAGGCTGAAACTTGGGACGAATTTCTGGTGGATCAAAGACTCCAAAAGGTCATGCAGGAGTCCGCAGAGAGAGTTCTCCAAACCGCAGATCGGCTACAGTGCAGCATGCGCTCAGCGTCCTACGCAGCCGCGATCGATCACATCAACCAGGTCTATTCGGTTCGAGGCGTCTTTCCCTAATTCTCAATCCACACGGCGTTCTTAAAAAAATATTGCGAGGCCAAGAATGAGAATCGGAAATTCTTGGCAGTTGTAGATCTCTCCCCTAGCATCCCGCCAATGAAATCCACTTCTCTCGGCCTCTCTCTTTCGTTCATTTTGCTGGCGGGACTCAATCCGCTTACCACTTTTGCAGCAAAAGATCCTTTGCCCTCCAATCTGGACGACTACATCGAGTCCGGTATGGAGGAATGGCAGCTTCCGGGCCTGTCGATCGCGGTCGTAAAAGATGCCGAAGCCTTGCTCGTAAAAGGCTACGGTGTTCAGACTGCTGGAGGTTCCGATCCGGTCGACGAGAATACTCTTTTTGCCGTCGGTTCAACCAGCAAGGCCTTCACATCCGCTGCCCTGGGGATATTGGTCGATCGAGGTGAGGTCAGTTGGAACACCCGCGTTCGGGACATCGATCCCGACCTCAAACTCTCCGACCCATGGATTACCGAAGAAATTCGTCTGAGCGACCTACCGGCAAATCATAGTGGCCTGAGTGGTGCCTCCGAATCGCTTTGGTACGGATCCGGGTTCGACCGGGAAGAGATCATCGAACGTCTCCAGTATGTATCATTCGACGAGGGTTTTCGCTACCAGTACCAATACCGGAATACGATGTTTCTTCTCGCCGGTGAAATGATTCCTCACTTGGTCGATAAATCCTGGGACGATTTCATTACACAGGAAATCTTTGCGCCGCTGGGCATGGATCGCTCACTGCCCACAGACGATGGAATCGAAAACTATACAAATGTAGCCCAGCCCCACCTGATCAATTATAACGGACAGCCGATTCCAGTCCCCTATCGCCAGATGCACAATATCGGGCCTGCTGGATCGATTATTTCCAGCGCCAAGGATTTTGTCCCGTGGTTGAAGGTGCAACTGGGACAAGGAGAGGTAGATCTCGTCTCCGAAGAAACACTACGTTTTCTCCACACTGCACAAACTCCGATGTGGGGAATCAGCCCCAACGGCAAGGTTCGCAACTCGCCTTTCCCCCTGCACTCCTACTGCCTGGGATGGGTAACCGAAAGTTATCAGGGCCTCCGAATTGTTTGGCACAATGGAAACATTGACGGAATGAGTGCTTGGGTCGGGCTCGTACCTGAACTGGGACTCGGGGTCGGAATCCTCACCAATCTGGACGATTGTGAATTCCGCAAAGCCATTTTCTACAAGATCGTTGACCACGTAGCCAATATCGAAGGCGAGGATCTCGACCCACAGTTGATCGAGAATCACAAGGCGATCATCGCCCACCGGAATCAGGTCGAGAAGGAATGGCAAGCGCTGGCAGATGCGTCCTTCAATCCGACTCTCCCTCTCGTCGACTACACGGGCGACTACCACAGCGAGATCATGG
The DNA here is from genome assembly GCA_002388665.1 of Opitutia bacterium UBA4506. GTDB lineage: Bacteria > Verrucomicrobiota > Verrucomicrobiia > Opitutales > Puniceicoccaceae > Puniceicoccus. The sequence continues at coordinate 5,101 of DGMY01000046.1, read as the reverse complement.
GAACCGGTTCGGTTACCATTCAAAACAACCGCCTCTTTTTCAAACGAACTGTCGAGCAAACCCTTGAGCTCGTGGTGGATTCCGACGGCGAGAACGATTTCATCGGACGCCACACCAACCCGAACGAGGACCTGCGTTCCGGAAAGATCAACATCGAGTTCACGGAAGAGAATGGCACGGTGACCTCACTGACCGATTGGGCGGAAGGCACCCCCATCGTTTTCACAAAGGTCGCTGAGTAGGCTGGAGCCTCTCAACGGATGGGCCCCCGAACTCTACCGCCCGACACTGCGATGCCGTAAGCGCCAGGCCTTAGGGCTCTCTCCGGTTCGCTGGCGGAAGCTGTGGCAAAAGGCTGCAGAGTTGCTGTAGCCACACTCCGCAGCGACCTCTTTGATCGACAATTCCGTTGTGGCCAGACGCTCCTTCGCCCCTCGCAATCGCCTCGCTTGGACGATCTCGTTCGGCGTCGCCCCAATCTCCTTCTTAAAGACCGCATGAAGGTGTGATACCGACCACCCGACCCGTTGAGCGATCTCAGTCAGAGATTTCCGTTCCACAGGATCCCCCTCCAGCTCGGCGAGAACTTGTTTCGTTCGGGTGGAGAGGTTACTTCTTTCGGCCTGCCCCACTCTCCGGCGTGACTGAATCAAGAGTGTGCCGTAGATCCACTGGATCAATCCCTCCCGGTCCACTGTCTCGTCGACATACCAATGAACGACCTGCTCCGCAAACCGGCGAGCCGACTCCACACTCTCCCAATGCGATAGATGCGCCTGCCGACGCGGTGGCCGTTTTCTCTTTGTTCGGAACCGTATATTCAGACAGGAATAGGGGTCAGCCGGATCACTGCGGCAGATGGTTTCGTCTCCCGGGATGTGCCAAACCAATTGGCCCGGACCGACCTCAACATGCTTGCCGTCGTCCAAAACCCATCCACGACCTCCAATCACCAACTCAATGCGCTCCTCTCCGAGAGGCACATTTGAATAGAGCGGGCCTCCGGACCGAGAGTGAAAGTAGATCGCGGCCTGATGGATAGTCAGGGGAAGATGAATGGAGGATTTCACAACGAATCAGATATTTTCGATACCATGAAGGTTCGAAATCCCTAATTTATCGATCATTATCACACCTTCAAACGATAATTTCGAAACCCCTTCATTATGACATCCCAATCACTGAATTCTGGGTGGACCTTTTTCCATCGTGAACAATGGCTCGACGCGCAGGTGCCCGGTTGCGTTCACACCGACCTCCTTCAGCACAATTTGATCCCCGATCCGTACTGGGGTCGAAATGAGGAAAAGCTCCAACATCTCGAAGAAGAGGATTGGACCTATCGCCTCGATTTTGATCTCGACGCATCCCTTCTAGAACAAACGAATGTCGAACTGGTCGCCTCGGGTCTGGATACCGTCGCCACCCTCACCCTGAACGGGTCGAAGATTGCCTCCGTTGACAATATGTTCATCGAGCATCGTTTCCCGGTGAAGAATCTCCTGCGCGAAGGGAGCAACAGACTGGAAATATATTTCACCAGTCCGATGAAGTACATTCGCAGCCGTCCTTTGGTCGATGATTTGGTCGAGTCGAATGAACCGGTCGGCGGACGGACTCTCATCCGCAAGGAACAGTGCTCTTTCGGGTGGGACTGGGGTCCTCGTTTTGCCAGTTCCGGCATCTGGCGCCCCATCCGGCTGGAGGGCTGGTCGGCAAATCGAATCGAATCCGTGCAGGTCACCCAAGACCACCAAGCCGAAGCGGTACAACTCACTTTTGCTCCCTACCTCTCTCAGGAGGGTACCGAGACGATTCGCGGCAGGATTTCATTGGCCGGCGAAACCGTTTCGACGTTCGAGGGAAATCAGGCCATAATCAAAGACCCGCAACTCTGGTGGCCCCACGGACACGGAGATCAGCCGCTCTACTCCATCACCCTGGAATTACTCAACGATCAGGGAGAGGTCATCGACCAATGGGAGAAACGCATCGGGCTTCGTACAATCGAACTCGACCGCCACCCCGATGAGTACGGGGAGAGTTTCCAATTTGTCGTAAATGGTCGGCCAATTTTCGCCAAAGGGGCCAACTGGATTCCTGCGGACTGCTTCCCGCATCGGGTGGACCGCGATTGGTATGACAAGCTGCTCACCACAGCCACCGATGTTCATATGAATATGATTCGTGTTTGGGGTGGAGGAATCTACGAGTTCGAGGACTTCTACGATCTCTGCGACGAGAAGGGCCTACTGGTCTGGCAGGATTTTATGTTCGCCTGTGGGTTCTATCCCGGTGACGAGAGTTTTCTCCAAAACGTAAAGGAGGAGGCGGAGCAACAGGTACGGCGCCTGTCCTACCGCACCTGCCTCGCCCTTTGGTGCGGAAACAACGAGCTCGAGCAGAAGCCCCACAAGATCCTCGAATCCGATACACGGAAGGAGGCCTACGAAACGGTCTTCTACAAATTACTTCCTGATGCGGTTGAGCGCTTTGATGGGGTGACCGCCTACTGGCCATCCTCTCCCCACAATCCTGAGGGTTACGAGAAAGGCCACAACAACGAGTCGGCCGGAGATTCGCACTTCTGGGCGGTCTGGCACCAACGCAAGCCAGTCAACACCTACGAGACCAAGTTTTTCCGCTTTTGCTCAGAGTTTGGGATGCAATCCTACAATTCCCCGGAAGTCGCCCTCTCCTATTGCCGTCCGGAGGAACTCGATCCTTTCGGTCCGATCATGGAAGCACATCAAAAGAATGGTGCAGGCAACCAAATCATCCTCGACTACATTCTACGGCTCTTTCGCTACCCAAAGGACTTTCGCGCCCTCAGCTACCTTTCCCAGCTCAATCAAGCGCACTGTATGAAGGTCGGAATCGAACACTTCCGCCGCTGCATGCCCCGCACAATGGGGGCGCTGTATTGGCAACTCAACGACTGCTGGCCCGTCGCCTCGTGGAGTAGCCTCGAGTACACAGGAAAGTGGAAAGCTGTCCATTTCGAGGCGAAACGTTTCTTCGCTCCGGCGCTTCTTAGCCTAAAAATTCTCGGAGAAGAACGGGTCGGCCCCAACAACACGCGTAGGAATTCAATGCACGGCGTCGAGATTCATACGGTCTTTGATGGCCCAACGGATGACTCCGCGGATCTCTCCTGGTCTCTTCAGACTCTCGACGGGGAAATCATTCAGGAAGGAGCCAGGGCAATAGAGCTGCAATATGGACAATCGGTTCTCCAAGAAACCCTGGATTTTTCGAAGGAGATCGAGAAACACGGCCAAGAAGCGATCTTCCTTCGGGTCGAACTAAAGCCGAAACAGGGGGAGACAACTCACCGCACTGCCCTATTCTCCTCACCAAGATTCCTAGCCCTCCGCAACGAACCCATCCAGGCAAAATGGCAAAAATTAAGCGCAACCGAAATGGAGATCACCCTGGTATCGAAAACCCTCCACCTAGGAGTCCAACTGGATTTCCCAAATCAGGAATGCGCCTACAGCCAAAACTTCATCGACCTATACCCAAACGATCCAAACACAATAAAAGTAACCTTCCCCAGCGAACTCTCGGTGGAGGAAGCAAAAGAACGCATAGACATCTACTCCCTAATTGACTCCTACGTCTAAACGGGACGAGGCAGAGAGCAGCGTTTCTTCCGCAGCGTGCAGCTGTATCAAACGTCACCCTGCCCCACGGTCCAGAGGGCAGAGGTCAGAGATCAGAGGTCAGAGGGCAGAGGGCAGAGGGCAGCAATTCTTTCGTAGCGTGCAGCTTTAGCAAACGTCACCCTGCCCCACCGTCCAGAGGGCAGAGGTCAGAGATCAGAGGGCAGTAACTCTTTCGTAGCGTGCAGCTTTAGCAAACGTCACCCTGCCCCACCGTCCAGAGGGCAGAGGCCACAGGTCAGCAATCATCGTTAAAAGTTTAACGTTTAGCGTTAAAAGTTTAACGTTTAGCGTTTAAAGTTTAACGTTCTCCCCACCCTCCCCAACTCCAAAGGGATGCAACTACACCCGCAAATCGCTGGCACACCTTCAGCG
>DGMY01000046.1:384-893 GCA_002388665.1 Opitutia bacterium UBA4506 | reverse complement strand
TACCTCCGGCATCCCCAGATGCAACAGGGAAAAAACAATCCCGATATATCCATCTTCCCTATCCCACATCCGCGGCCTTCGGACGCCTCCAACATCCCCGCCAGCAAGCCTCCCACAGTCCAGAGGGCAGAGGGCAGCAACTCTTTCGTAGCGTGCAGCTTTAGCAAACGTCACCCTGCCCCACCGTCCAGAGATCAGAGGGCAGAGATCAGAGATCAGAGGGCAGAGGGCAGCAACTCTTTCGTAGCGTGCAGCTTTAGCAAACGTCACCCTGCCCCACCGCCCAGAGGGCAGAGGGCAGAGGGCAGAGGGCAGAGGGCAGAGGGCAGCAACTCTTTCGTAGCGTGCAGCTTTAGCAAACGTCACCCTGCCCCACCGTCCAGAGGGCAGAGGCCACAGGTCAGCAATCATCGTTAAAAGTTTAGCGTTTAAAGTTTAAAGTTCTCCCCATCCTCCCCAACTCCAAAGGGATGCCACTACACCCGAAAATCGCTGGCACACCTTCAGCG
>DGMY01000046.1:0-186 GCA_002388665.1 Opitutia bacterium UBA4506 | reverse complement strand
TACCTCCGGCATCCCCAGATGCAGCAGGGAAAAAACAATCCCGATATATCCATCTTCCCGATCCCACATCCGCGGTCTTCGGACGCCTCCAACATCCCCGCCAGCAAGCCTCCCACAGTCCAGAGGGCAGAGGTCAGAGGTCAGAGATCAGAGGGCAGCAACTCTCTCGTAGCGTGCAGCTTTAGC
>DGMY01000009.1 GCA_002388665.1 Opitutia bacterium UBA4506 | reverse complement strand
TAGGGGATATGGGAGATGGGATATGGGATATGGGATAGGGGAGATGGGGACAGGGGATATGGAGGAACGTTAAACTTTAAACGTTAAACACTAAACTTTTAACGTTGAATTCTGATCGCCAAATTTCTGACCTCCGACCTCCGCCCTCTGACCTCCGCCCTCTGACCTCCGCCCTCCGACTACTGCCCTCTGACCTCTGACCTCCGACCTCCGCCCTCCGACCTCTGACCGCTGCCCTTGTCGATGGGCAAAATTAAGGGACTTGGGGTAGAAGAGTCGCGGTTTCCATATCTATTTGCCTCAATTTTTTTGGTCTCCTCTGGAAGCCCTTTTTTTCGGGTTCCTGAGAATTTGTCTCGGTTTGCGCTTGTACCGTGTCGGTCGGGTGGGTTTTCTCTTTCCTTTTTTCCATGAAGAAGCGCACACACAACTGCGGAGAGCTGAGAAAAGAGGCGGCCGGATCAAAAGTCGTACTCACTGGCTGGATTGATTCGGTCCGGGACCACGGCGGAGTCCTTTTTGTCGATTTACGGGATCGCGAGGGGGTGACCCAAGTCGTGGTTCACCCTGGCAATCAAACCATCGATGAAGCGATGGCCCATTTTAAGCCCGAATCGGTTCTGGAAGTAGAAGGGGAGGTTGTTCTTCGTGAGCCATCGACCATCAACTCCCGAATGCAGACCGGCGAAATCGAGGTGCAGGCCGGTGCCGTCGAGTTGTTGAACCACTCGAAGACTCCTCCGTTCCCAATGGATGATGAGAAGGCGGACAAAGTGAACGAGGACTTGCGCCTGCGTTACCGCTACATGGATCTTCGCCGTCCGCGGAATCTGGATGTTCTGCGTTTGCGCCACCGTACCGCCCAAGCGGTTCGCCGTTACTTGGACGAGAGCGGATTTCTCGAAGTGGAGACCCCGTCACTATTTAAGAGTACGCCCGAAGGTGCTCGCGAATTTTTGGTGCCCAGTCGCCTCAACCCGAACGAGTACTACGCGCTTGTTCAATCGCCGCAGCAGTACAAACAAATGCTGATGGTTGCCGGCGTGGAACGCTATTTTCAGATCGCGCGCTGCTTTCGTGACGAAGACCTTCGCGCCGATCGTCAGCCAGAGTTTACTCAGATCGATTTGGAAATGTCCTTCATCGACCGTGAGGACATGTACGCTTTGGTTGAAGGATTGATGAAGCGGGTATGGAAGGATGCGGTTGGTGCCGACATCCAGACTCCATTCCCACGGCTTTCCTACAACGAAGTGATGAACCGCTTTGGATCGGACAAGCCCGACACGCGGTTTGCGATGGAGATCAATGACTTTTCGGAAACCTTCGCCAAGTCTGGCTTTAAGGTGTTCGCAGGTGCCGTTTCAAGCGGTGGAGTCGTTAAGGCGATCAACGCCAAGGGCCTCGCCGATCTGACTCAGGGTGAACTCAAGGGCCTCGAAGAAGGCGCAAAGTCACTCGGAGCCAAGGGACTGGCTTTTATCAAGGCCGAAGCGGGGCAGTGGAAGTCACCGATTCTGAAGTTCCTTTCTGACGAGGAACAGCAAGCACTCAAGGAACAACTCGAAGTGGAAGACGGCGACGTAGTCTTCTTCGCTGCGGGAGAGTGGGAGTCTGCTTGCACGATTTTGGGACGTGTCCGGCTCGATGCGGCGAAGCTCTTGGAGAAACGCGGAAAAATCACACGGGATCCCAAGGACTATAAATTCCTCTGGGTGATCGAATTCCCGCTCATGCTCTTCGACGAAGAGGCAGGCCGGTTTGCGGCGGCGCACCATCCATTTACCTCTCCTGTTCCCGAAGACATGGATCTTTTGGATTCAGACCCGAAGGCAGTTCGTGGACAGCACTACGACCTCGTCCTAAACGGTGTAGAGCTCGGGGGTGGAAGCATCCGTATCCACCAACCCGATTTGCAGCAGAAAGTCTTCGAGGACGTCCTGAGTCTGCCGAAAGACGTCGTTCAAGAGCGTTTTGGCTACATGTTGGAAGCGTTTTCCTACGGGGCACCTCCCCATGGTGGGATCGCCTTCGGGTTGGATCGTCTGGTGGCGATATTGGCAAACCGCCCGAGCATCCGCGACGTCATCGCCTTTCCGAAAACCCAGAAAGGCCAGGATCTCATGGCTGGATCACCCTCACCGGCGGGAGACAAGCAGTTGCGCGACCTATTTATCCGCAACGTCGAACCCGTTCGCACAGAGGATTAATGCCAGAATTGTGAATCTTTCGAAATATACTTCCTTTGAGAGTTGACCCATCTGTCGAAGGTTTCCGATAACTAAACGCTTTCCCTTTTTCCACTTCTTGATGAAACTACGAAATCTACTCGTTGCCGCCGGTGTTTTGGCGTGCGGAGCCTCCGCTTCGGCGGCAGACGGCGCCGTTTCTGCACACGCTTATCAAATTGGCGAAATCTTCGGAATTCCGATCACTAATGCGATGGTGACGAGCTGGGGAATTTCAGTGCTTTTGATCATCGTCGTTCGGTTGATGGTCGGCAAAATTTCATTGATCCCATCGAAGGGGCAAGTCGTTATCGAGACTCTCGTCATCGGAGTGCGCGACCTGATTCAGCCGATCGTTGGAAAGCGCATGGTAGGGCCGACATTCTGGCTCCTTGGCGGTCTCTTCACTTTTATTTTGATTTCCAACTGGAGCGGATTGCTTCCGGGTGTGGGTACCATTGGCCACGATACCATGGTCGTCCAATTTGACTCCGTCGAACAACAGGCGGCCTACAACGCACTGCCTGATGATTCGAAAGAGCAGGACGCGATCATCAAAGACCTCCGCAAGGAAGGTCAGGTTCACGATCACTTCCGCTATGTGATTCGGCCTGCGAATGCCGACCTGAATATGACCTTCGCGCTATCCGCGGTGGCTACCGTGGCGTGGTTGTATTTCATCTTTGCCTATGTCGGCCCCAAGGGCGTGATAAAGGATATCTTCGGCAATAAAGCGGATAAGGACAGTGTTCCTCTTCCAGTGTATTTCCTTCTTACCTTTATCTTTATCGGTGTGGGTATGATCGAAATCATCTCGATCCTCTTCCGTCCGGTATCGCTCTCGTTTCGTCTTTTCGGGAACATGTTCGGGGGAGAAAATCTGATCACCAGCATGCACGGGATCTTTGCCTTCATCCTGCCAGTGCCATTCTACTTTCTCGAGGTCATCATTGGATTCGTCCAAGCCCTCGTCTTTACACTCCTCGTGGCTGTGTATATCGGCCTGATCTGTAACCACGGAGAAGAACACGAGCATTAATCTCTTTTACACTTTCTCCGGCGGGACCGGTGCCAGAGGTATCCAATCCTCACCGAGTGCCGGGCGTCGGGAAAAACGCTAACAAATAAACCAATATAGATATGTTGAACATCCTCGCTGAACTCTCAGGTGATCTCGGTGCCGGTCTGACCGCTGCTTTGGGCTGCTTTGCTGCTGCTCTTGGTGTAGCTTTCGTAGGTACGAAGGCTGTTGAGTCTGTCGGTCGTAACCCAGGTGCTGCTACCGCGATTCTCGTTCAGAGCATCATCGGTATGGCGCTCGCGGAAGCGGTTGCCTTCTACTCGCTGTTCTTGTATCAGGGCTAATCCCTGGAATCACACGATTGAATCGAATTTGACGGTCGGGCGTTTCCCTCTGGAGCCGCCCGGCCGTCATCCCTTTTCCTCACATGTTCACCCAAATCCTGACTCAAATCACCCTTGCAGCGGCTCCCGCAGCTGAAGGTGGATCCGGACCCATCCAAACGATTGTCAAGCACTTCGGCTTGGATACCGGCTTTTTCGTCGGGCAGACGATCAACTTTTTGATCGTTGCCGCTCTTCTCTATTTCCTCGCCTTCCGTCCGATCCTTAGGACGGTCTCCGAGCGTCAGACGAAGATCGAGGACGGACTTCGCTACTCGGAAGAGATGAAGGCCAAACTCGCCGACGCGGAGAAGAGTCACGAAGAAACCCTTCGCCAAGCATCCCTGGAAGCGCAAAGCATCCTGAAGGAGGCGAAGACCCAAGCATCGGACTTGATCGATTCGAAGACCGAAGAAGCTCGGACCAAAGCGGAAGACATCATCCGCCGTGGCGAAGAATCATTGGTTGCCGAACGCAAGAAGATGCTGGCCGAGGTTCACGACGAAGTAACCCGCCTCGTGGTTGCCACTACCCGCAAGGTGCTCGATCGCGAGCTATCCGAGAGCGAGAAGTCGACCTTTAGCAATCGCGCTGCCAGCGAGCTTTCCGAATCTCTTCGATAATTAATACGAACCATGCGTAAGAATCCTCGAGCGAGAAAACTGGCCAACCGCCTACTGTCTCTTTGCCGCGACGAAAACGGTCGCATTTCGGCGGAGCGGGTAGACGAGGTCCTGCAGGCTCTCCGGAAGAACCCTCCGAGCGACCATCGCGCCGTTCTGCAGAGTCTTTCCTTCCTAGTCGAGCGCGACTTGGCAGCATCGACTGCACGAGTCACCTCAGGTGGGGAACTCAGTGCGGAGTCGATTGAGCAGATTCGTACGAGTTTTACGCAGAAGTACAACCGTCCCATCGAAGTGGAAAGCAAGTCGGACGATTCCCTCATTGCCGGGACTCGCGTCCAAGTCGGTGACGACGTTTACGAGATTTCCATTCCTTCACGCCTCGCTTCCATTAGCGCGTAAGAACCTTTTGAATTTCATTTTCCCAACTTTCTAAACCCATCATGAGCAGCATTGTCGAACAGATCGAAAAAGAGATTTCCAGCATGGGAACCTCGACTCAGGAGTCGAACGTCGGTTCCGTACTCTCTATCGCCGACGGAGTCGCCCGCGTAAGCGGTCTCTCCAAGGCCATGTACAACGAGATGATTGAATTCCCCGGCGGAATTTACGGCATTGCGTTGAACTTGGAAGAAGACGAGGTCGGTGCGGTTATCCTCGGTGATACCGCAGACATCCGCCAGGGTGACACCGTTAAGACAACGGGACGCCTCCTTTCCGTTCCAGTGGGCAAGGCCCTCTTGGGTCGTGTGGTTGATGCTCTCGGCCAGCCCGTTGATGGCAAGGGTGCGATCGAAGCTGAAGCCACTTACCCGGTTGAGAAGATTGCTCCAGGGATCATCTCCCGTAAGTCTGTCGACCAGCCCCTACAGACAGGGATCATGGCGATTGACTCGATGATTCCCATCGGCCGTGGACAACGTGAGTTGATCATCGGTGACCGCCAGACCGGTAAGACCACCATCGCGATCGATACCATCATCAATCAGGCGAATATCAACCGCGTGGGCATCGAGTCCGGCGACCCTGAGTTCCGCCCGGTTTACTCGATCTACGTCGCGATTGGCCAAAAGAACTCCAACATTGCTCGTACGATCAATGCGTTGGAGAAGGCTGGTGCTCTTGAGTTTACTACGATCGTTACTGCGCCAGCTGGTGACAATCCTGCGAATCAGTACCTCGCTCCTTTCTCCGGTGCTTCCATGGGAGAGTACTTCATGCAGAACGGCATGGACGCGCTCATCGTTTACGATGACCTTTCAAAGCACGCTGTGGCCTACCGCCAAATGTCTCTGATTCTGAAGCGTCCTTCCGGTCGTGAAGCGTATCCTGGTGACGTTTTCTACCTCCACAGCCGGTTGCTCGAGCGTTCCGCTCGTCTGGGACCAGAGTACGGCAACGGTTCGTTGACCGCCCTCCCGATCATTGAAACTCAAGCGGGTGACGTTTCGGCTTACATTCCGACGAACGTGATTTCGATCACCGATGGTCAGGTCTTCCTCGAAACCGACCTCTTCAATCAAGGGATTCGTCCCGCGATTTCGGTGGGTCTGTCCGTTTCCCGGGTGGGTTCTGCCGCGCAGATCAAGGCCGCGAAGAAGGTCGCCGGTAAGGTGAAACTTCAACTGGCGCAGTACCGCGAATTGGCAGCATTTGCGCAGTTCGGTTCCGATCTCGATGCGAAGACCAAGAGCCAGCTCGAACGGGGTGCCCGTTTGGTGGAAGTCTTTAAGCAACCCGCTTTCTCTCCAAAGCCAATTGAAGCGCAAGTCGCGATTCTTTGGGCCGTGGAAAACGCATTCTTCGACGACATCGACGTGGCCAAGGTTCCAGCTGGAACATCGAGCCTCGAAGAATATCTCACCGATCGCAAGGCGGACGTCCTGACTCGGATTCGTACCGAAGCCAATCTTTCCGACGAGATCGTTGCCGATTTGAAGGCAGCCGTCGAAGAGTGGAAGCGTACTTTCGCCTGATCGTATTAACCTCTAGGGATCGTCAACTAAATCGGTATGGCTAACACGCGCGACATCCGCAACCGGATCAAGAGTGTCAAGAACACCGCCCAGATCACTCGGGCGATGCAGCTTGTCGCGGCGTCCAAAATGAAGCGAGCTCAGGATATGGCTGTCAAAAGCCAAGACTATGGCCGGGGGTTACTCTCCGTTCTGGTCAATCTGAGTTCCCGTTTTGAAGAAGAGCAATCCTGGCACCCTTATCTCGAGAAGAGAGAGGTCAAGCGCCGGGGTATTCTTCTCGTCACCTCAGATCGTGGTCTTTGCGGACCTCTCAATTCTAATTTGTTTCGGAAAATCCTCTCTATCGACGAGGACACTCCGATCCGTTGGTTTAATATCGGGCGGAAAGGACGCCAGTTCCTGACCCGAACCAAGAAAGACCTCGCTGCTGACTTTACCGTGAGCGACGATGCGAAGTTTGCCGAGGTTCGCCCGATTATCGCTGCAATGGATGAGCAATTTCGTGCCGGCGGGATCGACACTATCGAAATTCTCAGCCCGAAATTCATCAATACTCTCACTCAGGAACCCCGTTTGACCCCATTGGTCCCACTGACGAGCCTGCGTGAGTTCATTGCTGAACACTCGACTGAGTTTGGCGCTTCCTCCAAAGACGAGCGGGACATGATTTTTGAGCCGAGCCCGGCCGAAGTCGTCTCGCAGATCCTGGATCTCTTCATCCGCAAAGCCATCTACCTTCGTATTCTCGATGCAAAAGCCTCGGAACACAGTGCACGGATGGTGGCCATGAAGTCGGCGACCGACAATGCCAAGAGCTTGGTCGACGATCTCACTCTCGAATACAATAAGGCCAGACAGGCCGCAATCACGCAGGAGATTTTGGAAATCTCAGCTGCAACCTTTTTCAATTAATCGTAGAAATCACTGACCCTCCCATGGAAAATATCGGAAAGATCGTGCAAGTGATCGGCCCCGTCGTCGACGTCAAGTTTGACGAAGAGAATGTGCCGAAGATTTATCAAGCCCTGACCACTTCGTTTGAAGTTGGTGGCGAAAGCCACAAAGTTGTTCTCGAGGTGCAGCAGCACCTTGGTGAGGGAGTGGTTCGAACCGTGGCGATGACGTCCACCGAGGGCCTCGTTCGGGGAATCGACGCTGTCGATACCGGGGACGCCATCACCGTGCCAGTTGGACGCGGGGTTCTAGGCCGTATCTTCAATGTTACTGGTGACCCGGTTGATGAACGTGGAGAGGTTACCTACACCAAGCGTAGCCCCATTCACCGTCTCCCTCCCGCTTTGGTAGACCAAAGCGTCGAGGCGAACATCCTCGAGACTGGAATCAAGGTCATCGACCTGATTTGCCCCTTCATCAAGGGGGGTAAGGTTGGTGCGTTCGGTGGTGCTGGAGTGGGTAAGACCGTCGTCATCATGGAGCTCATCAACAACATCGCGAAAGCGCACGGTGGTTTCTCCGTGTTCTGTGGTGTGGGTGAGCGCTCACGTGAGGGGAATGACCTTTACCACGAAATGTCTGATTCGGGCGTTATCGATCAAGAGAACTTGGCAAACTCCAAGGTGGCTCTCGTGTACGGTCAAATGAATGAGCCCCCCGGTGCTCGTATGCGTGTCGGACTCAGCGGTTTGACCATGGCCGAGTACTTCCGTGATGAAGAGAATCAAGACGTTCTTCTCTTCGTGGATAACATCTTCCGTTTCTCCCAAGCGGGTTCTGAGGTATCGGCTCTTCTCGGTCGCGCCCCATCTGCTGTGGGTTACCAGCCAACTCTTTCGGCTGAAATGGGTAACCTTCAGGAGCGGATCACTTCGACCAAGCAAGGTTCAATCACTTCGTTCCAGGCGGTCTACGTTCCTGCGGATGACTTGACCGACCCTGCTCCGGCAAACACCTTTGCTCACCTCGATTCCACGATCGTTTTGGAACGTCGAATTGCCGAGCTTGGTATCTACCCAGCGGTGGATCCTCTCGCTTCGACTTCAAACGCATTGGATGCCACCATCATCGGTGAGGAGCACTTCCGCGTAGCCCGTGGCGTTCAAGACGTTCTCCAGCGTTACAAGGATCTGCAGGACATCATCGCGATTCTCGGGATTGACGAACTTTCGGACGAGGACAAGAACACTGTTTTCCGCGCTCGTAAGATTCAAAAGTACCTCTCGCAACCGTTCCACGTGGCGGAAGTCTTCACCGGGTTTGCCGGTAAGTACGTTCCTGTCGCCGACACGATTCGTGGGTTCCGTATGATTCTGGATGGTGAACTTGATCATCTCTCCGAGAATGATTTCGCCTATAAGGGTTCGATCGACGAAGTTCTTGAGGCCGCTGAAAAAGCTAAGTAAGATCCTGAACAGGAATACGACTTTATGAAATTGACGATCATCACCCCCGAGAGAACCGCATTTGACGGTGAAGCTGATTCTGTTGTTCTCAATACAGAAGAAGGGGAGATCGGAATCCTTCCGGGGCACCTTCCTTTGGTGACTCTCCTTCGGGCGGGTGACGTACAGGTTGAACACCAGGGAGAAAAGCAATTCCTGGCTGTTGATAAGGGGTTCGCCGAGGTGAGTGACGACCAGATTCGTGTTTTGACCGAAGCGGCGATTGACGTCGAGGAGATCGATCTGGAAGCAGTTGCCAACGCAGAGGAACGCGCCCGTCGCTACCTGACTGAGGCGGAAGGGAAACCTGATCTTGATCCGCATGAGTTGGATCAGATTCAAGGAAGTCTTCGTTTCGCGGTGGCCCAACGACTGGCTAAGGGCCGTCGTTCGGTTCGATAACGATCTTACATCCAAATTTTCAAAGGGCGTACTTCTAGAAGGTGCGCCCTTTTTTGGTGGGCGAAATCCCGTTCGTCTGGATCAGGGTCGGGACTCTCCGGCGTTTACCCGCGGAGGAGAATTACGGCATAGGGGAGGGGCAATTGGGGCGGCTACTTTCGGTTGCCGGAGTACAGTCGTAGTAGGGGGGAGCTCCCCATAACGACTAGTATCGTGCAACGCGGTTTCCTCTTCGGCCACCAAGCGTTCCGGTTATGCCGAGACCGGCTTTGGGACCTCGTTCTTTGGAGATCCCGGGAGCATGGACGCCAGCGGGTCTGCTACTTGCGGACCCAGTCGCCGTTGGTTTTCTGAATCCAGAGGCCCTTTTTGGCCATCTTGGCGACCTGTGCCGCACGTTCCCGTGAGACCTGAAACAAGTCGCTTCCCGTTTTATCGGCGACGAAATTGTAGAGGACGATCCGGTCCCGATTCTCCTGTTGGATGAGGGCAATCTGGGTGCTGTTCAGCGAAGAACGAGCCGCTACAAAGCCTTCGTTGTTCTCGCCGGTAAGCCCGCGGTTCCAGAGATTTTCAATCTCGGGTAGGCGCTGGATAATGCTGTTTTGTGCATCGCGCATATCCTGCGCAGACGGAGCGGCCTGGAGAGAGAAGGCAGCGGTGAGAAATAGGGCAATCGTGAGAAATGGTCGGCGCATGGGAAGTGAAATGGTTGGATTATTTTTCGAGTTGTTCCGCCTTCGCGTCGATCGGGGCGAACACTCTCTCGAGTTCACTTGAAATTTCGGCCCGCTTGCCCATTTCCGCATGGTCGGGACCTTCACTTACTGCCGGATTTTGAGGGCCAGCAGTCTTGCAGGCGCTGAGGAAAAGAAAGGACGTCAAAGCTGCGATTGCGATGAGCGAAGTACGTGAGAATGAGAAATTTCGGGACATGAGAATGTTATCCTGAATCGTTGGGCTTTCGAGCTGATGTTCAAGGTTGAAATTTAGGGGGAGAGCGGCCGACGGCCGCGGATATGGGGGAGAGAATATGGGGGAGGATATGGGAGATGGGAGATGGGAGATGGGGGGAGGGGATAGGAGGAACGTTAAACACTAAACTTTTAACGTTGAAATCTGACCGCTAGATCAGCTGACCTCCGACTTCTGTCCTCTGACCGCTGACCTCTGTCCTCCGACCTCTGTCCTAGTAGATGGGGATACTCCTC
>DGMY01000079.1 GCA_002388665.1 Opitutia bacterium UBA4506 | reverse complement strand
TGGGGTGGACTCTCGGTGGGGACTGGATTGCGGAAAGACCTGTTTGGATAGATTAGATGAATCTAGAACTGCATTCCCGGTCGGAAGTTTTGGGTTCGGCGGTTGGGGTGCCAATTCTTTCGCGATGTTTTCTGATTCTGAGTGATGTCTGAATCGGGAGGAAGTCCTCTGAGTGGAAGCCAAAAAAAAGGGCCGCCAAATTGGCGACCCTTTGCTAAGACAGATGAAAAAAATTCTGATGCTACTAACGGCGGCGGCGAACTGCTGCGAAGGTCAGAGCGATAAAGCCAACGATCGCGCCATAGAAGCCTGGCTCTGGAATTGCTGAACCCGGTGAGCCAATGTCAGTGCCTGCTCCTCCTGCACCATCGCCGGGAGCTGTGAAAGCCCCGTATGTTCCGGGTACGCTGACACCGAGTGAGTCTCCATTCGTGTCCCAAGCGAAACTGGCACCGTCAGTTGTCGCCCCGAAAGTAACCTGTGCCACCAGATTGGCTGCGCCGCTTGGATCTGCGTCCCACAAGTAGATCGAATCGCCACCGGATGAAAGTCCTGAGAAATCATTAACGCCTCCAAATTCATCTTTGGAAATTCCGGTGAATCCGCCTCCCCAAGCGCTGATAAAACCAGCGATGTTTGCTGAATTCTCGTCAACAATCACGATGGACTCACCCGCACCGATTGAAAGGGTTGGAAACAAAGCGCCGTCGTTGCCCGCGATACTATCGTCCCAATAGTAGCCGTCCAGATCGATTGAGGAGGCACCTGTGTTTGTGAGCTCCCACCAGTCACCATTAGCTGAGCCACCGGGTTGGCTTGAATTTGCCATAACTTCGGTGATGACGAGCTGAGCCGAAGCGGCTGAAGCAGCAGCGCAGGCTGCAGCTATACAAAGTAGTTTGATTTTCATTACAGTACGGTTTGTGAATAGATATTTTCTTAAGCGCATCGAGCGCTCTTGTCTCTATTCAGGCGGAAAGAAGGCTTGGGTCAATTTGGCTATTGTTACAAACGATTCACATGTAACGAGGCTGTAACTTTACGTAGCGTAGAGAGAGGGTCGAAACCGTATGCCGATTCGTAATTACTCTTCCTCGATGTCGACTCTGAGGAAACCTTTCTCGGTACTGCCTTCGCCTGTGATGGGTTGGGCGAGTCGGAAAGTTACCCATTCGTAGTCGGCCGGTGGGGTTGGAAGATCTATAGGATTTGTCGTTTGTTCCACGGTCTGATTCCAGATGACCAAATCGAGTGATCCCGAAACGGTGTAGATGATCTCATCGGCAGTATAGGTTGCGCCATTGGTGGTTCCACCCGTGCGTCGAAGAAAAGTGAGGGTTAAGTAATCGAACTGACCATCCTTCGCCTTGGCATCAATTTGGGAGGGGAGAGAGGTGCCTGACGTTGGATTGGAACCGAAGGCAAATTCGTGAAGCTGAGTAGAGCCGTCCTCATCCGAATCACTGTCGGAGAGTAGATCGTCGCCTGAGAGCCCGAAATCACTGAGATAACTGTGGAAGGCGCTCGTTTCCATTGAAGGGATGAAAGCAGTGAAGTCCTGAACATCAGTATCATTGTTCCACGAATTCGGCCTACCGAACGTGCTGGCGGACCCATCATCATACCCCTCGACAACTATCGGAGTATCGGCAGCGGCTAGAAGCGGGGAGACGCTGGGAACGGGGTTCCCTTCGAGTTCAAAGATCTCCGTTCCCCCCACACCGGTAAGTGGTGCGATCCCTTCGCCGACCGGACCGAATACGGGCTCGTCGACATCATTGTAGATCATGAACCACGTGTCATTCTTTGACACGGAGATGCCGCTCACCTCCCCGGTGTTTTCGTCAATGGAATATCCGTTGGTGGATTCATCGGAGTACATGATAAGGTCTGGATCTCCTATCCAGATATTGGACCATGTCCAACCAGCGGAATCTAGGAAGTCGACACTATTGAGGGCCGTGTCGAGTCCCCCCTCGACGGTACGTTTTTCGGTGAAGGTTAGGATGGTCCCTGTGGGCACTTCCGCCCAGTATTCGTCTTGAGAGAGAGTTATCGTTTCTTCGGCCTCGAAAGGGAATGAGGCGTTGTCTGCGACCGTAATACTCCAACCGCGGAGATCGACGGTTCCAGCGGTACCGCTTCCCACGACTACGAGCTCGAACCAATCGCCACCGTTTCCTAGGATTCGGCCGAAAGTAGGATCGGAGGCGGTTCCACCCTCGTCGTCTTCGATGGCTGAACCTCCGTTGAGGAATGAGTCGTCATCCACCGCGTTATATTCATTGAGCAGCACAGGTGCTGGCCCATTCATTACGAAAAGAGAGAAAGCGCTGGCTGTGGTAGCTGTTCCATCGGACACAGTGACGGAAACTGATTGCAGCCCGAGGGGTGCGATCGATGGTGGAGTTCCAGAGAGAGTCGCGGAACCGTCGCCATGATCGACGATATTCATCCAGGCAGGACCGCTCTCGAGAGAAATGGTTAAGCCGGCCGGACCGTCGGAGTCCTCCGCTGTGATCGAAGAGGAAAATGCATCGCCACGTCGGGCGAATTGTGGCGCCGTAAAGTTGAAGAATGGTTGAGCATTGGGAGTTTCAACGGTTTCGAAGTCGGAAAAGCTTTGTGTATCAGCGCCGCTATTCCACTGATTGGGAGCACCGAATGTACTGCTGGAGCCATCTGTATAAGCGGCTAGAAGAGGTGATGAGAATGATGGCGAGGGATCCTGTTCGAGCTTATAGATCTCATCATCGCCGAGACCACCAGAAGCGAAGAATTCCTCTCCCGCAGGACCGAACCGAACGGCACCGGATTCGTCTAAGAGAGTGATGCGTGTATCGGAGTTTCCAACACTGAATCCGCCGCCGAAGTCGCTTGCCTCCTGATCGACATACATCGAATCAGTGACGAGGATATTTGTCCATGCCCACCCTCCGTCGTCGAATCGGGAAACACGGTGAATGGCCGAATCGAGTCCACCCTGATGTGATCCCTGATCCGTAAAAGTGAGGATGGTACCGGCTTGTACTGTTTGCCAGTAAGGGTCCTGAGAGAGAACGATATTTTCGGGGGACTCTGATCCCTCGCCGATCTCGATGGTCCATCCCCGCAGATCGACGGTGGAACCTGCGGTCCCGTCGCCCACTACGACCAGTTCGAGCCAGTCGCCGCCATTACCCTCGATAGGACCCCAGAATGAGTCATGCGAATCGCCGCCGTCCAATAGGAGATCACCGTCAACGGCATTGAATTCGTTGACGATTACTGGACTCGTTTCATTGAATGCGAAAACCACGAAGCGTTGAGTTGCCGTCAGTGATCCATCGGAAACCTGAATCTCAACCTCGGCGGGTCCGGCATCATTAGCCTCAGGGGTTCCGTATAGGTCAGCGGATCCATCTCCGAAATCTTCGATCTGCAGCCAAGAAGGAGCTTGGAGCAGGCTGAAAGTAAGATTGTCGGAAGGATTTGGATCCTCAGAGTAGATGACCCAGAGGTAGAAGTTGGGAATATCGACAGCGTAGTCGTTGAGAGTGCTGGGATTGTTGGTAAAGAAAGGTGCGGAGTTGGTTTCACTGCCGGTAGCATACGACTCGAAAACCTGCAGTGATCCTCCGGGGACGGAATTGGGTGCGCCTGGAGTTGAGGAAGTTGATTCGTCGTAATCTCCTCCAATGGGAGAAGTTGTTGGAGAAGGTGTGACGGTTAGCTGAAAGCGCTCTTCACTGCCGATACCATTTTCCGATGCAATCCCTTCGCCTGCTGGTCCAAATATGATATTCCCGTTCTCGTCTTCGATTGAGATGGTTGTGTCATCATTCGATACAAACAGGGTCTCATTCGATAGTTCGGCGTTGAGGTAGGTGGAGTCACCGGTCCAGATTGTAATAGTTGCCCAACCGGAATTGGACAGATTGTCGGCATAATTGAAGTCAGTATCGAAACCTCCCAAGGCGGCATTGTCCTCGCTAAAAAGGAGGATCGTTCCTGCTTGGATAGCGGACCACGCACTGTTGTCGGACAGATAGATGGCCCCCTGGCCGTTGTCATCAGAAGTGTGGATGACCCATTCGCGCAGGTCGACAGTGGAGCCCGGGGTGCCATCCCCGACTACTACGAGTTCGAACCAGCCTCCCTCTGCATTGTATTCATTAAGGACGACAGGAGAAGGAGTGGGGAAGACCCTGATTTCAAACTCAAGGGAAGCTGTACCATCCAACGGGTCGTCGGTGACACTCAACTCAATGTCGTAGAGGCCGGCATCAGCAAGGGTAGGAGTTCCGGAAAGGTCAGCGGTGCCATCACCGTTGTCCTGAATATTTAGCCAAGCAGGACCATTGGCGATAGAAATGGTCAATGTTCCCCCATTGGCATCGGTTGCTGAAGTAGATGTAGTGAATGTCTGGCCGGACAAGAGTTCCGAATTCGGAATTGGGGTCGTGAAGGAAGGAGCGGGACCGGGCGTACGAAAGGCGAGAAAGCTTTGATTTGCGGATCCTGATTCCAAATGATTGGGCGACCCGAAAGTGGAAGACTTTACGTCATTGTAGAAAAGGCTTCCCGGCAGGATTGAGGTCGTGGGGCTGGTTTGGAGTGCCAAAGCTTCCTCGGAGTTCACACCCTCTCCGTCGCCGTTGTCGGCAATCGCCTCTCCTGCAGGTCCGAAAACGATAGATGCAGTGGCGTCCTTAATCGTGATATCCGTGTCGCTATTTGATAGATGAATATCGGCGTCGCTATTTGCTAGATCGATCAACGCATTGTCCCCGATGTAGACATTCGTCCAAACCCATCCCTCAGAATTCAGTCGATCTTCGCGGGCGGAGCCGGAGTCCAGGCCTCCCCCTGCAGAGTCGTTTTCGATAAAAGTGAGAATCGTCCCAGCGGGTACATTTTCCCAGTAGGAATCCTGCGATAGTGTGATTGTGCTAGCGCCATCGTCACCGTCGAACAGCTCAATTCTCCAGCCGCGCATATCCACTGAGGAACCTGAAGTACCATCGCCGAGCACAACCAGTTCGAACCAATCGCCTCCATTGCCAACTGCGTTACCGAAAAAGGAATCACTACCGCTGCCGCCATCCAATTGATCGGTATCGCTGACGCCATTGTATTCATTGAGAATCACCGAAGCCGCGAAGGAGCTGGAAATAGGAATCAGTGACAGAGCGAAGAGAGCTTTTGCGTTCATTCGTAGAAGGACTTGAATCAATTCAAAGTTGAAGAGGAGGAAAGGAATTACCAAGGGAACCAGACGTATGCGTCGAGTTGCCCACCGTTTACGGACGGATCTCTTCCGGAGTTGTAGAGAGTCTTGCTGTCGACCGTAGCTACATGACCGTCGAGGAATGCGACATTGGTTTGGTTGTTGTATCGATAGCTGATGCTGTTGTTCCGGCCCTTTGCGCGGGCGATTCGATCATTATCCTCGTTGGGTGCCCCATCATCCAGCGACGTACGGGTCTCGGTAATAAAAATCGTGCGGGAAGGGTTCGCGATAAGAGATAGCCGTATCAAATCGCTCCCTGAATTACTGACCGCATTGCCCTCATTGCTATAGATCTGGGAGTTCATCATATAGGAAAACATGGGGCGCCGACGATTGTCCCGCTCTTCAATCTCGATTCCGGGCGCACTATGAATGGACTTCCCGTCGATCATGCGGTCGTAGTCGCTCGAGGATCGAAGGGACGAAAGTGGGGGAGACTCGACATACTCGGGAAGGACATTGAACCAGGCATTGGTCTCGCTCGGAGCGCGAACCTGTGACCATGACGGCTGATCATAAGTCCCCTCATAAGGGATTTTTTGGCCCTGTTCGCTGGAAAAGAGAAGAAGCGCACCCGCCCATTCGCGCAGGTTGCTTGCGCTGGCTGTACGGAGAGAATTCACTCGGATCGCGCTAATCGAAGGAATGATGATAGCGGCGAGGACTCCGAGAATGGCTACCACGGTGAGCAGCTCTACTAGAGAGAAACCCCGGTTACAGGAATTGACTGTACGGGTGGACGAATGCCCGGAAGGAAAGAAGCGCAACATGGAAACTAACGTGTGGAAGTTCGAAGATTTCCAACAATAGCTGTTTTCGTGGGCGCAGGGTCAAACGAGCAATAGTGACAATGTTGTTACCGAAAGCGTGAAGAATCGTGCGAGGGGATAGCGGAGCGGCAGGAGAACACAAGCCCGTCACAGCGGCTCCGATAGGCGAGAATCCTTTGAACCGCCGGAGGAGCACGAGGAGAGGGAGTAGGGATAACTCGCTGCAGGTCTGACTACACCCGGGGGAATTGGTCTTGAATCCTTTCCCAATCAGCAGCCTCGTCGATATCGTTCTCCACCGACAGGAGGGCCGTGGACAGGTTCGCTGAATGAGCAGCTTGAAGAGATTTCTCCAACACAGTTGAAGTACTCCAGGCAATGGATCGAAACAGAACGGGAAATGGCTGTTTCGCTGCGATCAAATAGTAGCCGCCGTCAACAGCGGGACCAAAAACCACATCATTTCCTTCGGTTAGTCGCTCTCTCGCCTGTAAGAAATGGGAAACCTGTAGATTGGGGCAATCACCACCAATGGCGAAAGTGGCCGTGGCCCCGCGGTCGAATGCCGAGTGAATGCCGCAGAGAAGACGCTCACCGAGATCGCCAGATGATTGAGGCTCGTAGTGGAATTGATTGCCCAGCCAACCCCTCATCTCATCGCCGGAACCAGCCGGGGAAAAGTGGATCTCAACATGCCATGATTGCGGAACGTTCGCGAGTTGTCGTTCCACCAAGGCCCGATAGATAGCGGTAGCCTTTTTATCGCCGAGGGTTCGGGCGATTCTCGTCTTAACCGTGCCGGGAACGGGTGCTTTGAGAAAAAGCAAAATAGAAGGAGCCGGCTCGACTGAAGTGGCCACGGTTACTCGAAGCGGTACACGAAGTTCTCGAAATTGAATTGGTCCTGAGAAGACGCCAAGGAGTAGATGAGGCTGACGAACGCAGTCTTCGCCCGCCCCATATTCACCTGAAGAATATTGATCGGTGTGGGCTCACTTTGAACGCCATTCGCATAGTCGACTCCGAAACCCGCCAGAGCGAATGGAATCTCGAGCTCATTCGCCATCACAGCCTCGGGACCGCAAGTTTGAGAGAGGAAGTCGGCGCCCGCAGTTCTCATTGCACGAATTTCCGCCTTTGAGTTGAACCGGGGACCGTTCCCATGTGCATAGCAACCGGAGTGGCATTCTCCCCCCTGGCACTCGAAGTGGCTTCGAATCTTCTGCGAAAGTTTTGAATGAAAGAACGAGTTGGCGAGTAAGTGTCCACGGCCGGGCTGTCCCGGTTCGTGAAAGATGGAACAGGCCGAACCGTCGCCCAAGCGATTCTCGGGGAACCACAGATCGTCGGCTACCATAGGGGATCCGAGATGCCATTCGGGATTGATGACGCCACAAACGGTACAGGACACGATGGCTTTTGTGCCCATCTCCTTAAGTGCGAGAAGATTCGCCCGATGGGAAATCTGATGAGGGAGGTTCCGGTGTGCGGCACCGTGTCGTGGAAGAATAACTACGGGATTCCCGTTGATGTCACCGGCGAGAAAATGTGCTGTTCCAAATCGTGTGGAATGGTCAGCTTGGGAGAAGCCCTCCATCTCGTAAAAACCGGAGCCAGTGATAAATGCGATCATAATAGTGCGGGGTAGCAGAAAGTGAATGGAGTTCGAGTCTTTTCCGCATCGCGCACAGGTCAACGATGAAGGGTGGTATTTTCCTCCTGTTGGCGAACGGGGCTCGCATTCAGAAAATCGTATACGGGCTTCATCTCCTCGTCATACCGGCCGAAGGCGAGAACTCCGGTCGGGCATGATTGAACGCAAGCAGAACAGCGAACGCATTCAGGATCTTCCATGGGAAGGCCCTTGTTCGCAAAATTCATGATATCGATCCCCTGATGGCAGACCGACGTGCATACATTGCAGGAAATACACTTCTTTTTCTCGGCGAATATACGGAATTTTGAGAAGCGGGCATAAATGTGCATGAGGGCCGCGAGCGGACAGGCGAACCGGCACCACATCCGACCGCTAAACCAGAAGTAGAGGCCATAGCCCAAGACACCGGCGAGGAAAAGATCAACAAACCAAGCGTAGTTTAGGATCGGGATCTTGGAAGAACCTTCCGAAAAAATTCGGGAAGCGATGGAGTCGGGACCCATGATCCATCCGGCAATGCGAACCAGCATGAGGAGGATCGCGGCGGCGAGAATGATTTGCCCGAGAAGATTGAGTCGGTTCCACTTCGGGCCGTGAGGCATCTTGTGTCGATGCCGGTCACCGAGAGTCTCGGCCAAGGCACCGCAGGAGCAGATCCAACCGCAATAAGCGCCTTTCCCCCAGCGTCGGATAATGAGCGGGATAATGACGAAAGTTTGGATACTACCGACGATAATCCATCCCCACAATGGTTGCGCGGTAAACCAGTTCCAAACCATAAGAGGCCACGCGAGGATGAAGCCGTAGGCGCGCCAATATTCGCGCACATTGGGATCATAGCTGACCTGAGGGAAGAACGTATCGGCAAACCATTTCCCGACGCCGGAATCATAGGCACCATTGTGGCCGAGCCAGGGAAGAATTATCTCCGGGAGAATAAAAAGTGGGATGACCTGGACGGCCATGAGAGTCAGTGTCTGGACCTTGATATAGGGAGTCTTACGGTACCGGATACGCCGTATTCCGAATACAACGACAACGACAGAGTAGACCATCGTATAGTAAAAGGTTGGGGTGGAAGCGGAACGCGCCAGTGTCCCGAAAAGGTTGGCTGGGTTCTGAAACCATGCGCCAATCGTCCCGCTGAGAGATTGGAACCACTGTGATATGGCTTGAGGATTTGGGGAGAGCCAGGAAGGTAGGCTCCCAAGGAACGGAATAGGTTTACCGCCCTTCCAGTGGTAGAGCCAAAAGCAAAAGAGGATGAAGGCGGTCATGCCGAGCCAGAAACGAAGGGTGCGGTCGCCGAGCACCTTAATCTTGGACCGGCGGAAGAAATCAAGCGGTGGCTCTCGTCCGATCATTGAGAAAACCACATCATTCTCGATCTCCTCGGTTTGGTCCGACTGTCGATTTCGTAGGATGACCCTCTCCTTGTCGATCCGTTCGGGTACGGTCCCGAGCTTCAATTCAATGGAACCCTTGGAGTCGGAAGACGGGTCGTTGTTCTTGGCAGATTGGTAGAGGCGCTCGGCGTTCTCGGGTTTGGGGCGAGTCAGAGATTCTCCGCGGTAGCTCAGAGTGACATGAGCTCCTGACTCTGCGAGGGAGACCGCGGCTTCGGCAGCGCTATCACCGCCTCCGACCACGAGTACTTTCCGGTCGCTGTATTCTGATGGATCGTGGAGCCGGTTGAAAACCTTGTCGGACTCCTCTCCTGGGATCCCCATCTTGCGATGATTGCCGCTGCGGCCGATTGCGATGAGAATCGCACGGGCGGCGATGGGGTCCCCGTCGGCTTGGATCAACTTCAATTGGTCCCCATCCTTCTGGACGGATTCGATCCGGGCCGAGACCGTCTCGATTCCGGCCTCATTCTGTTGGGCTTCCAGTTCGTCGAGAAGGTCTTCTTTGACATCGGCGTCGAAGTGCATTCCCCCGGTCGGCTTCATCTTAGTCGGGTAGGTGAAGATGGGTTTTCCTTTTGGGAAATTGCGGATGGTGGAAAATGGTTCGCGCGCCTCGAAAATCGTAAAATTCAATCCGTGGCGGTGAGCTTCGATTCCGGCGGCGATACCCGAAACACCTCCACCGATGATAGCGAGATCGAGAACGGCGTCGTCGGGATCTTTCGACGGTTTGAAGCGGGACTCTCCGAGGAATGCCTGAACCGCCCGTGCCCCGGTATCTGCGCTGAATTTTAGGAGCGGCACCCCGGTCAGATCGCCCGATAGTCGAATCCCGTCAATATTGGTCGCTCCCTCCTCCTCGGAGATCGGGAGTTTCTCAACCTTACCGGCGGGCCATTGTAGGTGCAGCCAGTGTGCGTATCGTTTGAGTAGGTTCATGGTAGGCTATTGAGGGTGGATGAGGGGGGGACGCACAAAACCGGTTTCGGCAAACTAGCAGCAGCCAGGTTGCGGATCGGTTGAATCGGAGGAAGCACAGGGGAAAATGCCAAAATGGTGAGCTCGATCGCCCGAGACTGTGAAATGGGAGGCGAATCGGGATTCCTGAATCATCGCCGCGGTATTTCCGCAGACCCGTACGGGACGACCCACCTCGAAATGATGATTGGAATCCAGGGAAAACTGGCGGGGGTGTTGGGGAATGGTTCCGCGGTAGGTGATGCTTTGGCCGTAGTCCTCGCAGCGGTCCTCGAGGTTGGCAGACTTGAAGCAACGAATGGTCGCAGATTCGAACTTTATTCCAGCGGAGACGGCACGCATCCGCGGATCTTCCAACGAGAGTTGGGAATGGGACACAATTCTGTAATCGGGACATCCGGCTGTGGCCAGGGAACGGCGGAAATCCTCCCAGTACCAGGCGCCCCCGAGACATTCCCCATGAAAATCCGGATCGTTCGCCAATGCGGGTGGTAACCGTCTGTCCGCAAAGATGTCGGAAAAATACAATTCTCCCCCAGGTTTGAGGGCGCGGAAGACCTGT
The DNA here is from genome assembly GCA_002388665.1 of Opitutia bacterium UBA4506. GTDB lineage: Bacteria > Verrucomicrobiota > Verrucomicrobiia > Opitutales > Puniceicoccaceae > Puniceicoccus. The sequence goes on along the minus strand of DGMY01000079.1, from coordinate 31,866 downwards.
TCGAGAACCTTCGTTTTGTCGGGGCAAAGATTTAAGACGCAGTTTGAAATGATCACATCGACCGAATTGGAGGCTATGGGCAAAGAATCCAAATCCTCAAGAGGGCTCTCATAGAACTCGACATTGCTGCTCGAGTAGCCGAAGCGCTCCATCTGATGAGGTAGTTTTTCGCGGGCGAGGTTGAGTTGTTCCTTTGTGAAATCGACTCCGATGACCCTGCCTTCTTGCCCGACAAGCTGAGCCGCGAGATAGACATCGCGGCCGGTCCCGGACCCTAGATCGAGAATAGTGCAACCCTCGATGGCAACTGGGATCGGAGAACCGCAGCCGTAGCTCCGTTCAATGATTTCGGGATCCAGATTGGCGAACAGCGGTTTCAACCAATCGGGAGGGGCGCTATTTTCGCAGCAGGCGGACGTCTTGAGGTCCCGATTCGATTGGAGCACTCGGCCGTAGTAGTCCTGGGAGTTGGAATGATAATCGAGGCCGCCGTTCTTCATGAGTTAATTTATGTGAATGTCTACTGTGGGTACCTAAGCTTTTACTCGACCAGGGAACCTCCACAGGAGGACCCAGCGCCGGCGGTACAGCCGTAGCAGTGTTCGCCCGTAGCGATCTGACGTCCCTCAAGTTCCTCTGGATTGATATCCCAGAGGGAAAGACCGCGCCCTGTCTTGTCGGTCAACTGCATATCGAGCATCTGGTTGAAGTCACAGTCGTAGATCTCCCCCTTCCAGCTAACACTGATCGTGTCCCGGCACATCAAATGATCTACCGTTGCTGGATTGTAAGCGTTGACCAGAGTGTGCAAGTAGTCCTCGTAGTACCCTTGCTTTCGAAGCCATCGAGCGAATCGGGCTACGGGTAGATTTGTGATGGTAACGAGTTGATCGAACGTTATCCCGAAATGCTTTTTCAACTCAATTTTGTAGTCTGCCTCGAGCTCGCTTTGGTCAGGAGGAAGCTTGGCGCCGTTCGGATTGAAGACCAAGTCGAGACGCTTGCGTGGATTCCCCATGCCAAAGCCGCGACGGTTTAGTTCCAGGAGGCCATCGATACTTCGATCAAATACACCCTGGCCGCGTTGCGCATCGACATTGTCCGGAGAGTAGCAGGGCATGGAGGCGACTACATCGATCTGCTGTTCCTCCAAGAACGGCCCGACCCATTCGAAGCCGGGTTCGTTGAGGATCACAAGATTGCACCGGTCAATGATCCGGGCATCGGGACGTATCCGGCGAATCGTTCTCACTATCCTCCGAAACTCGGGGGCCATCTCGGGAGCGCCCCCCGTGAGATCGATAGTGGGAAGCGGGTGTTTCTCGTACCACTCGAGGATTCTGTCGGTCGTTTCAGCCGAAATGATCTCCTTCCGTCGGGGACCTGCGCTGACGTGGCAATGGGTACAAGTGAGATTGCAGAGCTTCCCTAAATTGAGTTGCAGAATCGCCGGAGTCGTCCGATTGAGGGACTGGTTGTGTTGTCCGAGGGTTTCTGCAAAGGAAAGTCGGGTGCCTTTCGAGGCTTCGGAAATTTCTATCATGCTGAAAATGCTTTTGCGGTGCCGCTGGAGATCGCAGAATTCAATTGGCTTCGTTTAGGGACCAGTCGTATTCGATCCACTCGACGGAGCTGTTGGCTGGAAGGGGAGAATCCCGGTATTTGTTAAGATAGTCGGCTGGATGATTGCCGGGAAAGTCCTGGTCGTACCATTGGAAAAGTTGAGAGTAGGCGGCACTCTTCCCAGTCTTTACCGCATGAGGACTGTTTGCAAACAGTCGGGCCTTTTCATCGAGTTGCTGGTCTAGTTGGTCGGGAACGAACGCTTCCGAGCGAAGGGGCGGACAGCTTTTGCTGGCGCAATTGATCGCAAAGTGGATCCGAGGATCTGGGTACTCTTTCAATAGAATCTCTTTTTCAATCGTATCGAGACTGACGGGTCGTCCGTTCAAAGTGATCGAGTTTGTTCGAAATACGGAGAATGGAAGGACCCCAATCGATTGCACCGAGTCGATCGGGTAGCTTTGAAGAACCTGATCAATCATCGCGGCATTGTAGAGATTGATGAGGAAGGCGGTGGCCTCTGCGGAAGTGAGATCCTCGTAGGGAACAGACCCGAAATCGTTGAGAACCTCAGTGAGGCGCTTGCGGTCCGATTGACTCGCGTGCCAACTCGCGTAGAGAACCCCGTCGGGCCGGGAATACTTCTGCAAAAGGGCATTGTAGGTTGAGTAATCCGGGGTTGTACCCCCGAGGAGGCTCCCCGAAGCCAAAAGGCTGAAGAAACCGATCCAGAACCGAGGGCTGACGAACTGCATAGGAGTAGGTCCTTAGACCGAGAGAAGCTCACGTTTGCGGCGGAGCTCGTTCTCTGCCTCTGCATCAACTGGGCGAGTGGAAACGAGGCGGGTGGCTAGCTCGCACGCACGCCGGATTGGCCAGTCTGAGCGGAGATTTTGCGCTTCAGTGGCGGCTCCGGAATAGAGGAGGAACAAGTGGTCACCGATGACCTCGGCCTCGGACTCAAAGCCGCATTTGCGGGCTAGATCTACAAAAAATTCCCGCAAGTAGATCTTGTGACTTTCGATCTCGGTGCGGATTCGACCGATACTCGCATCGATCACCGAAGCGGTATTGCTGAAAGGGCATCCTCGGAAATTGCGGCAAGCCATCGTATCAGAAAGATTGGAGAAATGGGTCTTTACCAATTCCGGTCCCGTGAGATCGGACTCGAGAAACGTTGAGTGCCGTAACTCGGATTGGCGGTGGACCTCCATGAGCCACTGAACGCACAAGTTCTCTTTGCTTTCGAAATTCTGGTAGAAGCCCGCTTTGGAGACGCCGGACTTCTCGATGATTTCGTTGATCCCAACGCCAGTGTATCCCTTCTCTTGGAAAAGGGCTCCGGCGGTTTCGATAATTTGATCACGGATGCGCTTCATTTATCAAAAACAGACAGGTCTGTCTGGTAATGGCAAGGATATTTCTCTTTTTTGGTCGAGTAACGGGAGCTCGAGTGAGATTTGGTGGGAATTCGGGGTTGAAAGAGCAAAGGTAAGTTGTCATCTTTTTCGGTTTTCCGTCTTACTATGGCTACATTTCTCATCGCTTTATTTTCGGTTGTCCTGGTTTTGGTCTGCCTATTCGTGACATTGCTTGTGCTTATGCAGAAGCCCAGTGCCAATTCTGGTATGGGTGCGGCCTTAGGTGGTGGCGCTGCAGAGCAGGCTTTTGGGGGAGAGGCAACGAACGTCCTTACCCGGGGGACCATCTATGCGATCATCGCATTTTTCGTCCTGTCGTTCGCCCTTTATCTGGGAACGATATCGGCATCGCAGCCGCGCGATGCGGTATCGGAAGGTGCTTCGATTGGTAAGTTGAGCGAAGCAGCGGCCGCTGCGGAAGGAACTTCCGAGGGTGAGCCGAGCGCTGACGACCTCCCAGCTGTTGCCGGAGACGAGGAAGAAGTTGAAGTAGTAGAAGAGGTTGTTCCGGTTGAAGAAGTCGAGGCAGTGGTAGAAGACCAAGCGGATGACGCAGCATCGGAGGTCGAGGAAAAGGCCCCGTTGCAGTTGGAGAGCCTGGACGCGATTCCGGCGACTCCCGGTTCGTAAACGAGCTTTGGTTTGGGGGCTGACCTGTTGCACACGAATAAACCCCACCGCGGTCGTTGGAGGGCGTCGAAATTCGTACTCTTCCTGTTTCTGATCGTCGGTATCGTTAGCTCTGGTCTGAATGGACAGGTGCGGCGGGATTTTTCGCGAACGGAGAGGACCGTGCATCCGCTGGATGAGGTTGAGGCAGTTGAATTTCTTGAGAAGTTTCGGCAGGTCCGGGGCGGGCAGGATTCGATACTGGACGCGCGTTTGATTCATTACCCAAGGCGTGGGAGCAAGAGCATCGTTCCGCTTCGCATTTACTCGGGGTGGCAGGGATCTGCGTTGCTGTTGCGAGTGGAGATGGAATCGGACGAATTTTCACCCGGATCGCGGTTTTTGTTTCAAGGAGGGGAGAATCCGGCCGGATGGGTCTGGCGCCCAGGTGGGGAGATTGAGGCCCTTCCTCCTGAAGAGCTTTTGGGGCCGCTCATTGAAGGGATGAAATTATCTGCGTTCGATTTGACGGCTCCCTATGTCGACTGGGTCGATGTCGAGTACGACGGGCCGGATCGGGTCGGAGATAGTCCGGTACACTGGTATCGATTCAGTCCCACACCAGAGTGGTCTGATCGGATGGAAAGTGTAGGTATTGTTGCCGTTCGCGTGGCAATCGACGCGCGGTTCGACGCCCCGGTTCGAGTGGAGTATTTGGATTCTGGTGACGACGTCTTGCGTTCGTTGGAGGTCCGTAGTTTTAAGCAGGTCAAGGATACTTGGATTGTTCGACGGCTCGAAGGCTTTGATGATGTAACTCGTGACCGAAGTGAATTGCGGGTGGACGAGGCAGAAGTGGAGTTAACACTCCCGTACGGTATATTCTCTCCTGATACGTTGTCGATGGAAGCTATTTCGATTTCTGACTAGGTCCGGGGCCGCATAAATCAGTATTGACCTTCGGGTTACAAAAAGCTTACATGAGTCAACTCAATATTTTATATGGCTGTTAATTTTTCCTCACCTCTCACGTTCGAAGTCGACGAACAATCGTTCCAACAGTTGGAAGATCTGGTTAGCCGGACCGAAGCAAAAAACCTAAGTCAGGTTATTCGGATAGCACTGAAGCTGTACGACTACAGTAAATTTAAAGCGGATGTTTCTGATACAAGGCAATTATCAGTTCGCTTGGATCCTGAACTTCGAGACGAAGTTGCCCGCGTATCCAAGCAAAACAACGCCAGTTTTGGAGAAGTGTTGCGCGCCGCCCTTGACGCGCTGTCCAAAAAGCCACTTCGCGAAGTGGTTCGGGAAACAAAGAAAACTGAGATGGCCAATCAATCCGTGAAAAAGACAGCGAAGAAGGCGGCGAAAAAAGCAACCCGGAAAGGGGTGAAAAAAGCTGCGACTAAAAAAGCTGCGAAGAAAGTCGTGAAAAAGGCGACCAAGAAAGTAGCCGCCAAGAAATCTGCGAAAAAAACAGCAAAGAAGGTCTCGAAGAAGGCCGCGAAAAAGGTAACCAAGAAGACCACAAAGAAAGCGGCTAAGAAAGTTGCGAAGAAGGTGGCCAAGAAAGTGACCAAGAAGGCCGCGAAGAAAGCAGTGAAGAAGACGACTGCGAAGAAAGCTTCTAAGAAAGCCGTGAAGAAGGCAGCGGTCAAAAAGACTGCCAAGAAGGCGACTAAAAAGGTCGCGACCAAAAAAGTAGCGAAAAAGGCGACCAAAAAAGTAGCGAAAAAGGCGGCTAAGAAAGTGGCCAAGAAGGCGACCAAGAAAGTAGCGGCCAAAAAAGCGACAAAGAAGGTCGCGAAGAAAGCCGTGAAAAAGACAGCCCGTAAGCGCCGCTCTTAGTCGATTCCCAGAGTCCAAGCATTCTATTGTATTTTGACGCGGGTCGGACGAGTAATCGTCCGGCCCGTTTTTTTGGATTCTATGGTTCGATTCCGTAAAAAAATCCGATCTTCTGAATTCCTGAGCTTGTATATCGACGGTTCTCATATTCTCTAGAAACCGATGGATGGCTTCCCCAAATTTCTTTCGGCGCGCGCAACCGCGATTCAACCGTCACCGACTCTAGCAGTCGACGCGAAAGCCAAGGCGTTAAAAGCCGAAGGGCACGACGTTTGTGGGTTTGGTGCTGGCGAGCCGGATTTCGATACACCGGAGTTTATCAAAGAAGCGTGTATCCAGGCGATTCACGACGGGAAGACGAAGTATGCTCCCGCCGCAGGCTTGGCCGAGCTTCGGCAAGCACTCGCTGATCAATTTGTAGAGGAGAAGGGTGTCGCTTCCTGTGCCCCTTCTCAGGTCGTGGTGAGCCCCGGCGGTAAATACAGTTGTTACCTCGCGATTCAGGCCGTTTGCAACCCAGGTGACGAGGTATTGATTCCGGCACCGTACTGGGTGAGTTATCCCGAGATGGTTCGTCTGGCCGGGGGTGTTCCCAAGATTTTGCAGACAGGCCCGGAAGACGGGTTTCGGCTCGACCCGAATGCATTGCGGGAAGCGCTGACTGAAAAGACCAAATTGTTGATCCTGAACAGTCCCTCGAACCCGACTGGCGCCGTCTATCCTCCGGAGTTGATCCGGGAGTTGGTGGAAATCTGCATCGAGCATGGGATCCTGGTTTTGTCGGATGAGATTTACGAGTATCTCCTCTACGATAACAGCGAGCATTTGTCGCCCGCATCGATCTCTCCGGAGGCCGCAAAGAGCGTTATCACCGTCGGTGGTTTCAGCAAAACCTTCTCGATGACGGGATGGCGGTTGGGCACTCTGATGGCTGATCGGCCTATTGCGAAAGCAGTGTCCGATCTACAGAGTCAGACCACTTCGAACGCGACGACCTTTGCGCAGTACGGCGCCCTCGCTGCGATGAGGAACTGGGACCAAGCCATGCGTGAAGTGTCGGACATGTTGCAAGTGTTCGACCGTCGCCGGATGAAACTTTTCAACGGATTGAACGATATTCCGGGGATCAACTGCTTCCGCTCGACGGGTGCATTCTACTTGTTCCCTGACATCCGAGAGCTAGGGGTTGCCCCGGTGGATTTCGCTGCAAGGTTGCTGGAAAAGAAAATGGTCGCTGTTGTGGCCGGCGAAGGTTTTGGATCTCAAACGGGAATTCGTTTAAGCTACGCGACCTCAGACGATGTTCTGGAGAAGGGTCTCGGGCGTCTCAAAGAATTTGTTGAGGAAGAGTTCTCGGCCTGAAGCGAATCGGGCTTGGGTGAATGAGGATATTGCTATGAATATATCGGGAGATTCTTCGGCCGCCCAGAAAACGAAACCTTTCCAAGAGGCAGGGATTCGTCGGGTTTGGAAAGCGGCATTTCATTCACTCGAAGGCATCGGTGCCGCCCTCAAGCATGAGGCCGCATTCCGTCAGGAGTGTTTGGTGGCCTTGGTCTTGATCCCGACTGCCTTGCTCCTCGCGATCTCTCCGGTGGAGAAGATCCTCCTTATCGGCGTAATCTTTTTCGTCTTGGTGACAGAGCTGATCAACTCGGCGGTGGAGTGCTGTATCGATTATATTTCGATGGATCTCCATCCCTTCGCCAAAAGGGCCAAGGATATCGGCAGTGGTGCGGTCTTTCTGAGCCTCTTTTTCGCCCTCGGAACCTGGGCGATCATCTTGGGGACCAATTGGCCCCTTGATCTAATTCAGTTCTGAGTCAGAACTTCTCCGAGTCGCTGATTCGAGCTACTTGGTGACGCCAAACCGGTATACCGTAAAGGTGCGGAAAGTGTCCTCCGGCTCGAGTAGAGTGGACGGAAAGTGGGGGATGTTTGGGCTGTCAGGAAAATGCTGGGTTTCCAAGCAGAGTGCCTGGTGCATTACGGGGGGCTTGCCATTTTTACCGGGAACGGTGCAGTCGCCCAACGTGTTTCCTGTGTACAGCTGGACTGCAGGTTCGCTCGTAAGAACTTCCATTGTACGACCGGTGGGAGAGTGGACGACACGGCAGTCCCAGCTGCGATTGGGGTCCCGCATCCCGAACACGAATGAATGATCGAATCCACCTGTTTTCACGAGGTTTGGATGATCTCCCTTCATCTGGGTGTCGAGTAGCACAGGTTCGAGAAAGTCAAAATCTGTGCCCTTAACTGCTAGGACCTCGCCAGTTGGGACGTCGGTGTCGTCGGTGGGGAGGAAATAAGGTGCGCGAATGCAGACCTCATGATCCCGCGCCGATAGGTTGTCCTGCCCTCCTAAATTGAAATAGGAGTGATTCGTCAGATTGACGACGGTGGTGCGATTGGAGTGGGCGGCGTAGTCGATCCGCAACTCGTTTGTGGCAGTGAGGCGGTAGCTCACCACAGTTTCCAGTTCGCCGGGAAAGCCTTCTTCTAGATGAGGGCTGGTGTAGGAAAAGTGTACGATGGAATCGTCTCCGTCGGTCAAAGTGTCGGCCATCCAAAGTTTTTTGTCGAATCCGTGTGCCCCGCCATGGAGGCAGTGGATGCCATCTTTGTTCTGGGGGAGCTGGTAGCGGTGGCCATTCAGGATCAATTGGCCATTGCTGATCCGGTTGGCAAAGCGTCCCGTGATCGCACCGTAGTGCGGATGGTGATCCAGATAACCGGCAAGGGTGGGTTCCCCGAGGACCACGTCGTCAAAATCTCCGTTGCGATCGGGAACGCGAATTTCTTGAATGATTCCCCCGTAATTGAGGAGGCGTACAATCATCCCATTCTTGTTGGTCAGGGTGAAACGGGTGACATCACGGCCATCAGGAAGCTGGCCAAATACTTCGGTAGTAATCTGTTGCATGGTCGAAAGGGAGGGAGGATCAGTAGCTTTCTTCGGTGATCACGACCTTGCCGCGGAAGATGTAGTAGACCGAAGCGGTGTAGGTCAGAACGATCGGTACACCAATGAGGGCTACGATCATCATGAACTGGAGAGTTTTCTCAGTCGAAGAGCCGTTGTAGATGGTTAGAGAATTCTCAATATTGGGCGTCGAGAATACCATCGTTGGGTAGACGCTTGCTGCGAAAAGGGTCATGAGTGAGAGCATGGTTCCGCAGGAGCTCAGAAATGCCCGGAACTCGCGCTTCTTGTGGACCTCACGGGGGATGTTGAAGGCCAGCAAAAGAGCGAGCGTGAAGAAAAGAGTGAGAATAATCGGGCGCTCATTGAAGGCCGTTTTGATGTGGGGGCACAGAAATGGAGTGATGAGGCCGACAGTGAGGAAGAGGACCATGAAGATCGGGATCGTGATCTTGACCCATCGACCCAGTTTCGCCTGCAATTCTCCCTCTGTCTTCAGAATGAGATAGATATTCCCGTGCATCATGAAGAGTGCGACTGTCGTCAACCCAAGCAGGAGCGAGTAGGGGTGGAGGAGGGTGAGGATATTGCCGGTGAACTCATGGCTTTTATCGAGTGGGATTCCCCAGACCACGTTGCCCATGGCAACCCCGATCAGGAACGAGGAGAGGACACTGCCTCCGGCGAATCCGCAGTCCCATGCCCGCCGCCAGAACCTGCCCGGTTGTTTGCTGCGGAACTCGATCGCGACTGCCCGAAAAATCAAGGCGAACAGCAGCAGCATGAACGCGTCGTAGAATCCTGAGAAGACCGTGGCGTAGACCTCTGGGAATGCGGCGAACAGAGCACCGCCCCCAGTTACGAGCCACACCTCATTTCCGTCCCAGACTGGTCCGATAGAGTTGAGCATGATCCGCCGCTCATCGTCAGTTTTGGTAAAAAGGTGAAGGGCTCCAACTCCGAGGTCGAAGCCATCGAGCATGGCGTAACCCGTGAAGAGGACTCCAACGAGGAGGAACCAGAAAGTGGGAAGATCAAATTCCATTACTCTGAATTATCGTGTCTCTCTTTTTCTAGGATGGCGATCGAGCGCCATTTTTCAGGAAGTTGTGCGCCGGAAACATCGTCGCTCGGCCCGTGCTTGATCTTCGTGTTCAGCGTATAAGCGAAAACGAGAAAGAGCAGGAGGTAGATCAGTGTGAAAAGGATCAGAGAGAAGAGAACCTGCTCTGCGCGAACCGCTTTTGAGAGGGCCTCGCTGGTCTTGAGAATCTCGTAGACGATCCAGGGCTGTCGACCCATCTCGGCGGTGAACCAGCCGGCCTGGCTGGCCAATTGTGGGAGGAATACCGAAAAGATACAGGCGATTAGGTACAATCGGGTGAATTTCGAATCGACGACCCAGAGACGACCGGTTTTCCAGAGGGCAAGACCCAGCCAGGCGATCGCGAAAAGGGCTACGCCGCAGGCGATCATGATGTGATAGGTCTGGAACACCACTGGCACATTGGGCCAGTAGTCGGGGCGGATCTTCTTAATTTCTGCCGGTGTGGCGTCTGGATGTCGGGCGAGAATAAACTCATCGCTCGGTAGATCATTCAGTCCCTTGACCTCAACCTCACTCGCTTTGAATGGGTGGAGGAAATCGCCGGAGACGAGGATGCTCAGGAGGGCGGGGACTTTAAGTGCGCTCTCGTTGATTCCGATGATATTTCCGTCGTCGTCGCGCTCCCAGCTAACCATACCGATAATTCCCAGCGGGGCCTCGGTGGTTGAGTCGGCCAGACCCTCGATCGCGGCGAGTTTGACGGGTTGATTCTCGGCGACCCCCCGGGCGGTGGAATCGGCGCTCCAGAATTGCAGTACCGTCGTGATGGCCGCGAGGGTGAGCCCGATGCGCATACTCGCCTTGGCAAACGGAATGTGGCGCTTCTTCAAGAGATAGTAAGCGCTGATGCTGATGACCAGGAAGGTACCCGCTAGCCAGCAGGCTAGGATCGTATGAACGAGTCGATCCATTGACGACGGATTGAAGACCATTGCCCAGAAGTCGGTGATCACGGCGCGGATGCTGTCTAGATCGGACTGTTGGAGGATATAATCCTCGGGAAGGGGGACTTCCTTGATTTTGAAAGTACCCTCGGCCAGTTCAGCTGAATAGGGGTGCTGAACACCATCAGCGGTCAGTTTAATTTTTTTGGCCAAGTGGAATCCGGCCGGAGTTTGCATCCAGGAATTGGCAACGAGAATCCAAATTGCGCTGAAGTGAGCTCCCAGTGCGACCATGCATGTGGAAAAGAAGTGAAGTCGTGGTCCCACCTTGTCCCAACCGAAGAGAAGAATGGCGAGGAACCCGGATTCGAGGAAGAAGGCGTAGATGCCCTCAATGGCGAGGGGAGACCCGAAGACGTCACCGACGAACCGTGAATAGGTGGCCCAATTGGTACCAAACTGGAACTCCATGACGATCCCTGTCGCCACGCCGATTGCGAAAATGAGACCAAATACTTTGGTCCAAAAACGCCCCATATTGTGGTAAATGGGGTTGCGGGTCTTCATCCAAAGGCCCGACATGACGACCAAGTTTAGACCCAGCCCGATCGTGAGAGGTGGGAATAGAAAGTGAAACGCAATCGTAAATGCGAATTGAGCTCGAGATAGTATTTCTATGTCCACAACTAGTTTAGGGTCTTATGGTAGGTACGTGCGTGCTTCGATATCGGATGTAGCCACGATTTAGTGGAGTCAGAGGAAATCTGACGAGAAGAAAACCGAATTCAACGAAAAAGCCACGGAAGAACGATGAGTAGGCCATAGATAATGCTCGAGATTAGGATAATCCAGCCGATCTTCTGGGTAAATGCTTCGGGATTGCGCTCGTTCCATTCAGTCCGGCGATACTTCCTTTTGAATATTCCTTCAAAATGAGGAGGAGAAGCCGGACGCAGGATCGCATGTATTCCCAGGATTAATCCAGAAAACAGCGGGACGAGAATGGCGATTTCGAGCACGAGCACGACGGAAGATTGTAGTTTGTGAGAAATTTAGAAAAGGCGAATGTGTCAAGAGCGGCACATTTACTCCTCTATAATGAATTGGTCCTATCTTAGGAGCAAATCCTGGGATTTCTACAAATTTCGTCGGGAAATAAAATTCTCTGCCAAGGACTCATAGAGTGCGTTGGGGCAGATCGTTTTGGAAACGGAGTAGGCGATTATTGCGGCTGCGGCGAGGGGAAGGGAGAAGAGCAGCACGCCCGTCATTTCGAGAAGAATGATGAAGGAGGTCATCGGACTCTGAACCACCCCGGAAAAATAGGCAGCGATAAAGAGTAACAGAACGGCCTGCAGCTCGATTCCCGTCCAGGCCAACCAGGGGTAGGTTGCGGCGCCGAGACCGGCACCCACTGAGAAAGATGGATCGAATAGCCCGCCGGGAATGGCTGTGAGAAGGACTAAAAACGAAGCGGAGGCGCGGTAGGCGGGGTAGAGTGGAGTGATTTTCTCTCGAATCTCTAGAAGTTCCTCCTGGGTTTCCTCGGGAAGGGTTTCGAAGTAGACGGGACTTCCCTCGGCGAGGAGACTCTTGGCTTGTGCGAATCCGCTGCCGTAGGACTGACCGTCCGAGACAATCCCAATCGAGGCGATCACAATCCCGATCCCGACGGCTGCGAGGAGCCGTTGCTTGCGGATCATGCGTGAAACAGTGGGCATGGTGATCAGGAGCAGGCGGGAGAACAGTCCCCCGAGGAAGCCGCCAACGACACCAATGAGAACTACGGCGATCCATGGCATCCACCCATCGAGCAGCATGGAGGGACGATCGTGATCAAGGTCCCCGTAGAAATAGCCATTCCCCATTCCGATCGCACAAATGATACAGGCGATGATCACTGTGCGGACGATGATTCCCATATTGCGCTTATCGAATGAGCGCCCGATCTCCTCCATGGCAAAAACGATTCCGGCGATGGGGGCGTTGAAGGCAGCGGCAATACCGGCGGCTCCCCCTGCGAGAATGAGCCCCCGCTCTACCACATGGCGGGGAACGCCGCGGAGACGGGAAAGCGAGTGCATACAACAGGCACCCAATTGGACGGATGGACCTTCGCGGCCGATTGAAAGGAAGGACACCAGCCCCATAGCAGTCAGCAAGATCTTCCCGCCGGCGACTTTCATGGAGAGCAGTCGATTGCGTTCTTCTCCGGGACCCAGACGCAGTGCTGCGATGGTTTGAGGAATTCCCGTTCCGTCCGTACCGACGAAGTAACGATCCCGGAGCCAGAGGATCAAAAAGAGCATTGAAGGGATGATCAGAGGGGGCAGCCACGGGTAGTTTTCGTGGATCAACCGGAGAGGAGTATCGGCTCCCTTTTCGATGAGGCCGAAAACCAGAGCACCCAAACCAGCACCTACTGCGCCCGCTAGAGTGAGGAAGACCGCGTTGGCGCGTGTGAACGAGTTGGATGAGTCGGTCGAAGTCATAGTGAAGACTTGCGGATTAGGACGCGAAGCGAAGGGCCGGATTTATCCCCTCCGAACCTTCGGATTTCTTCCCATTGTGGGTGGACCAGTGGTAGGTTGCCGGGGGCCTCGATCATGAGACGAGAGCCCTCCGAATCCTCTAGATGCTGGCCGGCGAGAATGAAAACCTCGGGGAGCATGACTTCCGCCATGTGGTAGGGAGGGTCGGCGAAAATGAAATCAAACCGGTCTCCCGCCCGCATGCCGTGCCGGCGGATATCGCGGACAAGTAATCGGCCGGATACTCGGTGTCCGATCGATTTCTCAACCTCTTTGCGGTTTTTCTCCAAGAGGGCTGCCGTGCTGCGAGCCGATTCGATCCAAACCGCCTCTTTGGCGCCGCGGCTGAGAGCTTCGAGCCCATAGGCACCGGTACCAGCAAACAAATCGAGGACCCTCCCATTTTCGATGGCGGGTCCGAGGCTGGAGAAAATCGCCTCCCGCATGCGATCTGTTGCGGGACGTACTTCGGGTCCTTTGCGGGGAACCTGGAGTTGTACCCCTGCCGCTTTTCCTCCGGTAATGCGCATCCATCTCTCTATGGGGAGTTGATCGAAGGCAGGCAAGCAATTCTCAGGAACGGGCGAGGATTCGGGGGCGCGTATTGGCAGAAAGGGGACTGTTTTCGAAGAAATTTTCTGGTTGGCCTCCCGTTGACCATTCACCTGAAGTTGTCAGCATGAGAATCCATGCCGCCGTGCGATTCTCGAAAGCGCTCTATCTGGAAACTCCCATTAGTGGCGTTCTGTCTCTTTGTTGGAGGGGGATTTCTTTTCTCCTTTTTGAATGATCCGCTTGGAAATGCCCCGGTCCTCGATGCTCGCGAGAATCTGGCCCTGGCCAGAGAGATTGGGGCAGGGGTGTGGCCCGAAGCTCCGTTCTATCGGGCAATTCTCTATCCCGTATTGTTGAGCCTTCCGGTTCAATTGGGTCTAGGCGATTCGTTGCCATGGATCGGTTCGATACTGGGACTGATGCTTCACTATCTGAGTGCCTACCTAGTCGCCTATTTGACCTACCGATTGTGGGCGAGTCGGGGAGCGGCGTGGGTCGCAGGGGTGTGCTATGCTTGCTACCCGGTCGCTCTATTCTTCTCGGTCCAGCTTTTGGATATCACCCTGGGGATCTCTCTCTTCCTCGGTGCACTGGCGGCTATTTCTTCGGGGGGTACCCGTCGGGGAACGGCTAGATGGATGTTTGCCGGATTCCTGCTGGCGTTGGCTATTTTGACGCGGCCGAACTTTTTAGTGGTGGCCCCGGTTTTCTTAGGAGGCGCACTCTGGGCGGCAGGGTGGAGGGTGAGAGTGGCTCGCTTCTTGGGCGTTTCGATCGGCATCGGAGTACCGCTGTTGATTCAAGGATGGGTGAACTTCTCGCATGGCGGAGAGTTTCGAATCCTTCCCTGGCAGGGCGCCTATAATCTCTATGCAGCCAATCGAGAGGGGGCCGATGGTCGTTACTATGAGCAGACCCTCCTGTTTGAACGGACTCTCGCCGGGGAGAACACTGCGCGCCGGGAATCGGAGATTTTGTATCGGTATTCCATGGGGCGAGATGCGGATATGACCCCCCGCTCGATGAACACGTTTTGGAGGGAACAATTGGTCAATCGCATCGAAGCAGACCCTCGCGATTGGATAGAACTGATGGTGAGGAAGTGCTTCTACCTCGTCCACACCTGGGAGCCCTATAACAATCTATCCTATCACTACCACCGGGCTAGATTTGCTGCTCTACAGTGGAACCCGCTTCATTGGGGCCTCCTTCTCGGTGGTGCGTTGGCGATTTTGGTATTGGTTGGAGTACCTCCGAACCGAAAGTTAGCCGGACTGATTTTGTGCGCGGGAGCATTGTACGCGGTCGGCGTTGTGGCTTTCTATGTAAGTGCGCGCTTTCGACTGCCTCTTGCCCCGCTCCTGGCGATAGTCGCTGGTGGAGTGTATCCGTTAGTCGGAAAATGGAGGCGGACCGCTGGTCCCAGCCCTGTACGGATATTGGCGGCGATATTGGGGTTGGTCCTCATCAGTATGCTCTCGTACCTCGATTTGTGGAATGCGTATGATGAGAGGCCGTTTATTCAGGATGAAATCCTCTTGGCCAGTGCGGCAATTGAGTCCGGCCGTGAGGAAATGGCGTTCGCAAACGCGTCCTCTGCCTTCGTCCGAGACCCCAATCATAGGGTTGCGGCTCGGCTTGTTCTGACGGGAGCACTATTGACGTCTGCTGGAGGGAACCGACTCGAGGACGAAGATTTTCAATTGATCGAGAAGGCGCTGCATGCGGGAGGAGAAGATCTGGAGGGGCTAGAGGTGATTCCTGGACTCATGAGCTGGAGGAATGGGCAACCCCAGGTCGCGCACAAACTGTGGGCCGAAGTCGATACGCCATTGGCCTCCGCACTCTTGGCAGTTTCGTCAGTTTCGCTTGGAGCGCCTAATGGAGCCAGCGACCTGACCGAGATCGCTCGTCGGATATTGCTCGTGTGGAGTCCCGCGGAGGCTGCCGAATCGCCACGATAAGGAGGTGATGAAAACTCCATTACACCGCCTCGAAAGATCGGGCACGGTGCCGAATTAAACTGACACTGATTTCTGTCGTTCCTAGCATCTTTCTCGAACCAATGATTAATGTTAGTTTTGTAATCCCCTGCTATCGTGAATCTACCGAGGTGGTCGCTGAGACGGTGGCTGAATTGGAAAAGTTTTGTGTAGAAGGGAGTATCGGAGAGTACGAAATCCTTGTCGTGGACGACGGAAATACCGGGATGGACTTTACTCAATTTTCACGAGGTGCCGTACGGGTTCTCTCCCATCGATCCAACCGTGGCTATGGTGCGAGCCTGAAGACGGGCATTCGAAATGCCTCGCATGAGTGGATCGGAATCCTGGATGCCGATGGGACTTACCCGATTGCGTCATTTAAAAAGTTGGTACCATGGACGGAGTCGGTGGATATGGTCATTGGTTCGCGCAGTTGGTCGAGTATTGAGCCATTGCGCAGACCGGCTAAAAAGTTTCTCACGGCCATGGCGGGGTTTGTGGCGGCGCGCAAAATTCCGGATTTAAATTCGGGAATGCGATTGTTCCGCCGGGAACTCTACGAGATGCGTTCTTCCATCTTTCCAGATCAATTTTCCTTCAGTTCGACATTGACCATGGTGGGATTGACGCAGGGCTACGAAACTCATTTTGAGTCGATCGAGTACCATAAGCGCATAGGCAAATCCAGCATCCATCCCATTCGTGACCCGCTGCGTTTTCTGACCCAGATTCTCCGTCTCTCGCTCTACTTCCGGCCCCTGCGCTTTTTTATCCCAGTGAGTTCAGTGTTCCTGGGGTTGGCACTGGCCCGGGGGATTCGGGACGTCTTGGTCCCCGGCCATATCGGGGGATTGGCCTTGGTCTTGTTCTTTCTCGGGTTTCAAGTGTTCTTCTTCGGGTTGATCGCTGAGATCATAAACAAAAAATGATTTGGTGGAGTCTCTGTTTGCGCGACGAACCCGGTAGAACCATGGGCTCCCCTCCTCACCGTCGCTAGCAATGGCAAGTTCAGATCAAGACCGACCCCAGAGTTCCAATCCGATTGACCACCCTCTTGTGGGAGTGGCTCTGTTGTTGCTCCTATGGTGTGCAGGGTTCTTTTATTCGCTGATGGAGCACGGATTTCCTTCTCCGGCGATACACGACGAATTCTCCTATTTGCTCGCTGGAGAAACTTATGCTGAGGGTCGATTGACCAACCCGAGCCCCCCGGTGCCGGAGTCGTTTCAGAGTTTTCATATGTTGGTTGAGCCCTCCTACATGTCGAAGTATTTGCCGGGCGTGGGGTTGCAGTTGGCAGTAGGGTTTCTGCTGGGTCATCCGATAATTGGAGTTTGGTTGACTGTTGGTCTCATCGTGCTCGCTTCTTATGGCATGCTTCTTCGACCGGTGGGGCCGCGCGTCGCCCTTCTTGCGGGAGTGTATTGTTTAGTGCAATACGGATTGGCTTCTTATTTTGGGTTTTCCTATTGGGGTGGGAGTCTCTCTTTGTTGGCTGGAGTTTTGGTTTTTGGCGCCGCCCTCCGGTTGGAGGAGCGGCCGGATGTGTGGGCCTCGATCGCCTACGGAATGGGAGCTTCGCTCATGCTCTGGACCCGTCCGGTCGAGGGAGGGCTATTCTGTCTGGTCATCACCCTTTATCTATTGATCAGGATGTTTTCTGCCGAGCCAAAGTCGGCCGTGCTGCGCGTACTCCGAACCTTTTGGCCGGGGGGCCTTGTGCTTTTCGGGGCGGTCATGTTTTTGCTGGTTTCGAACCAGGCGGTCACTGGAGACGCAGGTCGGTTTGGGTACGAAATCTACACCGAGCGGTTTGGGACGATGAACCTCTTTACTTGGGACGGTCGCAAGGAGATCTCTGACGACCTGCCGGAAGTCTTTCAGCAGACATCACTTGCTCACCGTACGCAACGGCCATACTCGATATCGGAACTTCTTCAGACTGGAGGGCCGGAGCTCTTCCGGTGGTTTACACGTATCGTGCATCCGCTTTGGTTGATCCCAGTGGCGTTTTTTCTTTTCGGGGGAACAAAGAAATATCGACGATGGCTCGTTCCCATCTGGATCCTCCTGCTGCTGCGGGTCGGATTTACCCTCGCGTTTCACTCTTCTCACCATCTCCATTACACCGCCGCGTGGGCGGCGCCGATGATATTTGCCGGATCGGTTGGTCTGTGGGATCTGTTTCAGCGGTGGAAAGAGTCGGAGAATCGGTTTGGGGCTATTGCCTTTGTATCGGTATTCGTCGCGGTGCTCGGCCTACAGGTTCTCTATTTTTTCCACTTCAGCTGGGGAAACTCTCCGTTTCCCGTTCGGACGTTCATTGAGCAACGAGCGGAGGTGAAGAGCCGGTTGATTTTGGATCCAGCGGAGGCCTTGGCGAGAGATCTGGTTTTTGTACAATACAGGAGTTCTCATTCACCGACATTCGAGTGGGTGTATAATGGGCCCAATCTGAATGAACAGGAGATTATTTGGGCGCGCTATTTGGACGATCAAAAAGCAGATCAACTGAGTGAGGCGTTTCCTGAACGCCGGTTGTGGCTGCTGGAAGTGGGAAGCCTGCGCGAGCCGTATTCGCTGGAGCGTTACAGCCCCGATGAACCAGCGGATGTCGGAGAGTGATGAGGAACTACCTCAGAGAGAAAGTTAGGCAGCATCGGTCTTCGTTGCACCTGCTTGTGCGGGTGGCGTCCGGGTCTCTGCTGCTCATGCTGATCAAGATTGGTTTGGTCGAAGGTATTCTTTACCTCACGGAATCTCAGGTCTGGTTGGTATATGGTGCGGTTACGTTAGTGATGACCTTTGTAGGATGGACCTACCATAGTTTTGTCTCGTTTCGGAAGCCATTGAGCCGAAAGACCCTAGTGCGACATTTTCAGCAAGCCGCTATCTTTAAGCTGGCGGACTATGGCATCGTCAATGGGGTGGTTTATGGATTTGGAGCGCCGCCATCGTTGGTGATAATCGGAACGAGTGGCGTCATCTTCGTGCTCAGGACGCTGGTCTTCGCGCGATACGTGTTTAAGGACGAGACAGGGCCTGAAGAGGAAACTCAGTGACTGCCCCGGTCAATCGACTCGCGGCCCCGTTATGACGCTTCCGGATGGAAGTACCAGTCGCACCCAGGATCTCCGTGACTGCGAACGGTCTCTTCGATGAAGAGAATATCTTCGGGATTCATGGCTTCGCGGAACCCACCAATCTTTCCTTTTCGGGTTTTGAATGAATTCGCATCACCCGGATCGCCGGGAGAGAGTCGGCTACTTTTGAATTCGTTGTTCAGTTCTCGCTTTCGCAGGTTCTCGAAGCTGGAGTACTCGATGGCCTCCTCGAGAACGGTATCCGTTGCATCTGGAGCGCCCATAAACTCAAGAACCTGCTTTAGAACCTGATGAGGAGAGTGGTGCAGCTCCTCATATGAAATTAGGAGAAAATCTGAGGGGATCTTTCGATTCCGGAACCACATATTGTTAAACTCGACGAGCTTTCGGGCTCCAAAAACATCGTGGCGAATAAAATCGCTTAGAGATCCAGTGAACGTCTTCATCCGGCGGGTTTCCTCGAAATAGTGGGAGACCAAAACATCACGAATATCCCGTTTGAGGAAGACGACTTTTCGTCCCTTGTATAGATGAGACTTGTAAGAGAGCCGATTGTAGGGGTCGTAGTTGTAGAGATTGCAAAGCCCGTCGTGAGAGAACTGAGTCGTGAGGCAACGGGACTTCCTTGAAATCTCAAAGGTGCGAAGGAGCCGGCTGTCCGCGACTTTTGCTTTGTGTTGCAACGATCGATTCACCAGGACTCGGAGCCAAGTGCGGCCGGACTTCGGGTAGGAGATGATGAATACCTCAGTCGCACGATTGCGAAAAAATGCCGTTATCCCTCGCGCCACCTTTCCCGGGTGGCGGAACCCACGAAGAAGGAGGGTGAGGTAGTACTTCATTCGCTAGCCGGAACTGCCACAGGTTGGGAAACCTCATGAGGATTCTCCGCGTCGATGGCCGTAATTCGCATCAAACGGACGCCGTAGAACTCACCGAATCTTACCTCTTTCTCGACCTCAATCTCATAGGCGGCAGAGATGTGGTGGAAAGGTCCCGGAATCCATTTGTTGTCGTCGGGGCTGAAAATAATTTCCTGGAAAAAGTAAATGTCGTCGTAGACACCCCGGTTCATCAATTCCTTCAACTCGAAAGGAGCGGCGTTGGCGTAATTGATTGAAAACGAAGCGATATTGTTGGCGATCCAGAACATCGGTGCACTCGATATGACCGCGTATCGTTCGTTCGGATGTTCTTCGATATAGTCCATCGCCCAGTTAAAATTCTTCGGCGAAATGTAGACATCGACAGGACTGCGGTAGGCAATGGCTGGGCCGGTGAATGTTATCCATAGCAGTGCGACTGCACCACCGAGCCCCCAGCGAGCCCGCGTCGATCGATTGTGAAAAATTCTGCAAATGAGGAACAGAGAGCCGAGAGCGAAGAAGAGGAAATAGGGAAGGGCGAGGCGCTGGATAATTGGCTCGTCAAACTGCCCCCAGAAATAGCTCATCATAAGAAAGAAATGCGCAAACCCTCCGAGGAAGAGGATGAAAAGCGCGCGTGCAAACTTGTCGCAGGGAACGTCTCTCCATCGTCCGATTGCCGTAATTAGCGCGAGAAGAAGGCCTATGAGGCCGACAGAAGTAAGGATAATACCGTTGGGGAGATTCGGATTTGGGGAGAAGAAAAAGTGTACTGCGTGGGCCAGATTCTCAGGGATGAACGAGAGGCTGAACGGTTCTTGGACACCCGGCTTGGAAAATAACTGCCAATTGGTTTCTGAGCTTTTGAAAACGGCGTTCTGCAACGGTATGGGAATGAGGAGAAGGGGGGCGATATAGGCCTGCCAAGGGATTGAAATCTCTCGGCGTTGCACCCAGTGGTAGACGATGCAGAACCCGACAGGGAGGAGAAAGAGTGGAGATTCGTACCGCCCGTAGCAGACTAAAGTGCCAGTGATGATGACTAGACCCAGCGATGGGCGGTCACCCTTTTCCAGAAAATAGGCGACGCTGAGAAAGAGTATCAGAAGTAGGGTAAAATTGAGAATTTCGAGATTTGCCCCGGTTCCGTAATACGCAAGGAGCGGAATGAATAGCAGCGAGAGCATCCCCCCGACGGCACCCAACACACCCCAGTAATAGTACCCGAGGCCATAGAGCAACGCAAAGCAGACGACTACCAGAGCCATGTTTACGTAGAACGCATTGGAGACCCGATATCCGGTTAGGTGGTGAACCGAGGCAACTAGCAAGGGGTAGAGTGCCGGTCGCTTGTCTATGTGGGCGTCAAAGTGGGTCAATCGATCACCGATGTGGAGAGCCTTGGTCGGCGTCATCGGTTGCCCGAATTGATGAATCGATTTGGCATTACTCGCCAATATGAGCTCGTCCATGACGAGTTTAAACTCAGGGGGCTGGTTCGAGAGGAAGAGCAGGCTGCAGACGGGGATTCCGATCCAAGCCAATTTTCTTCCGTAGGCTTTGCGGAGGAAGGCGCTGTTCTCTCGGAAAAGGTTTCCGAGTGTCCAGAAAAAGAGAAGGAGAAGAAGTCCCAGGGTGGGTACGGTGACCTTCCGATAGATCGTGATTGCGGTTTCGTCTGAAAAAACGAGGAATCCGAATAAAATCGCAAGAAAGGCAGATGCGGATAGAAGACCGAATGAAAGCAGCTGATTTTTTCCAAGGCGAGTAGAGGGTGTTGCCATGGCGAGTCGCGGAGTTGTTGAGGAGCAAGAACAGTGAATGCACAAAAAAGCCGCCCGGCGAGTTGCCGGACGGCTTGGTTGTCAAAACCTAAAATTAGTAGGTGTAAACGATGTCCGTTCCGTCGGACTTGGTTACTGTCAGTGTACCAGTGTTGGTTACGCTAAGAGAAGTGTAGCTCTCGCCAGCAACTGCTTGGATGTCTGGGAAGTAGTCACCTGTGAGATCTGCGTAATCGACAGAGGTAACACCTTCTTGCATGAGGTACTGTTGTCCTCCTGAAGCGACCTGACGAAGATTGTTCAGAATGGTCTTATCTTGGGAATTCTCACGGACTTTTTGGAAGGCGGGAATCGCCATAGCTGCGAGAAGGCCGATGATTACGACCACGATCATGATTTCGACTAGAGTGAAACCTTTTTGTGATTTTTTCATTATGATACTCCTATGTGTTTTTATACTATTATATATAGCGAAGTAGTTTTTACTTCGAAGTTGATTCAGTAGAAAACCTATGGGGGAATCAACTATAAATCACAGAGGTGTGGTAAGTTACATAGATTTTTACAATTGAATATGGGTGTGAGGAAGGCCTGATTTAGGCAATATCCCGAGCGCAACGGAACCCGCAATTGGATGTTGAGCTATCGGGTGTGTTCCCCGTCCGCGCGCCGAGGCGGTAGCGATTGCAATAGGACTGGTGGCAGAGGAAGGAACCGCCTCGCATGGCCTTCTGCTCGGCGCTCTCGGGACCGGAGGGGTTCTCGCGGGTGCCAGTGAGATGCCAGGACGGGCTGAACCAGTCCCGACACCATTCCCAGACGTTTCCACACACATTGTAGAGCCCGAAATCATTTGGCCGATAGGAGCGGGCTGGCGCGGTCCCTATGTAACCGTCCTCGGCGGTATTCTCCTGTGGGAATCGTCCCTGCCAGATATTGCAGCGGTGTTTGCCCTTTGGGGTCAAATCATTGCCCCAGGGATAGCGGAGCTGGTCGGTGCCTCCCCGAGCAGCGAATTCCCACTCTGCCTCGGTGAGCAGTCGTTTGTTTGCCCATTGGCAGTAGGCCTGCGCGTCGCGCCAGGAAACATGGACCACCGGGTGGTCCATTCGCTTTTTAATATTGGACCCGGGCCCCTCGGGCTTTCTCCATTGAGCGTCCTGAATAGCGTACCACCAGTTGAGTCCCTGAACGGTTTGCGAATCCTTGAGTTTTCGCTGCTTTGACTTGGGGAGGAGGACTGCGAAAACGTAGGACCAGCCGAATCGTTCTGCCTCGGTTCGGTACTGTGTCGCTTCGATAAACTCGGAAAACTGCTGGTTGGTGACCGTGGTCGGATCGACATAGAAGGGCGCGATTGTGACTTCGCGAATCGGACCTTCGCCATCGGCGGGCCATCCATCCTCGTCCTCCGTGCCCATGCGGAAGGTGCCGCCGTCGAGGCGGATCATCCCGCAATTGCAATCCGAGACTGCATGGGTGATCGGCTCGGTGAGCAATGGGGATCCGTTTTCTCTGGAGGGCGTTTGGCAGCCCGCGGGTGCCTCCTGGCGTGGAACGCAGCATTTACCTGAAGGTGAGTCACTCATAGAATGGTTGGCAACGTTACGGGAAAATAAATCGCCCGACAACCGTTCAGATACGAATCGGCCAAATTTGCTGAAAGGTGAGGCCTGCCTGTAGATGGACCTTGGGACTTGCGGGGCAGCGGGCACAAGGTTGTGGTAGAAAGGAGATGAGTTCGACAGCACAATCAGCCGGTTGCGGCGATCGGATCTGGAAGATTTCGGCAGATACGGGAGGTACGTTTACCGATATCGTCGCCGTGGGACCGGGGGGAGAGGTGAGGACCGCCAAGGTGCTGTCGACGGGCCGCATTCGAATTCGTTGCCTCGGCCAGGAGGGGGAGAGCTCAATTCGGATCGAGGTGCGGGATATGCCCGACCATTTTCTCGATGGGATCAAGTTGGAGAGCGGTCAGGTCGTTAGAAGATGCGTGGGAGGATGCCTCTGGTATGCTGGAGCTCGATTGCGGGGGGATGGTTACCTGGAGATTGATACCGGGATGGCCGCTCCGGTTCTTGGGGCGCATTGGGTCACGCACACCCCGTTGACCGAGCCACTTCCGCCGGTGGCGATGCGAGTTGCCACGACGCGGGGAACGAATGCGCTTCTCGAGGGAAAAGGGGCTCCCGTTCAGCTCTTTTTGAGCGAAGGGCTTGAGGACTTGTTGCGTATTGGGAATCAGACGCGGCCAGACCTTTTTGCGCGGCCGATCTCCCCGAGGCGTCTCCTGTTCAAAGAGAGCTATGGTCTCGCAGAGCGAGTGGATCCTGCTGGGCAGTTGATCCATTGCGGGAGTCGAGAGGATGTTCGTGATCCATTGCCGACCGGAGTTGCCGTGGTGTCACTGTGCAATGGATACCTGAACCCTGAGGAGGAGAGGAAGATCGCTGCCCGGCTCGAGGGTCATGGCTGGAGCCGTGTGATCGCCGCCGCCGAAGTTTCGAATCTACCCGGATACTTGCGCCGTACGGAGACAGCGGTCGTTGAGGGTTATCTGGCCCCAACCCTGGATGCTTACCTCGATGGGATCGAACAAGCGGAGGGTGTCCGGGACGTCCGCGTGATGACCAGCGCGGGAGGCATCGTCGACCGCAGCCATTTTCGGGCTGTGGACTCGTTGTTGAGCGGGCCGGCCGGAGGCGTTGTGGGAGCGGCCGCAGCAGCGAAGCGGGCGGGTATCGGGTCCTTTCTTGCTTTTGATATGGGCGGGACGAGTACGGATGTCTCTCGGTTCGACGGCGACCTGGCCTATCGATCCGAGCTCAAAGTGGGGGATGCGCATATTTACTCGGAGGCCCTTCGGATTGATACTGTCGCAGCGGGAGGTGGGTCGATTTGCGGTTTTGACGGGTTTGCCTATACCGTTGGTCCGGATAGCGCGGGGGCCGATCCGGGCCCGGCTTGCTACGGACGGGGCGGTCCGCTGACACTCACCGATGTCCACCTTCTTCTCGGGCGGATCGATCCGGAACGATTCCGGTTCTCGTTGGACCGCGAAGCGGCGGAGCGCGCATTGACCGGGGTTTTGGAAGGAGCCGGGAGAGAGAATGCGAGTTCGGATGAAGTGCGTCAGGTATTGGAAGGATTCCGGATGATTGCCAACGAAACCATGGAGTCGGCCCTGCGTGAAATCTCGATTCGCGACGGATTGGACCCTTCGGGCTTCGCGTTGTTGTCCTTCGGTGGAGGAGGGGGGCTACACGCCTGCGCCCTTGCGGAAGGGTTGGGTATTCGCCTCATTCTCCAACCGGGACGGGCGGGTATTCTAAGTGCAGATGGTTTGAGCTCGGCGCTCCCCGAGCAGATCGTCCGAGAGTCCGTTCTACAGCCTTTGGTAGATTTTGTTCCGACGGCTTCCGAAGTGTTCGACCGGATGGATCAGAGTGCGTTGCGCCGCATGGAGCCGGATGAGGATACGACGCTTGAATGGAAGCGGGAGGCCTTCCTTCGGCTCGCGGGACAGGAGTCGACGTTGGTGTGTGAATGGAAGGAGGGAGTGGATCTCGCGGCCGAGTTCCACCGCCAATTTGAAGAGGTGTTTGGCTTCCGCCAGGATCGGCTGCCACTGGAGGTGGCATCGATTCGAGTACGACTGCGCGAGGTGGAAGAAGAGGCAAAGGTGGAAGTGTTTCCCGAGCCTTTGGGGGACGAATTGGGTGGCCGGGGAGAATTTATCGACGGTGAAATACTGGAAGCGGGCGCCTGTGGTGTTGGGCCCTGTGTGATCTCCCAGGAGTTCGGGACCTTGGTCGTGGAACCCGGTTGGCGGTTCTCTGTCGGAACCGAAGGATCCTTGCGTCTCGAGCGAATGCAGCTCCGGGAAGGGCGGGAAAAGAAATCGACACTGGAGGAAGTCGAGCACGAATTGTTTCGCAATCGCTTTGCGGGGATCGTGGATGCCATGGGAGAAATGTTACAGCGGACCGCCTTGAGTGTGAACATTCGGGAGCGGCTGGATTTCTCGTGCGCGCT
Source organism: Opitutia bacterium UBA4506 (assembly GCA_002388665.1). Taxonomy (GTDB): domain Bacteria; phylum Verrucomicrobiota; class Verrucomicrobiia; order Opitutales; family Puniceicoccaceae; genus Puniceicoccus. The sequence continues at coordinate 6,644 of DGMY01000079.1, read as the reverse complement.
GCTCGACGGAGAGGGATATCTTGCGGTGAATGCGCCTCACATTCCGGTGCATCTGGGGGCCATGGGCTACTGCGTGCGAGCGGTTTCGGATCGGTTGGACTGGAAGGAGGGAGACATCGCGATCACAAATCATCCGGGGTTTGGGGGATCCCATCTACCGGACGTGACGGTTCTGGCCCCGATCTTTGCCGCGGCTGAAATGCCACCGGTAGCGTTCTTGGCGGTTCGCGCGCACCATGCAGAAATTGGTGGAGTGCGGGCTGGGTCCATGCCGGCTGATGCGCACTCTTTGGCCGAGGAGGGCGTGGTGATTCCGCCTTTTCACCTCTTTCGGGAGGGGATCAATCATACTGAAAAATTGCGTCGGATTCTCACCAATACGGAGAACGGAAATCTGCCCTCGCGGTCGCCGGAGATTAACCTGGCCGACGTGTATAGCCAGGTCGCCGCGGTACGGGAGGGGCAGCGTTTGATCCAGTCTCTTCTCGCGGAGAACGGGGCCGGTAAAGTGGAGTATTATCTCGGGCGAATCTTGAAGCAATCGGAGGCGTGGATGAGGCAGGCGATCGACCGGATCGCCCGAGAGCTGGGTGAGCGAACGGCGGAAGTACAGTTGGACGGTGGCCAGGTCATCCGAGTACGGGGGGAATTGGCTGCCGGGGGCAACGTACTGATCGATTGTGCCGGAACGGAGACAGGAAAGGGTGCCTTTCAATGTCCTCTCGGGGTCTCCCTTAGTGCCGTTCTATACGTCTGCCGGTTGTTGGTGGATCGTGATGTTCCACTGAACGAGGGACTTTTGCGGGCGGTTGATTTGGCTATCCCAGAGGGGTGCCTGCTCGCCGCGCCATTTGAGGGAGAGGATACCTCTGCTATGCCGCCGGTGGTGGCCGGGAACGTGGAGGTCAGCCAGCGTTTTGTTGAAGCCTTGATTCGTCTTTTTGGGATCGAGGCCGACAGCCAAAACACAATGAACAATGTGATTTTTGGGAATGATCGATTTTCGCATTACGAGACCCTAGCCGGGGGCAGTGGTGCCTCAGCGAGGGGTCCGGGGGCCTCGGCGGTGCAGGTGCACATGACCAATACTGCGATCACCGATGTGGAGGTGCTTGAAAGGCGTTTTCCAGTGAAGATTCTCCGGTTTGGCATTCGCCCCGAGTCGGGTGGCAACGGTGCTCATCCGGGCGGGTGTGGATTGGTCCGTGAGTACCGATTCGAGGAGGAGGTAGAGCTGTCTCTGCTCACCCAGCACCGGTTAGAGGGTCCGGCGGGATGCGAGGGCGGGGGGAGTGGACTTCCCGGCTCCCAAACCTTGATCTATCCCGATGGGCGGGAGGAGCGCCTGCCCTACGCGTGCACCCTACGAGTGGCGGCCGGGACCCGATTGCGGGTGGAAACGCCTGGCGGTGGCGGTTGGGGCGCTGTTTGAGCTGGCGGTACGGGAGTCGCATTCCAATCGACAGGGACGCCGGTGCTGCCGGAGTACCTTACCCGGCAACCGGCTCGACTGGAGCCGTTGGAGGCCCGCATGGAAGCTATGGCGAAAGGGTCGCCCGGGTCCAGGGTTTCGAGAGGAAGGTTGCGCGGCGTTGAATCGGATCCGAAATTTTTCCGAAGGTAAGAATGTCGCCGTCGATAGAATACAGATAGGTCCCTGGAGCGGGATCTGAGGCCGCCGCATCGGTCCCGCGTTCATTGATGAAAGTAATTTGGCGACCTTCCCGATGGGTCCTGCCTTGGGCTTCCACTCCATTGAATGCAGCTGCGTCGAACTGGAAGGTCTCCCCAGGGCCGAAGGTTAGGTCTGCCAGTTTTTCATCTCCTTTCTGGAGAGTCCATTTTCCGGAAAGAGAGGTTTGCTGGATGCTTGAGCAGCCGAGGGTTCCCAGTAGGGCGATGAGGCAGAGGGCCGGTGTGAGCCAGTTCATGTCGGTGGCTACTTCTCGATCTTTCGTTTGAGGACCGCTCCGATGAAGGCAAAAGCGGTGAGGTCGGCGACTATGAGAATCATGCCGATGGGAAGTTCCCCGAACGAGTCGAAGCCTATGATCACATCGATCAGGATCCAGGAGAAGATCATGGCGAATGCGATCATTCCCATGATCAGTAGGAATCGGGATTGGGTCATTGTCAGTGGGGTTCGGGATCAGTCCCTTGGAGGAGTGGGCGAACTAGAGGTGCTTGCCTATGACAGGGATTTCCTTCCGATGAAGGATCAATACAATAAGGGAGGAAACAAACACGGTGACCGCCAGGGCAAAGAGGCTGCCGTGATCGGACTTTCCATTGATCACGAGGACCACGCCCAAGACAGTTAGGTGAGCGGCGATGGCCCCGGAGATGACCCCTAGAGAAAGAATGCTGCCGTACACCCCCTTCTTCGGCATAAGGATGAGGATACCGGCAATGAGCTCCATTGTTCCGCTCAAGTATCGCCCCCACGGCTCCGCTCCCAACTTTGTAAAGATGTAGACGCTTTCGGCAGCACCTGTGAATTTGAAGTACAGCGTTTGGAGTAGAATCACTGCCGCTAAAAGCCGAAAAAAGTAGCTGCTAATCCAAAACACCAGCGAGTGACTCTGTGACTGTTCGCTCATTGTGAATTGATATTCCTGCGAATCGATAGGGGGAGCAAGATCGTTTTCGTAGGGCCGGGGTATGGCGTTGTATTTCGAATTGTCCTGAGTCTATAAAACGACAGAGTGTTTCCAATGATCATTCGAAAGCTATTTCTTCTCCTCGCTTGTGTGTCACTGAGTGCCTGTACCCAATTTCAGGAGAACGTGAAGTCGAATCGTTACGATTCAACTCCGGCGGGATTGAGTGAAAAGCAGGAACAGCAAGTCAACGAGTTTGCGGAGGCTGGCCAGTTGAACTCATTCGAGCAGGAGGCCATGAACAGTTCGATCGAGGGGCAATAGATCCGGCGCGAAAAGTTTTCCGCTACAGAAAAGACAGGAGTAGGAGCGCGGCGAGCAAGAGTGCCAGAGTTGTGAGCACGATCTTGTCCGGTGGTGTAGCCTTGAACATCGAATCTATTCGCGGGCGGTTGAGTAGATCCGGGGGACTCGCTTTGTCACGCTGCAAAATACTTCCCAGGGGATCGAATCTGTCCATTGACTGAATTCGCTGACCGAGATCTCTGCGGCTCCGGATTTTCCGATGAGCACTGCCTTATCCCCGACCTCAGGGTTCTCGACGGCAGAGACATCCACTACCGTTTGGTCCATCGTTACCCGGCCCAGGATCGGGCAGCGTTGGCCGCGGATTAGTACCTGTCCGCGGTTGCTGGCCGCAGTAGGAATGCCATCGCCGTAGCCTGCGGTGAGTATAGCGGTACGAATCGGTTTCGTCGCGACATAGGTTCGCCCATAGCTGACGGGGGTGCCTGCTGGTAGTGTCTTGAGTAAGCCGATCCGGGTATTGAATCGAAAGACGGGTTCGATCGAAACCGAGTGAAAGACGGAAGACGGGTACTGTGTGACTCCAAATTGAAGAAGTCCGACCCGGACGGCATTGAAGGGGTTTTCGTGGTTAAATGCTTCGGTCCCCGCACTGTTGTCTGCATGAATGAGGAGATCGGTTCGATTCTCGAGACCGGCAGATTGGATGGCGCGGATAAAACGGGCGCGCTGTTGATGGGTGAACTCGGGAGACTCTACCGCATCGGAGTAGTGCGTGTATATCCCGCGAAGCCGGAGGTTGTCTGAGCGCTCCACGGTATCAAATACTTGTTTGGCTTCTTCGTGCCATACGCCGAGTCGGCCCATGCCGGTATCGATCTTGACGTGAACATCGAGAGTCTGGCCGAGGGAGCCCGCTGTTTCGCTAAACCGAATTGCTTCGTTCGTGGACGAGACGGTGGCGACGAGGCCGAGCTGGACCAGGGCGCTCTCCTCTTCCGGAAGAACGGGGCCGAGCACAAGGATCGGCCAACCACGGGCAATCTCCTGGAGGCGTGCTCCTTCCTCGACGTTGGCCACTGCAAATGCATCTGCGTTGGTCTGCATCAGTCGCGAAGCGGTTTGGTAAACACCGTGGCCGTAGGCATCGGCCTTGACCACGGCCACGTAACGGATCCCCGGTGGCAGGCTATCACGTATGCGAAACAAATTGCGCTCGAGCGCTGCCAGGTCGATCTCCGCCCAACACCGATGTTGGTTGCCGTAGCTCATACGGAGGGGATCGTTGGCGTCCATTTTTTGTATTCTGTCGTGCCGCTGAGGATTGGGCTGACCTTCTCGGACTCGGTAAGAAATCCGGGTGTCGATAAATGACGTGCCAAAGAGTCGAAGGTGGGGAAGGGGATAGGGATTGAGCCGAGGGGAGGTTTTGCGCGGAGTCGTTCTCCCAATACGTAAATGGAGGTATCTGCGGGGGCGACAGGCTCCCCTTCAAATACTTGAATGTCGGCTTCCGTCGGAAGGTCCTTCCCGACCGGTAGGATGTTCCATGCGTTGGTTCGCCAGGGACTGATCAGGAGAAACGGTTCACCCGGAGTCTCGTGGAGGATTTCCCGGGCCGCCCAAACCAGCCCGGAGTAGCGAAGTTTACGAATCGAGGCGTGAGTGTTTGCGGTTTCCCAAGTGCTCAGGAGCATCGCGAGAGAACGAAGCCCCAAGAGGGATCCCGGGCCGCCGCTATAGATCCATGTATCAATTTCGTTCGGGCGGATGCTTGCCTCAGAGAGAGCGCCACGGAGTGCTGGAGCGAGGTTCTCGACCGCATTGCCCTGTATGGATCGGCTGGATACCCACTGGTCCTGCGAAAGGATCGCAGCGTCTACTCGACCGCCTTCGGCATTGACCAGAAGTTTGTAGGAGCTTGTCGATGAATGGCTCACTGATAGGCGCGGCGAAGATTTGTCGGGAGGATACCGAGCTCGTCGCGATACTTGGCGACCGTGCGTCTGGCGATCTTGTAGCCCTTCTCTTTGAGGATGTCCACAATCGCCTGATCGCTGAACGGTTTGGAGGAATTCTCCCCGTCGACGATCTGCTGAATGGTATCCTTGATGCTTCGGTTTGACACCGACTGGCCGTCTTCGGTGCGATAGCCGGCGGTGAAAAAGTACTTTAATTCGAAGATGCCGTGAGGCGTGTCGATGTACTTATTGGCGATGGCTCGGCTTACCGTGGTTTCGTGGACTCCGATGATCTCGGCGACTTGATTCATTGTGAGAGGGCGCAATTTTGACACCCCTTCTTCAAAGAACGGCTTTTGCATCTCGAGCAGTTGCCAGGCGATTCGCTCGACTGTTTGTTGCCGCTGTTCGATCGAGTTCATAAGGAAGCGCCCCGATCGGATCTTCTCCCGCAAGTACTCCTTCTCGTTTCGTGGCAATTTCCCTTGGGCGATCAAATCCTTGTAGGTCCGGCTGATTCGGAGGCGAGGGATGTAATCGTTGTTGAGAACAATGCGCCACTCTTCTTCCTCGTCTTTGAACACCTTGACATCGGGAACGATGATGCGGTTGTTGTCCTCCGAAAAACGGCGACCGGGTGCTGGATCCAAGGTCGCGATCTCACCGAGTGCCCGATGGATCGTGTCGGCATCCACCCCAAATTTACGGGACAGTTCGGGGATGCGTCGGCGAATGAGCAGGGGAAACTCCTCGCGGAGGATGCGCGCCGCCAAACTCTTCTCTTTGCCCGAAAGTTCAAGCTGTACCAGTAGGCACTCCTGGCGGTCGACGGCGCCGATACCGACCGGATCAAAGGTGAGGAGCAACTGGCGCGCTTTCTGGACCTTGTTGAGGGGCAGATCGCCGAGCAATGCGATGTTCTCGACCTCGTCGTCAAGGAAACCGTCGTGATTGAGGCTTCCGATTAAATATTCCAGCGCTTTGCGGTCGAGTTTGTCCAATTCCGAGAGGTCGGCTTGGCTCAGGAGGTGCTCTTGGAGCGAGACTTCGCCGACGAAGGAATCGAAGAAGTGTTTGCGGCGCTCCTCCTCTTCCGAGCTGGGAGTTCGGACGGCGTAGTCGCTCCCGATATCGTCGCGCCAGTCTTCGTCCATTCGGTTCAGGAGTTCGTAGTCCTCTTTCTCGAAATCCATTTCACCATCGGGCTCATCCGACTCCTCTGGCTCGCCGGTGTCGTCAATACTGACTCCCTCCATCGCCAATTCCTCAAGAGTCGGGTTGAGCTGGAGTTCCTCCAGGATGGAAGAACGCAACTCCATTGCCGGGGCCTGCAGGATCTTTAGTGACTGACGCAATTGAGGCGCCAGGACTAATGACTGGGTCTGTTTTTGAAGTTGCTGGAATCCTTGATCAGGCACGGTATGATTCTTGCTAACAGAAGTTTTTTGGATCTGCAAGCGGTTCTGTGCCGAAAAATTCAGAAAAGGCCCGAAAACTGCTATAGTATCTACCGAATGACTTTGGCCCGAAGGAAGGGCAGAGGGCAGAGGTCGGAGGTCGGAGGTCGGAGGTCAGAGGGCAGTAGTCGGAAGTCAGAGGTCAGAAATTAGGCGATCAAATTTCAACGTTAAAAGTTTAGTGTTTAACGTTTAAAGTTTAACGTTCCTCATATCCCCTCCCTCATCTTCCATATCCCCATATCCCATATCCGCGTCCGTAGGACGCTCTCCCTTTCCCCATCCCGGAGGGATGATATCCAATAGCCGGTGGTTGAGCG
>DGMY01000086.1 GCA_002388665.1 Opitutia bacterium UBA4506 | reverse complement strand
CGCTTCCGGCCGGACCGAGGGGATGTCCCGCAGTTTAGGCAAGTCAAGCTGGGTTCGCCGTAGGTGCTAAAGCAGTTGTATTTCGAGGGCCCGTCTCGCAGAGGATTGAAGCGGGTGATTGGAAACAATTTGCAAGCCATGAGGAGAGAGGAGCTCATTGTATTCCTCATGGCTCCGGACGCGGCCGCCCACTAGAAGGAAGAGATTCATATCGATCAGGGAATTTCGACTTGGGTCTCGCGGGGAAGATCCGTGGATTAGTTCAAAGAAGAAGGCACGGGATGTCGAGGGGCTCTTCTTTAGCGCGATGGCGAGATTTCGGAATATTTTGTGCAAGCGTTCTTTGGGGTGATTGTGGAGTACGTTTTTGAATAGGTAGGCACCGTAGCCTGGCGGAATCTCTTCGAAGAAATCTCCCTCGCGGAGCGATATGCGTGACTCCTCGGCTAGGGTGGATTCGGCGAGAACCGAGGGGAGGTCGAACAGGGTTAAAGCACATTGCGCGTTTCTCTCGCGGATGGCGGAAAGAAGACTTCCGGTTCCGCCCCCGACATCGATAATTTTGCTGAATTGATCCAAGGGGATTGACGAGGCGATACAGCGGTTTTCGTTCTCTGATGAAAGCGTAGCTGTACTGAGGTCCTGCATCGCCTTTTGGAAAGTAGCGAGTTGGCTGGGGCGGGATGCGAGGTAGGGGAGACTTCCTGTGTCCCAGGTGGGTGAGATCTCCCGGCCATCCCCCGATCGAACGAATTCAGGGAGCCGTCCCCAAGGACCGTAGCGATAGTCTTCCCCGTTGAGAATGGCGGCAGCATGGAGACTGTTCGGGTGGTGAGGATTCAGAAGCGTTCCGATCTCTCTGAGAATTAATTTGGAAGACTCAGGATCTTTTCGGTGAAACCCCAGCTCCTCCGCGCATTGCAGCAAAAGGTTAAGCGCCTCAGGATCTGACTGCGTATCTTCAGCTATCTCTTCCGGTGAACGGGGTGATTCCGCGAGTAGTTCGGCGATGCCCAGTTCCGCATAGGTACGGGTGATCATCGTTGACCAGTTTCCGTAGATGTACCGGTAGAGGCGTTGGATCGATTTATCGGCCATGAGGATGAGGGGCGATCAATTTGTTCCACTCGGCCGCGAGGCGTTCGACGTTGGGCTCCGCAAGCAGTGAAAGGTGAGTGCCGGGAAGGGTATATAAATGAGGGGACCTTGGATAGACTTTCTCCCAGCCGAGCCACTCACTCATCTCGCTTCGGTCTTCATCAAGTTCATGATCCTGATCAGCCGCGAGAAAAAGATGGAGCTGGAACGGCGGGTTCTTGATCCGCGCGGGTTCATATAGAGCCGCGGCCAATGCGTTGGCCCGATAGGTGCGAATGTACTGCGCCAGGGCTTCGTCGCTGGTCCCTTGAGGGAGGAAGCCGTGATCTCTCAGGTGAGCGGCGAAAGACCTGTCGGATTCTTCTGGAGAGAGTTCTCGGTTGATGGACTCTGGTAGTTGTAGGGTGGTTCCGTGCAGCTTGCCGATTCGCAGTGCTATGTGACGCAACCAGTCAACATGATCCCAGCTCGTGTACTCCCGGCCCTTGCCGCTGCCGACTGCGGGGTTGTCGATGATCCCGACATGACGAACCGTGGCACCGGATGCCTGGAGTCGATCTGCCAGGGCCCAAGCGAGGAGTCCTCCAAACGAATGCCCCAGTAGGGCAATGGGCTGATCCAATTGTTCTGGTGATAGGTTCTCTAGGTAGTAGCTGGCCAGCTCGTCGACAGATTTGGGCGCATTCTTATGTCCGATGAGGCCCGGCAACCCGATGACAGGCCCCTCACTGATCTTCTCCAGTAAAGGTTGAAAATAGAGGAGGCTTCCACCTGCTCCTGGGATGAGAATTTGAAGCGGACCCCGCCCATCCTTCAGTTGAACCACTGGAACCGTGATGGATGGCTCGCTTCCTTTGGCGCGTAGAAAGGCCGAAGTCTTTTCCGCGGTCGGGTGGTTCAAGAGATCTGCTATCGAAAGGGTGTGGCCGGTCTGTTCGAAGAGTAAGGCGAGGAGGCGAATTGCGAGGAGAGAATGACCTCCCGCATCGAAGAAATTCTCATCGGACCTCAGTTCCGGTCGTTGGAGAGCATCTTTCCAGATTCTCAAAACCGTCGCCATCAAAGGATCCTGCCCCCGGTTTTTCGGCTCCGTCGAGAAAGATCTAGTTTCTGTGAGCGCATCGGTATCCAGCTTTCCATTTCGGGTAAGCGGCAGTTGCTCGCACTGGTACCATCGGGTGGGTACGAGTGACGGTGGTAAGTGACGCTTGAGGTGCTCACCCGCTACTTCCACGCCGTGCGGATCCTGAGAAACAATACAGGCGCAGATCTGATCACCGTGGATAAAAATCCTTGAATCAGAAACGGAACTCAATTGCTGGAGCAGAGCTTCCAGGTGGCCCGGTTCAATCCGTATCCCATGGAGCTTCAGTTGGCGGTCAAGTCTTCCAATGATCTCAATGTCTCCATTGAGCGACATACGGGCGAGATCGCCCGTTCGATACACGCCGTTTTCGGTGATCTGAGAAAGCTCTAGGGGGCCGGGTGCCGTTGTGGTCCCATCGATGTACCCATCGGATAGGCACAGACCTGAAATGGTGAGCTCACCACATACTCCGCGGGGTACGACGCAGCCTGCCTCATTCACCAGGGCAATCGTGGTGTTGAGTGTCGGTCGCCGCAGAGGGAGAGCTTTTGTCGAAACGTTGTCATGAGAGTTGAGGTTAGCCACCAGCACTCCAATCGTGGCTTCCGTGGGGCCATAGTGATGAATGATGGAGCACTCCGACCCCAACTCCTTGATCCGCGCAAGCCATTCGGATGAAACCCGTTCCCCGCCGAGAATAAACGATTTTATCGGAAAGTCTTCGACCGTCCCGGAACCATTTGGTTCAAGGAGAGCCGAGCAGTGGCTCGGAGTGGATTTTAGATAGTCGAGTGGATGATCTTTGATGTAGGCCGCGAACAATGATGGGTGCAGACGGACTCTGTCGGGGATGAGGTGAAGGCAGCCGCCTGTAGTCAGGGCCCCGACCCAGGCTGAATGCCCTAGATCTGTAGTTAGTGGAGAGATATGCCCGAAATGAGCGCCCGGATGAGTCTGGAGAATCTCCTGGAGACTCGCCGCGTAATTGGCCAGTGCACTGTGCCCTACGGAGACGCCCTTAGGAGTTCCCGTCGAACCCGAGGTGAAAAGAATATAGGCGGTGCCGGCGAGTGTTGGAGGGGTCCACGGACTCTCTGAATCAGTTACCGGAGGACCATTCAGTATCTCGACGGTCCGAGCCGGAATTCCTGAGAAAGCATTAGCATTTTCCGCGAGCAGTAGCGGCGGAGTTGTACGCTGTAGAATCTCTTTCCTGCCAGCCGCGGGCGCCTGAGGGTCCAAGGGAAGCAACGTTCCGCCGGAGGCGAGAACTCCCAGGTAGGCTATCCAGGTTTCGGCAGTACGATTTGCGATGATTGCGACTGGAACCTCCGCGCGAACTCCTTCCGATTGCAACCATCTCGCCCAGGAAAGGACTTGTCGCCCGAGTTCGCCATAGGTAATCGACCTCTCTCCAGCGACCAGCGCGATCTGTGAAGGAGTAGCCTTGGCCCATTGGAACAAGTCGTCGATGACCGTGCGTGTGATCGGAGATTCGGCACCTGAAATCAAAGAGCGCTGATCATCTTGAATCGAGTGACTCAATGCCTCGCCAACAGACATCTCAGGTGCGGTGATACCAGCGTCGATGATCTGGGTCAGTAGAAACCCGAACCTCTCGATTGTGTCGGTTCGAAACAGGTCTGATCGATAGGCGAACGAAAACGAAGGATGTCTGCCATTTTCAACTACATTCAGTGTTAGGTCGAATTTGCCCGCAGCCTGGGGGATCGAGAATGATTCGAGTTCCTCGTGCCGTTGTCCGAGTGTTCTCACAAAGTTGAAGCTCGCATCAAAAATTGGAGAGCGACCCGGGATACGGGGGGCGTTTAGATCCTTTACTAGTTGAGGAAAGGGGTAATCTTGAAGCTCGAGCGAACGCTTCATTGCCGTCTGAGCGATGGCAATCAATTCGCGGAAGGTAGTATGCCCATCCATTCGGATCCGAATCGGTAGCGGATTGACGAAGTAACCAACTGTTTCAGTGAGCTCGGGAGCTTCGCGCGCAGCCACGGGGCAGCCGATTATACAATCGTTCTGGCGTGACAGGGTCTGAAGCAGTGAAGCAAAGGCGGCCAGAATTGTGTTTTGCAACGTGCTTTCATGCTCGCGTGCGAAATCCCGAAGCTTGGATGTGAGTGACGGTGCTAGTGGGATTGAGAGGATTTCACCTTTTGCAGCGGAGTCGGAAACACGGGCATAGTCAGCTCCTAGATCGAGCACAGGAATTGGATCGGCGAGGATCTCTCTCCACCGCCGAAGTAGATCCGCGCCCCGTTCACTTGAGAGCATGGCGCTTTGCTCGCGGGAGAACTGTTCGTATGAAAATGCGACCGGATCGAGTGATTCGCCCCTTGCTAGTGCTGCGAGGTCTCGCTGAATGATCTCGTTGGACCAACCATCGCAAGCGATGTGGTGTAGGGTGATGAGCAAGATTGGGTCGTTCTCAGGGCCGCAGAGCCATCGAAAGCGGACGGGGGGACTGTCCGATAGTGAGAAAGGTTGATGGTGTTCCCGGGCGATCGCACGTTCGACCGACCGCCCGTCGGGGAAAGTTTGTGTTGTAAAATCTGGTACGCTGGATGACAGAATACGAGCGACCGGAGATTCTTGGGACTCGGGATAAATTGTACGGAGAATCTCGTGACGTTCTACCAATGCCTGGCAGGCCCGCTTCCAATCCTCTAAAGTCCCTTTTTGAATGCGGAGAGGGATTGATTGGTTGTAGGCAGTGCTCGTGGGGTGCAGCTTCTGCAAGAACCAGAGGGCACTTTGGCCCACCGATAGTGGATAATTTTCGGCCGCCCCTGTGCCCGTCGAAGTTTTCGGCTCCTTTGAGCCCGGGCGGCTGGTACCGGTCGATTCACGAATAATCCGATCGGTACAGTCGTCTGGCGTGCCGGTCTCAATAATCCATGGGGCAGTGAGGTCGATTCCGAAGTCCTTGCGGATTCGAAGGCGTAGGATTGTTGCCATCATCGAGTCGAATCCCATGGCCAGGAATCGAGTGCTTGTCGGGATTTCAGTCTCCGGAGGGTTGCCGAGTATGCCATTGCAGAGATAGCGCAGGTAGAGCGCTGCAATTTTTCGCCTTTCGCGTCCATTGGTTGCTTCTTCAAAGCGCTCAATGATCGGTGAAAGCGGATTGGGATCGGGCCTCGAGTTTCCTTGATCGATGGCATCTGCTGAGCACTCGTCTTCGAATTGAGAAGAGATCCAGTGGTACTGCCGATCCCACACCGTATTGGGCAACGGAACCCTCCGCCCGAAGTGTGGCGGGAAGAGGGTCCAGTCCACGGTTTCACCTCTTTCGTAGAGGCTGCATAGACCATGCAGAACCGTCTGCCAGGCGTTCTCATTGTTGGGTGGGCCTGCGATCCATGCGAGGTTTGGTGCGTCCTCGCGCGCGGAGAGGCCGAGATGGCAAAGGGTGTTTCCAGGGCCGACCTCCAGAAAGGTTTGGTGGCCGGAGTCGATCAGGGATTGGGCGCAGTCGAGAAAGCGGACGGTATGGGGCAGTTGGTCTGACCAATACTCTGCCGGAACCCGATCAACTCGATTCCCGGACATGCCCGAATAGAAGGGGATTCTGGGGATTCCGATGGGCAAGTCGCTCAGTTCTTTCTGGAATCGTTTCGCTACTGGCGACATCCATCTTGAGTGGAATGGAAAGTCGACTGAGAGAAGTATGGATGAAATCCGTTGTGTGCGGAGTGTGGATCGTAGCTGCGTGATCTCTTCTGAAGAGCCGGATACGACTGTAAGGGAAGGTGCATTTATGGCCCCAATATCGACCTCGAAAGAGTGCTCGCTGAGAACGGCCGTGATCTGGTTCTTTGGCGCACTTACGGCAAGCATTGATCCCGGCGGTCCAATTTCTTCGATTAACTGAGCCCGCACACAGACAAGCCGGCACGCGTCTTCGAACCGCAGGACCCCCGCGATCACGGCCGCTGCATATTCTCCGAGGCTATGCCCGGCGACTGCAGTAGGCTGCACCCCGCTGTCGATCCACACTTGAGCGAGTGAGTATTCGAAGGCGAAGAGAGCCGCTTGCGATTCCCTGGGCGTTTTCTGGGGGCTGTGTGGGTCGAGCTCAAGCCCGAGGGGCGAGAACCCTTGCCGGCAGGAATCAAAGGAATGGCGAAAGGTGGGATTGTTCTGGTAGAGCTCGCGGATTGCGTGATCGGTTCCTGTACCCTGGCCGGGAAAAAGGAAGGCTACCCCAGTTTTTGAAGCCGGGGCCAGGCCCGGTGAATCGAGTGCCGAAGCGATCGAGGCGGCATCGTCTCCAATAACCGCGCGACGGAATCGTGCCGAACTGCGGGTTGATCGGGTGGACGCGGCCAGATCCTGAATGGGATCCTCCGATGTAGAGAGGAGCTCCCGATGATTCCGAATTAACGCGGATAGGCTCGCCGGGGAACCTGCGGAAACCGTGTACGCGCACTGGACACCGTCTTGCGGAGAGGAAGTCTGTGTAGGTGGCGCGGGTGGTTCTTCCAGGATCAGATGAGCGTTGGTACCGCTGATGCCGAACGAGCTAACCCCACCCAATCGCGGATGTGGACCGCTCTTCCAATCGGTTAACTCTGTACAAACCTGAATCGAATTCGCAGGCCAATCGATAGCGGGATTGAGAGACGAAAAATGGAGGGACGGGGCAAATTTTTTGAAAGATAGCTGGAGGACCATTTTCAGAACACCAGCGATCCCAGCTCCCGCCTCGAGGTGACCAATTTGGGTTTTTATAGACCCGATTCTCAGCGGGTGCTTTCGCGTTGAAAACACAGAACCGAGGGCAGCCGCTTCAATTGGATCACCGAGCTTTGTTCCCGTACCATGTGCTTCGATACATTGAATCTGGTCCGCTGTGATGCCCGCGTCGTCCAGCGCATTGCGAATGAGCAACGCCTGTGCTTTGGAGGATGGAACTGTGAGGCCGCTTGACGTTCCATTGTGGTCAACGGCACTGCCCCGGATCACGGCGTGGATCCGGTCTTGATCCTCGATCGCGTCGCTCAACCGCTTGAGGACGATCAGACCTCCGCCCTCGGATCGCACGTAGCCGTCGGCCTGTGCATCAAATGTCTTGCAGTGACCATCGGGGGATAGCGCGCCGGACTGGTTCAGGTGAATCGATAATTCCGGCGAAAGAAGGACGTTCACCCCTCCCGCTAGGGCCCGATCGCAGGTGCCCGATCGCAATGCCTGTACCGCGAGATCGACCGCGACTAGGGACGACGAGCAGGCCGTATCTACGGCGAGGGAAGGACCCCTTAGGCCGAGAAAATGAGAGACCCTCCCGGCCGCTGTCGACGGCATGCATCCGGTCGCGAGATATCCTCCAGCTTGGAGGCGCTCATTGGGGCTGAGTCTCGCGCTGTATTCGCTCCCGCTGATACCCGTGTAAACGGCGGTGTTTGAATCCCGTAGGCTCCGGGGATTGATCAACGAATTCTCAAAAGCCTCCCAGGCCATCTCCAAGAGAAGACGTTGTTGGGGATCCAGAGCGGCCGCTTCGCGAGCTGAGATTCCGAAAAATTGGGAGTCGAACTTCCTCAGATCGGCAAGAAACCCGCCTTTGCGAGGTGCGTCGGGCCACTGGTCAGGGTTCCATCGATCAGTTGGAATGTCACCGATCACATCGGCTCCAGACTCGAGCAGACTCCATAGCTGCTCGGGACTGTCGATTCCCCTGGGAATGCGGCAGGACATCCCTACGATTGCGATCGGTTCATGAGAGGGTCGTGTGCGTTTCTTTCGGTTTTCGCCGCCGTTCGATTCTGAAAGCGATTCGGACAGCCGCCGCGGTGTCGATTCTTCGAACACTTGGACGGGGGATACCTGTGTCGCGAATTTAGCGGACAGCCGACTCGCAAGCTCTACGACCTCAATCGACCCCAAGCCGGAATCGAAGAAGCCTTGGTCAGGGTGAGGCAATTCTTCGCTCCCCAACAATTGGGCCATTTCCTTGCGGATGATCTCGAGAGAATGATCTTCTGTGGAAGGCTTCGAGCGGGTTGGTTGAAGGATTGCGGATGGGCCCGAAACCATACGGCAGGTTTGAGCAATCTTTTCTTCCGATAGGGCGACTCCCGCACAGTAAAGACGGGCCAGGACCTCACGCATTTGGAGGTCAGCGGCGCGCTTCGGGTGATCGCAGGAGAGAACGGTGACATCCTTCCCTCGCAAAGTATCACGAACAAAGCCGGACAGGCGCCCCGCGGGACCCGCCTCCAGGAAAATTCTATAGCCGTCTTGGTAAAGACTTTCGGTCGCCGATTGGAAGCGTACGGTTTCGTGCCACTGGCGAATCAGTGCTTGCTTCATCGCTGCCGATTCAGGGGGCAGGGGAAGACCGGTGACACAGCTATAGAGGGGTACCCGAGATGGGTTAAACTCTACCGAATCGTAGACAGCTTGATACTCTGCCGGAGTAACGGAGAAGCGGGACGTGTGGACCGGTTGATCGAGTTGGCCAATGCGAAACACCAATTCACCGTCTTCGTGGAGTGACTTCTCGGCCTCGCTCACCGCCTCGGGACTGCCACAGAGGACGGATTGTGACGGACAGTTCTCCAGTGCCACCTCCAGTGGAGGGCACATCCTTTGGGCAACATCACCGCGGGCTGTCAAAAATGCGCAGGGTGAAACGTGATGATTTGACTCCTCGAAAATCCTACGGGCTAGACCAATAGCCTTCCATGGATTGGATACGGCACCGCTACTGTAGAGCGCAGCAGACTCACCGTAGCTGTGCCCGATCACGCCGTGGCACGGTACACCTATTGAGTGGAGTACTTCGCTGAAAATTACATCGGTAAGGAGGATTGCATAGGCCTGTTCGGCGGCGGCGACTTGCTCGGTCGCTCCCGAGGTGCCGAGAAGCCAGGGATTGGTTTGGAAATAGGACTGGGCACGGGCGGTTTGCTTTCCAATCCAAGAGGCGGCTGCCGGAAATGCATCCGGGACACCCTGAAGCATTCCGGGATATTGCGCACCGTATCCGGGAAATAGCCACGCCACCTTGGGGGCTACAGAGTGATCTAGCTCGTGGAAGAATATCTTCCCCGGAATACTGAATCGCTCCTTTTTCTTCGATTGGAGAAGTTGAACCGCTTCGACCTTTCGCTGTCGCAATGATTCAGCGTCTTCCGCGATGAGGGCCAACCGAGCGGGGAAAGTATTCGTCGCCGGAGGCTTGGCATCGGACTGGATCGCCTCAACGAGATCACTACGGTTCTCCGCTGCGAAGAAATGAAGGCTCGGGGTCAAATCCTCCATAATCGCTATTGTGAGACGCTCAACGAAACGGACACCTGGCCAGTCGATCGCGACGTCGGGGGACTGTCGGATTGGATGACGCTATTGATCGGCTCCCTCATAGGAGGAAAAACATCGAATTCGTGGCCCGATATGTCAAGGGGGATGGGTCGCGAGCGACTTGGGCTCCTCGGGATGTAGTTTCGGAGAAATCGGGGTGCGATAGCCAGCCAACCGGCCGATGGAATGGCTTCCACCGTTCCCCATTCTGCGCTGCGAAGAGTATTTTTGTGGATTCCCCGGGGATAGGAAGGCAACCTAGCTTCGTGAGTAGGGCCGCACCATGTTAATATGTACTCCAAAATCGATCTTTAGCTGGGATTTCATCATTCGAGAGAGTGGCGACCTGTCGAACAAAGGGTTTGTCGAATTCAATTGGATGACCGAGCAGGGCTCGATTCGGTTTTTGGACAAGTCTTTCTCCGTAGATAAGCGTGACTGGCTGAGCGGTCATTGGTCACTGGTGTTAGACGACCAGAAGATCGCGCAAGCTGAGAAAGTCAGTGCGTTTAGTCGATCCTTTGAATTGTCGACTGAGGAAGGGGCGTTGCGACTGAAAGCGTCAAATCCACTGCAGCGCCGTTTCGAGATTCTATCCGGCGATTCTTGCATCGGCCGAATCGCTCCGGTTGGCCCTTTTGTACGGAAAGCTCAGATTCGTTGCGCTGAAACCGTCTCGGTTGAAACGCAGCTCTTTTGCTTCTGGCTCGCTGCCTTGATGTGGAAGAGATCTTCTCAGAGTTCGGCTGGCGCGGGTTCCTGAGCGCCGAGGATTGATCGAGAGGCCGAATGGCAAGGCGGTTCCATTCCTAGGGGAACGGGCTCGCGACCTACTGGATCTGTCGTTGATTCAGCACTTGGAGGAGAGGGTGCTTGGGTGTGGCAACTTATCGCGGGCAGGGCGATCTATCGGAGGGTGTTGACGGTCTATTATTTTTGTAAGACCTTCTTCCGTATGCCCCCCGAGAAATCAAGTGTGCACCGTTCCAGTAACGGACGAATCCGCATGAGTGATTGGGCGCACCTGAAGACGGAACTATACTGGGTATACCAGGGAGAGGTGAGACCGGAGTATTTGACCATGAAGACGTCCTTGATCCCCGGCCGGTCGGCGATCTTGCTCTTGGAAGGCGAGATGCAGGTAGAAACTCCGATGGGAGTTTGTGAAGGGAAGGCTGGAGATTGGATTCTTCCGGGAACTTCAATGATCGAGCGGAGGTTTACCCGTGGCGCCCGATTCATTTCGCTTCGATTCTCGAGTGACTGGCCTGATGGCAAAGCCTGTTTCGATTCCGATACAGCTCTGATTTTCCGAAGCGATGATTTCCCCGAACTAAAGGTCAAGGCGGAAGCCTTGTTGGAGTTGGTGGAGACCCTTTTACCTGCCGCCGGGCGCTTTTTCCGGTCCTCCCGGGGTGACCTTCACAGTCATTTACGAATTCGCGAATTGTTCATCTCCTGGTTGTCGACCTTCGTCGAGATCGGTCAGAAGCTGGACGGATTTTCTGAACGAACGGAAGACGTGGATAGCCGGATCTTTGAGGTGGCCCGGCTGTTGGACCGCCACCCCCTTGATCTTTCGTTTGAAGAGGACGAACTGGCGGCGGAAGTTTCCTTGAGTACGACTCAATTGGATCGGTTGTTTAAGAAAGAGTATGAGATGTCGCCTCGACAATATCTGGACCGGAGGCGATTGAGTGACGCACAGGCGCAGCTGGAGGTGTCGGCAATCCCGATCAAACAGATCGCGTTCGAACTGGGATTTCGATCACTGAGTTATTTTTCCCGATGGTTCTCGAAGCACAACGGAGAATCGCCCCGTGAATATCGTCGCCGATTCGAGTAGATTGCGTTGGATCCGGAGGTGCGGCTCGTTGGATACGAAAAAGCCCCACGGTTGCACCGCGGGGCTTCTCGAAAATCGCAAGCTCGCAAGAGTGGCTTAGCTGCGCGCTTTGCGGCGGAGTAATGCGGTAACCGCTGCCGCTCCTAAGAATAGGGTGGCAGTCGAAGATGGTTCGGGAATTGCAGCGGATCCGTTGAAGGTGATGTTGTCTTGGCGGAGCGACGGGTTCTCACCGACTGCACCATAACCGTAGAGGCGGAAGGTCACCTCCCCGGAGAGGTTCTGGTAGGCCGCATCTGACAGATCTATGGTGTAGCTCGCGAACGCGCTCGGAGAAGTGGCGATCGAAGTGATGCTATCAATCGTACTCGCGTAAGAGTCGAGGCTGCTGCGGATAAACCAGTTGGTGGCTGATTGATCATTGCTCCTTTGGAGGTCTATATCGAGAGAGGTAAACGAAAGCGTGTAGCCGGAGTCCGCGGTGATTTTTAGCTCAATGTAATCATTGGCCGCGACTGCGTCGGCTTCAGAAGTGGAGGAGAGTCCCTGGGGTGCGATCGATTTGGCGGGGTTGCCCGTTCCCGAAAGCACGGGGCTGGTCGACAGACCGCTCCCGCCGGTGACGTTGGATCCTTCAATGCCGGTCGCAGTAGTCGATGGACCATAGGAATCCGCATCGAAAGTGTATTCGGCCAAAATGACAGCAGATGCTGAACCGGCGATAACACAGAAAGAGGCGGATAGTAGGAGGAGTTTCTTCATTGTGGGTATTTTCATATGCCCACAAGCTGGGGATGTCCCAATTCTTG
>DGMY01000069.1:13033-13242 GCA_002388665.1 Opitutia bacterium UBA4506 | reverse complement strand
TGCTTTAGCACCTACCGCGAACCGGCTTGAGTTGCCTGAACTGCGGGACATCCCCTCGGTCCGGCCGGAAGCGACGCGGCCATCCGTGGGCAAGGCTGAAGCCATGCCCCACTGTGTGTAGGCTGCTTCAGCACCTACCACGAACCCGGCTTGAGTTGCCTAAACTGCGGGACATCCTCGGTCCTACCGGAAGCGACGCGGCCATCCGT
>DGMY01000069.1:441-12856 GCA_002388665.1 Opitutia bacterium UBA4506 | reverse complement strand
GGCTGAAGCCATGCCCCACTGTGCTTTAGCACCTACCGCTAACCTGCTTGGCGTAGACGAAACGCTTACTACTCCGCAGTTTCAGTCGCGGCTTCTGCAGGAGAATAATTTTCGGGAAAGTCGGGCCAGTTCGCTGGTTTTGGCGTATTGCTATCGGTCTCTACAGCTCCCATGTCAGGTGCGGCACCAGCATAGTCATCGTTGAAGTTGGGGATACGCTCTCCGGCGTCATATCCAAGAGTACCGGCCTCGAGCCACAAGCGTCCGTCTGCGGCTCGCTGGTAGGTGGGAGCCCCTACGATCCCATTTTTCTCAGAGCCCTTTCTTGCCATCACTTTGCCGTTGTAGAGGTCGTAATCAAAGTCGTTATTTTGGGTTAACTGAACGTCGCGGATCGCCCAATCGGAATCTTTTCGCATTTGGAAGATATTGTTCCGGCTGGTCATGTTCTGCTGCTGATTTTTCTTGTTCGTAAAAACCATTCCCGCTTGAGCACCACTCGAAAGATCCGGCCATTCTGCTGAAGGGGAAAACGGCTGGAGCGTCGTATTGTGAAATACGAACATCTTTCCCCGTGTATAGACGGAGCTCTTGTTCCCAAGCTTGAGCAGGTAGTGGCCGCGAAATGAATTGGCGTCTGTCCCGGTGTGCTTGCGCGACACGGCGTAGACGTTGCGGTAGAAGTAGACTGGTCCGAGAGAGGTAGCGGCACCACCGATCGCTCCATAGGTCATGTCCATATAATTGTTCCAGACGCGAACATTCATGTTTGCCCCTTCGATTTCCAAGGCATCATCCCAGCAGTGCGACACGTAATTGTCGTAGATGTCACTGTCACGATTGGGGAAACCTCCGAAACTCGAATTGCTATACTCGCCCATGCCATCGTTGAACATATGATCGAGGTCCGAATAGATCCGGTTATTCCGGATGACATAGTTTCCTTTTCCCTTAATAAAGGTCACTGCCTGAGGACCGCCTGGGTGAAAGCTGTTCGTCCCGGGCCGCTTCTCTTTCCAGGAATTACTGTCACTGCGTGGGTCGTGTAAGTCACAGTTTTGTACGACGATGGTTTCCAGCTCTCTCGATCCGCTGAAGACCGCACTGTTGAAGTTTTTGGCCTGACCATCGCTACCCGTTTCGCCCCATCCACTGATGTCACAGGAATCGATTACAATGTGATTCACATCCCCGAGAACGATCCCGTGGTTCTTTGAACCCTTCATAGTGAGCCCGCGAACGATCACCCATGACGCCTCGATCTTCATGTTCGCACTCGCTTCATTCTCTGCATCCCACAGAGTACCCGGTGCCGCTTCATAGAGAACATACCCCAGTTCCTCGCTCCCACCTTCAGTAATTACGAAAGTGTCTTTCGACTCTTTTGGTAAAGTAATCGTCTGTGCGATCTTGAAATCCTCACTCCAGGTATCCACTTCGAGGAGTCTCTCCGGACCGCCTTCCAGCGCCAACTGCACCTCGTAGGTCACTCCCGGATCCAGGCTCACGATGCTTCCCCGATATTCAGCCGTATGGGCTGAGGCGGAATCAGGATGAATGGTGGTGTCAAACCAAAGAGGGAGAGCTTCTTCCCAGGCATCCGCCCCTTTCTCCCGGTAGTTCACAGTGACCGTCTTTCCGGAGGTTCCCCCCTCGGGTTTCCAATAAAGACCAATCGAGTGGAATGTCGCAACGGCCCGAGGTGGAACTTCTTCTCCCTTATGCGCCAGCGGCGGAACCTCCTCCAAGGTCAGGGATCGAAACTCAATGTCTGCCCCCATGAACTCTTCTTTCTGTCTCCAACGAAGCAATATTTCGATCGATTCGACGCCCTGAGTACTAAACACTTTCTCGATCTCCTGCCAATCGGTTCCCTTATTTCGGGAGGTACTGTGGCGGGCGACTTCCTTCCCGTTGGCATAGGTTTTCACCTGAATGTAGGCCAGCCCGGACTGACTTCCCCGGACCTCTCCTGCTACGCGGTAACGCTTATCGGGATCCACCACGATCTTCTGCAACATCTCGCCTGCCCGTCCACTGGACTTCACCAGCTTGACCGACATGCCTCCGTCATCCGATAATTGTGAATAGGACTGTCGGGAGCGATCAATCCAATTGGCTGGGAGTCCACCTCCCCAGTCTTTAAAATCACCATTAGTGATCAGATTCTCACTATACAGGCTCGAGGCCAATATACAGAGAAAGGGTAAATAGTTCAGTAACTTCATTCTCAAGGGGTTATCATCAGTTGATTCCGGGCTCAGAGTAAATCCGGTATCGATTGGAGCATTATGGAAACCATGAGTACGCCAAACCAACTACTCAATTGAGAACCTGGAGCCATTGACGATGCTCCAACCGTTGAACATATTCACTTTTTGATACGAATTCCCATTTCGAGTATTCAGACCGTTCTGGCGCCCATTACTCAACGAAAGATATTTTGCGCCTCCCGGGCAAAAAATCTTCATCAGTCCAATTGCCTATATCGTTATATTTCAATACCTTTGATATCTGTACCGTTTCCGTAACAAAACCTCCCTTGACTCCTATTCTCCCCTCGATTCTTATCATTTCCGACCGGCACGGCTGTTATTGTCACCAATACCACTCAATCGGTTCGATATAACCTGAAATAAATACAACCATGAAGTTCCTCGTCATCTCCAAGCCAATCACTGACAAGTCAGAAGTTGCTTCCCGTCATCCGAAAAACCTCCGGGCGATCAAAGAAAAGCTCGAAAGAGCAAAGAGCGCTGGAAAGATCGAGCACTCTTGGAGCTTTATCGGTGGTGGTCACGCGATGATCGTCAATGCTGACAGTGCCGAATCGCTCAATAAGATTGTTCGCTACACTCCTAGCTTCGACCTCAGCTCTGTTGAGATCACTCCAGTCGTTGAAAGCGCGGATTGGCTCGAAGCGTTCGCCGATCATATCGACGAACACTACATGGCAGACGAATAAATCTCCGTCCCATACTTTTACCTACAACGGGCCCGTTTTTCGGGCCCGTTTTTACATACCGTTCCCGCACTTTCTCAACCGATTGAATCCAGGCACCCGTGCAATTGACCCCATTTGAGATATTCGTCCCAGTCCCCGCGGAATGGCCACACCCCGCTCTTGCCTCCGCCGCGGCAAAAGCCGGTGCAACCGGCCTGATCGATTCCACGTTTTGTAATAGCCTTCCTGCCCTTCAATCCCACCTAGAACGACTCCTTCGCGCGGTCTCCAAAGATGCCTCGATCGGCATCCGTCTCAGAGCGGATCAAACCGATTGGCTCCCTACCCTGGAGCCTCTTTTCGAAAAGCGGTCCTCTACTGTCATTGTCGTCTCGGCAGCATTACAAGATCTACCGTCTCTCGATGGGTTCTCCTCCGCCAACCGACGATGGTTGGCCGAATTACCATCACCCCCCAAAAGCTATTCTGATCAATTTCTCGAGGTATGGGATGGTCTGGTCCTCTCAGGTAGTGAATCTGCGGGATTTGCCGGACTCCAATCCTCTTTGGTCAACGCCCAGTCCATCTCCGAATCCCCGGTTCCTATTTATTGCCGGGGGGGTATTGGCATCCAATCGGCCGCAGCTTGCTTGGTTGCCGGCGCAGCGGGAGTTTTCCTCGAAGAAGCCGCTTGGCTCCTTCCCGAATCATCACTCGACGAGAGGACCAAGATCGCTCTGGGCGCTCTTTCCGGTGAAGAAACTCGATCGCTGGGGTCAAAACGGCCTTTGCGCGCATACACTCACCCAACTTTTGGTTCTACCGCAGGGCTCGAGGAACTCCTTTCAAAAGAGGAAACCGGCGATATCGAACCCGCTGCTCTCGAACAGAAGATTCGATCCAAATGGATTTCGTGGGGTCCACTTCAGTCCAGTCTATGGCCGGTCGGTCAGGCGATCGGTTTGGCCTCTGACTACGCCGATCGCTTTTCCAACATCAGCCACCTGATCCAGGATTTACTCGCGGCAATAAGAGAACTGCCGGGCTCGGCCGCTTCCGAGAACCCCTTGGCCGCCAACGCGGGGCTCGCCTCATCCCTTGGCCTCAACGCGGGAATCGTACAGGGTCCCATGACCCGCGTCAGCGACGTTCCAGCATTCGCCTCGTCGATCTCCTCTGCCGGGGCTATGCCGACGCTCGCACTCGCACTTCTGAACAAAGAAAGCTCGTTGGCACTGCTGAAGGAGACATCGGAGCGTCTCGGTGATCAACCGTGGGGTGTCG
The DNA here is from genome assembly GCA_002388665.1 of Opitutia bacterium UBA4506. Classification (GTDB taxonomy): domain Bacteria; phylum Verrucomicrobiota; class Verrucomicrobiia; order Opitutales; family Puniceicoccaceae; genus Puniceicoccus. The sequence goes on along the minus strand of DGMY01000069.1, from coordinate 8,628 downwards.
GAATTCTTGGGTTTGTCCCGCCCGAACTCCAGGAAGATCAAATTGCCGCCATCCTCGAGTGCCGCCCTTCGTTCGCGGTGATCGCCGGAGGGCGGCCTGATCAAGCAGAACGATTGGAGGATGAGGGCATCGCTACGTTCCTCCACGTGCCAACTCCTGCACTACTCAAAATTTTCCTCAAACAGGGAGCCAGGCGATTTATTTTTGAAGGAAGGGAATGCGGGGGCCATGTCGGTCCTTTGAGCAGTTTTGTCCTCTGGTCCAGGATGGTGGATACGTTGCTGGAGTATGCCGAGGACCCCTCTTCGATACAGATCCTTTTTGCCGGGGGAATCCACAATTCCCTGTCGGCGGCGATGGCTACTACGATCGCAGCTCCACTACTCTCGAAAGGAATGTCCTGGGGTATCCTGATCGGAACGCCCTATCTATTTACCCGCGAAGCCGTCGACGATGGGGCGATCACGGAGACTTTCCAGGAACAGGCGATCCAATGTAGCGAAACCGTATGCCTACCCGTCGCACCCGGTCACGCCAACCGCTGCATGCCCTCCCAGTTCTCCAACGATTTCCTCGCCCTTCGTCGCACGATGATACGAGAAGAGGCCTCTCCCGATCAGATCCGGGCTGAGCTCGAAGCCTTTACGCTAGGGCGGCTTCGTGTCGCAACGAAAGGTGTCGAGCGCAATGAGTCCGGAGAATTGATCAAGCTTTCTCCCGAGGACCAATTTTATCGTGGAATGTTCATGGTCGGTGAATCCGTCACTTTGCGGAATGAGCGAACCGATGTTCAAACCCTGCACCGGGAACTTTCCGAAGGAAGCCAACAACTGCTCTCGTCTTTCCAACGCCATTCATCGCCCGAGACCACCGAGGCCGAACCTCCGGTCGATATCGCGATCGTTGGGGTTTCCACGTTTCTTCCCGATGCCGCCGACAAAGATGCCCTTTGGAAGAACCTTCTAGACCGCCACGTTGCTGTTCGGGAAATACCCAAAAGTCGCTGGGACACCCGTCTCCACTACGATCCCGACCGAGACGCACCCGGTAAGACGAACTCCAAATGGGGGGGATTCTTTCCCGACGTGCCCATCGATCTGGCGAAGTTGGGCATTCCGCCTTCCTCCGCTCAGCACATGAGCACGTCCAACCTGCTGTGTCTCGAAGCGGCCCGGCTAGCGCTCGCCGATGCGGGATACGAGTCCCGCCCGTTTGATCGGGAGAACACCGCAGTCATCCTCGCCAATGCCGATGGAGGCGGGCACCTGGGTCACGCACTGATCGTTCGATCGCTGCTCGGACTCTTTGACCCCGACACCGATCCAGAGGTCTTCGAGCGGATGCCACCGATCAAGGAGGAATCCCTTCCCGGGACCCTTACCAATGTCGTTGCCGGCCGTATTTCGAATCGAATGGATCTAGGTGGTCCCAATTTCACGGTCGATGCCGCCTGTGCTTCCTCTCTGGCGACGATCGATCTCGCCGCCCGCGAGCTCAATTCCAAACGAAGCAATGTGGTCCTCGCTGGAGCTAGCGAGATTGTGATGGGACCCCCCGCCTACGTTGCATTCAGTAAAGTGGGCGCACTCTCAGGTACGGGCACCGTAAAGCCGTTCGACCAATCAGCTGATGGGATCGCTTTGAGTGACGGTATTGTTTTTCTCGTCCTCAAGCGCCTTTCCGATGCGGAACGGGATGGCGACCGCATCTACTCGGTCATCAAGGGAGTCGGAGGATCCAGCGACGGCAAAGCGCTTGGCATGACCGCACCCCGTCCGCTCGGACAAAAGCGAGCCCTCCGCCGGGCCTACGCCAACGCCGGATATTCCCCTTCGACGATCGGTTTTTATGAGGCCCATGCCACAGGGACCCCTGTGGGAGACACCGCCGAGCTTGAGACCATAATAGAATCTCTTCAATCAGAGGGCGCCGGACCGGACTCTTGCGTAATCAGTTCCTCGAAAGGTGTACTGGGCCACTCCCGTACTTCTGCCGGCATGGCAGCACTGGTAAAATCTATCCTCGCACTCCACTACAAGGTACTCCCGCCTCTATCTTCCGTTTCAAAACCACTTCCCGGTCTTGATGATCCCACTACGCCCGTAAATGTCCGGCGTACCCCCCACCCTTGGATTCATACGGGACCCGATCCTCGACGGGCAGGGGTCAGCGCTTTTGGCTTTGGCGGCACGAACTTTCATGTCGCTCTTGAAGAATACACCCGTGATCCTATCGAGCGCTCCCCCGGAGGCTCTCGCTGGCCCGCAGAGGTCGTTTTGGTTCATGGTCGGGATGATGCCGAATTGAAGACAACTGCCGAACGTTGGCTGTCTGCCATCGCAGCGGATCCGTCGATCCCGCTGGCCGACATCGCTTTCACAACTTCCCTCGGCAATTGCGCTCAGGGGTTCGCGGCGGTTGTTTCCTCGAAAGATGATCTGCTCAACTGTCTGCGGGAGATTGCGAGCAAAGGCTCTGCGGCAGATCACCGTCACTTGGTGCAACGCAAGAGCAGAGCCGACTCATCCGGCAAGATCGCCTTCCTGTTCCCGGGACAGGCGTCCCAAAATATCGACATGGCGGGAGAGGCCACGCTCTACCTGAAGCCCCTTCGAGACATTCTTGAAGACGCAGATCGGATCAGCGCATCCTATGAGACGGGACCGATCAGTCGCTACATCTACCCGCCAACCGCCTTTTCACCCGAAAGGTTGCGCGACCAGCGCAATCGGTTGGCTCAAACCGAAATCGCACAGCCTGCGATCGGGGCGATCTCCATCGGCCTACTAAATCTGATGGAACAATTGGGAATCACTCCTGATCGAACTGCCGGTCACAGCTACGGTGAGATCCCCGCCCTCGTGGCAGCTGGCAGGCTCGCTTCTGAAGATGCATTGGAGCAGTCTTTCGCACGAGGACAAGCGATGAGCAAATGTCCTTCCGGGAGCATGGCCGCAATCCATTCTTCTCCGGAGGAGATTTCGCCTCTATTGGAAGGGTTCCCCGATGTAGTGATAGCAAATCACAACGCCCCGCGTCAGGTCGTGGTAGCCGGGCCTGTCGAACCCTTGGAAGCGCTAGTCGAAAAACTCAACACGGAGGGAATCCGCGCCTCCCTACTCCCAGTCTCAGGTGCATTCCATTCCCCTCTCATGAGTTCCGCGGTGAATTCATGGGAACCCCTTCTTGCCGCGATCCCATTCAAAGCCGGCTCTATTCCCACGTTTTCGGCAGTCACACAGGACTATTATCCCGAAGAAGAGAGTGAGGCCCGCAAGCTACTCCTTTCACAGCTCACCCGCTCCGTCAGCTTCGTCTCTACGATCAATCAGTTTTATGAGGAGGGAGTTCGCACGTTTGTGGAAGTCGGCCCCCGCAATATCCTCTCTAACCTGACCGCTCAGATACTGAAAGGACGGGAACATCGGTGCGTCGTCCTCGATGACGAGGGCAAGGGACTAGCCGGCCTCCTGGGTTCCATCGCTGGTCTTTGGGCAGAAGGTCGCTCCGTCGACTTCTCCAAGCTCTTTGCCGGACGTTCAGTCCAGCGGGTTGATCTGGATAGCCTCGCGGGTCTACCCGCCTATCAACTGAGCCCCACTACTTGGCTGGTCAACAGCTCTTTTGTTCGAAAGACAGCCGAAGAGGATGGGCGCTACGGATCCCTACCTCTTTTGACCGTTGAAGATCGTGAGAAGGCCAGAGAGAAGGCTGCCCAGAAAGTCCGAGCTCAGGAACAGACACAACCGAACAGTCCGAGTATGGGTAGTTCTCAGAACAATACACAGCCAGCACCAATTCCCGCTCAGGCCTATGCAGCCTACCAGGAAACAATGCGCGAATTCCTCCGATTACAGGAATCCGTGATGCGGCAGTTTGGATCAGGTATCATGCCCGCCCAAGGGACATCGGCGCACGTCCCCCCACCCTTCGAGCCGCCTCCACTGGCTTCCCCCCAGCCAACTCCCGCCAGAGTTGAGCCACCCTCTGCCCCGGTAGAATCGAGTCCCATCGATGAACCGGTTTCTACACCGGCGCCTACCGAAAAACCATTGGCGGATTGGAGCGAAGAGGAATTGCTCGTTCTGATCACAGGAATCGTAAGCGACAAAACCGGCTACCCACCCGAGATGCTTGGGCCCGATTTAGATATGGAGGCAGATCTAGGTATCGATTCAATCAAGCGCATTGAGATACTGGATGTAATACAAGAACGCTTCTCGGTGGCAGGCGACGCACGAGCACTGGTCCGCGCCCTGGGGAAGAAAAAGACCCTTCGAGAGATCGCCTACTCGACACTCCACTTTAGCGATGAGACCGAAGCGTCCGCTCAGTCGGACAACCCGCCAGCAGATAGCTCGTCCGCAAGCACTCCCATCGAGGTGGCACCACCAAAACCATCTGGTACACCGTCCCCGGTATTCGTCATGGAGAGACGGGATACTCCTCTGTCTTCACCTCTCCCGCTTCCGATTGGTGGGGTATTTCTGGTTACCGAAGACCGTCTTGGAGTCGCCGCCAAGCTCCTCCCGGCACTCGAGAGGTCCGGGGTGTCGGGCGTCCTACTCTCGCGATCCGCTCTCGCAAGTGAATCCGATCGGATCCAGACAATCAACGACGCCCGGGATTCATATGGACCGATCCGCGGAATTGTCCATCTCGCTCCACTCTGCCAGCCCGCGCAATCCGATGACTGGGACCAGGAGATTCAAGAGTCGATTCTGAGCTTCTACAGCCTTCTGCGTCTATGTTCTGACGATCTCCAACAAACGGGCCACCGAAGCCTCGGACGAATTCTATCAGCCTCACTACTCGGCGGAAACTTCGGCCGGACCACCAGTGCCCAACCAGGAACAATCCTTGGCGGCGCCAATGTGGGACTGGTTAAGACCCTGGACCTCGAATGGCCCGATGTTCTCTCGAAGGCAGTCGATTTTGCTGATTCCCTCGATCCCGAGATCATCAGCAATCATTGCTTAAACGAACTCCTTTTTTCGACAAATCAGAATGAAGTCGGATACGATGAGAGCGGTCGCTCAATATTCGTTCCAGCAAAGCACGAGCTTCCAGCACCGGAAACTAAGCTTCCATTTGGTTCCGATGATGTGATCGTCGCTACCGGCGGAGCCCGGGGAATCACCGCAAAATGTCTCCAACCAATACTCGGACCCGAAACCCAATTGATCATTCTCGGGCGGACAGAGCGGCACGCCGCTTCGATTGCAGCATTTCAAGGATGCCGCGACCTACCCGAGATCCGAAACCGTATCCTAAGCGATGAGAGCCTTCGCCCTGACAATGCGAGCCCAGCTGCGATTGAATCCCTCGCCCGACAGATCCTGAATCGTCTGGAGATTGAACAAAACCTCGCCGATCTCGGTAGCACCGGTGCCACCATAGAGTACCGCGCGGTCGATATTACCGAATCTGAGAAGCTGCGGCAGACTCTCCGCTCGATCAAAACCCAATACGGCCAGATCGATCACTTCATCCACGGGGCCGGGATTCTCGCCGACAATTTGATCGAGAATAAACCGGAAGCCGATTTCCTCAAGGTAGTGCGGACGAAGATCAGTTGCCTCCCGGTGATCGCCGAAGAACTCACCGCATTAAGATCTCTGGTCCTCTTCGCATCGGTCTCAGGACGCTTTGGGAATTATGGACAAATCGACTACGCCGCCGCCAACGAGGTCCTCAATCGATTCGCCTGGCAGTACCGTCACCAGTATCCAGCGACAAAAGTTCTTTCGCTCAACTGGGGTCCTTGGGCAGAGGGCGGAATGGCCGACCCAAGTGTCATTCGCAAACTTCGTGAACGGGGCATCGAGCCGATCGAACCGGAGTGCGGGACCGCCTGCCTCCAACGCCTCCTCTCTGAGAATTCGCCCGAGACAGAGTATATCGTCGGAACCGGCCCCTGGGCAGAGGAAGAGATTAGCTGGGAAGGCGCCTTCGATGCGGGCCTTTTCCTTCTCGAATCCAACGCCTCGTTTCGAGTGTAGCCACGATCCCGACCTTTCCATTTCATGCAGAAAAACGACCTTCCCCGAATAGCTCTCATCAGCGATAAACCGGTTGATTTTGGAGGCAGTGTTGTCTCCAAAAAGCGGATGTCCACCCTACTCGATGAACATGTCGAGATGATTCCCATCTCTCTCGATGTTTCTTTGCGAGAGGCTGACTGGAGCGGAAGGGTAGAAAAGTTTGAGGCCAATGGAAGGCGGTCCTATCGTATTTTTTCGGCCGACTTTAAGGTAGACCGGTCCTTGTCCCCATTTCTCGGAGAGGCTATGCTTAACTACGATTTGCGCAGGCGGTCCTGGGCCGAACGCCTACTCACGATCTGCCGCGAGGAGAACGTCTCGGCGATTCATGTCTACGGGGGATTTGAACAGCGCGCCTTCATTGGTGCCTATGCCGCCACTCTTCTCGAGATCCCACTCGTCATCACCTACATTGGCCAGGATCTGGAGGCGCGGATTTTTGGGCGCCATCTCGCCCAGACTGTTCAGGCTGTTCAGGGCGCCCGATTGATCACCTGTAAATCTGAGCACGCCAGGAAGATCATCACGGGGCTATTGAGGCCTACCTGTCCGGTAGAGATTATCCGCAATAGCGTTTCTGCGGATGTTTTCGACCCTCACGCGCAGTTCGAACCTTGGGGGGATCGGCCCATCCTCGGTTGCTTTGCAGAGTTTAGGCGTGTTGTCGGATTGGATACACTCCTCCAAGCCTACGGCAAACTAACGGCATCAGGTCACCGCTTCACACTCGCCCTGGGAGGTCCATTTCGGGAGAATGAGATTGGCTACTTCAACAAGTTGATCGAGGCACTTCCCGAAGAGGCGCGTGTCTGGCAGATAGGCCGCATCCCCCACGAAAAGATGCTGGCCGCCATTCAATGTTGCGATATCACTATCGCTCCTTCTTTCGCTGACACGTCACCATACAAGGTTCTCGAGGCCATGTTAGCCAAAGTCCCACTTGTAGGCACTACCGCAGGCGGCATCCCCGATTTGGTCACCCACGAGAAAGAGGGATTACTCGTCCCTGCCGGAGATTCCGATGCTCTCGCTTCAGCAATTCTCCGCATGCATACCGAGAAGGATCTTCAATCCCGACTGGTTGAATCTGCTTACCAGCGGGTGACTACCGAGTTTACGCGCGAACGCGAATTGACGAAATGGATCTCGGTCTACCGTAACGCGGGCCTATGTTCGTAGTCTATTGGCACAACATCCTTCCGGATTCGATCGGCGTGTGGAATGACGCCCTCCCACGAATTACACTAGAGGAGTTCGAAAAGCAGATCGGATGGATCGCCAGACACTTCGAGCCTTGGCCCCTGGCTGAGGTTCTCAACTACAGGGATGATCGAATTTCTTCCAAACGACGGCTAGCCATAACATTCGACGATGGTTTTCGCGGAGTCCATGAGTTCGCGTTGCCAGTATTGAAGAAATTCGGTTGGACCGGTTCCGTTTTTATCCTCAATCAGTTCGAGGAAACGGATCCATCACAGAATCTGATGCATTCAGAGATTCTAGAAATTCTCTTCCGCATCACCCGTGAACCGGTATACCTCAACCACCGGCTGGGATCGGACCCAGAGAAGAGATTGGCCTACGGGGCTGAAAAGATTCACTTGCGCCCTCTCACGCCGCAAGAACGTACCGAATTTTGCCACCGCGCATCCAAGATTCTTAAGGTCTCCATGGATGAGGTACGGGAGTTTGCCGCCAATCACCCGACAACCTACTCAAAGCTGAATCTCAAGGAACAGCAGGATCTTGTCAGCCAGGATTGGACTCTCGGCGCCCACACAACTCATCATCCCAGACTCACCACCCTTTCTCCAACCCAACAGGAATCAGAGATCGGCCCGAGCGAGAACTACCGCCGCTCCGGTAGCCCCAGAATATTTGCCTATCCCTACGGCGACTTCGACTCACAGTCAGCGAGCGTAGTCGAGTCTTTGGGTTTCGACGCCGCGTTCACAACCAAACCATACCCCATACAACAAACAGACAACCCCTTCCAGCTCCCCAGAATGAGCTTCGGAAGCCTTTGGAATCGGGCAATGAGATACGCCCGACAACGATAGCGACCCCCCCCTTCTCGCCCCATCCCGTGGCGTGACGCTTCAGCGAACGTTCAGTGCGTCAGCCCATACCCACCCGCGCACAC
>DGMY01000069.1:0-198 GCA_002388665.1 Opitutia bacterium UBA4506 | reverse complement strand
TGACGCTTCAGCGAACGTTCCGTGCATCAGCCCATACCCACCCGCGCACACTGCCACTCGCCAGACGAACGTTTGCTAAAGCTGCACGCTACAAGAAAATTCAACTCACGCCGATACGATGCAATCTTGTGGCGTGACGCTTCAGTGAACGTTCAGTGCCTCAGCCCATACGCAACCGCGCACACTGCCACTCGCTAA
>DGMY01000082.1 GCA_002388665.1 Opitutia bacterium UBA4506 | reverse complement strand
TTTATAGAGAATAACAACGAAGAGTATGTCGTCCGTTCCGTGGGCTTGGCCACTTCCTTGGAGGACATCCGTTCCATTCTCATGGGCAGTTCGGATGGCATCCCCATTACAGTCGGCGACGTCGCCGAGGTGAAAGAAGGCAAAGCTATCCGTCGCGGCCTACAGACTAAAAACGGCACTGCCGAAGTGGTCTCCGGTCAAGTCATCAAACTCTTCGGCGCGAATGCTTCGACTGTGATCCAGTCAGTCGAGGATAAGATTGCCCAAATCAATAAGAGCTTGCCGGAAGGCGTGAATATAGTGCCCTACTACGAGCAGAAGACCTTAGTCGAATCGGCGGTAAATACCGTGACCTCCGCGCTCGGCCAAGGTATCGTCCTTGTGGCAATCGTCCTCATTCTGTTCATGGGCGGTGTGCGCCCAACTATCGTAGTTGCCACAGCACTACCATTTTCGGTGCTCTTTGCGACGCTGGGGATGTATTACTTCGGCATCTCGGCCAACCTTATGTCACTGGGTGGACTGGCCATCGCTATCGGTATGCTTGTGGATGGCGCAATTGTCGTCGTCGAGAATGTGGATCAGCATTTAAGGAGCGCAGCACCGGATGAGTCGAGAATGGCTATTGTTGCTAGAGCATGTGGCGAAGTCGCTCGTCCGGTCGGATTCGCGGTCGCAATCATCATCCTGGTGTTTTTGCCGCTGTTCACGCTTACCGGTGTGGAGGGCAAGACCTTCCGCCCCTTGGCTTACTCCATCGCCTTGGCGATGAGTGGTGCCCTGACCTACGCTCTGATTGTCGGGCCGACACTAGCCTACTTTCTGATGCGCGCTCCTAAGAAGCAGGCGGTCGGAGATGGTTCGGAAAATCGAGGCGAGAGCTTCATTGTTAGAATTCTTCAGGCTCCTTATCGCCCGCTGGTCGGCTTTCTAGTCAAGCAACGGTGGATAGCCGTACTCGGTGCAATTGCATTACTTGGCGCTGGGGTTTGGATCTTTCCGAAGCTCGGCACTGAGTTCACGCCATCGCTCAACGAAGGAACAATCGTCGTGAAACTTAAAATGGCACCGTCGATTTCAATCGACACCTCAAAGCAAATGACTCAGGCTATCGAGCGACGTATTCTTGAGGTGCCTGAAGTCACCAAAGTCGTGACCCGCATCGGTCGGGGCGAAGTCGGTGCGCATGCCGACCCGATAAATGCCGCCGAGTTGTATCTGATTATGACTCTTCCGGAAGAATGGCGTCAACCCTTCGACCAGGAAGCAATGGTTGAGGTCATACGCGATGCCATCGGCGAACCGCCGGGCGTCGTCGTGAATTACACCCAACCGATCGAGATGTCGGTCGATGAATTGCTGGAAGGCGTGCAGGCCGAACTCGCAGTCAAACTCTTCGGTGAGGATCTGGATGTTTTGCTCACAAAGGCCAATGAAATTGCCGCCACACTAGGCGAAGTCGAAGGGGCGCGTGATGTGCAGGTGGATCAAGTGACGGGCTCTCCTCAGTTGCTCATACGTATTAATCGCGGAGCAGCCGCGCGATACAATTTGAACGTGGGCGATATTCAACGTGTCATTCAGGCAGGTATCGGTGGTTCAGAAGCAGGTCTGATCTTCGAGGGTATCCGTCGATATGAAATATTGGTGCGCTATCCCGAAGCTTATCGCGATAACGTCCGCGCCATCGGCGAGACGATCATCCGCAGCCCGGACGGTTCTCTCGTGCCGCTTGATGAAGTGGCGACCATCGAAGAGCTTGTGGGGCCACGGCAGATCACCCGCGAACGCAGCCAACGTTTCATCGCAATTCAGTGTAATGTATCCGGTCGAGACATCGGCAGTTTTGTTGCCGAAGCCGAGCAAGCTATTGCGGCCGAGGTTGAACTTCCTGCCGGTTATCTGACCACGTGGGGCGGTTCTTACAAACTTCAACAAGAAGCCAACAAACGCTTCGCCGTGGTAATCCCGATCACCCTATTGCTGATCCTGCTGATGATCTACGCAGCGTTGGACTCGTTGAAGAACAGCTTATTGATACTACTCAATATCCCACTCGCACTGGTGGGCGGTATTGCCGCGCTTTGGATCGCAGGCGAAAATCTATCTGTGCCTGCCACCGTTGGATTCATCGCTCTCTTTGGCATCGCGTTGGGCAATGGCTTAGTGCTGATCACCTACACAAATCAACTGATGCACGAAGGCATGGAAGTCGGTGCCGCTTCAGTGGAGGCAGCTTGCCGAAGATTGAGACCTGTTTTGATGACGGCGATCACGACCGGGCTTGGCCTACTGCCGCTGCTACTCGCGACTGGAACCGGTAGCGAAGTCCAACGTCCACTGGCACTCGTCGTAACTGGTGGTCTCGTCAGTTCGACGCTACTCACACTGCTTGTGGTGCCCGCGCTCTACAAGTGGTTCGCGATCAATCCCAATCAAGAAGCATAAAGGAGGAAAATACCATGAAAGAAATAAAAGCCTACATCAAAGGGTTCAAACGTGAAGCCGTCACCCGCGCTCTCCACGAGATCGAGGGGCTCCAGGGAGCCACCTTCTCCAATGTCCTCGGCTTCGGCCGGGGGAAGGCAAATAGTTCCGGCGGCTCACCTGACGATGAAATCACCGGCTCTTCCAAGCATGTGAAAATCGAAGTCGTTTGCGACGACGCGCTCGAAGCGGATGTTGTCGCCGCCATCCACCACGCCGCCTACACTGGACTGCGCGGTGATGGCCGCATCTTCGTCAGCGACGTAGAACGCGATATACGGATTCAAAACGAACCATCCTAAATCAAGCCCATCAGCGTGCGCAGTTAAGCCGTTGTCTCATGAGCTCAAAGGCAAAGCGACCAGGACAAAAGTCTAAGAAACTACTTAGACAGGAAGCTTTGTATGCAAAAGAGAAAAAGCAACGCAGGCAAGTTGCGCTGTCATTGCTAGCAATGACATTGGCATTTCTCCTAGCGACTATAGTGATTACGATGTGGATCTCCAGACCATACGGTCACTTGCATTATCCTGTGGTGCTAATTGGAATTGATGCTTTGTTCGCCCTGTTCGCCTCCTTTGCAATAATTGACTGGATAAAATATTAATTACCTAAATGAAAAATACTCTAATAATAGCGTGCGCGGCATTTTTGCAAACAGCCTGCATCGGCGATGCGGTTTGGGCTAGTTCCGATATCCGCCTTCCGGCAGGAATGGCCGCGGAGAACCAAGCATCATCCCGCTACTCATTAACGATCAACAATGAAAGCAAGGCGGTGGAAGGGGATGTCCGCACACCGCGAAACACCGCCCCTGGAAACTGACTGCCTACCTCGCCTTCGATTCCCGCAAACAAGCGGCGGATTTTGAAACCTACCTCAAGTCTGGCTCAGGCCGAGCATTTGCCAAACGACATTTCTGGTAGAAACACTTCGCCAAGGCTACGGCTGGCAAGCCGTGCCCTTGGCGAAGGCTGCCCGCCATAGCCCCGCACAGCCGGGGCGACGGAGTGCCTCCCCGTCCTCCCCTGGAAAGATGCACTACGTCTACCTCATCCGATCCGAGTCACATCCCTCCCAAACCTACATCGGCCTTACGAGCGATTTACGAACTCGCATCCAAAAACACAACGAGGGCGGATCCCCGCACACCGCGAAACACCGCCCCTGGAAACTCACGACCTACCTCGCCTTCAATTCCCGCAAACAAGCTGCAAATTTTGACGCATACCTATAGCCGGAGTCAGGCCGGGCATCCTCTTCAAAAATCCTCCCGGGGGAACGTAGCTCCAGCTGCGTTTCCAAATCTGGTTCACTTCAGGAGGTTTCATTCAGGAAGCCATTCCCTCCAAGTAGGAACGGACCAAGTTCGGAAACACACTCCACCATCCCACAGAACCTCCCCTTTCCGACAATCAAACGCATAGCCCCAACTTGACCTCGGATTTTCCTATGAAAATCTACGGGGGTCCTCAAATTTCCCCCGCGGTTCTAGCGGGATTACAGGCGATCTTAACAGGACCGTCACAAACCAGATCCGATTTCCATGTCATATCGGATGAAAGCAAATTTATCCGAAATGGAGAGGTTAGAAAGTCCTCCAGAATTAAACTCGCCGAAGGTTCAACTTCCCTCCCCCCATCCCACAACGCCTAAATTCCCCTCAATTTCGCTGGAACTGGAACGGAGAATAGCATCTCCTCATATCGGTATAATTCACCAACCCCATGCCCATGAACACCCTCGAAATGAAAGAGATTCCTGAGATCCTTACCACCGCCAAATGGATATGGCCGGACAGTCCTAACTGGGATCTTCAAAATTGCTACGCCCTGTTTCGGAAGAATTTTGAGCTGTCGGAGATTCCGGAGACGGCACCGTTGCACATAACGGCTGATCAATCGTACCAGTTGTATATCAATGGCAAATACGTCTGCCGCGGGCCTGCACGGGGGTTTCAGGCAAATTGGCCGTTCGATTCGATCGATATCGCGGAGTACCTCCAGATGGGCGAGAACCTCATCGCGATTCGCGCGTATACCCCTGGAGTTAGTAATTTCCAGTACATCCACCAAGGGTTCGCGGGGCTCCTCTTTGCGGCTTCGCTCGGACAGCAGACGCTCGTCAGCGATAAGACCTGGAAATGCCGGAGGCAGACCGGAGTACGCCGGGAGATGGTTCCCACGAGTTTTCAGCTCTTTCCCCAGGAGAGTGTAGATCTGCGAGAGGAATCGCCCGATTGGATGCTCCCTGAATTCAAGGATAGCCATTGGAACAGTGACATCACTGCTTTGGTATGGAATCATGCTCCCTGGATGCACCTTGCGGAGCGCGGAATTCCCATGCTCCGTGAGGAAGTGATCGAACCTGGGAAAGTGATCGGCACGGCCAAAGGAACGAACGATCCTGTTTTCCAAGTTTCACGAAATCTGACAGAGGTTCATTTCAACGAAGGTCTCACCCACGAAAAAACCGCCATCGAGACAAATGCTATCGAGTTCGAAAGCTCTGGCGATGGTCACTGGCGAAGCAAATTGATCGATTTCGGAAAAACCTACGTTGGAAGCACTTTGCTCGAAATCGAGGATGCTAACGGGGGAGAGATTGTCGAAGCACACTATTTTGAAACGATAGAAGAATCGACGCTGTGTCCGGACTTCGATCCGGAAGCCCATAGCCGCATGGCATTCAGCAATCGACTGACCTGCCGCGAGGGGGACAATCGGTATCAATTTTACCAAACGTTTGGGTTCCGCTACATGATTCTCATGGTGCGCAATTCGGAACGAGAGCTGACCATCCGGCAGAGGTTGCGGACCACCCTCTATCCCCATGAAATTTCCGGCCAGTTCGAGAGCTCTGACACCCTGCTGAATTCGATCTGGGAAACCTGTTCCTGGACCGAGCAAGTATGCAGCCTCGATGCCTACGTCGACACACCCTACCGCGAGCAGGCCCAATGGTGGGGGGACGCAAGGGTGCAGGCATGGAACACCTTTCACCTGAGCGGTGACACCCAACTGTTCAAAAGGGGAATTGACCAGATTGCCACCCAGACCACGGAAGACGGCGTTACCTACGGTCACGCCCCCACCATGGCCCACAAGTGCATCCTTCCCGACTTCACCCTAATCTGGATGCTCACACTGTGGGACTACTATTGGCAAACCGAGTCGTTGGCCCCATTTCTCCAGCACCAAAAGACAATCCACAACGCCCTCGCCTACTTTGAGGAATGGACAGATTCACGCACCGGCCTACTCCGCTACGATCCCCGCTACTGGCTTTTTCTCGATTGGACAAAACTCCAGAAGTCCGGCTGTTCCAGCGTGTACAATCTGTGGTATCTCCACGCCCTCAACCGCCTCGAACAGCTGTACCTCCTCTCCGGTGACGAGGACCTGGCGAGTCAATGCCGGTCCAAGTCGGTTCGCCTGCGGGAGGCGCTGACGCGGCTCATCAATTCAGACGGGCTCATGCGCGATGGGTGCAGTGAGGACGGTGAAATCTCCGCAGAGACCTCGGTTCACGCCCAAACGCTTGCTCTGATTACGGGGCTCTGCCCACAAAACGAGGAGATCATGCTCAAGCGGATAATTCTCCCCTACATTCGGAAGGAATCGAACTTTCCGACCCAACCGTCGGCCTACTGGATCACCTACGTCTACAGTCTCCTCTCCGAAAGAGGCTATGGCGCGGAAATCCTCGCCGACATCCGGCAACGGTGGGCACCCATGGTCGAGCACGGGACCACTTGGGAAACCTTCTCTCCTGAAAGAGCGCACCAAAGTTTTTCCCACGCGTGGTCGGCCCACCCCCTCTTTCACTCGATGCAAATTTTGGGTGGCGTTCGACAATCATCCCCGAACTGGAAAACCGTTTCGATCGAGCCTTCCTTTATTGGGGACTCAGCGAGAGTCACCATCCCAAGCCCACAAGGAAAGATCCACTCCTCCTGGATACGAAACGGCGACAAAATTGAAGGAAAGATCGCCCTCCCCGATTCAGTCGAGGCGACTCTGATCTTACACAACCAGCGACAGACGATCAAAGGGGGCCAATTCGTCTACGAGACCGAGTCGTAACAGGCCATTAGTCGGAAAACCGGAAGGCCTACCGGATCCTCCGAGTTGAACTCCCTGCGGTCGATGGGCGAAGCGCCCTACTCGTTTACGAGGCGCTCGATAAGGTCGTTGACCACCTTGGGGTTGGCCTTCCCCTTAGTTGCCTTCATAACGAAGCCCTTGACGGCATTAATGGCCTTGGCATTGCCTTCGCGGTACTGGTTCACCGCTTTTTCGTTGGCGGCGATGGCTTCCCGGCAGAGTGCTTCGAGTTCACCTTCGTCTGAAGATTGTTCGAGCCCCTTCTCCTTCACAATATCGCGAGGGTTGCCGCCGGACTTGAGCATCTCCCCCAAAACCTCACGGGCGATCTGATTTGAAATCACGTTTTCTTCGACCAATTTGACCAGCTCAGACAACCCTTGGGGCTGCACCTTGCAGTTGCTCAGATCAACACCCTCATCGCCCGAGGAGAGCTCGCGGGTTAAGTCGTTAACTACGAAATTTGCCAGTAGCGCCGGGCTGCCTCCAAACTCCACAGCCGACTCAAAAAAGTCTGCGAGCATTCGATCGGAGATCAAAACCGACGCACTCGAGTACGGCAGATCAAACTCTTGCTGATAGCGGCGCTGACGGTCGAACGGGACCTCGGGAAGGTCCTTGGCCAATTCCGCCTTCCATTCTTCGCTTACCGAGACAGGCATCAAATCAGGATCAGGAAAATAGCGATAGTCATGCGCTTCTTCCTTGGTCCGCATCGAGGTCGTCATATTGCGGTCGGCATCCCAACGGCGGGTTTCCTGGACGAGAGACCCCCCCTCTGCGAGCACCTGATTTTGCCGCGCAATCTCGTACGCCACACCATTGCGAACCCCGCTAATACTATTGAGATTCTTCAACTCGACCTTCGTACCAAGAGTAGTTGTACCCACGGGCCGGATACTGATATTCGCATCACACCGGAGCTGCCCCTTCTCCATGTCACAATCGGAAATACCCGCGTAAACGAGGATCCGCCGCAGAGCGGTGAGGAAGGCAAAGGCCTCGTCGGCTGAATAGATATCGGGCTCGGTAACGATCTCAATCAGTGGCGTTCCCGCTCGATTGTAGTCGACCAGACTATCCTGCTCAAAGTGGGTCAACTTGCCGACATCTTCCTCCAAATGAATCCGCGTGAGCTTGACCTTGCGGTGCGGACCTTCC
The DNA here is from genome assembly GCA_002388665.1 of Opitutia bacterium UBA4506. Taxonomy (GTDB): domain Bacteria; phylum Verrucomicrobiota; class Verrucomicrobiia; order Opitutales; family Puniceicoccaceae; genus Puniceicoccus. The sequence continues at coordinate 82,097 of DGMY01000082.1, read as the reverse complement.
TCGGAGCGGGACGGTCCCGCCAACTCAATCTCCACGAGACCATTGAGGCACAACGGCTGATCGTATTGAGAGATTTGATAATTCTTCGGAGAATCCGGATAGAAATAGTTTTTACGATCCCATTTGCAGACCTCGGCGATATCGCAACCGAGCAACATGCCGACCTGAATCGACTTGGCTACCGCTTCGCGATTGATCACCGGGAGACTTCCGGGCAGCGCCATTACGACTGGGTCAATCAGGCGGTTGGGCTCATTTCCGAACCCGTGCGGGACCGAAGTGAACATTTTGGAGTTCGTCTTTAGCTGGACGTGAACCTCCAGGCCAATCACTGCTTCGTACTTCATGATGCGCTTCCTGCCTTGCCGTTACTTGGGGCCACGATTCCGGAATACGGATGGGCTTCTTCAAATCGCTTCGCTACCGCCAACATTTCGGCTTCCTGTAGCACCGGTGAGATCACCTGTAAACCAATGGGGCAACCATCGGAGGACATCCCACAAGGCAACGACATCGCAGGCAATCCAGCGAGATTTGCCGAGATCGTGTAGACGTCGCTCAAATACATCGAGAGCGGATCATCGGTCTTCTCACCGGCTCGGAATGCAACAGTCGGAGTCGCCGGACCGATCAGGCAATCGACCTTTGAAAACGCATCGTCGAAATCCTTTCTAATCAAGGAGCGTACCTTTTGAGCCTTGAGATAGTAGGCGTCGTAGTACCCGCTCGATAGGACATAGGTCCCCAGCATAATCCGACGCTTCACCTCCTCGCCAAAACCTTCCCCGCGGGACTTGTAGTAAAGGTCGATCCCGTCGGTTGCCTCGGAGGAACGGTGGCCGTAACGGATCCCGTCGTAGCGCGCCAAGTTGGAAGATGCTTCGGCGGTTGCCAAGATGTAGTACACTGGTACGGCGTAGGACGAATGCGGCAAGGACACCTCTTCAACGGTGCATCCACTCTCTTTGTAAAACTGGATCGCAGATTCAACCGAAGCCCGTACCTCGGGGTCCAGCCCCTCGGCAAAAAATTCTTTGGGAACACCGATTTTCCACGGACGGTCGCGGTGATTCTTCATCCCTTCGAGGAAATTTGTTTCCAGCCCGGGGAGAGAAGTAGAATCCTTTGGATCGTGACCACAAGCCGCATCCAAAAACATCGCAGCATCTTCGACACAGCGAGTGAACGGACCGATCTGGTCGAGAGAGGAAGCAAATGCGACCAGCCCGTAACGGGAAATCCGGCCGTAAGTCGGCTTGAGGCCTACGGTACCACAGAAAGCTGCCGGTTGGCGAATCGAGCCCCCTGTATCGCTACCGAGTGAAAGAACGGTCTCGGCCGCAGCGACCGAGGCAGCACTACCGCCGCTAGATCCTCCGGGTACCCGATCGAGATCCCACGGATTCGAAGTACGGCCGAACGCGGAGTTCTCGGTTGAAGAACCCATCGCAAACTCGTCCATATTGAGCCGACCAAAAAGAACGGCTCCCGCTTCCTTCAACTTGTGAACCGCGGTCGCGTCATAGGGGCTGACAAAATTTTCCAGCATCTTACTGGCGCAAGTCAGGGGCTGGCCCGTGACAGCAACGATATCCTTCAGCGCGATTGGAATCCCGTCGAGAGGTCCAAGGGGTTGGCCCGCAGCCCGTCGCTCATCGCTCGCCCTCGCCTGTGACAGCGCATCCTCGCGATCGACACTGAGAAACGCCTTCACACCCGGATCAACCGATTCGATGCGGTCGAGACACGCCTGCGTGAGCGCTACACTGGAAATTTCACCAGCCGCCAGGAGTTCTCCCAACTCCACTGCGGTGAGAGTGTTCAGATTGTGGTGACTCATCCTTCGATTACCGGGGGTACCACCACCTGACTGGCCCGGGAGGCCGGAGCATTCTTCAGGTATTTCTCGCGATCTACTAGTGGAGTCGCCTCGTCCTTGCGCAGCACGTTCTCCATCGGAATGGCATGTGCCATGGGCTCGATCCCATCGACGTCCACCTCATTGAGCTGTTCGACATAGCCGATGATACGGGCGAGTTGCGGCCCGAGTTTTTCTTTCTCCTCGGGGGTAAGGGACAGCCGTGCCAAAACACAAAGGCGGTCAAGATCTATACTTTGCTCAGGATTCATCTCCAAAATTCCCTTTTGGGAGTAGCGGAAGCTTCACGGGGAAAGCAAGCGGTTTTCCTTGGCTTTAGTAAAGATGAGTCCAATTCTTTGCCGTTCACCCATGTCTGCATCAGCCAAAAAAGTCCGTCTAGACCAGTTACTACTTGCTCGGGGGCTCTGCGAGAGCCGGAACCAAGCCCGCGGATTGATTCTTGCGGGAAAGGTCCGTTCCGGAACGACAATTCTCGACAAACCCGGCAAAGAATTTCCGGATGACCTCGATTTGGTCGTCGAGCAACCGCCGAGGTTCGTCAGCCGTGCCGGAGAAAAGCTAGCGGGATTCATCGAGGAGTTCGGCTACGACCCCAAAGGAAAGATCATCCTGGACGTCGGAGCCTCGACCGGCGGGTTCACGGATTGCTCTCTCCAGCGGGGAGCGACCCACTCGACCTGCGTCGATGTGGGACGGGCTCAACTGCACCAGAAATTACGGGATGACCCCCGCGTCTCCAACCACGAGCGATTGCACGCCTCGGCCCTACCCGAGACCGAGCTTCCCCACGAAACCTACGATTGGATCGTGATGGACCTCTCGTTCATCTCTCTGCGCAAAGTACTCCCCTCGGTCTGGCCACGATTGAAAAGAGACGGCCTTCTCATCGCATTGGTGAAGCCTCAGTTTGAGGCGACCCGCAAAGAAGCTGATCTGGGCAAAGGAATCATTCGCGACCCCGAAGTTCGCGAAAGAATCCTGCGCGAAGTCATGGAATTTGCCGAACGTGAGCTTCCCGGTTGTAAGATCCTGGAACACGCTCCATCGACTCTTGCCGGGACCGATGGGAATCTCGAGTACCTGATTTCGGCGAAAAATATTGGATAGCGCCAGCCGACCGGCCGGGAGCTACCCTTAGGCCACTCCTTGGACTCGACAGGAGTGACAGGCAAACCCGGCGCCAAACGAAGTCGCCCAGGCATTGACCGGAGCCCCCTTCTTCTCTTCCAACAGTCGGTGGAGAGCGAAGAGGACGGAAGGACTGCTCATATTCCCAAAACTGTGCAACACATCACGGGAAACCTGAATCTCCGGGCAACCGAGAACCTCTTCGATCTCATCCAAGACATCCCGCCCACCGGCATGAGATACGATATCGACCGAAGGGTCCCCCATCCGGTCAAAGAGCAACTGGACCGCAGCCGCGGCTTTTTGCGGGACGGATCGGGCCAATCGATTGCGCAACTTGCCCCCTGCGTTCACGAAGCGCAGGAGTTCGCGGTCCTGGGGACTGTGGACCGTGTCGAAATCTGAACAGCGAACACTCGCCGACTCCTCTCGCTTCCCGCCTCTCCAAACGGTGGCCGCAGCCCCGTCTCCGAAAAGGCAAAGACTAATCAGGACCCCGGGATCATCGTCTAAATAAAACGCAGCCGAACAAATCTCGACCGCAACACAGGAGATCGTCATCGACGGATTGGCGGCGGCGAAAGCCTCGGCCTGCCGCAGCATGGGGATCGCGGCCCCACAACCCAAGCCGACCAAATCGGACAAATACACATCCGGCCGCAGGTTCATCCTCTCGGCCACATAACTGGACACGCCCGGACAGAGATAGCCCGTGCAAGTACAGACCAAGAGGGCATCTACCTCGCGGGGAATCACCCCCGCCGATTCCAGTGCCTCGCCCAACGCAGCCTCGGCCAGCCTGGGGGCTTCCTTCTCGAAACCACGATTCAATGACTCAGCATCCAGGTCGAATAACCGATCCACTTCGGGCATCGCAAAATGCCGCTTTCCGATACCGTTCTCGGAATTCAACACCTTCTCCAATAGGCGTTTTGACCGGTCCCGCAGCTCCCCAAACCTTGGACTACCCTGGAGAACATCCCAGCAATCAGCCTGTGAATAGGCGGCAGGGGGGACCTTACAAGCGATGCCTAATAGATTCATGACCGAATCCAATCGCACAGATTCTCCAAAACCACAACCACTCGATCGGAATGATTGAAAAGTTCGGCGATTTTCTCTGGTTTCTCAACAACTGACCCTCTACCCTACAAATCCATGCTTCGACCTCACCTCAACGCAGCCCTTCTGCTCTGCATTTTCCTTCTGGGTTTTAGCACGGCTACAGCTGATGACAGCGAGAGCGGGATTCAGGAATTTGCGCCCAATAAAACCCTCAGAGAAAAAATCCTCGCCTTCTCCTCCAATCCTGAGAGCGCCGAACGGGCAGCCATGATTCGCTCCTGGAAAGTCGCTCGAAACGGCGTTTTCAAAGTAAAAAACGTATCCCTCGGGACGGTGAACAATCTCGATTTCTGCATTTTGGACATCGAACACCAGATTTACGAACCGCCCGACACCAAGCGAGTCCAAGAGATGGTGGTGGGATATGGGCGCGATCCGGATTCCGCGCTCAGCAGTGCCCGCATACGAGCCATGCAGCGCATCCGGGACAACCCGCGCTCCCGGCCAAACCTGCGAAGCTCTACCCTACCCGGCAGCTCACAGGAGTACATGCCCATGTCGAAAGAAGATGAGCGCGATTTCATTGAGACCACCATCCGTTTCTGGGGGAGCAACCGCAACTGGCGCGTCTACCTGAAGTTCGACTACCTCGAGATGAAATAGGGAATCGGGGGCTCCCGGGGACCCCGGCGATCGAAAAAAAAGAACCGACTCCGTAACCCTATTCCACAGAATCTGCCTCCTTTTCCGAACACTTATTGACGATTAGCCGTCCGCCCTCCTCAATGGGAATCAGTAATGAGAATTTTGGAGGATCCCCTGTTTCGAAGAGTCCGTGCCCATGCGGCAACACGGATTCACTTTGACGGCGAGATTCCCGACCGCCCGACCCGTACTCAGGCCTACCAAGAGTTCTACCGGCTCGAGCGTCTGATGATCGAAAGGTACCACCGCAACGGCGATTCGGGCCTGCGCGTGGCCGAAACCGGCGCCATTATTCTCGACGTACTTCTCTCCGAGATCTTTGACGCCGCGCTGAAGATCACCTGTCAGCGTTTTGAGAACTGCGAAGACAAAGTCGCACTCATCGCTCTCGGAGGATACGGCCGCTGCGAGGTTTGTCCGTTTAGTGACATCGACATTCTCCTTCTTTATCCGGGAACCCGGGAGAACAAGCGGGTAAAAGAGTTTCAGGAGGCCTTTACCGAAGAGATGCTGTATCCGCTCTGGGATCTCGGCTTCAAGGTAGGGCATTCCAGCCGCAACATCCGCCAGGCACTCGACGAAGCCGCGGCCGAACCAAAATCCAAAAATGCGCTCCTGGAGAGCCGGTTCGTTTGCGGGAATCCCTCGATCTTTAAGCGCCTCCTCAAAAAGTTCCGCCCCCTCTACCACAGTCGGCACCCGGAAGAGTACATCGCCAGCCAAATCGAGTTTCAGCGGGAACGTCGCCGCAACTCCGGCGACTCGATCTACATGCAGGAGCCCGATATCAAAAACGGGGTCGGAGGCCTGCGGGATTTTCAGAATGCGCTCTGGATGAGTCGGATCAAATATGACGGCGAGGACCTGCAGACCCTCATCCGCCACCATATCCTCACCGAGGAGCGAGCCGCTTCCTTTCTCGAATCCTATGACTTCCTCCTTCGGGTGCGGATCGATCTCCATTTTCTGGCCAACCGGGCCACTGACGTCCTCACCCTGGAACGCCAACCAGTCATTGCCAAAAGCCTCGGCTACCCGCAGGAAGACATTTTCAAGCGAGTCGAAGCCTTCATGCACGACTACTACGGCCACGCAAAGAACATTGTTCGCACGGCCCGTCACGTAGAAGACCGCATTCTCCGACGAAACCTTCCCATTCGCGCCGACCATTTTGGGCTGCGCGACGCCATAGAATCCAGACGCCATCATCCTATGCAGCATATTGACGGATTTGATCTCCAGGATGGGGTTATCTCTGCAAATCGCCCAAACGTATTTTCGGAAGATCCCCTCCGCCTTCTCCGCGTCTTTCGGATCGCCCAACAATATCAGGCCCGCCTGCATGTTGATCTCCAGAACCTGATCGAGGAAAATTACTTCCTCCTCATCGTCGAGTCTCCCTGGCCCACGGCCATGCAAGAATGCTTTCGGGCCATTCTCCAAGAAGCCGGACGCGTGTACCCGACTCTTTCCAAAATGCACGAGTTGGGGGTCCTCGGACACCTCATACCCGAATTTGGCCGCCTCACCTGCTTGGTCCAGCACGAATTTTTCCATCGGTATACCGCAGATATTCATACCCTTGATACAATTTTACACCTCGATGAGGTGTTTGAGAAAAAAGAAAAACCGTTTACGAGCTATCTCAGCGCAATTCGTAAAACAGAGCACCCCACGCTACTTTATCTCATCCTACTGCTCCATGACATCGGCAAGGCCGATGGAATCAAGGGTCACGACCATCGGGGGGCGATTTTGGCCAAACCCATCCTTCATAACCTTGGTATTTCTCAGCAACAACAGCGTCAAATTTTGTTCATAATCGAAAACCATATGGAAATGGCACGATTCTGGCAGAAGTTTGATCTCGATGACCCCACTACAATTCAGTCATTTGCCGATCTTACGGAGAACCAAACACAGCTCTCCTATTTGTACGCACACACCTACTGTGATGCTCGCGGTACCGCCGAGAGCTTATGGAATAGTTACAAGCAGTCTCTCCACGACATGTTGTACCACCGCACGTTCGCGGCGATGGAACATGGCCGCGATCCTGAGCAGGAAGAACGGAAGCACCGCGTCATGATCGAGCAAGATTTATTCAATCGCCCGATCGCTCAAAGCATGTCGAGGGACGAACTGGAAGCTCACTTCAATTTGCTGCCGGATCGATACTTTGCCCACAATTCGATTGAGGATGTCGAGCTGCACTTGCGGATGGTTCACGACCTTCTGGCCCGCATCCAAAGTGCCGAATCCGTCGGTGCCCTGGCGCCAATCATCGATTGGCAGGACAATCGGCAACAGGGTCTATCCGTAGTGAATGTGGTCACGTGGGATCGCGCCGGCCTCTTCTACAAGCTCGCCGGGGCCCTCAGCGTGTGCGGACTCAACATTCTGAGCACCAAGGCAATTACCCGTTCCGACCACATCGCCATTGACACGTTCTATGTGGTCGGTGCCAAGGGCGGCGTAGTCGATAGCGAGGTCATCCAAAAGAATTTCGAACAACATGTTCGTTCTGCTCTCATCGACGGCGACGATCTTCACGACAAGATTGAGAAAGAAACCAAACGCTTCAACTCGGGCTTCTTCAGCAAAACTCCCGCACAACTGCCGGTACGTTTTGAGCCTGTGGTCAACGTGTATCACGAGCTGTCCCTCAAGCGGACCATTATCGAGGTACAAGCGACCGATTCACTCGGACTACTCTTCAATCTTTCCAAGATCATCACCAATCACGATTTCGACATCACTTTCGCCCGGATCGCTACCGAGAACGGCATCGCCAACGATACCTTCTACATCGAAAGCATCGAAGCGGATTCACTGATGGACAACGAGAACCTGCTCAACCTTCGCCAAGCACTCTCGGACGAGTTGCAGATCCCGTTTGGGAAGGCCAGTTGATCAATTGATCCACCTACCACCCGGTAGGGCGCTGGCACGGTAGAGGAAAATCGGTAGATCACTTTTGAGTGGCCAGTGAAAGGCCGCCGATCAAAACGGTGACCGAGCGAGGTGATCTGCCGCGGCGGGGATTGTACTGGTTCGACCGATGAAGACCGACGGGTACAGGGAGGAATTCGATCCCCGTTGAACGAGCAGTATCGTGGCCGGGGCGTCAGCCATCAGCGGGGCTCTACTGCCTTGCTGATGTCAACACTTGCGCCTCTCGGAACGGATCGGCTCGCCCCAAATGGTACACCAGATTCCCTTGTAAGGATATGGCGGAGCGCAATTGGCGATTGGAAAGCCCTCTCGTACGGAGATCGTCGAGGCGAAATCCAGCGAACCGTTGCCTGTTCGCCCAGAGAGGAAGGCGCTGGGCTGGCAAACGCCTGCCGACAAGTGGAATGGCCCTATTTGGCCGACGGAGTTTCCACAGAATTCATTGGAGGTTCTTCGCTGGAATCTCCATCTCCGGCAGCCTGCCAAATGAGTTTCATCGATTCGGCGGCTTGATTCCAAGCATCGGCCATCTCTTTCTGAATGGCGGGCCACTGTTCTGCAGTGGCATCAGACACACGTGAACTGGCGTCGGAAATCTCGGTACCGGCTTTTTTCAGTCCGGCGATCCCCTTCTCCACCTGCACCTTTGCGGCACCCGAAAGCTCTTTCGCCTTCTGCTGAGCGATCTCAATCTGCTCATTGATCTTTACCTGCGCTTCGGCCAAAGAGTCCTGGACCTGTTCCGTATTTTCAGCCGAAGAGGTCTTGATGGATTCCCACGCATTGTCCATCCATGACCCCGCCTTACGGGTCCAATCTGCGGCGGTACTGCCCGCAGCGTCCATCGAATCGGCGACCCGATCCGTCATCGAGCGCGACGAACCATCCGCGTCCTTCGTCTCAGATCCGCAAGAGATCACAAAAATTAAGGCCGAAAGTCCAAGCAGGTTCAGAGTTTTCATGATGGGATTCTGGCGATTCATCCTCTTGCGGGGAAGCCCTAAATGGCAATCCATTCAGAGCAAAACATCCAAGAATCTCCTTGTCAGGAGCAATCGTCCACGAAACAGTTACATCGATGTCATACCAAGAATCTGCTGAACGCTACGCCGCCCTGGGCGTGGACACTGAGTGGGCCCTGACCACACTCGCCCGTACCCCGGTCTCATTGCATTGTTGGCAGGGAGACGATGTAAATGGATTTGAAGGAGGAACGGGAGCTGGCAGTGGGTGTATCGCGACTGGCAACTATCCTGGCAGAGCGCGGACTCCCGACGAGCTGCGGCAGGACATGAATTGTGCAGACCGGCTCATCCCGGGGGCCAAGCGCCTCAATCTCCACGCGATCTACGCCGACTCTCCGAAAATACCTGAGCGCACGGATCTGAATGTCGACCACTTCCGCTCATGGATCGATTGGGCAAAAGAGAGGCAATTCGGATTGGATTTTAACCCGACCTGCTTCAACCACCCCATGGCCGACAGCGGATTCACGCTGAGCAGCAGTGATCCAGCGATTCGCAAATTTTGGATCGACCACTGTATTGCCTGCCGGAAGATCGGCGCATCAATCGGCCGGGAACTGGAGAATCCGGTCGTCACAAATATTTGGATTCCCGACGGCTATAAAGATCTACCGATCGACCGCTCCGGCCCCCGGCAGCGGCTCGAAGAGAGCCTGGATAGTGTGCTCGCCGCCCCCGCTTCCCGCGAGTGGAACATTGACGCCATCGAGAGCAAGCTCTTCGGTATCGGGGTTGAGAGCTACACCGTCGGCAGCCACGAATTTTACCTGGGCTACGCGGTCAAAAACCAGACCTGCCTCTGCCTCGACGCCGGCCATTTCCACCCCACAGAGTCGATTGCGGACAAAATCTCGAGCGTCCTTCAATTCGTTCCCCGCCTTCTCACGCACGTGAGTCGCGGAGTTCGCTGGGACAGCGACCACGTCGTCCTTCTCGATGACCCGACCAAGTCAATTTTTGAAGAAATCGTTCGATGTGACGCGCTCGAGCGGACCCACATCGGATTGGATTTCTTCGACGCGTCAATCAACCGAATCGCCGCATGGGTCATTGGAACCCGGGCGACCCAGAAAAGCCTACTCCTCGCCCTGCTCGAGCCCCAAAACGAACTGAAGAAGCTCGAATCCGAAGGCGACTACACGAGCCGGCTTGCATTGCTCGAAGCGACCAAGACCCTCCCCTGGAGTGAAGTTTGGGATGAGCACTGCCGGCGCACGGAAGTCCCCCTCGAAACTGAATGGATGCGAGAGGTCAAATCTTACGAGAAATCGGTTCTGGCCCATCGCGGTTAGAGTCGATCTGTTCAGCGACCGTATGAGAACGGCGGCACCGGAACACCTGCCGGTGGAGAAGCGACCTCCCAAGAACTCCCAAAGACTATCGGCCCCCTATTGACTCAACCGTCAATATGGGGCGGTGGGTCGCGGACCGTCAGCTTGGGAACGGATGAAGTCTCCGAATCATTCGATTGCCCAAACGCCGGACAAAGACTGCCGTCGTCAGGCCCTCTGCGATCTTCGGGGCAAGAACCTTCGCGGCCGAGGCTCCGGTCTCGGCAGAGACCTGAGCCGTCAAACTATCGGCCAAATCGCTGCTCACATCCTCTACCACCGTGGCCAGAAACGTGTTGAGGAAAGTATCAAAGGCGAACGCAAAGGCCACCGAATGACTGGGGCGAATCCCGTGAATTTTCAGGACATCGTAAGCCGCTTGTGTCGCCGCATTGAAGGCGATCACCGCATCGAGGATGCGCCAGGGAGACAGCGCTGCACTCGCACCCGCGGTGAGGGCGATCTTTCGCACCCGGTTGCGCCCGCTCTTACCCAGGGGCTCCAGAACCGCTCGATTATAATCGCGAATCCATTCTCCCGCCGGATGAGAGGAAGCCTCCGCCGCAAGCCGGTCCAATTCCGCATGGAGGGCCGACGCCGATTCAGCGTCCTGTTTGCGCAAGTAGGCCAGTTGGTTCAGCAATTGTTTGCGAATCTCCTCCTTTCGCCGTCCTGAGAGAGTCTCGAGCTCCCCCGGTTCCAAGCGCGAGACGATTGGCATCTCCCGGATTGAAATCAAAATTCGGGCAAGCCGGAAAATCCCATAGCCGATTAAGCCCAGCAAAACGGCGAGAATCGGCCATCCCGCGTAGATGGGCCACTCCAAAAGAAGGTTGATGGTTTGGATCAACTCCAACGACAAAAATAGAATCAAAGCACCAAACCCAAAAGCGAGAATACCGCCGACGGTTCGACGGAGGACAGGTGGAGTGGATCCCTTGCGCAATGGCAGCGGCGGGCCCTTCACCTCCGGCTGGGCGATATTCCGAACCTCGGCCTCCGACAACGGTGGGGCAGCATCGGTGACATTTCCCGATTGAGCCATAGCGGGCGATTCGCCCGGCATTGGCCAATGTCTTCTCGGTGTACTCATGATGCGCTTTCCGGCAATGCTTCCGCTCTACCGGCGGTAGGTGAGGAAATTGTAGATGTTATCGTACCACACGTAGAAACTATTCACACCCTCTTTCATCCTGCTGGAAATCTCTTCGACGGAGCTGACCGGAACCCGGTTCACCTCGAGAATGACCATCCCTGGGCGAAATTGCTGATTCTCGGGGCTAATTGGGGAGATTTCGCTGATGACCACCCCGTTCACCGTGGACGGAATTGAAAATTTCTCGCGAAGCTCGTCGCTCAGCGGACGGAATTTCAGCCCTTCAATCGGACTCTTGATTTCGGGCTTAGCCCCCTTCCCCCTCATGCGATCGCTGAGCGAACCGAGGGTAACCGCTTTCGAAATCTCTTCGCCATCACGTATCATGGTCAGGTGGACGACCTCCCCCGGTGCAATCTGGGAAATTTCCAAGCGGAGCTCGGAGGCGGAATCGATCTCCTCCCCGTTGACCGCGATGATCACATCCTGGTGAAGCAGGCCCGCGTCGTCTGCGGCCCCACCCTTTTCCACGTGACGGATCAACGCGCCATTGGTGGATGGAAGGCCCCAGGCCTCTGCGAGCTCTCTTGAGATATCTCCGATTCCAACCCCCATAAAACCGCGGGACACCTCACCATTCTGGATCAAGCTATCCATGACGTAGCGGGCCATATTGGCGGGAATCGCAAACCCGATCCCGATATTGCCACCGGTACGCGAGAGAATCGCTGTGTTGATTCCAATCAACCGCCCCCGGGCGTCGATCAGGGCCCCTCCAGAGTTACCCATATTGATGGCAGCATCCGTTTGGATGAAATCTTCATAACCTGCACCGAGAATCCCAATTCGTCTCTCCATCGCAGAAACAATCCCGCGGGTCACCGTCATGCCGACACCGAGTGGATTCCCAATCGCAAAGCAGACATCACCGACACGAAGCTGATCGCTATCGGCAAAAGTCAGAGCCGGAAACGGCTCGTCAGAATCAATCTTTAGAATGGCAACATCGGTACCTTCATCGGTTCCGATCAATTCGGCCTCGAACTCACGGCCATCCGCAAGTTGAACGAGGATCTCATCGGCAATCTCGTTGGAGCGGCCGACACGGACCACGTGATTGTTGGTCAAAACATATCCCTCGGGTGAAACAATCACACCGGAGCCCATGCCACTCAATTGTCGGCGCTGGTCGCCCTCGCCCTCGGACTCCGGAGACGAAGCTCCCTCCTCGGGAGGTAAACCATGAAACTGCCGGAAAAGATCCTGCAGCGACTGCGGGCCGCGAGGGCTCACCGAAGTCACCTCAGTGGTGATCACCCCGACGACTGAGGGAGTGGAGCCCTCCAGCATATCAGCGTAGCTCAGGACCTCAGCAGCTGGATCTTCCTGGACCGGGCTGGAATCGATGCTCAAAGTCGGTTCCGCTGGATCGGTAGCTGCCGGGCTGTTCAAATTGCCCTCATCACCAAATACCCAAATCGCCGCACCCGTCATGAGCCCGGCAATCACTACAAAACTCGACAATAACTTTAGGGACTTATTTGAAGTATTCACAGCCGTGATTTTGTGAAGAAAGTTTTCCAAACGCAAACGGGAACCGAAATTCAAGATCCCGGGCAGGCTGAAATGGAAGATTCAATCGAGGTTCCGAGCCACTCCCCAATCTCCACGAGGACTCTCAAGGAGGGCCGGCCAAGGACCGGGGGTTGTCCGATATTTCAGCAAGGTCGCCGAGAATGTCGACCGCGATAACCGACATTGGTGCATTCCTTCGTGACAAGCACGAATGGATCGTCTATCGGTTCTACACAGCTTTCCCCTTCTGTACACCAACCCCCTTACATTTCCTATGCCTGAAGTTTCGCCCGACTCTGAAGCGCGCGAGTCCAAAATTCTATCGAGTTATTGGCGCCGCAATCTCCTCTTGATGTCTATCCTGCTTCTGATCTGGGCCTTCGCCGGACTTGGATGCGGAATCCTTTTCGCCGATACACTCAATCAGTACTATCTCCCCGGCACCGGCTATCCCCTGGGGTTCTGGTTCGCCCAACAAGGCAGTATCATCGTATTCGTTTTTCTGATTCTGATCTACGCGTTGACCATGAACCGCCTTGACCGGACCCACATGGCGGAGCGCAAGCGGCTCCGCGAAGAAGAGGAGGTGTCCCGATGAGTGTACTTACCTGGACCTATCTATTTGTCGGTGCATCCTTCACGCTCTATCTGGGTATTGCCTGGTGGAGCCGAGTCCGGACCACTCAAGGATTTTACGTAGCGGGTCGCGGCGTTCCCGCAGCCGCAAACGGTATGGCCACTGCGGCCGATTGGATGAGCGCGGCCAGCTTCATCTCCATGGCAGGGTTGGTTTCAACCATGGGCTACGCCGGCGGCGTCTATCTCATGGGATGGACCGGTGGGTTCGTGCTCCTGGCCCTCCTTCTAGCCCCCTACCTGAGAAAGTTCGGCCATTTCACCGTGCCCGATTTCATGGGGGATCGCTATGAATCCCGTCTGGTTCGGTTAGTGGCCATCGTCTGCGCACTCTTTGTCAGCTTCACCTACGTAGCCGGCCAAATGCGCGGAGTCGGGGTGGTTTTCAGCCGTTTTCTCGAGGTCGACGTCAATATCGGGGTCATTATCGGCATGGTGATCGTCTTCATTTACGCCACTCTCGGCGGAATGAAAGGTATCACCTGGACGCAGGTAGCGCAGTACTGGGTGCTCATTACCGCCTTTCTTGTTCCGGCAATCGCGATTTCGATTAAGCTCACAGACACCGGCATTCCCCAACTCGGGCTCGGCGCGGACCTCAAAGACACCACCGTCAGTTTGCTGTCCCGTCTCGATGGAATCCAACAGGAATTCGGATTCGGTCCCTATACCGAACCCTTCACCGGCAAATGGGATAAGGTGAATGTGTTCTTTGTCGCTTTGGCCCTCATGGTTGGAACGGCCGGACTGCCGCACGTCATTGTTCGCTTTTACACGGTGCGCAGCCCCAAAGCAGCGCGGTGGAGCGGATTTTGGGCACTGCTATTCATCTCCTTTCTGTACCTGACAGCACCGGCGATCTCCGGATTCGCCCGCTACTACATGCTGGATTCGCTCAACGGCGCCAAAGAACAGGAACTTCCCGACTGGTTTGAAAACTGGGAACAAACGGGACTCATCCTCTGGTTTGATGACGGTGACGGAACCGTTCGGTACACCGCAAACAATGACAACGAAATCTTCCGAGCCGGAGGACTGACCGGGCCCGAGTTGGCTAAGATCAGCCGGCAGCACCAACAGTGGATCGACACCGAAGGTGCAAAAGGCGTCGACGGACGACAAACGTTAACCGGGATGGGACTTAGCGGACCGGACCGCGACATCATCGTCCTCGCCACCCCCGAGATGGCAGAGCTTTCCAACTGGATCATCGCCTTCATGGAGGCCGGAGGTCTGGCGGCAGCCCTATCCACTGCCAGCGGCCTGCTATTGGTCATCTCTTCAAGTGTCGCCCACGATCTGTATTTCAAGATCCTCAATCCCAAGGCGAGTGAGAAGCAGCGACTACTCGTGGGCCGCGGGACGATCGGCGTCGCCGTCGTCATCGCGGGACTGTTTGGAATCTATCCCCCCGGATTTGTCGGCCAAGTGGTCGCCTTCGCTTTCGGCTTTGCTGCCGCCAGTTTCTTCCCCGTCATCGTTCTCGGGATCTTCTGGAAGCGAGTGGGCACAATTCCAGCACTCTGCGGCATGGTGGCCGGGATCGGAATCACCGCATTCTACGTTATCAGCGTCGTCTTCTTTGAAATGCCAAAATGGACTCTGGGAATCAGTGAGCAAGGTATCGATCCTCAGGGGTTTGGAACCGTTGGGATGGTGGTCAATCTCATCGTAACGATTTCACTTACGCCGCTATTCCCACCTCCGTCGAAGAAAGTCCAGGCCCTGGTGGACCAAGTACGCGAGCCCGAAGGCTGGTCCCCTCCGATCAATATTGACGAAAGTGCCGAGCACTGAGGCGAGTCGTACCCGGTGTCGGGTTTGAACAGAGCCTAGCCGACGATACGCGACCTTCCCCGCAGCCGATCCACCCAACGGTTCAGGCGGCGGGCGGGCGTGCACACCGTTCCAGTCACGAATTCACCCGGGACCGTTACAGAGCCCGAAGGATTTCCCAAAATCCTCCGAACGAAATATTGCAATCAAGGTAGGGATGCCTACCTTCCGGTTGTAGCCGATCTGGATATCTTTATTTACTGATTTTTTTCGCATTCCAAGAACCGCAATGCCGCCTCCCCCTCCTTCATCCTCCAGCCGGCAAGGAATCTATCGCAAGCCTGCATTGCTGGCCCGCAAGTCTCAGGAGATGGATCAGATTCCACGAATCATCCCGTCGTACGGGTGGTTGTTCATTCTCGGTATAATTGTATTCCTGGTGGGCGTCCTGGTCTGGAGTATCGTGGGACGAGTACCGACAACGGTTTCGGGCCGGGGCATATTGATCAGCGGCGGGAACTTACCTTCGATCACCGCCCAAGGGCAGGGGCAAATCTCAGAAATACTCGTCGAAATTGGCGATAAGGTGTCGCCGGGCCAAGTGGTCGCCCACGTAAATCAGCCGATCCTGAAAGCACAGATCAGGACTCAGGAAATTATTATCAAGAGCCTACAAACCCGTTTGGAAACGGTTACGGCCCAGATGAACTCCCTATTGAGTTCGCAATCAAAGTTCCTCGAGAAGCAAGAAGCCACCGCCAAAACGACGATCAACGATTACAAGAGCCAGATTGAATCTTTGCAAAAGGTAGTCACGGCACAGGAGAAGCTACTCGCCGACGGACTCATCCCACTGACGACCTACATCGACTCGCAGACCCTACTGGATACCACTCAGATCGCACTCCTCACCGCGGAGAACACGCTCCAGATGATCCTTTCCGAAGATCTCGACAATCAAGCGACCGCCGACACCAATATTTTCGAAGCGCAATTAAACCTGGAGACAGAGAAGGCCACGCTCACTGAACTCCAATCCCAACTCGCGGAAGGAGCCGCTGTCGTCAGTACGATATCCGGAACGATCGTGGAGATCAACGTGGCCATTGGCGGGGAAGTCACCATCGGGCAACCCGTCTTTTCGGTGGAAAGAACCGATGAGGAGCTCTCTGCAATACTCTATTTCATCGCGGGCCCGGGGAAACGAATCATGCCCGGCATGACCGCCCAGGTGTCGCCGGATACTGTGACCGTCGATCAGTACGGATTCATCGTGGGCGATGTCACCTACGTATCGGATGTGCCGGCCAACGATTCGAGCATGATGGCGTACCTCTCGAACGAGACCGTGGTGCAATCGCTTACGCTGACTGGACCCCAGGTTCAAGTTCTGGCGAAACTGCGCAAGAACCCGAATACGACGAGCGGCTTCGAGTGGTCATCGTCCACCGGGCCGGACCGGGAAGTGCCATCCGGGACCATGGCTGTTGGACGAGTGATTGTCGATGAACAGCCACCGATCACTCTCCTGATTCCGATCCTCAAAGATCTGTTCGGTATCGTAAACTAGGAACGTGGCGCGGATACTCAAAATATTGCGACTTCTCCGCCTCGCAAATCGTGGCCGGAAGAAGACGGATGCCTCGGATAGGATAGAGTTTCCCGCGTCGAAGTGGAAGCGGGTCAAAACCCCGCCAGCCATAAAAATCGAATCTGCTGAAGGGGCGGCGGTCATCCTGCGAAGCATCCTCGAACACTACGGCCGCTACATAACGATTGAGGAGGCACGGCAGGCGGTAAAGATTTCCCGATCCGGGACCAACGCGGACGACTTTATCAAGGCGGCCGAAAGTTTTGGTCTGGAAGCCAACGGATGGAGCGTCGAAATGGAGGACCTATCGAAGATTCGGCCGCCGTTCATCATGTTCTGGAGCTTCCGTCACTACCTGATTGTTGAAGGCGCCACTCGCTATGGACTCTATATCAACGATCCACGAACCGGGCCCCAGAAAGTTTCCTCCGAAGAAGTAGATCGAAATTTTACCGGGGTCGTGCTCACGATGTACCCTGGGGAGAACTTCCAGCGCGGCGGGGAAAAACCCAATCTGGTAAAGTCTATCCTCAAGCGGTTCCCACTGGGAGGCAAAGCAGCACTCGCGTTTCTCGTCGCCGCCGGGATCGCCATTGTCACGGTTGGACTCTACCCACCTATTTTCCAACGGATCTTCGTCGACAAATTCCTAGGGGCTCACCTCGACGCCGACTGGGTTGTGCCGATGCTCTGGATCATGGGCCTCGCTGCGGTACTTGTCGCACTGATCCAGTGGCTCAAGTCCTACGTTCTCGTTCGATTTTGGATCCAACTATCGATGCAGATGGAGGGCAGATTCCTCTGGCACATGCTGCACCTACCCCTCTCCTTCTTCAACGGAAGGTTTGCCGGTGACCTCGCTCACCGGACGGTAAGCAACGCCAAGGTGGCCTCGCTCCTTACCGGGCAACTGGCTGAGACGCTCATCAACATGTTGACGATCCTGCCCTATGCCCTGCTTCTGCTGTCCTACAACTGGGTTCTCGCGGTGATCGGTTTCGTTATCGCGGCCGTCAACATGATCGTACTCAAGATGGTCGCAAGGATGCGAACCTCTCGCAACACGACCTATCTCCAGCAACAGGGCATTCTCAACGGGACGATCATCGCCGGCATTATGAACATTGAAACGATCAAAGCCGCGGGAGGTGAGAACCACCTGTTCCAACGGCTAGTGGGCACCCAGTCCCGGATCGTTACAATGAAACAGGAATTGGTCGCCCTGACACAGATTCTCCGGCAGGCGCCCCTATTTCTCAATCAAATCAACGTCACTGCAATGTTGGTTCTGGGTGGATACATGATCATCAGCGGAGATTTCACGATCGGCTACCTCGTTGCCTTCCAAGCCTTCATGGCCTCCTTCACCCGACCATTCGCTGAACTAACCCTCCTCGGCGCTCAGGTGCAAACTGCCTCGGGGGAGATTTACCGGTTGGATGATGTGCTGTCGGAACCGACTGAACATCCCGAAACAGAACATTTGGAACTGCCGGATCGAAGTCCCGACCAGATCGGCGAGATCGAGCTTCGCAATGTCACCTTTGGCTACGACCGCGAATCGCCACCGCTCCTCGACAACATCTGCCTGACCATCCGGCCCGGATGCAAAACGGCCTTGGTCGGCGCGTCCGGCTGCGGAAAATCGACGCTCATCTCACTCGTCATGGGGCTGATTGAGCCTTGGTCCGGCGAAGTACTCTTCGATGGGGTACCACGCCAGGAGTGGCCCCGTGCAGAGCTCGGAAAACGCCTCGGGTACGTCAGCCAAGAAGTATTCCTCTTTTCGGGCACCATCATCAGCAATCTGACCTTCACGAATCCCGCCACGGCCTTGACCGATGTTACCCAAGCCTGCCGCGACGCCTGTATCCACGATGACATCACCTCCAAAACCGGTGGCTACAAGTCGCCCGTACTGACGGGGGGCAAGAATCTAAGTGGCGGCCAATGCCAGCGGCTCGAGATTGCCCGTGCCTTGGCACAAAACCCAGCCTATCTGATTCTGGATGAGGCGACAAGTGCACTCGATACAGTCACAGAGGAGAAGGTAAGCCAGAACATCGATAAACGGGGGATCAGTTGCCTGGTCGCCGCCCACCGCCTGAGTACGATTCGAGACTGCCAAGAGATCATCGTTTTGGATCACGGGCAGATCATAGAGCGGGGAACTCACCAGGAACTTCTAGCCAAGAATGGGCGCTACGCGGAGCTACTCGACACATGAGCGAACCGAGCCGTAAAGAATGGAAGATGCCGAGTCGCTTCTCTGCCGGAGCCTCTCAGGTCCTCGGCCGCACGTCTTACTCGATCCTGCCTGCAGAGGGCCCGGGAAATGAGAGTATTCTGGCATCCCTTCGGTGTTTAACTTCCTTCCTCGCGATCAATCCACCGACGGCTCGCATCCCCGATAGCGAAGCGGACCGCGAAGAGATCGTCAGCCAGGCTCTTCAGTCCATGGGCATCCGAGGACGTCAGGTGTCACTGCAGCACGATTGGCACCGCTCGGACTCCGGCCCGCTGCTAGGATTTCTTAAAAAAGACGGCCGGGCGGTCGCACTCATCCCCACTCACGGATCATCTGCCTATCGAATCATCGATCCTGTAGATGAAACTGACCTTCCGGTTACCGATGAGATCGCTGCGGGCCTGGAACTGTCGGGCTGGACCGTCTTCCGACCGCTCCCCGAAGGACCGGTCACGATTTGGAGTTTATTCAAACAGGGATTCCGCGGTCAGGTACGCGACATCCTCTGGATATTCTTTGCAGCACTGTTTGCGGCTCTTCTGAGTCTGCTCACGCCGATCATGACCGACGTGATCGTGGATACGATTGTTCCCACGGCGCAGGTCCAGCAGCTGATCTACATCGGGGCGGCAATGGTACTCGCCGCCGTAGTAACGGTCCTCTTCAACATCACCTCGGCCATCGCAATTCTACGAATCGAAGGGAAGGCGGAGCTCTCTCTTCAATCGGCAGTATGGGACCGGCTTCTTCACCTGCGGATGAACTTCTTCGAGCACTACTCTGCTGGAGATCTCGCCAGACGAGTCGATGGGATTGATCAGATGCGCAACACCGTGTCCGAGACGATATCCAAATATATACTTGGGGCCGTCTTCTCGCTGGTGAACCTGATTCTAATCCTCTTCTACAGTTGGAAGCTGGCGATTCTCGCAGTCGTCCTCTGTTTGGTCGCCATGGCAGTTGACGTCGTAGTCGCTGTATTACAGATCAAATACCAGAGGATTGCCCTGAACCTTGGCGGGCAAATTGCCAACCGCATTTATGAGATCCTCAACGGGATTACCAAGTGGAAAGCCTCGGCCAGCGAGCCCGTTGCGATGGATTGGTGGAGCGAGCTCTTTTTCCCGCAGCAACGAGCCAACAAGGCGATGGGGATGATTCGCTCGGCGGGCAGGGCTTTCGATATGGCCTACCCCATCGTCACCTCACTGTTCAACTACGCGATCTTTTACTTTTTCCTCAGCATGACGATGACCGCCGGGGATTTCCTTGGCTACAATGCTGCCTTCACGCAGATGCTCATCGCCCTTCTGACTGCCTCGGGGGCAACCACCGCTATCGTTAAACTCGGCCCCCTCCTGGAGCGCTTGAATCCGGTTCTCAAAGCGGAAGAAGAAACCCTCTCACAGGGGCAGCCCGCGGATACCCTCTCCGGCTCCATCGAAGTCGATAACATCTCTTTCCGCTACAACCCGGAGGAGGAGGACATTTTCCACAAAGTCTCGTTCAAGGTAAATCCCGGCGAGATGGTAGCCATTGTGGGGGGAAGTGGATCTGGAAAATCGACTCTGCTCAAGCTCCTCCTCGGTTTTGAAACTCCGACCCAAGGAACGATCGAGTACGATGGCTCAAATCTGGACCAACTCGATATCTCCACAGTACGGCAGCAGCTCGGGGTCGTCCTCCAGCACCAGAATATTTTCATGGGTGACATCTTTACCAACATTGTTGGTTCCCGGCCACTGACCGAGGAACAAGCAATGGAGGCCGCCGAAAAAGCGGGGATTAAGGACGACATCGAAAGACTCCCGATGAAGATGAGAACCATGATTTCACAATCTGGCGGGACCTTCTCGGGTGGGCAGCTACAGCGAATCTTTATCGCACGGGCCCTTGCGAGCGAACCGAGGATTCTTCTATTCGACGAGGCCACAAGCGCTCTCGACAACGAGTCTCAAGCCATCGTTTCCAAGAATATTGAATCGATGAATATCACTCGGATCGTAATCGCCCACCGATTGAGTACGATCCGGAACGCTGACCGAATTCTCGTTCTTCACAATAAAACGATCTCCGAAGAGGGAACCTTTGAAGAATTGATGGCTCAGAAAGGGTTCTTCTACGAACTTGCCAACCGCCAAATCGGTTAGATTCTGAATACAAGATAGGATGTTTACTCGAATCACATGGATCTACCGGTATTGCGCAGTAGCGATGGCACTACTGATCAGTAGCGTATCCGCGGAGGAGAACGGGACAACTGACAGTCCACCCAAGGTCGATGAGGATCTCGCAAAGGAAGCCAATCAGCTGACTCAATTATCCGATCCCGACTTGAAAGATATTAAGGCAATGCCGCCGGGGATCGGCGGAGAACGGGACATTAGCCTAAAGCAAGCCATCGCCCTCTTGCTGAGAAAGAGCCCGGTTCTCAGCGTCAGCGAATCGGCGGTAGACCTCGCCGAGGGCCAGTTGACAGAGGCGATCGGAGCGTTCGACCCGGTAGTCCAGTCCACGATTCAAGCACTCTACTCGGAAGCCACTCAAAACAGTTCATTCACCAACCCGTATCTTTCCAACATCCAGAACAACCCGCCGCTTCTGTACAACTCAAGCACACTCTCGGACAATCAGATCAAAGCGAGTGCCGGGATGACCAAACTATTTCGAAACGGCCTTTCAGCCGGACCGTTTCTCGGCTTCACTTCCGACACGGGCGAGAACCAGATTTCAGAAAACGCGGACGCCTTTCTCGGCGTCTTTGTCAACGTACCACTCCTGCGCAACCTCGGTGAAGACTCCCAGTACACCACCCTGGAAAAAGCGGCTCGAATTGAAGCAGATGTCGCAAAACTCAATCTCGAATACACGATCTCGACTCAGATATTGACGTTGCTCAATGAATACTGGGACCTCCGGTCTGCACAGGACGCGGTCAAGGTGGCCCAGATCAACGAGATTGATGGGAAAAAGCTCGTCGGCCTCACCGAAGCACTCGTTCAGGGATACGTGGTTCCCTCGATTCAGATTGATCAGGCTAAAGCGAATCTCGAACAATTCAGCACCCAGAAGATCGCGGCCCGGCAGGCTCAATCGAGGGCGAGCCAGACCCTTGCCATCACCTTGGGGTTCAGTCCAATGGAACTCTTCGACGAACCGGTGGCCACCGATGATTTCCCCAATCCGAATGACACGAAAATAGACAATGAGGTGGTCAAAGAACTGGTTCATCTGGCCCTCGCCCGACGGGCCGATCTAAAAGCCGCGCAGATGACCACTCAAGCCGCTCAAATCCTCGTCCGGGGTGCTCGCAATGCGACTCTGCCTCAGGTAGACTTTGCCATTGGTGCGGGCGGTATTTCCGACGGAACTACCAACAATTCAATCAACGACACCAGCGATACGAACGAGCTCGGGGTGGGAATCGGAGCTTCATTGACGATTGATTGGCCCACCCTCAATAACACCGCGAAGGGACTACTGGCACAGCAATTGGCCACCCTCGGTCAGTCTAGGGCTCAGGAATTGCTGACCCAAAGCGAAGTGGCTTCGGATGTTATCCTTGCGGCCAAAGGGCTTCTCAACGCCCGCAATGCTCTCGTGGAAACGACCGAGGCCGTCAAGAATCAGCGTAAATCGCTGGCCGCACAACAGGAGATGTTTACGATGGGGATGACCTCTCTGGTTGAAGTCATCACCACCCAGACCAGTCTCTCTGCAATTGAGATGGACCTGATCGAAGCCAAGGCTGGATACGCGACCGCGATAGCTCAAATGAGGCACGCTACTGGCACCCTGCTTCCGGAACCCAAAAACAACCGGTATGAGTTCGATACCTCTACCCTCCTGCAGATCCCTGATCCAGGCGAACTCGTACGGCCGGATACTCCCATTCTCACGGACTCACAAATATCGGCAACGCCCTAGCGGGACGTCGCTGGAAAAATGTAAGTCCGGAGGCACTCACAAAACCGGCAGTCTATAGTTCGCGCTTGCGGCGAAATTCCGTGGGACTCTGGCCAGTGATCCTCTTAAAGCTCCGGTTGAATTGCGAAATCGATTCGAAACCGACCTCAAAAGCGATCTCGCTCACAAGAAAATTCCGGTTTGCGAGGAGCGTTTTCGCCTTTTCAATCCGAACCCGGGACAGGTAATCAGTGAAGGTAATCCGAGTCGCTTGTTTAAAAATCTTACAGAAATGCCGGGTACTGGCATTCACGGCGCGCGCCGCATCATTCAGCGAAATCTGGTCTTGATAGCGGCGATTGATATAATTTTTCGCATTCACAACCAAAGTCGGATCGGTCTCACTTTCCTCGACCGCAATGCTATTGGAGATGGTCGCGAGATGCTCGGCGAACGTGGAAAGGAGCGCGATCATGGCCTCATACTGCCCTCGATCCAGGACCTTGGTATTAAAATATGCTTCGCGCAGTTCTTTGAGGTTCACCTCGCTACCCCATTTCAAAATCTGCTTGGTGGCGTGACTAAACTCTGATTCTTCAGGTCGGTGCAGTAGAACCTGGCCCGTCTGCAGAAAAGCGATCAGTTGGTCACCGACCCGAATCGGCACCGCTGTATCACAAAGTCCCGCAAAGCAGTGCAAACTGCGAGGCTCGAGGCCCGCTTCTTGTTCCAATTGCTCCTGCATCTTAATGCAGTTCGCACATCCCATATTCGTTCGCCCGACCAAGCGGCAAAACTCATTTTCGTCCGGCTTACCCGCCAATGCATTCTCATAGGATTGGATTGGCCGAATGGCGAGCGGCAGTCCGGTCGCCTTGCGAAAGGCGGATTGATAGTCCTTGAAAATCTGAGTCTCCTCCAGCAGCCGTGCCGCCGCCTTTGCGCGCGGTTCAGTCTCCCCAGGAAGGGGGTCCTCTCGGTTCGGATTCTCAAAAGAAATCATACTCAGCTATCGGCGAAAAATTGCGCAATCTTGGTCAGGATATGCGGAGACAATCTAAGCCGTGGTATGAGAAAATCAACCCATCAGAGAACCTCATCACAGTGACCTTTCATCGTGCTCCGAATTCCTTAACTACCAACAGAATACAAAATCAACTACTCCGCCCTGCAGCCGGCACCATTTGCGGGAAGAGTCACTGAATCCGCACCGATCCATCCGATGGAAATATTACTTCTCACCATTTTTCTCAGCACCCTCCTTTCAGGCCTGTTTCTCTACCTGTTCTATAGGAGTCGCAAATTTGATCATCACCGAAGCGCCGAGCAGGAGTCTCTCCGCCCGTTCGCAGTAGAATCTCCCGTAAAATCCAACCGAAAGTGAGTACTTCCCAGACCCATCCTACTAATACCGTCACCACGATCGAATACGACGACAGTTCCGTCCGTTGGTTTCTGGTAGCCTCCGTATTCTGGGCCCTGGTTGGGCTCGGTGCGGGTGTCCTGATCGCTTCTCAGCTGAATTTCTGGAGAATGAATTTCAACATGGAGTGGCTGACCTTTGGCCGGCTTCGCCCTCTCCACACAAACGCGGCGATCTTTGCCTTTGTGGGGAACATGATGTTTGCGGGGATCTACTACTCAACGCAGCGCCTATGCCGCTGCCGACTGGGAAGCGATCTACTGACCAAGATCCACTTCTGGGGTTGGCAAGGGATCATCATCCTCGCGGCGATCACCCTGCCGTTGGGCTACAGCCGCGGCAAAGAGTACGCTGAACTCATCTGGCCGATCAACATTCTCGTGGCGGTGATTTGGTTAGTCTTCGCAGCGAACTTCTTTCTGACCCTCGCCAAACGAAACGAAAAGAGCCTCTATGTGGCGATCTGGTTCTACATCGCCACCATTGTAACGGTAACGATGCTCTACGTCGTCAACCACCTCTCCTTGCCGACAAGTCTCCTTCACAGCTATCCAATATTCGGAGGGGTCCAAGACGCACTCGTCCAGTGGTGGTACGGTCACAATGCCGTAGCTTTCTTCCTGACGACTCCGATCCTCGGCATCATGTACTACTTTGTACCCAAAGCCGCGAATCGCCCCGTCTATTCCTATCGCCTCTCGGTGATCCACTTCTGGTCTCTAGTCTTCATCTACATCTGGGCAGGTCCACACCACCTACTCAACACCGCCCTACCCGATTGGCTGCAAAATCTCGGCATGCTCTTCAGTATCATGCTGTGGGCACCCTCATGGGGCGGAATGCTGAACGGTCTTCTCACCCTCCGGGGGGCCTGGGATAAGCTGCGCACCGACCCGGTGATCAAGTTTTTCGCTGCAGCAGTCACCTTCTACGGAATGGCGACCTTCGAAGGTCCCTTGCTTTCAATAAAGTCGGTCAACGCATTGTCCCACTACACGGACTGGACTATTGGCCACGTCCACGCAGGGACCCTCGGCTGGAACGGTTTCATGGCAGCCGGTATGTTCTACTGGCTCGCTCCCCGATTGTGGAACACAAAGCTCTACTCCCAATCCCTGGCAAACATGCATTTCTGGTTGGGGATGGTAGGAATCCTACTCTATGTGGCGGCCATGTGGGTTTCGGGCATTACCCAAGGACTCATGCTCAACGGGACCACAGACCAGGGCACATTGTTGAGCTACCCCAACTTCCTCGACACGCTTCAAGCAATTCGCCCCATGATGCTGTTCAGAGTAGTCGGCGGAGGTCTTTACCTAGTGGGCTTTGTCATGATGGCCTACAACCTCTGGAAAACCGCCAGGAGTGGTCAACCCGTCAACGGAACCGTACAGATCGAGACACCGAGCGGGGACAAAACAGAGGGGAACGGGAAGTTTCACGGGTTTCTCAACCCGCCCGTTATCTACAGCGTTTTGATTCTCACCTCCGCAGCGATCCTCATCTTTGGGCCGCCCAGCCTCTTCTTGGCGGGAATATTTTTCACGGCTGTATTCACTCTCACTGCACTCGCTCACTTTGAGATGAGCGGCGACAAATGGAGTAAGTGGTACGACCAAGTCCTCGAACACGGACTCACCTTTACCGTCCTGACCATTATCGCGGCGGCAATCGGTGGCATGGTGCAAATCATTCCTACTGTGACGATGGAACGGGCCGAAAACATCGAAGGCCGTCTCCAGATCCCCTACACACCACTAGAACTCGTAGGCCGTGACATCTATGTGAGCGAGGGATGCTATAACTGCCACTCGCAAATGATCCGCACCATTACACCCGATATACTGCGCTATGGTGAGTACTCACGACTGGGTGAATCGATTTACAATCATCCGTTCCAGTGGGGTTCGAAACGGACTGGACCCGACCTCGCCCGTGAAGGCGGCGAAATTCAATCCGGATCCACATACATGCGAACAGGGAAGCGTTCCAACTATTGGCACTATCTCCACCTTCTCGACCCGCGCCAGGTGTCGGATGGATCGAATATGCCCAACTACCCATGGCTCGCAACCAAGGACGCCAAGACCAGCTCATTGATGTCCAGGATCAACGCCATGCGGATCCTTGGCGTACCCTACGACATCGGAGTCTCCGAAGAAGAAATCATGTCAGAGTACGATCAACAAGCCACCGAGATCGCCGACGACTTGAAGAGCAGTGGCGCCTACGTCGACCCTGACAAGCAAATCATCGCCGTGATTGCCTACCTACAAAAGATCGGCGCCTTCGAGGTGCAAACCAAGAGCGAAGGGGTTGAGGAAGTCGTGGAAACGGCAGCCAATCACCCTCAACCAACAGAAACCCACTAAATTATTCCCTCTCATGTTTAAGCGTATCGTCTACGACAATTGGACCCAAATTGTCCCTATCATCTCCTTTTGGCTAACCTTTGGCGTATTTCTGGCCATCACATTGAGAGCTCTTTTCTACAAGAAGGACTATATCCGCCACATGGGAAACCTTCCCCTCGATGAGTCCCCGCGCGAAACCAATTCAAAAAAATGAGCAACGAAGAACAGAAGGATCTGCCCAAAGGCGTTGTTCTCAAAGAACACAGTTACGATGGTATTCAGGAGTATGACCAGCGACTGCCGAGGTGGTGGCTGCTTACACTCTACGGTGCGATCATTTTCTCGGCTGTGTTTTTCATGATCGATAAATACTACTCCGGTTCGGAATCGAGCTCCGAGCGTGTCGAATCGGAACTCAGACAGATCAATGCCATCCGATTGGCAAGTTCCATCGATGTCTCAGACAACGAGATGTATTGGGAGATGAGTCAGATTTCAACATTCACCGAGTCCGGTGAGAAGTTGTTTCAGTCGACCTGCAGCGCCTGTCACGGAGCCAACCTCGAAGGGGGAATTGGCTTTAATCTCGTCGACGGGGAATGGATCCATGGAGCAGCCCCTAGCGAAATCTATCAAACCATCTACGACGGGGTTCCGAACACAGGTATGCAGGCATGGGGAACCACTCTTGGACAGAAACGCATCACCGAAATCGTTGCCTTTATTCTGAGCAAAAACGACGAAACATCCATGCGAGCTTCGGCCGCGCAAGAGCAATAGCCCGTGCCTTCACCCAAGAGCAGTAAGAAACCGTCCAGAGAATCCGTTACAACGATCAACCAAGACGGCTCCCGGTTCTTTCTCCATCCCGCCGATGTATGGGGGAAGTATACATTTTTCCGGAGACTGACCGCGGTCCTGCTGATTGCTGTCTATATTCTGCTCCCTTGGATTCCGGTAAACGGATACCCGGCGGTCTTTCTGGACGTAGCGAATCTTCGGTTCCATCTCTTCGGACTTACATTCGCTGTTCAGGACCTGTGGCTGGCATTTTTCTTTATCACCGGCGTAGGATATCTCCTCTATGTATTGACCGCTCTTTTCGGAAGAGTTTGGTGTGGCTGGGCCTGCCCGCAAACGGTCTTTCTCGAACACGTCTACCGGCGCATAGAAAGGCTCTTGGAAGGAAATCGTGCGAAACGAAAGATGCTCGATCGCAAGGGCTGGGATTTTCATAAGACCAGCCTTCGGATCATTAAGCACACGCTCTTTCTCTTGGTGTCGTTACTGATCGCCAATATTTTTCTCTCGTACTTCGTCTCACTGCCCAGTCTCTACGGGATGATCACCCACAACCCCCTCGAGCACTGGAGCCTATTTCTCTTCGTCCTCGCTGCGACCGGGGTCATCTATTTCAACTTTTCCTGGTTCCGCGAGCAACTCTGCCTGGTCATCTGCCCATACGGACGGCTCCAATCGGCTCTTATCGATGATGATTCCGTAATCATTGGTTATGACGAAGCGCGCGGTGAACCGAGAGGCCCGGCAAAGAAATCGGGGATCGGCGACTGCATCAATTGCAGGCGATGTGTAGAGGTCTGCCCGACTGGGATTGATATTCGCCAAGGTTTGCAGATCGAGTGCATCGGTTGCGCCAATTGTATCGATGCCTGCAATGATATCATGGGGAAACTGGGACGTGAACCCGGCCTGGTCCGCTACGACTCGTTCAACGGGCTCACGGGAAAAGCGAAGCGAGTTTTAAGACCGCGTATTTTTCTCTACGGGATCCTGCTCTTACTGGGTTTTGTGGCGATGACGTTCTCGGCCAGCAGGCTAAAGAGTGCGAATATGAACGTGGTCCGGATGACGGGCTCACCGTTTTTCGTCTCCGATTCAGGAGTACGAAATCAATACATGGTCCGCATCATCAATAAGGCCACTCAATCAAAAATCTTCCAACTGAGAGCCAGCGCTGCCGATCTCAACATCCGGACAGACGGAGGCACGAATATCGAGGTGGAGCCGATGAGTGAAGTTGTCCAACCACTGGTCGTCAGTATCGATCAAGATGCCTTTCCCGGGAAATTCCCTGTGAGGATCGAGCTGGTCTCTCCCGATGGAACGATCCTCAGCGTCCGGGAGACAGAATTCCTCGGTCCAGACCCACGGTTTTTTCAGAATCATGAGTGACAAACGAAAAACGAAATCCTTCAATTTTTCGCTCTGGCTTCCGGTAACGTTCGCATTCGTTCTCCTGATCGCAGCATGGGTGACGATCATTGTAATCGCGCAATCAACATCACCTGAGCAATTACCGCCATCGCTCCCCACCGGCAAATCGGATTCGCCCTAATCGCGGCGCTATGCCTACGAAATCACAGACGACCTGCGACCATTGCCATTCCCCGTTTGAACCCAAATCCAACGAGCGTTTTTGCTGCCAGGGCTGCGAATACGTGTACCGCCTTTTACATGACGTCGGTTTCACTCGATTCTATGACCTAAAAGGGACGAAGCCCACTCCCCCAATCGGATCGAAGGCATTCCAGCGAGCGGATTTTACGTGGATCGCCGATGAGGTTGATCGCATTGAGGGGCACCATTCTTCGAAGGACTGCGAGAGTAGTTTCGGGGTGCGGGGAATTTCTTGCCTCGGTTGTGTCTGGCTCATTGAGGCCGTTTTCCAAGCACAAGGCGGGACTCAATCCATTGCAATTGATACCAGTCGGGGTTCCGTGCGAGTCTACTGGAATCGGGGAAAGTTTGATGCGATTCGATTCGCCGAGGAATTGCAAAAACTGGGCTATGAACTGGTTCCTGATACCGGAGGACAGAGTCAATCAACGAAATCCAGTATACTTTCCCAACGCATTGGAGTCTGCGGTTTTTTACTATTGAACACGATGTTGTTCACACTCCCGACATACCTGGGGATGTCGTCCGACTATTTCCTCTACCCCATTTTCTCGATCCTCTCCGCAATGTTCGCGACATTTAGTTTTCTCATCGGAGGAAGCTACTTCTTCGAGAGAACCATTCAGACACTTCGGCACAGAGCCCTGTCTATTGATTTCCCGGTCGCCCTCGGCCTTATCGTCGCCTATCTCGGTTCCCTCATCGGTTGGCTGAATGGGGCAAGCGACCTGATCTACTTCGATTTCGTAGCGACCTTCGTCTTTTTGATGTTATGCGGACGATGGTTGCAGGAATTCGCACTTGAGAAAAACCAAAGCCATTTGAATCGGCGACGCCCCGAGAATCAATACGTCACCCTCTATGGCGGTCCAGAAGATGGCTCGCCCAAGGCGGTAGAGAACGTCCGTCGCGGCGACGAATACTTAGTGAAACCCGGAGAGATCAATCCGGTGAGTGCGAGAGTCCACAATGAAGCATCATTCAGCCTTGAATGGATCAACGGAGAACCGGACCCCGTTACCTGGGGCCCTCAGCAACTCGCACCAGCAGGCGCCATCAACGTCGGCCTTTCCGCAGTTCCGATGACGGCGGATGAACCTTGGGCAGAGAGCCTACTGGCACGGCTTCTCGCACCGGGAGAGGCGGCTTTCCAATCCCGGAAACTCCAACGAGTCATCTCTGTCTATATCGCCCTCGTACTCGCCTTCGCTTTAACTGGCGGGGCCATCTGGTACTTTCTCAGCGGCAGCTTCATGCGATCCCTCCAGGTTTTGATATCGGTGCTGATCGTATCCTGCCCCTGCGCCTTGGGTATCGCTCTGCCCATGACAAACGAGATGTGCCAGTCGAGGCTTCGCAGGCTCGGGCTTTTCATCCGCAATCATTCGATCTGGGAGCGCTTGCGGAGCGTTCGAACGATCGTCTTTGACAAAACGGGAACCCTAACCCTGGATACACCCCGACTCATTAATCCCGAGAGTTTCAACAGTCTTGATGCGGACTCCCTACACGCGCTCCATTCACTCGTAGAAAAGAATCTTCACCCCAAGGCGCGCTCGATTCGAATGGAGCTATTGCTTCGGCACCCTCACCTCGAGGAAGAAGGGATCTCAAGATCGATTCAGGAAACCGTGGGGCGCGGCGTATTCTATCAATCGGAAAACGGGGATCGTTGGAGTCTGGGAAAACCGGACTGGGAGAACGGCGCGCCGAGTCCTTCGCCCTCCCCAAAAAACGATTCAGAAACCGCGCTCGCCCGAAACGGCGATATCATCACCTCCTTCCAGTTCGAAGAGGATTTGCGGGACAACACGAGGCGAACGATCCAACGCCTCCAGTCGATGGACTACAAAGTCGCGATTCTAAGTGGTGACGCATCCGCCAATGTCGACCGGATCGCCGCAGAACTCGGAATCGACTCCCCTTGGGTACGCTCTCGCTGTTCACCCGACCAAAAGGCCGCTTGGATCGATGAGCACGCGGGGAAGTCGGCCATGATGATCGGCGATGGAGCCAACGACCGATTGGCCTTCGACCAGGCAATCTGCCGTGGAACCCCTATAGTCGATCGGAGTATTCTGGAGGCGACGACCGATTACTTTTTCTTCGGCCGAAGTCTTTCCTGTCTTCCGGCCCTGATGGAACTCGCGCGTCGGCGTCACCGAATTGTCATCTCCATCTTTTCCCTCGCGATCCTCTACAATTTGATCGCTATAACGCTATGCCTTGCCGGCGCGATGCACCCACTCCTGGCGGCGGTCCTGATGCCCCTCAGTTCCATTGCATCCATGATCATCCCACTCTACGGGATCCCTCACGAAACGGTTGCCCGATAGCGATCATTCCTGTCCCGCCTTCGATCTACATACCACAACGAGACGATGAATATTCCCGCCAATCTAATCGAAAAATACAACCGACCCGGACCTCGCTACACCTCCTACCCGACCGCGGTCCATTTTACGGAAGTAGATGATCCTAGCAGCATACTGACGTCTACCTACGAATCCAAAGATCCACTCTCGCTCTACTTCCACTTGCCGTTCTGCGAAACTCTCTGCTGGTTCTGCGGTTGCAACACCATCATCACAAAAGACCGAAGTCAGGTGGCAGGCTATCGGGCTCTCCTCGACCGGGAGATGGATCTCTACAACCATTTCATTCAACCCGACCGAAAGGTTCGACAACTTCATTTTGGCGGTGGCACACCAAACTTCTTTCCGCCGGAGGAGATCTGCCGATTGGGGCATTCGATCCATGAGCATTTCTCATTCTCCGACGACGCCGAATGCTCTGTCGAGCTAGCGCCTGCCCACCTGAGTGAGGAACAAGTGAAAGCGTTTGCTTCGATTGGGGTAAGGCGGGCCTCCTTCGGCATTCAAGACGTAGATCCCACTGTCCAAAAATCGATCCACCGCATTCAATCGCCCAAAGCCAACCAGGATACGATGGAGTGGCTCCGCAAATATGAATTTGAATCGGTCAACGTCGATCTGATCTACGGCCTCCCTGGGCAGACTGTAGATTCGTTTCGTAGAACCCTCGAAAGCGTACTCGCCCTGAATCCCGACCGACTGGCCGTTTTCAGCTACGCCCATGTGCCATGGATTAAACCCGCCCAGAAGATGCTCGAACGGGCTGGCCTACCCACCGCAAATGAGAAAATTGAGCTACTCCGCCTCATCGTCAGCACGCTCACGTCGAGAGGATACCAGTACATCGGAATGGACCATTTCGCTAAGCCCGATGATGAACTTGTCATCGCCCAAAAGAAAAAGTCACTCCAGCGCAACTTCCAGGGATACAGTACGCTGGCAGGGCTTGAGATCGCTGCGTTTGGAATCTCATCGATATCTCAGACCGATACATCTTACCGGCAAAACTACAAGGACCTCCTCTCCTACAAATCGGCCTTGGAGCAGGGAAGGCTCCCCATCGAGAAAGGCTGCGAACTGACGCGTGAGGATCAAATCTGCCGGGACGCCATTCATCAGCTCATGTGCAACCTGGAGATCGATCGCAATTTATTCAGTAGACGGTGGGAAATTAATTTCAATGAATTCTTTGTCGGGATCGAGGAGAGACTTGAGGAACTGGCCGCCGATTCCTTGATCCACGATGACGGTTCAAAAATCAAAGTACTGGAGCTCGGTCGATTCTTCCTCCGAAACATCGCCATGTGCTTCGACAGAGACCTCCAGGATGTCGACAATCTCTACTCTCGAACGGTCTAGCACTCCAAAAGCAACCCAGCCGATCCCACCCCGCATAAACGGTGAAGCGCAGCCATCGAGATACTTCTGCAAGAACACCAGCGACAGTGAGTCGATTGGATCGACAGAGATTCAAAGTGCGTCCCAACCGACGGCGACAGCCCCTGACACGCTGTCGCTTGCCAAGGGCCCGAAGGTCATTGCACCGATTGAGCGAACGCAGAAGGAGTCAGAGTGATTCCGCGACGTTCCAACAGAGACCCTTCCGCCAGATAGAGTTCCACCTGAGCAATGCGATACTGCACGATCGCACGCACCTGCTCGATCTCTGCCTCCAGCAAGTCTCGCTGAACTTGAGCCAATTGAAGCGAAGTCCCCGCCCCAAACTCCAGACGATCCTTCTCGGCTTGAACAGACAGATTTTGAAGCGCCACCGTGGCGGCGGTCGCACCGATCTGTCGGCGCACCCGTTCGAGCTCATTGGCAGCCAATAAAACGTCGGTCCGAATCACTCGCCTGAGGTTGCGGATCGACTGGAGGGCTTGATCGCGACTCGCACGGGCAGCAAGGCGCTCCCCACGACTGACACGGTTCCCCAACGCATACTCAAACTCCGCGCCGATGGTCCAATCATAATTATCCCCGTCAAGATTCTTGAATGAATCCGTAAAGCTCCCCGCGTAACCAGTTTTCCCCAGAGCCAGGAAGAAATCGAGCCGAGGAAGGAGTCCGTTCTGGGTGACCACCGTTTCAAGGCGAGCCTGATCCAAACGCAACTCCGACTCCCGTAGATCCGGACGACTGGCCAAGGCCAGCTCGACCCTCTCATGAATATCCTCCAGCGGCGGGGGCTCGGTCAACTGCGGTTCCGAGGTGGGCAACACTTCACCACCATCGAACACAAAGCCGTCCGGAAGAATGAGCCGGGCCAAACGAAGCCTCGACTCCTCGAGGGCACTTTGCGCATTAATCAGGTCCTGTTGGCGTAGAGCCACCTCTGCCCGTACAGCTGCGGCATCATTCTCTGGAAGAGCGCCCACTTCGATTCGCTGCTCGATCTCATCGCGCTGTTGTTCGGCTACCGCGAAAGAACGTTCAAAAATCTCGATCTCTTCCCGTGCCAGCACCCACTGCCAATAGGCAATCTCTACCTGCGCAACAAGAGACTCCCCGTATCCACGCAACTCATACTGACTGATGAGAGTATCCCACTCCGCCAATCGTATTGAGGCGAGGTTGACTACGGGGCCGAACCCCTGAAGCAATGACTGGGTCACCGTTAACCCGATCCGAGCCTCCTGTTGCTCGGGAGTGCGGTCAGAGGCGGACCGGGATTGCTCAGCAGAGAGCTCGACCTCGGTCCCCGTCGGCAGTTCCTGCCGAATCCCGACTTCCGCTACCCGTTCGCTTCCTTCGACGGAAAATTCTTCACTCGTTGAACGCGAGGTTTCCAAGAGGTTCTCCTCGCGGTTCTCGAACAACGCAAAAACGGTGGGATCGAACACTCCTCTCTCAATCTCAACAAATGCCCCCGCGATCACTGGGTTGAGCGTCTGCACCCGCAGTTCGGGATTGTTTCGCAGAGACAAGAAAACAGCCTCTTCGACCGAAACTTGATAGGTCTTCACCCCAGCTTCTTCGGTCATACTCGGAAGTTCCTGCGGCGCGACCCAATCATCGGTCTCGACCGGCTTCTCTTCCTCTTTCTCACGCTCCAACGTCTTCTCGTAATCGGGCGTAAAAACCTCCCATTGATCGACCGAGGAGCAACCGAACAAAAGCCCGACTAAGACCGAAAGGAGCGTCAACACCCTCCACGGGATCACATTTGAAACTACTTTCTTCATACCTCTTTCCCTCCCTTGTGAAAGAGTGAATAGACAGCCGGAACAAGGAAGAGCGTAATCAGGGTAGATCCGACCAGACCACCGACAACGGCCCTCGCCAGAGGCGCCTGCGCATCAGCCCCCTCACCGATCCCCAACGCCAACGGCAAAAGACCGAGCACCGTCGTGCAGCTCGTCATCAAAATGGGCCGCAACCGCCTGCGTCCCGCCTCGATCACCGCTACGTTCACCGGCATACCGCCAACCTGCAATTGGCCGGCTTGGTCAACGAGAAGAATTGCGTTATTCACGACGATCCCTCCCAACATGATACAGCCGATCGCCGATTGGAGATTCAAGGTTGTGTCGGTCAAATACAATGTCAGGACAACGCCGATCGCAGCCATCGGGACGGAAAACATGACGACCAGTGGATTTCGGAATGACTCGTATTGGCAGGCCAAAACCATATACAC
The DNA here is from genome assembly GCA_002388665.1 of Opitutia bacterium UBA4506. Lineage (GTDB taxonomy): Bacteria > Verrucomicrobiota > Verrucomicrobiia > Opitutales > Puniceicoccaceae > Puniceicoccus. Next base: position 46,968 of record DGMY01000082.1, on the reverse strand, counting down.
CAGAAGAACGGCCAACAGCAACGCGACGACCAATTCACGGAACGACTTCTGCTGCTCCTCAAAACTCCCGGACACCTTGAGATCATAACCGGTAGGCAACGGTATGGAGGAAAGCCGCTCCTCCACCATCGCAGCGACCGAACCAAGATCAGCTCCCGCTATGTTCAGACTGACTCGAGCGATCCGCTGTTGATCCTTGCGCGTTATTTCCTGAGGACCCCGATTTGAAACGGTGGTCACAAGGTTGCGCAGTGCCACCTCGCCAGCGGCGGGAGTAGCCAGTGTCAGGTCCAACACTTCCTCGATACTGCGTCGCTCAGCGTCCTTCAATTGGACAAAAATCCGGAAGGAATTCCCTTCTTTTCGGAATTCGCCGGCATCCGACCCGGCTATGGCAGTCTCGATCAATCGGGCGACATCCTCCACACTAAGCCCCAGATCCGCGACCCGCTCCCGATCGATCCGAATCTCCTGCTGAGGAATCCCCTCGGTAATACTGCGGGTTACATCCGTGATGCCGGGAACATCCTGAACGGCTGCTTCAACAGCCTTTCCCAATGCGGCGAGGACCTGAAAATCATAACCCCGTATTTCCACGGTGAGTCCTTCGTCCCCTCCCAAAAGTCGGTCGAGAAGAAACTGCCCCTGGGGCGCTCTCGTCCGAATCTCCATCCCGGGAACCTTCCCGTCCAGTCGCTCACGAATATCTTCTGCGATCTCGATATTGGACCGAGTCCTCTGCCCCGCAGGAGTTAGCGAAATACGAATCTCACCCTCGCCGTCGCGCACGCTGACCACCGAAGATACCTTCTCGGGCACTGCCTCCATTACGATTGCTTCGATCTTCTCCGTCTGTTCGTTGACAAGGTCCAATCTGGTTCCCACCTCCATCTTTCCGGTCACCCGAACCTCTCCTTCATCGCTGGGCGGCAAAAACTCTGATCCGAGATAAGGCACCAATAAAAGGGACGCCGCCAGCATGGCAGAGGAGACAAACAATACCCCCCATCGGCGGCTCAAAGCGGACCTCAATCCACTCTTGTAATGATTCTCCAACCACCGGAATCCGCGCTCAGAAAACTCTACTGCCCGCGACGCCAAACCTCCCTTGGACGCCTCTTCCTTCTCCCGACTTCTCAGAAACCGAGAGGACAGCATTGGGACCAAACTCAGCGAAACTAGAAGCGAGCACAATAGGGAGAATACAATTACCGATGCCAGATCTCGAAAGAGCACCCCCGAAACACCCTGTACGAAGACAACCGGGAGAAAGATAACCAACGTAGTGATCGTACTCGCGACAATCGCTGATGCGACCTCCACGGTACCTTCTTCCGCGGCAACCATCCGCGTCTCTCCATTCTCTTCCCGGCGCCGGAATATGTTTTCCAGTACGACAATCGAGCTGTCCACCATCATCCCCACTCCGAGAGCGAGCCCGCCCAGCGTCATCAAATTGATCGTAAAACCCAGGAAATAGATCATCGCGAAGGTAGCGAGAATCGAGATGGGAATTGCGAGTGAGATGATAATGGTACTGCGCAGATTTCGCAGAAAAAATAGCAATACGAGAACAGCCAGGCCCCCGCCATACAGAACAGACCGGCCAACATTCTCGATGGAGCGCTGGATAAAATTCCCTTGGTTGATCACAGGCACGACCTTGATCTGCGGAAAGGACTCATTGATCTCGTCGATCTCGGCCAGAATTCTTTGCGCAACCTCCACGGTATTCGATCCGGCCTTCTTCCGGATCGCTATCCGCATACCCCGTTCGCCGTTGATCCGGATGTTTCGGGTCAGCTTGGTAAACGTGTCTTTGACGTCTGCGATCTGCCCGATCCGAACGAACCCACCATCGGGAATTCCTACGACCGTTTCCCGGATCTCATCCAGGTCCCGAAATTCAGCAGGAGCGCGCAACGTCACTTCGTAACGACCCTCCTCGATTTTCCCCGCTGGCAGGTCTAAATTGGACCGCTCGATCGCCTCGAGAACCGAGGAGAGAGAAATGCCCATCGCCCGCATTCGATCCGGGTCGACCTCTACCCGAATCTCACGGTCGAACCCTCCCCAAATATCCGCTTGGGCCACACCCGAGATTCGAGTGAATCGGTGGCGCAACTGATCTTCGACCAGCTGGGTCAATTCGACGGGATCCAACTGGCTCGAGATCCCAATGAGAACGACCGGAAACGAATCAATATCGAACTTGCTGACTCTCGGCCTGACAATATCGTCGGGCAACTCGCTCACCTCGTCTTCCAACGCCGATTGTAGATCGAGCGCTGCCTGGTCCACATCCATGCCCCAGCCAAACGTCACATTGACCCGGCTGTCTCCTTCGCTAGAGGTGGACGAAATCTCTTCTACGCCTGGGGTCGTGGCGATAATCTCCTCCACGATCTGCGTGATTGAGCGCTCCATCACCTCCGGACTGGCGCCCTCAAATGAAGTGCGCACGCTGACCGTGGGCAATTCAATACTCGGCAGTAAATCGATCTTGATTTGCCGCAACGAAACCAGACCGAGGACTACCACAATGAGACATGCCATCGTGGTGAAAACCGGACGGCGGACACTAAACCTCGGCAAGCTCACTGAGCTACTCCCACTTCCTCGAGATCCGTTACACGAACCTTTGAACCGTCATTCACAAGTTGCTGCCCCAGGGTGACCACCTCACCCGTGATTCCATCGCCCCGGACCTCGACCCGATGCCCCTGCCGGATTCCCACCTCAACTGGTTGCCAGCGTACCGTCGAGCGATCTTCGGCCAATAAAAACACTCCGTTTTCGTCGTCCCGCCGTACGATGGAGAGATCAGGAACGATTGTGGCATTCTCAACTACAGAAAGGACCATAGCGGCACGAACAAACATGCCGGGCTTCAATCGGTGGTCGGCATTCTCCACTTCAAATTCGACTCTCGCCTGTCGGGACGCCTCGGAAAAGACCGGGGCGATCCGGGTGACCACTCCTGCAAAAATTTCATCCGGAAACGCATCCGTGCGCACCTCGATCGGATCGCCAGCCGAAATGTACGGGTAGTCTTTCTCTGTAACGCGCACAACTCCAGTTAAGGGACTGAGGTCGACCACGCGGAAGATCGGATCATTCACTCCGACCGCATCGCCTTCGTCGACCAACCGTTCGGCGATGACGCGCTCACCGCCGCCCCCCGACCATTCAGCTTTCACCAAAGAATCGCTCAGGGCAATTCGTGCAGATTCCAACTCCGCCTCTGCGCGGGCAATCTGGGCTTCGGCGACGGCCAGCCCTGCAGTCGCCGAAAGCTCCTCCGCCCGGGCGGTATCGACTTGCGACTCTGAAGCGATGCCCCTCTCTCGCAACTTCCGCACCCGTTCGCTCTCCTTGCCCGCTATCTCCATGCGGGCTTCGGCTTCACTCAAATTCGCTTTGGCCACCAGCAAATTTGCCTCGGATTGGCGCACTGCTTGAATCGGCTCAGCATCGTCTAAAACCGCGATAATGTCTCCCCGCTGAACTGGATCCGAGACCCGTACCCGCAACTCCTTTACCTGACCACTGATCCTCGCAGCAGCATAGAAATCCGCGGAAGGACTCAGGCTTCCGCTCAGTTGGCGGCGCAATTCGATACGCCCGATCTCGACAGGTGCGACCTCAATGGGAGCCGGTGCCCGCTCCTTCCCAGCCCCTTTATCTCCCGGACCACAACCCCAGCCAACGCCAAGGAATAACAGGAGAATTGTGAGCGGACACGCGCCGCCGGAAATGATTTTGCTGGCCTGGATCATGGATTGAACTGAAGCAAACCAAACACTACCCAAAGATCAACTACTGTCGGTAGACAAATCTGCCTATATACTGTGCCAAACCTGTCAAAAATCTCTCCGTGCTCTGTCTCTACTTCAATCGGAGTTGCCAGAGAGTTTCCTCACCGACCCGTCGTTCAAATGAACATTTGGGTTCTCTGATCTCCAACACCTCAAAATAGGGGTCGAACAACTCGCGGGCTCTTTCAGTTCCGATTCCCCACGGCGGAGGTGAATCCTCGTTCAGATTGGTAAACAAAATCGCGAAGAACAGTCCTCCTGGACGCAATAAATTCGCGAACTGCTCTACTGCTTGCTTCCAGTGATCAGGACCAATCGCACAGAGGAAGGTGTGCTCGAAAATCGCGTCGAACTGATTCCCTTCATGCGACCCATTGAGGACGTTCTTTTGATGGAAAGAAACGGTCTTGCCCCTCCCTAGAATTCGGGCGCGCTCCAAGGCCGTCGGGGCGATATCCCACCCCTCCACATCGTTGCCTGCGGACGCCAGAGCGATGGCATCGTGACCGAACCCGCATCCGGGAACCAAGATTCTCTTGCCTTTCCCAAAAAATTTGATCGCTTCGGACACTGACGGCGCCGGTACACCGTGATCCCAGGGACTATTTTTTTCCCGGTATCTCGCCTCCCAGTCAGTTCCCTCGTTGTCTTTCGACCCACCTTCTATCAATTTATCTCCCATGTCCGAACGGATCCAAATTAAACCCAGCGATTCCGCCCCTGCAACTGCAGACCTCGTCCTCTTCTCGGCAAAGGGAGAGTTTATTCCCCGGCCTTTCCTGCCCGAGGAATTCGACGGAGAGATCGATAGCTCGGTCCTTTTCCACTCTACCGATCGCCGCGAGATTTATATCGGTATCGGGTCGAAGGAAAATCTTCATGAGCACACGTTCCGCAAGGCCGCTGGACAAGCGATTCGCAAGGCGATGGAGATCGGAACCAAAGAGCTGGTCATCGACGTAAGTGCTTTCGAACAGTACACGGCGGCGATCGCAGACGGTCTGATCGTCGGTTCGTACGAGTTCGACGAGTACCAGAGCTCGAAACGGGAGAAGTCGACGATCAAAGTCAGCCTGGTCGGTCCGAAAAAGTTCATCAAAATGACCCGCGCCCAGATCGCACGGGGGATCGCATTGGGTCGAGCCACGAACCTCGTGCGGCATCTCGGGAATCTCCCCGGTAATGTGATGACACCGGACTCCCTCTCGGTGGAGGCCCGCAACCTTGCTCAGGAATACGAACTGAAATGCCGGATCTGGACAAAGGGTGGACTGGAACGGGACGGATTCGGCGGGCTACTCGCAGTCGGCGGCGGCTCAGTCAATGAACCACGACTGATCCGACTCGACTATACGGTCGAAGACAAAAACGCCCCGACGTTGGTCGTCGTCGGCAAAGCCATTACCTTCGATTCCGGTGGGATTTGTCTAAAAAATGCCGAGAGCATGGACGAGATGAAGTTCGACAAGATGGGCGGTTGTTCGGTCCTGGGAATCATGCAAGCCGTCGCCGAGCTCAAGCCATCGTGCAATGTTATCGGCATCCTTGCATCCGCCGAGAACATGACGGGCTCGGGAGCCTACCGCCCTGGGGATATCGTCCGCACTTTCGATGGCCAAACCGTTGAAGTGGCCAATACGGATGCGGAGGGCCGGATCGTTCTGGCCGACGCACTGGGGTATGTCCGCGAACGGGTGAAACCTGACCTCGTAATCGATCTGGCCACACTGACGGGAGCCTGTGTGGTCGCCCTTGGCGAAGAGAGAGCCGGCCTGTTTTGCAAGGACCCCGAACTCTCCCAAATGCTTCAGGACTGTGGAAAGGCCACCGGTCAACCCGTCTGGCCTCTACCGTTCTGCGAGGAATTTGACGAGCAAATCGAGAGCAAGGTCGCCGATGTGCGAAACCTTGGAAAGACCCGCTGGGGCGGTGCCTCAACTGCGGCATCCTTTCTCGCCCGATGGACGAAAGACATCCCACATATCCACCTCGATATTGCGGGCCCCGCAATGACGGCGATCCCGAAAAAGTATCGTGGTTCAGGAGCGACAGGTTTTGGCGTCAGCTTGATCTACTCGTTTACTGAGAAGTGGGAGCAATCCATTCGGAAATCGAAATCGTAGAACGAAACATGAACACGACGAAGTCAGGCGAACGCAAACGCGCCATCATCGAACGAATTCAGAACGGCGAGACTCAGGTAGCCATTGCCAAAGAACTAGGGGTAACCCGGCAGGCAATTTCGCTCATTTGGAAAAAATACCAAAGGGACGGGGATTCTATTTTCCAAACGGCCGGTCGAGGCCGCGTGAAGGAAAACGACGTCTTGTCTCCCAATGAGAAAGCGAGTTTTACCGAGTGGCTTCTCAGTCACACCCCCAGGGACATTGACGAAGATGCCGACCAGTGGACGTTGCGATTGGTCAAGCACGCCATCGCTCGGAAACTGAACAAGCATGTGCGCATCGCCAACGCCCATGAAGTCTACCGTAGAGCGTACCCCGAGAAGGTAACCTTCAACCCGGACGCCGATCCGCCAGCCGCCAAACCCAAAAGAAAACCCGGCCGCAAGCCTGGGAAGAAAAAGGCTACTTCGACAGCGGCCCCCCCTGCACCAGCGGAATCTCAACCCGCCGCTCCCATTCGCCTCTCCAAAACCGATTTCCCGGAAGATAGTACCGATGACGGTTTCCCTTCAGTGGCCGAAATGGAACGGATCAATAAAGAGACTCTGGAGAAACACGGAATTGACGCCTTGACCCGAGCCCGGCGGCCCGCCGCCGGAGTGCGCCTCGGCAAAAAAGCAAAGGGATCAAAGAATCCAAATCAGAAGCCCAAACGCCGCAAAAAGAAGAAGTAATTTTCACCGGGCGCTTCGCGAATTGATATCCGAAAAGGAAAGATGCGGTACACCCGAACAACGGCTCCGCCCGTCGTCGGAATCCGACCGAACTGACGCAATGGGACTAGCTCACAGGGGTTAATTCAAACCCGTCTGGAGTGTCCTTGACCAACCAGCCTGCTTCCGAAATTTCATTCCGCAAGCGATCAGCCTCAGCAAAATCCTTCTCTTTCTTCGCGGCCCACCTGGCTTCTGCCATTTTGGAAATTTCCTCTGGAGCCGAGGCTGCGGTATCTTCTTCACTCACGCGGCGCGAGAGCCACGCCTCCAAGTTGACACCAATCGTATTCAAAAGTGCTCGACAAGATGCGAACCAACGCACTGCTTCATCCTTGGACAGCGATCCAGCACTCTTCTCACCACGGGAAATCTCCTTCATCAGGAAGCCTAAAGCCTGTGGCACATTGAGGTCGGTCAAAAGCGACTCCCATGCTGACCGAAAATCCCCCTCGAGTTGGTCTGGCGCCAGATCATCAATGTCTTCGGCTTGTAGATCCAGCTTTTCGACCAGATCACCAATACGCCCCAACGCCTTTTGCGCAGCCTTCAGCGAATCGAAAGTGAAGTTCAGAGTCTTTCGGTAGTGCCCGGAGAGCAGAGCCCATCGAACTTCTTCTGGCTGATACCCTTTTTCTTTCAGGTCGGCCAATGTATAGAGGTTCCCCAAGCTCTTACTCATCTTCCGGCCTTCAACCATCAAGTGAGCCGAATGAAACCAGTGACGGACGAACCGTTCACCGGTCGCAGCTTCACTCTGGGCAATTTCGTTCTCATGATGCGGAAAGGTGAGATCAACTCCTCCTCCATGAACATCAATCGAAGGCCCGAGGTACCGCATGCTCATCGCACTACACTCGATATGCCAACCCGGACGTCCGTCTCCCCAGGGACTCTCCCAGTAATTCGCGCCATCCTCCTCCTTCCGGGATTTCCAGAGCGCAAAATCAGCTACATCATCCTTGCTGTATTCGTCATCCGAATTGATGCGACCGTCCGCGTTTTCTTTTTGTGCGTCCCGGCGAATGTGAGCCAGTTCCCCATAGCGGTCAAATGAGCTTACTCGAAAATAGACCGATCCATCATTTCCTTGATAGGCGTGCCCTTTCTCCATCAGCTGCTCGATCAATCGAATCTGCTCATCGATGTGATCAACTGCCGACGGAGAGTGATGAGGAGCAAGAAGATTCAATTCGGCACAATCTTTCTCAAACTTCTCCTGCCAACTGGCCGTAAATTCGCGAAGTGCCATACCTTGAGCCATCGACTCGCGGATGGTCTTGTCATCGACATCGGTGACGTTTCGGACGTGGGTCGTTTTCAAACCCGACGCCTCACAGACTCGACGAAACAGGTCCTGAATCAAAAACGTTCGAAAATTTCCGATATGAGCGGGACCATAAACCGTAGGACCACAGCAATAGAAACGTACCGTTTTTCCATCGCTTGCTTGAATCGGGTCACGCTCGCCCGATGCGGTGTTGTGCAGGAGAAACTCCATATTCTTTGAGTCGCTTGGGATTAGCTTTCGACAGCAACGCGGCGAGAGGCTTTCTCAACGGCAGAACCACCGTCTTCCTCGAGCAGGATCTTGAACTCATACGCGTCCTTCAGGGCTTCCCAGCACGCTTCGATGATATTCTCCGAGGCGCCGACCGTTCCCCAGGAGCGATGGCCATCGGTGGACTCAACCTGCACTCTGATCTGGGCGTCGGTTCCTTCTTTGCTATCAACGATGCGGACCTTGAAATCAATCAGGCGCATATCTGCCACAAAAGGATAAGAGGGTTCGAGCGCTTTGCGCAGCGCGTGATCCAAGGCACCGACAGGTCCACGGGCTTCTGCCACGGTGTGATTCTCGTTGTCGTCGACCGAGATCTTGACCGTCGCTTCGGAATAGAGTTCACGCTCGGAATGAACCTCTTCTGAGATCATGGCGCGATACCCCTTGAGCTTGATCCGGTCCTTCCGTCCGTGGAGGAACTTGTCCAACAGCAACTTGAAAGACGCGTCGGCCGACTCGTATTCGTAGCCACGGAATTCCAGATCTTTCAACTCTTGGAGGAAAGTCTTCAACTCCGGAGAACGCGCCTCGAGATCGACTCCCATTTCGCGGGCCTTCATCATAATGCTACTCCGGCCCGACATATCCGACACAAGCACCCGGGAGCGATTCCCAACCAAGGCGGGATCAATATGTTCATAGCTCCGAGCGACCTTTGATGCGGCATCGGCATGGACTCCACCCTTGTGGGCAAACGCGCTCGCACCGACATAGGGAGCGCGGATGTCCGGATGCTGATTCGCCATGTCGTCAATATACAGCGAAAGGTCACGCAGCTTTTTCAGATTGCCGGAGCAATTCATCTCGCGGCCAAACTTCAACGAAAGATTCGGGATGATAGAAGTGAGATTCGCATTCCCATTGCGCTCTCCGTAACCGTTGACCGTTCCCTGGACCTGCAGCGCGCCGGCGCGCACACCTGCCAGGCTCAAAGCAACGCCCAGACCACAATCATTGTGGCAGTGCATCCCAATACGGTTCTCCGGCAAAAGTCTGCGTACGTTGGCAACGATCTCTTCAATCTCGTGGACCTGAGTCCCACCGTTGGTATCGCAGAGAACCAGGTACTCCGCCCCGCCCCGCGACGCGGACCGGAGAGTATCAATAGCAAACTCGGGATTGTCCTTGTAGCCATCGAAAAAATGCTCCGCATCGTAGATCACCTCACGGCCCTGTTCGCCCAGGAAGCGGACCGACTCCTCAATCATGAGCAAATTTTCCGCACCTGTCGTCCGGATCACCTTTTCCACGTGCAATAGCCACGTCTTCCCGAAAATCGTGACGACGGGAGTTTCAGCATCCAAAAGCAGGCGAAGCTGCGGATCTTCTGCCACGTCTACATTCGCTCGTCGAGTCGAGCCAAACGCCGCAATCTTGGCGTGCTTGAGCGACAAACCTTTTGCCTCCTCAAAAAAGGCTAAATCCCGCGGATTCGACCCGGGCCAGCCAGCCTCGATATAGTCGACACCGAACTGGTCCAGCTTCTGAGCGACCCGGATCTTGCCGTTCACTGAGAAAGAAATGCCCTCACCCTGACTCCCATCGCGGAGAGTCGTGTCGTAAATACTGATTTTCGGTGCGTCCATGAAGTAAAACCTCTCAGGTTGTCAAAACGCTACGACCGAGGCAAGAACACGTTCACCTCAATTGAAATTGATCGAAGAAAATTTCGAAAACTTTTCCAGTGAAGACTTGACCCCACCGGCTCAAGCTATTTTCTAGAACGTTTTCCGCCAGGGTAGCTCAGTGGTAGAGCAGAGGACTCATAAGCCTTTGGTCGGGAGTTCAAATCTCCCCCTTGGCACCATCCCCCAAGTTCGGCCCCGTCGGCCGAATGAATCGATCCAAGCCTAGAACCCGCACTGGGTATCCGATGTCGGCCGGTTCCTCGAATCGTCCGACTTTCTAGTACACTTCCGAATTTTTACGATCCGGTTCCATCAGTTGATACTGAGAGAGCGTACGGCGGATTTCGCCATAGAGCTCCCCTTCCCAATCGATCTCCTCGATGTCGATCTCCCGAACTCCCTCTCTCATGTCATAGGGGGAGAGAATTACGTCGACGTTCTCGATTCCCGCATTGGCGACGAGGACAAACAGCTCTTCGATTGCCCTATCCCCAATCGGGATGCAGCCGATCGTCACCGTCTTTCCATGAATAAAGATGTCGAACCCGAGGCGATCCCGTCCGGCCAATCTGCCTTTTTCCCGATCAAATTCATTCGGATAGTTCAGCTTTATCGAGAGATGATAACGGCTATTTGGGTTTAGGTACTCAATCTGATAGATTCCTTCGGGAATCTGGCCGTCCCCCTCTCTCAACTTAGGGCCCAACTCACCGCTATACCCTTTGAACGGATATTCCTTAATCTTTTGCGGTGTCCCGTTCTCTTTGATCCCCCAGACCTCCAGAAACCGCTCTTCCTTAAAACCGAGGATCAGCAACCGGTCCCAAGCAGCGAGCTCCTTCCCAACATCTTTCTCAGCCTCCAACCTTTCCACAACCTCAGCCACAGTCCGTTCTCCCCGAATTTTCAGGTAAAATGGAAACCAAAGGCTCCTCCCGAACACAAACAGCGCGATACCACCGACCGCCGTGACCAAAAGGAGAAAGACGATGAATTTGGGGCTCTTTAGATTCACTTGAAGGCCTCAGGGCAGGGGCAACTCTGGCTGAGAAAAGCGTCTTTCAAAGTCCTCCATGATGGCCATAAATGCATCCGTCCCCGCCTCTAAGTCATCGGATAAAAGAGTGTAGCGGACCTTTAGGAAACGGCCTTGGTAGGCGGTAATGAAAACGTACGAAGATCGGATATCCTGAGACTCCACATGGGTAACCTCCCTGCCCTTATCCGTTTGCCGGAACTGAACCCGTCCCCAGAGAAATCCGACGTCGCTACCATCCAGATTGATTGTACCGCTCCCAGTCTGCGGGTCAGTCACATCCGCATAGTAGCCCAGTCTCTCCATTTCCGAAATTTGAACGAAGAGGCTTTTAAATTCCTGAGCTACCCGATCGTTGACCCCGCTCCCCAAATCCGCGACTCCCGCGGTGTACAGGTAGACGTCGAACTTCTGCTCTTTCTCGTCCATCCAATAACGAGCGGAAAAGCCCAACCCCGGTTCGTCATAGATACTGATCCCCTGAAGATCAAATCCAGCGATCTCTTTCGGCAGTCTCCCACGAGCATCGGCGAGGCTGGAGGCCGCTAATAGTAAGACCAGGAAAAGAGAGATTCTTATCGGAGCAAACACGATAATACCCAACAGGAGTTCTCCTCCCAGTTCAATCGAAAGATCCGATTTCTGCAGCCGAAATTCACCGATTAGGGAAATCGTATCATCTCATCCTTTGGAATGATGACTGTGAAATTGGTCTCTCGAGCGCCCCCCATTTATCATCAATTCAATTGGAAACCATGAAATCAAACCCAACCACATTCCTAGCAGAGTTCGCCCAATCCGGAATCGGCCGGCTGAGAGGTGTCCTGCTCATCCTTTTCTCGGTCTCCAGCTCGCTGTCCCTCGCCGCCGAGGATGCGCTCCACGAGATCCCGGCCCTTCCTCCGGAAATCCCCGAATTACTCACTCCGACCACCGAGGAGATCCCGACAAACTTCAGCCTCGTCGACGACGCGGAGATTCTCGAAGTAATGGGAATGGAGCGCAATCCCGGATACATCACAAACCGATCGGAAACGGCAGCTTTGGCCAAGCGGGGGGCACTTTGCAGCTTTGCCGCAGTCTATAAGGACGAAGCCGGAGTCGCCCTTATCGTGAACGGGATCTACTTTCGCGACACCGAAGACTTCGAGACATTCTGGAAGGATCAACGGGAAAAAGAATTGCGAATTGTAGCCTTTGAAGGAGCCGATCCGAGCGGGCACTGGTTAGTTCTCCTGGGGTGCGACCCCGAACGGGAATATACTGAAGCCGAAGTGAAGAAGATCCGCGAGGGAATGACCCTCTATCGGGACCGGCTGGAACTGAAGCCACTATTCAACACCTTTACGCTCGCTCCGAAGCCCGCCGCCTAAATCACTGAAGAATTGTATGATTCTGAGGGTTGCACTCATAGCACTTCTAGCTGGAAGCCTTACCGCCTACTCCCAACCGGCAGAGGTTCCACCGGAGGTTTCAACGCCTACAGAGGAGGAAGACGCTGCCGATACCGTCGATAGCTTTCACGAAAATATATCTGACAAGGTCGAAACTGTGGCCGAGGGGCTCGATCACTACCTCGACAATTTGATCGCACCCGACCGCGAGGAGCGCTCCAAAACTTTTGATCGCTACTTTGGGGACAGACGCCTCAATGCAGATGAAGAGGGCGAGAGCTATATCGCTATCGCTCCCCAGATCGAGTTCATCGATGGAGAATCCGTCAGCACCGGCGTTGATTTCAAGGCCAAGATCGATCTCCCCAAAACACAAAATCGCCTGAAGCTCATCGTCGAAAACGTCCAGGAAGACAGCGAGCCGCTCACTGGATTCAGCCGCAATGAGCTGAGACAAATCCCAGGTTCCGACGACAGTGGAAACGCTTCCCTTCGCTTCGCAATCATTGATCTGATGAACTTCGACCTGGATCTCGACTCCGGGTTGGATTTCAAACCGGAACCGGTCCCAAAATTTCGACTCCGGGGACGAATGAGTTGGCAGCGTGAGCACTGGCGATTTCGCGTATCCCAGTATCTTACCTATGAAGCAGATGACGGATTTGGCGAAAAAACGTCGTTGGATCTCCGGAGATTTCTCGGTGAAGCCTCCTGGGTAGAAGTCGATCTCGCGGTAGTTCGATCTGAAACGAGCGATGGGTTCGAATTCGGCCAGGCAGCGAGTCTCTACCATCGCATCAGCAACCGCCGAACCATCGGATTCCGCGCTGCCCTGTATTCCCAAACCGAACCGTGGGCCCGAATCGAGGCCGGCCTTCTCCGCATGCCCTACCGGCAAAAGATTTGGAAAGAGTGGATGTACTTAACGATCGAGCCCGGGATCGATTTCAAACGGGAACGGAACTTTAATCCCGACCCACGAATTCTCTTCGAACTAGAGTTTCTTTTCGGTGAACGCCTAAAACGCCTTTAGTGAGTCCTTCGCGCTTCTCAGGGTCGGGAAGGTCTGGTACAAAGAGGAGATCATGATGAAAGTAGTTCAATGCTGGGACGACGGTGTAAATGATGACATTCGCCTCATCGAGATTCTCCGCAATCACAACGCCAAGGCCTCCTTCAACCTCAACCCTACCACTCACAAAGAGAATCGGAGCGGTGGCCATAGCGAAAAATGGAATAAAACCATCCAGCGCCTCGCCCGGTCAGAGTTGAAGTCAGTCTACGAAGGGTTCACAATCGCCAACCACTCGATGACCCACCCTCGCCCAGTCGAAATCCCCCTGGAGGACTGGCGGACCGAGGTCGTCGACGCACGAAAAATTCTTCAGGACTGGTTCCAGGATCCGATCCACGGATTTGTCTACCCCTATGGCGGACACGACGCAGCCACTGCCCAGGTCGTTGCCGAGGCCGGACATCTATACGCTCGGACGACCAAGAACGTGACCCCGTCCTTCCCTCCTGCAGATCCGATGATGCTTCATCCAGACTGTCACTTCCACAACAAGTCCTTCTGGGAACTCTACGACGCGGCGAAGAAATCCGGCTGCGGGGTTTTCTACTTCTGGGGTCACAGCTACGAGCTCTGCACCGAGGAGCAATGGAGCGCTTTCGACGAAAAAATCGGTCGTATCAGCGCAGATCCAGAGGTTACCTGGGCCGATCTTCCATCACTCTACCTGTAGCGGTGCTGATCTGCCCGGGCGGGAATTCCCACATGTGAGCCCGCTTTCGATGCAGGAATGCCGCGCCAACTGAGAAGGAGCCCGCGGGATCCGGGGATCCGCGGGAATCTCCGCTGACTACGGGTTCAACCGCAGGTTCTCAGGCTCTTCAGCCAGAGTCTGTGCCGCAATCACCTGGAGGGACTCCGCTTGTTCCTCTGTCATCCCATTTGGCGCGTAACTCACTTCCGTGGGGTCGGCGTCGAAAAAGAAACCGTACCATACCAAGCCCCCCAAATACTCGCCGTTTCGATTGGCGTGGAATCCGTCGTTACCGACGTTATACTCGCCAGTCTTCTTGTTCTTCTTCCAATAGAAGATACGGTGAAGACTCTTGGATTCATCGGGCAGGTTCTCTTTATCTGCGGGATAGACCAATTCGGTGACCTCGATCTCCGTGGGCTGGTAGTCCCATTGTTCAAACTCTTTGGCCATCTGGAATGCAGTGCCGACCGGGATCACAGGCAGACTGAATTCTTCGGCAATTTGGCCGTACGCCGCGTGTAGCTTGCTATACATCTCGTCAGGATCGAGCCCCCAGCTCGTGTACCGATAGCTGTCTTTGCTGTGGGACCAAGTCTCATGGATCACAATCGTCGCATCGGGCGCGTGCTTACGAATGATCCCGATCAACTCTTCCGCATACGGATAGTAGGTTTCAATCTTGTAGCTCTTCGTACTAACCTGCTGGATGGTAACGTAGTCCCAGGTGCCATCTTCGAGAATCTCTTTCAGAGACACCTTCTTGGAGTCGACCTTCCCGTTCAACCAGTACGTGTACTGCTTTCCTTTCGTGGGATCCTCTTCATTGGCCTTGGCCAAATTTACATGCTTGTCCAAAGGGCAGCCGCCGATGTTGGCCACACCGACATCGGCCTCAATCGAAGGATTCGACGCAATAATCTGCGGCAAGAATTTCGTCGCGTTTTGAGTGAAACTATTTCCGATTCCCAAGATACGGATCTTCCCATCTTCTTCGGCCGAAACCGTAAGAAAGGTGACAAGAAACCCCGCGAGAATCGCAATGCCGAAGCGCGGCGCCTTGCGGAAACCTACTGATGGAAACAATCGTGCAAGAATGGAGGGGTGCAGAGACTTTCTCATACCATCCAATCTCTTCGGAGCATTCTTCCGGCTCAAGAGGAAAAGGTGGGTTTCTTCGAAAACTCTTCCGTCACCAGCTCAAACACCGGCTTCTTCTCCCCGTTCGGACCGACCATACCTTTCCGGTTCCAACCCTTCTGGAATCCATTTGCCCGCAGCGTACTCCTGAAGTCCTTGAGCACCCACGGGGTCCAACCACTCAATTTTTCGCAGCGCCCGAACATTTTGATCTGCTCTTCGTAAATCGCTTTCTGACTATCGAGATTCCACAATACATCCGGCTCCCCCGATGTGCCCAGAGGACCGGCCGCACCAAATTCGGTGATGAACAGCGGCTTACTCCCGACAATGACATTCGCGTTGGTCAACTCCTTGAGCGGCGGATTGTACCAACCGCCATACTCATTCAAACCGACGACATCGACATGCTCGTAGATCGAGTGTTCCACCACCTCGACGTCGTACTTGCCATCTTGGAAAGGGGCATTGAACGCCGCAGTCTTGGGGATACTGGGATCCAACTCCACCAACGCCTCGAAAGCTCTTCCCATGGCCGCACCACGACCCTCCAACTCCCATGTTTCATTGGCCAGTGCATGGCACAAAATCGATGGGTGGGACCGGCTCACCTCGACCATCCGCACGGCAGATTCAAAAATCAGCTTCTGGGTCCGCTCATCCGTGTACGTCATTTCCCAATACACAGGAATTTCGTCCCAAACCAGCAACCCGCGTTCGTCACACTCCCGCAACCACTCTTCGTCATAGGGATAGTGTGCCAATCGCATAAAATTGCATCCGGTCTCCTGAGCCAGATCGATCAGCGCCCGAATGTCCTCGAGATTTCTCGGTTTTCCACCGCGATCGCCGAGTCGTTCTTCATGCAGAGCAATCCCCTTCAGGAAAAACGGCTTTTGATTGACCAGAAGTTCGGTCCCCCGACATTCAATTTGCTTAAATCCGATCTTCTGAGCGACCTGATCGACGGATACTCCGTCGCGTACCAAGCTAATCTGCGCAGCGTACAAACGCGGAGAGCCCGGCTCCCACAGGGTGACTGA
This sequence comes from Opitutia bacterium UBA4506, assembly GCA_002388665.1. Lineage (GTDB taxonomy): Bacteria > Verrucomicrobiota > Verrucomicrobiia > Opitutales > Puniceicoccaceae > Puniceicoccus. Next base: position 30,680 of record DGMY01000082.1, on the reverse strand, counting down.
CAGGTTCTTGAGCTCGAAATTAAGAGTGGATGCTTCTTTGACTGACATCTCTTCGACAACGTCCAGCTCCGGAATCTCGAGCTTTACTGTCAGACCATCCAAATCCCCCTCCCCTCGTACTTCGACGAGGTAGGAACCGTCCACAACCGCTTCAACCCCGTTTAAGGATAGAATCCTGGTGTCATTGTAAGCGGCCTGACCGATGAACACACCAGGGGTCGAAATCAGGCGCACGGATCGAATGAGTCCTCCGTAATTAAACCAATCATAGCGCTCTGCCGGAATCCGGTGAGCGAGTCTACGAGCGTCGACCCGCACGACCAAAAGGTTGTCCTCTTGGACCTGATCGGCATTGAGTTCGAACGAGAGTGGCAGGAATGGCAGCTCGGCGCTCCCGAGTTCCTTTCCGTTCCACCAAACATCGACGGCATAATTGACACCGTCCAACCGGAGAAAGAGTCGATTACCGTCCTTGGTCATTGCGGCAATCTCTTCCGCAGAACACGCAACACGCTTGGTGTACCAACCGAACCCCTCAAATAGAAAGTACTCTTCCTTTTGAGTATTCCAGTCTCCCGGAACCGAGATCTGGTCAAAGGAATCAATGTCGTACTCGACGGCACGGTCTTCCTTTTGCGGATCGAGGCCTTCAAACACATTGCGGCTTCGCTTCAGACCAAAAGCACCCATATTATCCGCAAAGAAACCCCATTCACCGTTTAGGAGACGCGATTCGCGGTCATTCAGTTGGAGATAGCCCGCATCGCAGGAGACTCGTGGTTGTTGCTTACCCATAATTTCTTTCAATCAATAATACAGTCTCTCGATCTTCAAAAGATCGTCGCTCCCCGGCCGAACGGTCATGAACACAAAAGCGGAACGTCCCGACCGGATGGACCACGACGAGGAATACTCCATGTGCCCTTCATTCTTTCCGTTATCCAGCTTGATTCTCATCGTCACACTGTTGGAATCCAACTCGATTTCCGACATGTTAACGGCTTCTTCACCGCCAACTTTAATCGCGTAAACCTCATTTCCAAAACCGACGTAGATCGGGTGATTGGTCAGGTTCACGAAACGATAGATGTCGGAACCGGATTTCGATTCCTCAAACGGAATCGAATGTACCTGGTACTCCAGAAGACTACCCTCTTCCTGCCGAACAAAGATCAACAACTGCCGATCAGAGCTCTCCGGCGTGAATTGTGCGACGACGGTCTCTGAGCCGCCTGATTTCCGATAAAACTGCAGCGGCGCGGATCCTTGGTACTCATAGGCTTCCGACGGACTTCCATTTGCGACCGAGACTTCGGTTTCTTCTTCGTCTCCATTGCGAAAGTAAAGCCCCTCAATCGAGCGTTCCCATGAGTAGGTGTTGAAGGAAAAGCGAACCTCCCCGGAGTACGGCCCAGCCGCGACTGATTGCAGAAGCCCAAACGTGGGCATCAAACTACAAAGTAAAAGACAAAATTTCTTATTCATATTGTTCCTCCAATTGATCCGTTTCGCACCGACAAACCTACCCAATAGAAACTCGGCGCCAACGAGTGTCCAAACAGCCGTAGCTACTGATTTGGGGTGAATTCATTACAAGGTAAAGGTAGGAGGAAACAATTGCTCTTGCAACTGATCAATGCGGTCTCGAGTCAATTCTCAGCATCTATTTGCGGAACTCAGGAAGCAATTAATCCCTCAGTTTAATCTATTCACAGCCGTCGAAAAACTTACGACCTCCAATGAGGTCGATTGAGGTCATGGATGACCAGTATTTATACGAATAGATTTTCCGTCACCCCGCAAAAGCTACAAGCGCAGCAAAGGGCCAATCCACCCTGCAGACTACGCCGATCGGTGGAACGGCTCCCAAACGGTCCGAAGACCTGCGAAGGCAGCAATCAGCGATTGCGAGCGGCGGCTCGCGATGCACGGATGTGCTTGGAATACAGGTTCTCGCCAATCAAAATTAGCGCACCTGCAAAAAGAGGCCCGGCGGCCATCAAAGGTCCGAACCAGTTATTCATATGGGTCAGAAATTCCATAAACTCAAATTCCCTCTTGTGACTTACACTCGCAAGCCATAAATTCAAAATAATGAGCGACACCAGCGAAGAGGTTTTCTCTCAAACAGATCTTTTGCGATTTGCACAGGAAATATGCGGAGGTGATCGCGATATCTTCGTGGAGCTACTCGGGGACTGTCAAAACGACATACGAGAGCAATTTTCAAACCTCCAAAAGGCTCGGAGCGAAAAGAATTGGAGAGACTTCAATCGCGCCGCGCACTCGATGAAATCAGCGGCTCGCACGTTTGGCAGCCCTTTGGTCAAAGATCTTTCGTTTAAGGTCGAGCAGGACTCGGCCGACGGGGTCGACGAGGCCGACCTTCCCGCAATTGACGCAAAAACTCGCGAACTGGAAGCTGCCATCAAAAAGTTTGAAGACATCCTCGGGCAGATCGCCCTAGCGCCGGAGCCCTACCTGATCTAATCGATCAGTCTGAGGCGTTCTCGAATTGGAGTCTCAGGTAAAATTCGCTCTTCCCATTCGGATCCGTCTGGAACGAGAGCTCTCCATCCAACTGACCGACCAACTCCCGCGCTAAAGTGAGCCCAAAGAGATCCGAATCTCTTCCCTTTTTGACGTAGTCCAACCTGCGGTTGAGACGCGGGTCGATGACCTGGGCCCCCAAAGTCTCGACGACAGCTGGCAAATCCGATTGCCCTTTTCCCGCTTCATTTCGATCGAAGGTGATCCTAACGGTCAACAAGGTCGCTTGGCTGGCCCGCTCCTCTTCTCCGGCAAACAGGTACCAATCATCGGATTGCGTTGGAGCTTCGAGGGGCTTGGAGCGCAACTCCGCGAGAATCTCTCCATCTTGAGCCGAAGCGCGGAATGCAGAGGTCAAGAGTTGCGTCAGAACCTTTTCGAAGACTCGTCGGTCCCCAGTGAGCAAGGTCTCCACGACGGGGGCCTCCGACGGATCAATCTTCAGTTGCGGTCCCTCTTTGGCAGAGACCCGATTGGCTGCTGCAGCCATATGGGCAAGAACCTCGTAGGCTCGGAAAGACTCGGGTCGCTGGTGCAAGTGGCCGTCGGCCACTTGAAGCATCCAATCAATTTCTTCGATGTGACGAATCAAGCGGCGCAGCTTGTTCCGCGCTGACAATAGAGGGGGATTTCCCGAGGGAGTTCCTTCGGTCTCCTGAACATCTTTCACGCGGCGCAATAGATCATCCATCTCGCGCAAAGGCACCAGCATTTGGTCTGCGGAGAGTTCCACGGATGCCGGGTCCACCTCCCGAAAATCCAAATGTCCACCTCGAGTCAAGGAAGTGGACTCACCACCGTTTTTCCCGTGGGACACCCAAGACGGCCTCGTCTCTTCGAGGCCCACGATCCGGAACGCATAGACTCGTGGCATCCGATTGAGAATCGCCACCCGCAATTGCATCGAACCATCGCTACCATTTGGCATCTTGCAGGAGAGACTCAGCGTCTGCGGGCGGTCTTGGCCACGCAGTTGTTTCTCCAAGGCTTTGGATTCGACTCCGAGCACCCGATGCAGCGGCTCATTCAGATCATCCATCGTCCCCCCCAGCACCTTCCGTGTGGCCCGGTTGTGGTAAATCACCTCGTACGCTTCATCCGTCACAATGACCGGCTCTTTCTCACGGGAGAAGAGGTTTTCGGCCTCCTCAATAAAGGCAGACGGGTCGGGCCTGGAGGAGACGCTCGGTCCCCCGTCGTCAATGACAACATCCCTTGCCTCAGATCCAGATGATGGGTTCCGGGAAGGAGATGGTGCCTGAGTCGATGCACCTTTTGATGACTCACTCTCCTTTTTGCCGAAAAAGGCAAAAAGCAAGACCAGCATCAGGAGGGCGTAGGCGGCGAAAGCGATATAAAGCAGCGGACTTTGGATCCATTCCATAAGCTGTCCTTTCTATTCCTCCGAACGACCGCTTGACGAGTGCAAACAGTGTTACGTTTGGAACGTAACTCGATTCTTACGCCCGGGCGGGCTTTTGAACCACCCAAAAGCGACATTCATCCGAAAACTCCTTCACCCCCGGAGGCTCTTCGGCCAGCTTGGAACGCAGCACATCCACTTCGATCCGGAAACCGGTTTCCTTGAGGTCCTCGCGGATGAGATTGGCCTCGGGAACATGAATATACAGATCTCCCCACGGGGTCGCTCCGATCCGGTCGCCAAAATCGATCAGGTCAGGATCCTGAGTCCCAGCGCGCCAGCGTTTCGTCTCTGCCTTCCAATAGCTCGGATGTTCCGAAGCATTGCGATCATGGCTGGTAAACACGAACCACGAACCGGGACGGAGAACTCGGAAAATTTCCGCCATCGCCTTCTTCCGTCCGTCTCGACCGGGAATTTGCATCAATCCGTTAAAACCGAAGATGGCGCCGTCGAAGGTCTCGTCCGCAAATCCTAGATCGGTCGCATCCTGGACACCAAAGTTGATGTCATACTCTAGAATCTCAGCAACACTCCGCGCCCGTCCCACCATTTTCCGAGCGTAGTCGGTAGCAAATATGTTCGTATAGCCCAGTTCGTAGAGCCCTACGGCGATTCGCCCCGCCCCGCAACCCAGTTCCAAAATTTGCTCCTCGGGCGAAAATACTCGCTGGAAAATCTTTTCTTCCGAGATCCATAGGCCAACGTCAGAGGCTGCCTGCGCATAGTGGTCGACCACATCCTCCTGATTGTAAAACTTGCGAACTTCGCCTTTCTTCATTCTCCCCTCAAAAAATCGGTTTCGCGAAGAAGGTTCAACCCATATTGCTTCTCAAAGATCACATCGAGAAGCCCGATGCTCCCAGGACCGCTTTTCCCGATGAGAAAAATCAATCAGCCAGCCGCTATCCCTCTTCAATTTCCGTCAGGAGACGCAGCTGTTCTTCGTTTAAGTCCAGATAGCGGTCTGTCACACTCTCCCACTCCACCAAAGTGGAGACGGGGATTTTCAACACCTGGGCAAACGATTTCTGATTAATTCCGATCATTTCACGAAGTAAACGAAGCTCGGTCCCCGAAATGCCCTCTTCCTTGGGCCCCTTCTCCCCAGTGGTTGTTTCCTCATCCAGATTCTCCAACTCACTCAAGGCCTCGAGCCCTTCCGGTTCGATTCCGAAAACATCCCGGATCGAGGATATTGCCAGGGTCCGACGGCGCCCCTTTCGGGCTCCTGCCAATACCTCCTCGGTCGCTCCAGCCGGATCGACCAACTCCTGCTGATCGACCCCTCGAAGGAGAAACAACAATTCCGGCTCCGAATCCAATCGTATCCCGACCCCATAGAGAGCCGCGGCCACATGCTTACACATGCCGGCCCAATCGGGACAGTTGCAGTTGAATCGCATCTCACCTACCTGCGGAAAGAGCCCTTTTCCAGGGTCAGTGACCCTTCGCATCACTTCGTCCGAAAGCTTTCCTTGCAGGAGCTCCATCAAAGAGCCGATCTTGCCCCGACAATCCTTTTGAATCGCCTGCCAGGACTCGTGCCCCAGCGGCTCAAATCCGATCGACAGCTCATACAATTCGGAACCCATCACGAGCGCGACCACCTCACCTCGACGAATGTCCAGATCGACTACAGTGCCATTCCTGACGTAACTTCGCCCCCTCTGAAGCCGATTCTCGTAATCGCAGTGCTTCTCTAGATGCAGGCACCAACTGTGCCCCCAAAAACTCTTTGCAATCTTCCCCTGGCGTCCGATTCCAGTTACGGGCTTGGGGTCCAACCCCTCCTCAACCAACTCCTTGACCTTCTCCTCTGCCAGTATCCGCAGTTCTCCGACACTTCGAGGCCGCCGATAATCGTCCCAGTCCATGACAACGTTCCCTACCTCACCGAGAGACTGACAAAGTCCAGCAGCTCGTCATTGCTCATCTCGGTCAGTGCCTTCTCGGCACCTCCGGTTAAGATCTGCTCAGCAGTCTCGCGCTTTGCATCGATCAACTCATCAATTTTCTCTTCGAGGGTACCCGTCGTGACGAACTTATGAACCAGAACATTCTTCTTCTGACCGATCCGAAAAGCGCGGTCGGTTGCCTGGTTCTCGATCGCAGGATTCCACCACCGGTCAAAATGGATCACATGGTTCGCCGCAGTTAAGTTGAGCCCTGTGCCACCAGCCTTCAGGGAAAGCACGAAATATGGCGGACCGGCGTCCGACTGAAAACGGTCCACCTTCTTCGAACGCTCCTTTACAGGGGTGCCTCCGTGCAACACCAAACCGGGCCGGCCAAACACCTTTGCCAGCAATTCATCCAGATGACCTGTCATTTCCCGGAACTGGGTAAAGACCAGCACCTTCTCACCCCGGGAAGATACCTCTTCACACAACTCGATCAGTCGCTGAAATTTCGCGCTGCGGCTCGCCTCAAAATTACCGGCGTGTGCGACCTGATCGGGATGATTACAGATCTGCTTGAATCGCATCAGATAGCTCAACACCAAGCCCTTTCTCTGCATCCCATTCGTAGAAGCCAATTCCTTCTTCAGCTCCTTCGCCGTCGACTGGTAGAGCCTGGCTTGCGCGGGGGTCAAACTACAGAACACCTTCATCTCGGTTTTGTCCGGCAGGTCACTGACCACCGATCGATCAGTTTTGAGCCTCCTCAGGATGTACGGAGAAACCAAGCGGCGTAGGGGCGCGAACTTCTCATGATTCCGCGAGCGCAGTTTGGAGACGAAGGATTTGAACGCCGCCTTCGTCCCCAATAGTCCCGGATTGATGAAGTCAAAAAGAGACCAGAGGTCGCCGAGTTGGTTCTCGACCGGAGTTCCGGTCAGCGCGAAGCGCGCCTGGGCCTCCAGTTTGCGAATGGCCCGACTTTGGCGCGTCCCGTGATTCTTGATCGCCTGTGCCTCGTCCAGGATGATCCACGCCCAATTGCGCTCCGCCAGCCAATCCAAGCGTGGCACCGTACCGTAGGTGGTCACCACCAGGTCCGACTTCGCCAAAAGCGATTCGTCCGGAACATTCGGATCCCCCATTCCCGACTCTGAGCGGTGCGCTATATAGAGAGTCAAACTCGGGGCAAAGGCTGCCGCTTCCCGTTTCCAATTTCCGATCAACGAGGCCGGGACCACCAGCAAAGACGGAGTCGTGGCCGAGCCTTCCTCCTTCAAGCGGAGAAGGGCAGCCAAGACCTGGATCGTTTTGCCCAATCCCATGTCATCGGCCAAGCAGCCGCCAAGTCCCGCTCTTGCACAGAACCACAACCAATCGAGACCGACCTCCTGGTACGGCCGCAAGGTTGCCTGTAGAGACGCCGGCGGTGCAATTCGCTGAGGGTCCGTTAGACGGGCCAACACCTCCGTCATCCATTCTCCCGGCTGGGCAAACGCCCATTCCCGCGACTCCTCCAACTCCTCCTCGTCGCGGAGGTCCCCCGGGGCCCCGGCCAACAGGCGCATTCCCTCGATCATCGACAGCCCACCGGCCTCTTCCAACGCTCTCCAGTGATCCAGTGCTTGTTGCAGTTGGGCGCGATCCACCTCGACCCACTCTCCGCCGAGATTGACCAATCCGTCCTCACCCGCCAGCAATTTCTCAATTTCCGCCAGGGACAGTTTGCGGTCTCCCACGACGACCTCCAAAGAAAAGTCCAGCATCGCATCCAAGCCGACTTTAGAGGTTCGCTTTTTCCCAATCGTCGCCGCGACCCGTGGCCGTCTGCTCTTTTTCTTCCACCAGTTCGGCAGTCGCACCAATAGCCCGGCTTCCTCAAAAACGGGAACACTGCGCAGAAATTCGTACGCCTCTTGCGTACTCCAGACCATTGGGTGAAAGATGTCTCCGGTTTCGATTAAATCAGCAATCAACGGAGAGTTTTCCGAGGCTCGCTGGAGGGGCTCCAGGAGCTTGAGAAGTACGAGCTGATTTCGTTCGTCGGAGAACTCTTTCAGGGCTTTTGCCAAGGGCAGAAGCCTCAGTTCGCCCGACGCGGTAAGGCCCGTCGCATAGGTCGCCAGAAAGGCAAAAGGATAGTCGGCTTCCGCCTTATTCTCAGCCAGGTGCAAAGTGACTCGCCCCACCCTTGACCAACTCGGTGCATATCGTTCGAGAAAGGGATTGATACCGCCCGATTCGCGCACCCGGGACTCCGACCATCGCATCAACCGCGACCAGACGCCCGAGAGAACCGGTACCGACAGGTATTCCCCACCACGCATGGGAGGAGCATTCAAAACCATCTCGCGCCATTCCGATTCCCCGGGCTCCTCCACGATCACCTCATCCCAATCCATGCCATCGGGTAAATGACAGATCGCATTCAAGAATCGGGACGCTACCCCGCGCCAAAATCGAACACTCCAGTCATCTGCATTCAACTCGTTCTTCCCAGCCAACAAGATAAGGCCCTGCTCCTCGGACTGGGAAAACGCGGTATGAAGAGCATCCCCGGACCCGCGACAAACCACGACACCTCGCGGAGTAATCTCGATCATCCCGGACACTTCCAAAACCTCAGCCATCAGCAGGATCTAACTAACAGACCCCGAGAAGGACAAGCCACGATCCATTCCTCCCGCATGAATATCAGTTTGCGCCGAGACCCAATACGTCCCCCGACCGTCGACCCCATAAAAAATGAATCCACCCCAAAGAATGAGGTGGATTCAATCCGGATGCTCTCAGCACCCACAAATCTGGTAAATCGGACGGGCCAGACCATTCAGGTCATTGTCCCCAACTAGAGGACGTTCTCGGTCGCCGTGTCGAAGAGATGGGACCGTGCCAGATCGAATCGTACGAAGATCTTCTCCCCGAGGCTGAACGAGTGGTCAGCTTGTACCTTGGCGATGAAATTGTGGCCTCCGGCAGTCGTGAGGTAGAGAAACGTCTCCGCTCCCATTGGTTCGGCCACGTCGATTGCCGCTTCGATTGCCTCCGAGTCTGCTGCAGTCACGATCTCGATGTCCTCGGGACGAACACCGAAGACAACGCCCTTGCCCGATTGCTTCGCCGCTGCTTCCGAGAGACGATTATCGAGTAAGATTTCAAATCCGGTGCCGCTGGCTGGCTTTTCAGTAAACTTCTTGGCTCCCGCTTGGTCAGAAACATTTCCCACGAAGAAGTTCATTGGAGGACTTCCGATAAATCCTGCAACAAACATATTCTGCGGCTTGTTGTAGAGATTGAGCGGACCATCCACCTGCATGATGTTTCCATCTTTCATCACACAGATCCGGTCACCCATGGTCATGGCCTCAACCTGGTCGTGAGTCACATAGATCATGGTCGCGTCCAACCGCGCATGGAGCTTGGAAATCTCAGTCCGCATCTGGACACGCATCTTGGCGTCGAGATTGGAAAGCGGCTCGTCAAAAAGGAACACCTCCGGCTGACGAACGATCGCACGCCCAACCGCCACACGTTGGCGTTGACCACCCGAGAGCGCTTTGGGCTTGCGGTCCAACATCGTTTGGAGTCCCAGGATGTCGGCAGCATTGTCCACCCGGCGCTTGATCTCCTCCCGAGGCATCTTTTGGAGCTTCAATCCAAAGGCCATGTTGTCGAAAACGGTCATGTGCGGGTAGAGCGCATAGTTTTGAAACACCATGGCAATCCCCCGATCCTTCGGAGCGACGTCGTTGACAATACGGTCACCGATCTTGAGCGTTCCTCCGGTGATCTCTTCGAGTCCGGCGATCATTCGCAGGGTGGTTGATTTACCACAACCGGAAGGTCCGACGAGGACCATAAACTCTTTGTCTTTAATATGGAGGTCGATTCCCTTTACGGCCCGAAAGGAGTCACTCTTTCCAGGGCTGTAAGTCTTGTCGAGTTTGTCAATTGTAACGGAGGACATGTCTTTAGATAGGGTTAAATTGGAGGGCTTATCCCTTCACCGCACCAGCGGCGAGGCCCTTGACGAAGAATTTCATCGAGAACAGGAAGATCACAAGAAGTGGAACGGAGCTGATCGCGTACCCGGCCATGAGCTCTCCGTACTGTTTGACATACTCCCCATCGAGTCGGAACAGACCCACCGGAATGGTCAGGAGGGCGTCGTCGCGCAGGAGGAGGAGCGGAAGAATCACTTGGTTCCAGGAACCGAGAAAATCCATGATACAGGTCACGGAAATGATGGATGCCGACAACGGGAGAACGATGTGGCGAATCTGTGCGAAGTGCCCGCCCCCGTCGATCTGAGTCGATTCAAACAGTTCCTTGGGAATGTCCTCAATGAAGTTTCGCAGGATGAAGACCCCAGCGACCTGACCTCCGACCGAAGCCATCACCACCAAGGCCCACAGCGAATTGACGAGCCCGAGGTTCATCAAAAGGTTGAAGAGAGTCACCAGTGCAGCCACCGTCCCGGGAAGGAACATCGTCGCCATGACCAGGTAGAAAATAATGTTTTTCCCAGGGAAATTAAAACGGGCGATCGCGTACGAGCACATCAGCACGATGACCAAAGTAACGATGGTACCGGTGAAGGAGACAAAGATCGAATTGGCGATATAGCCATTGACGGTATCCCAAGCCACCGCCCAGTTTTCCCATTTCCAAGTGTCCGGGCTGTCGAAAAACCATGGATTTTGCAAAAACTGGTCATTCGACTTGAAGCTCACGACCACCATGATGAACAGAGGAACGAAGGCAAAAAACAGAACGAAACCGACGTAACCGACCTTTACGCCCTCGTAGAACTTATTAATTTTCTCAGCCATAATAGTATTTCCTGAATCCCGGGGGATTATTTGTCTACCTTCACAAACTTCTGATTAATGATTGTCAGGAGTAGGATGATGACGAAAAGGACCATCCCCAACGCACAGGCATAACCAAATTGCCCGTCAACGAACGCCGACTGGAACATATACAATCCGGGCACAAGACCCTTGTTCCCGGGACCCCCATCCACTCCGAGTAGGATGAAGAAGATCTCATAAGCGACCAACGTATTGATCGTCATAAAGATGATATTGATCCGCACCTGCGTCATGATCAGTGGCAGCTCGATTCGGAAGATCATCCCCAGCGGGGTCACCCCGTCCAGACGGGCGGCCTCGTAAATGTCCTCCGAAATATTCTGTAGTCCGGAAAGATAGATCAGAACCCCAACGGTACCCACCCAAGGGAAACCCCAGAAGAGAATCGCAGGGATCACCAAATCCTTGTTGCCCAACCAAGCGGGTTTTCCGTCGGCAAATTGCTCAATAGGAGTCGTCCAAATCGATCCAAAGATGATCAAGAGCGAACCCACGGTAATGATGCCCAAACCGATGTAGGACATGAGAGGATTGCCGGTAAAGAAATCTCTTTTGGCGCGGACCCATTCGAAAACTGCCATCCCCACCAGAAGGATGATCGGAAGGCGCCACAAACCGCCGCCCCAGAAGACCAGAGTCCCGGCGAGAATGATAAATGGCCAGATAACCCAGGTACCGGGCATCCGACGCGAACCAAAGACCATCCAGACCACTGCGAGTACCAGCAGTCCGATCCAGCCTTCCGCAGCCCCCGAAAGGCCAGTCAGGCCAAAGACGGGAATCAACAGACTGCCGATCAAGATCCAGAGAAAATCTCCGAAGCGTGCAGGATCTCTCTCCTTCCGAAATCCGAGGGTAATGATAATCGCCCCCAAGAGGACAATGGCCCCCACTCCGCCAAAGACAGGGTTAACAACCCCGTCGAAAACCGGATTCAATTTTTCTGCAATCGCCGGCATTGCCGTGTCGAGCCAATCGAGAACGTTCATCAACCCGGTCATGTTGAGGAAACGATTCACCAAACCGAACTCTGGCTCATAGAAGCTTTTCCAGATCAACAGAAAGACCATCCCGGGGATGATCATCGGGACAACGAAACACACTTGAAAGAAGTAGCGCAGCTTGTCGCTGGCCAATCGGTGCAAGGCGATCGCCGCCAGAATACCCGGCCACAGCTTCAGCAAATTCGCCACGAGCAAAATACCGACCAGTTTGAATGAAGCCCAGAACTGCGGATCCTTAAAGGCCCGGATAAAGTTACCGAATCCGATATATTCCTCAACCGATGGTGGCTCCCATCGGAAGAAGGACATGATCACGACGTCAATCTTCGGGTAATAACTGAAGACCAGTAGAGAAAGAGTCGTGGGAAGTACGAGCAGGTAGAGTGAGAGATAGAGCTTACTCTTTTGGAAGAGTTTCGCCCGTTGTCTCGCGCGATTCAGCTGCTGAGAGGTTTGTTGAGTCTCCATTGTAACAAATTAAAATTGAGGAAATTCCTCACCGGGGTTGAAAGTATGCCAAAGGAGCTTGGATCCAATTCCTTCATCATTCGTCAGCGATTGGAACAAGACCGAGGCAGTACGCTTCGAGGCTTGTTCATCATCCAGGAAGTAGGCTTCAAAATCCTCGACGCTCAGGTTCCGGTCGTTGCCCCGCATCGTATCCGCACTCTGCTGGTGGCTGCGGTACCAAATCCGCTTCATTCCCACTTCGGGAATGGCGAGAAAATCTTCCATACGCTTAATGAATTCTTCGTAGGAAATCTGGCCGGCCAGATAGAGTTTTCGCTGCCCGCTGAAGATTGTACCGAATCCTCCCGCGGCCTTCATGTTCATGGACCAGTAGCTTGGGCGTCCCTCAACAATCGGCGTAAATGGGCGCATCACTTCGATCGCCTCGGCACCCACCGCTGCAGGCAACCAGCCCGTGCGATAGTTCATTTCTTCGTTGATTGGCTGCGAGGACACAAATTTCAGGAAGTCCAACGCCCATTCGAAATTCTTGCTCGCCTTGTTGATTGCCAGAGGTACGCCGGCACTGGCGTCCGCCGCCGTAAATCGGCTGGGCAAAGTATCTTCCCAACGCTCGCCTTCGGCAGGGAACGGTGCGGGGCGGATAACCACCTCAAACCGATCTTCCGGATTATCGCGGTTCGACGCGCCAAAGAGAATACCGGTGGCATCCCACGCACCAGTAGAGATAGCCGCAGCATTCCCCAGAACGAAACGGCGCTGTGCCTGCTCACGATCGAGGCCTACGTATCCGACTGGGTAGAATTGGGTGAAAACCTTTCCAAATTCAAAGGCCTCAAAGATCTCGGGCTCGTTGAAATCCCAGACATCACCGTCGACCCAACCGCCTACGGTTGCCAATGGACTGATGCTGGTACTCGACGGACTCAGATCCAACCGATCAGCAAAGTGGGAGAAAAACACTCTCTCGTAGTAGAGCGTTAAATCGGTCGATGGGTACTTACTACCCGAGACCGGCACCAAAGAGTCCTGCCCGGTTTCGATGGCAAACTCCTCAACCGCCTCGCAGAAGAGCATGAGCTGACCCAGCGTTTCCGGAGGCTCGTCGCTGCTCAACCAGTCCATCAGACGCTGGTTCTCCGGTAGGTATCCAAGAGTCTTTCCGTCGACGGTCCGGATCCAGCAGTCCTGCAGCCATTGGGGTTGATCTGCCGATGCAATCGCATCGCTCACAAATTGCTTCACATCCCGGACAACGGTCATGTTGTAGAACATGCGCATCGAACCGAACGATGAAATCGGGACCGCGTAGTAGTCGTCCAACTGCTCGTCGTAGCCCGATTGCATCCCGTCAATGAAAGTATCCTTCCAGGGAGCTTCGGCCAAATATTCCGCCATCGCCGGATCCAATTCCGGACTGAGGTTGTGAATGTTGTTATAGGGGTTCGGCTCGTTCACGTATGTGCCCAGAGCCGCAAAGAATTTCGCGATCGCATTCCCCTTGATCAAGTTCGTCATTCCCTTCGCAGCGATATCCGGAGCGGTTCCGCTGATCAGGTGAACATTCATAAACTGAGCGTAGACCTTCTCGGTGATCCCAGTCTGCTCCACCTCGACACCAGCGGCGCGAACATGGGGCAAATTGTTGTACTCATCGATCGCCCATTGGAGACCGTCCCGAAAACCCGGCTCAAGCTGCCAGTGCGCAATCAAGACTTTTCTCTTCCCGCCATCTTCAGGGTTTTCAGCCCCGGATCCCGTGGAAATCACGAAGAATCGACCCGCGCTGAACAGGTAGGCTCCAACAAGAATGACGATGGAGATGTAAGATAGTTTAAATTTCACTTTCATAGCCAACCTCTCCTACACTTCTCCGAAAGCGGTGAGTTCCGGAATTTCGATATTCATCTGGGGATACTCTTCCGCCAGTTCCTTCAATTTTTGCTGCGACACCCAACGGAATTTGCTGCGAGGGTAGGAGCGAACGACTTCCGTCAAATACACGACACCGTCTTCCAGATCCCCGACCGACAACGCGAGGTTGGCCATCTGCCAGATGTAGATGTCTTCCTTCGACTCCACCGCGAAACCGAGCGCATAGGCTTTCTTCATCGCAGCCAGAGCAGCCCGGTTGTCCTTCCGGTAGTATTTCTCGATATCGGCGACGTACTGCCAACCGACGTTCGCAAAACGAACATCGGGGTACTCCGTTAGGTAGTCAGACACCATTGCGACAGCCGTTTCATAACTCTCTTCGTTCAGTTCATCTATGTAAGTTTGCGCTAGACGAAAAACGGCCCGACTGGCCAACTCCGACCCCGGAGCCCCCTCGATTACTTGAATGTAATAGGATCGCGCCCCTTCCACGTTTTTATCCTCTTCGACAAAATCTCGGATTTCTTCAATTCTTCCCAAACTCAAATAACACCGAAAACGGACCTGATCGTCGTCGGTCACACTCGCCACTTTCTGGAACAGTTCGACCGCCTCCTCGATAAACTCGGCCGCCGAAGGGCTCCGGTGCCACGCGGCTACGCCCAAGCCATAAGCTGCCTCAACCCACTGAGGATCAGATGGATCCATCTCGCCGACGGCCACGCTCAGGTAGTCGTAGGCTTCGTCAAAATCAAAAATACGAAGAGCATTCACTCCCTTCTCGAGTGCGTTTTCGGAGTCCGAAGAACCGCCGCAGCCCACTAATGCCAGGGCGAATAGCGCTCCTGCGAATGCAGGCACACTGGCTCGAATCGTGCTGAATCGCCGACTGAATGCGGTCAAAACTCCGTCGCGCTTTCTGGTTTCGCGATCCGAAGTTCTTCCCGAAAGGGAATCAAGGGAATGGGGGTTCATTAGGAAACTTAATGTTTTTAAGACAAAGTATGAACTTTAGCTATTGCTAAGCGTCTGTCTATAGAAAGATTCGAAAATCTTTGAACGAAACAAGGGTTTTCTGCCAAAAAGTACTGCCACTATGTTTATTGCGTCCGATTTATCCGCTGGATTTGAAACCGAAAACGGCTTCCTCGAAGCCATTGACCGAGTTTCTTTCCGGGTGTCCGAGCGGGAGACCGTCGGCATCGTTGGCGAGTCCGGATGCGGCAAGAGCGTCACCGCTCACAGCATCATGGGTCTGCTCCCGAAGCCGTCCGGCAGGGTGACAGGCGGATCGATCGAGTTGGACGGTGAGGACCTGACGGCGATCAGCGAAAAATCCATGCAATCGGTTCGAGGGCGCAAGATTGGAATGATCTTCCAAGAACCGATGACCGCCTTGAATCCGGTCCACCCAATCGGACGGCAGATCACCGAAACTCTGCGGGTCCACGGATTCCGCAACAAGCGTGAGAATGGCGAGAGAGCGTTGGAACTGCTCCGGCGGGTCGGCATCCCCTCTCCGGAACAACGGTTACGGGAGTATCCCCATCAATTGTCCGGCGGGATGAGGCAGCGGATCGTGATCGCAATGGCCCTCGCCTGCCGGCCCCAGCTTCTGATTGCCGACGAACCGACTACGGCGCTGGATGTAACCACGCAGGCGCAGATCCTCGATCTTCTCGCGGAGCTGCAGGAAACGATGTCGATGGCCATGATTCTGATTACCCATGATCTCGGAGTCATCGCCGAGACCTGCGATCGGGTGCTGGTCATGTACGCGGGCCGGATTGTGGAAAGCGCGCCCGTCCAATCGATATTCTCCGATGCGAGGCACCGATACACCGCCGGTCTCCTTCGCTCAATTCCTTCCATCAACTCGATCCCGAAAACCCCTCTACCCACAATCCCCGGCCGGGTTCCGGGACTGGATACACTCCCAACCGGGGCTCGATTCGCCCCTCGCTCCGATCATCCCGGGATCGATGAGTACCTTGCCTCTGAAGAGTTTAGAACCGTTCGCCCCGAGCTCGTCGAGGTGTCACCCGGCCATTGGGTCGAAGATTGCGACTACGTAAGAACCGACCGATGAAGACTTCCCTCAAAATCCAAAACCTCCAAGTTCACTTCCCATTGCGGGGCGGCTTACTACCTGGAGTCAAAAGGGTCTGCCGCGCAGTCGATGGTCTTTCGCTCACGATTAGTCCCGGAGAGACTCTCGGAATCGTCGGCGAATCCGGATGCGGAAAGACTACACTGGGCAAAGCGATTTGCCGGCTGGTTCCCGCCACCGGGGGCGAAATTCTCCTCGACGGGGAAAATGTTCTCTCATTGCGGGGAAAGAATCTCCTACGGTTCAGGCGGTCGGTCCAAATGATTTTTCAAGATCCGGCGGAGTCTCTCAACCCCCGCCAGACCGTGGGACAAATCCTCGAAGAACCCCTCTCCATCCACAAGGTCGGGAAATCCAGCGAACGAAAGGAGCGGATCCGCGAGATCCTCGAGGAGGTGGGCCTCGACCCGTCGGCCGCCGACCGCTATCCATTCGAGTTCTCGGGAGGCCAACGGCAGCGAATCGGGATCGCACGGGCCCTCGTCCTCGAACCCTCTCTGATCATCTGCGACGAGGCCGTCTCGGCCTTGGATGTTTCCGTTCAAAGCCAGATCCTCAACCTACTGCTCGAACTGCAAAAGAAGCACGGCTTTGCCTACCTCTTCATTTCTCACGACCTGGCGGTGGTTCGCCATGTGGCCGACCGAATTGCCGTCATGTATTTAGGAAAGGTTGTGGAGGAGGCCTCTCGTGAGGTGCTTTTCTCCAATCCGCTTCACGCCTATACTCGTGCACTGATCTCCGCAATCCCATCAGCCGATCCTTTGGCCAAGAAGAAGAGGATCCTCCTGGAGGGAGATGTCCCCTCTCCCATTGATCCACCGCCGGGCTGCGCCTTTGCCTGGCGCACCTACCTCCCCTGCACTCCCGAAGAAGCCAGTCGGCCGGGCGAGTTCATCGAAGCCGAGCCCGCTCACTGGGTCGAAGCCCACCCCGGTACGATCGAGAATTACGCCGAGCGGTTCCCCGAGATTGATCGAGTTGCGAATTGACTATTGGCACCATTTGCTCCTCAAATCGACCTACACTTTAATCCATATTAATCCATGGCCTTTTCACAAAATTACTCTTCGTACACGATCAACCGAGCCGATGGAAACATCCGCGCTCAATTCATCCGTCGGGTCTATAGCCACCTCGCATTGGCGATTTTGGCTTTTGTTCTAATCGAATCGGTAATCCTGCAATTGGAGATCACCCGTACGCTCAGCGCAAAGGTCCTCCAAGCCCCCTTCGGTTGGTTGATGGTTCTGGGTGGATTTATGCTAGTCGGATTTATGGGCCGACGTTTGGCGCTCTCCCAATCCCGCCAGATGCAATATCTCGGCCTCGGAATCTACGTTCTCGCTGAGGCCATTATTTTCGCTCCCCTTTTGCTCCTCGCCAACGCCTATGCCGGGGGCGGTGTCATTGTCCAGGCCGCGATCATGACCGGCCTTCTGTTTGCCGGACTCACGGCTACGGCGTTTATAACCCGAAAGGATTTTTCGTTTCTCGGGGGGATCCTCACGATCGGGGGATTCGTCGCCTTAGGTCTCATCGTGTGCGGGGTGATCTTTGGATTGAGCCTCGGTTTGTGGTTCTCGGTTGGGATGGTGGCCTTCGCAGGTGCGGCGATACTCTACAGTACTTCCAACATCATCCATCACTACCAAGAAGATCAGTATGTGGGCGCATCCATCGAGCTGTTCGCCTCGGTCGCCCTCCTCTTCTGGTACGTTCTCCAGACGCTTCTTTCGCTCTCCAGCGATTGATTCTCAAGCTCGGGCGGCCACAGCCCGGTTGAATTCTGATACCGGGGCCGGCGCTCCTATTTACCAGTAGCCGCGGGACGATTCACTGCACTTTTTTGGGGTGCGTCTAATTTAATGGGCGCTTGCACTTGAATGAATTATCCTCATTTTGCGAGTTATGAGCTACCCCCCAATTACCCCCTTTCTGCTCCTTGGTTCTTGTGTGCTCGCTACCGGTTCTGCTGAGACGGTTGCCTACTACGACTTCGAGTCTGGATCTCTAGCCAGCACTGGTGGCTCGGCCGGCGATCTGACTTCGGTTGGCACAAACCCCAGCATCGCGACTCCTTTTAGCAATATTAGTTTCGGAGGCGTCGACGCCAACGATAACGCGAAAGTGCTCTATGCGGACAATAGTTCCAATGCGTTTTCCGCGGACGCCTTTACCATCGAGGCCATTTTCCAATATCAGGGGGCCAGCGATGTGCTCGCCTCCACTTTCGACACTGTAAATTCAAGCACGAATAAGGGTATTGGCTGGCTCTTCGGTACAAGAGCATCGGGGTCTGAAAACGGCTTTTGGTTCGCTTACAGTACCGATGGCACCGATTCGGGCCGAAAGGACATCTATTCCGAGGAAGTTTCGCCGGGCACGTTGGATATGACCGCGGGGTCCTACTACTATGCGGCTCTTTCCGTCGATATGAGCGACACCTCCGCAACTGGTTTGACTTTCTACATGCAAGATATCACCACCGCGGGAAATTCTTTACTGAGCGTGAGCGCCACTCATACCGGAACCTCGATCTACGACACAGGAACAGAATTCACCATTGGTGACATTGCTAATGCATCGGTCCTAGGCGGTAGCCCATCGGGGGTCAATTACACTGGGCCGATCGATGCTGTCCGCTACTCGAACACGCAACTAGCGGCAGACGACCTTTTGATCAGCATCCCTGAACCGGCTGCCGGAGGAATAATCCTTGTCGGCAGCATCTCTGCGTTCCTCGTCGCAAGACGTCGACGCAGCTAAGTCGGCACTGCTCTCCGCTTCTAGAACGGGACGGGCCTTCGTGACGGTCTACGTTCACTGCAAGGAGGAACGAACTCTTCGTCCATAGTGCGCACACTAGATGGAAGAGCCGCTCTTCAGTCACTGAGATCAACCTAATCCGTCATCCTATCCATGACGACCTCGTAGTCGAAGCGAATGATCCAGCAAAGCCTCAAGGTTTTGATCAGCCGAGATGAGCTATCCAGGAATGGAGGGGGAGCCGCTCCACAGAACCTTGTCCTACTTTGACTTCTCCGTAACCGGGGTGAAGATATACTCCAGGGTCATACCCGGCCGAAAGCGATCAATCGCGTAAGACCACTGACCGTTCGTTTTGGAAAGTAATTCCGGAGCATCCTGACCGACCGCCTTGGGCCATACGAGTACCTCTTCCACGGATTCGCCGAATCCAATCGTCACCGGGAAGTTCAGGAATTCAGAATAGGAACCGTTACTGATCCGCAACCGCAAGCGGTGATCGGGCAGGAATTCCTGATTCATCACGACTGAATTTCGGTCAGATCGCCAATCGACAATCTCGTACGGGTAACCGAACCACAGATCATCCTGGTCTTTGACCCCTTGAAAGTGCAATGGCATCTCCAGCTCTAAAAACTCCGAACTTTCCAGGAGGACAAACACACAGTCGGTCGGAGAAAATCGCTCCGGAAGATGGGTTCGGTAAGGTGCCAGGGAAAGTACTTTCGGCGCTTCGAGCGGTCCCATCTCCCGTACGGAAGCATAGATCTCCGGGTACTCGTCGATCCCATCCGTAGGGGGAGCCAACAGGTAGGAGAATCCGGCCCGCAGAGCGGCCTGTGCGACTTTCCGGGTTCGCATTTGGGGAACCATGACCCCGCGAATCTCGATACCCGTCAAGTGCTCGACTCCGACCTTCGTTGCACCCAATCCAAAGTCTTCTTCCTTCTCACGAATCAATTTGGTGTATTCACCGTCCAGCAATAGGATCCACTCCACCTGCAACTCGCGGAAACCGGGAATCTCCGAAAAATCCTTCAGCTGACCCGGCGTGGCGAGAACCGCCACTTTCCGGTTCATTTTCTTGATTGCAGAAAAAAGCCTGAGTGGTGACTTCCCTTCCGCCCGAACGATCAATCCGAGTGCGGCCTCACGATTTCCCGGCCATGTCGGCGTAGTCACCCGAGGCCGATCGGCCAACCAGACCATCATATTGGAAAACAGCTCGCGGAATGCCCGTTCCGCAGTCTCATCACCGCTCGGGACCGCACCAATACGAACCCCCGACCACGCCACTTTACCCTCGAGATAAGAGCCGTAGCAGATGGCAACGAGATCGTCATAGGAATCCTCGCTCCGATAGAAAGGTGCTTTCGCAACGACTTTCATCCGATGCCCAATCGGTCGAATCACCAGAACCTCATTGTAGGAAGGGATGACGAGGCTCCGTCTCGGAGTCCATCGAAGGGAAACCGGTAGATCGCGATTGAGATTAAGCCGGGCTGCACCTTGCGGTGAAGGATTTGCATTTCCGACAAAGCGGGCCCCCACAACATCGCCAAAGACCGGTTGATCCCGCCAGGAGCCATCTTCGAATCGAGCACCAACCGTCCCGGTCATAAACAAACGTCCGCCCGATGCCACGAAGTCTTTAATCCGCTGCGCCTCATAGTTACTCAGGCAGGTGGTAAAGGGCAGAATCAGAATCTCAAACCGATCCAGCTCATCAATCTGATTAAACTCACGGTACCCCAGCCCGAGATGCTTCAAAAACACCTCCCAAGACTGCAGAACCGAAGAATAATCAAACTTCATCTGACGATAGAATTGCCGCGTCGCCGCAGAATCATAAACGCCTACACGGATCTCCCGCTCAAACTTCCGCGTATCCGCTGTCTGGGGAATAAACGGCTCCAAATCCTCTGGAATGCGATCGTTCGTTTCCAGAATCAAATACCAATAATTCCAAACGCAGAACACCATGATCAAGAAAGCAGCCAGCAACACGCCGACTATCCCTGCCTGGGCCGGAATCTGGTCCGAAGTACGCTGACTCTTCTCCATCTCTACGACGCCGGAGTTTCCTCGACCTTCTTTTGCCGTTTTCTCCGGTTAATGGACAAGAAATAGGCAAAGACTGCAAAGACACACGATACAGCCACCCCGCCGAAAATGATCAGCGACATGACGTTGATAAAACTGCGCAATTCGAAAGGAATCATGATGCTGTTGCCTTCTTTACACTACCGCCTGAGCCAGTACGTTCCAGTTTACCCCAGCCCATTTGAACTTGGAAGACTTCCTCCAGAGAGGAGAGCAGTTTACATACGTCCATAATCACCAGGAAAAATAGCCGATAAATTAGAATGTGGATGACCAGCCGGGCGGTCTCTCGCTCGCTGGCAATACAGACGAGGGCGAGGCCCATGTCCAACATGGTAAAATGGATCCACCAAAACACCAGATAGGTGACTAGACCAAACTCCAGGATCAGGTAGAAAACGCAGGCGTGGGCCAGCAAATTCGCAACCGGCCAGATCACCCCGTCAAAAAACATGTTCATCAGAACGAACCACACCTTGAACCCGCTGCGTCCAAAAAATCCGTTGCTGTGCTTTCGCAGGGATTGGAGAACTCCTCGAGTCCACCGATAGCGTTGCTTAATAAACGGACGCAACTTCTCGGGAGCTTCCGTGCGGACTACCGAATTGATCTCGTCGACGATGTCCCACCCCGCAGCTAGAAGGCGGAGACTCAAATCACAGTCTTCCGCATAGGTGTCGTCGGTATACAAGCCAACTTCTTCGATCGCCTGTCGCCGGAACAGCCCAAATGGCCCGGGCACGATACCGACACAACGAAACAGCCCTTGGATGCGACGCATCAGGTTCTGCCCGATGATGTATTCCAAGGCCTGAAGATTGGTCAGGATCTTTTGCCGGTTCAGCACCTTTACATTGCCGGCTACTGCAGCGACTTTCGGGTCTTTCATGTGCCGAATCGCATAATTGAGCGAATCCGGATCCAAACGACTGTCGGCGTCGACACACAGCAGGAAGTCCGATTTGGCGACACCAATCCCATAATTCAGAGCGTTTCCTTTGCCTCCATTTGGAATCTTGTGGACCTGTACCCGGTTCGCCTTGTCCTCGGCTGCCACTTCTTTGGCGACCTCGGTAGTGGAGTCAGTCGATCCATCATCCACCACCACGATCTCGAACGAAGGATAGTCCATCAAGAGATGGGAGCGTATTGCCTCGGCAATCACTTTCTCCTCGTTGAATGCCGGAACGATAATGGAGACCATGGGCTTGTTCCGCCCGGCCCATCGGTTACTAGCGTCGTCGACCGCGAGCTTCCTCCGGTAAAACAAGAGGTGGATCATCGCGAAAAACGCAAAAAAGATCACCCGTAGAATCAGGATCGATACAAAACCGATAACGAAGCAGAAGGCAGCGGTCGCCAGCCAGTTCGAGACCACGTGATCGGTTCGCTCGACCAGGAGCCAGACCGCCAAGCCCGCCACAGCGATCAAAAGGAGAATCACTACCAACAGTAGGATTCGAATCAACCTGCCGCCCGTTTTTTTCAAAAGAGGATCTCCACTTCCGCCCGACCGCTGATTGAGCGAATGTCACCCTGTTCGAAGGTCGACTGACCATAATCCAACCGCAGGCTACCCCGGGCCGATTCCGATATCTGGTGGTAAAGATACCCACCAACAGCGATATCGAACTCTTCAACTTGTTCGATCCAGAGTGCCGATGCCATGATACCACCATCCGTTTTCTCGGTAAAATGGTGATCCAACCGGAACGCGGGTCCGATTCCGTAATAGTCCGATGGAGAGAAGTAGTTCAGGGATTGATCTTTGTAATTTGAATACAATCCGCGAATTCCAACCTTCATCGAATTATCGGCGGTCTCCAGGCTTCGATTCATTGCCGACAAGATTATTCGTGAGCGGTAGTTGCCGTCAGAAAACCAACCGGTCTCCCCATATCCTTCAAACTGCCAACGCTCCCATATCTCATCACCCATCGTCTGGTAAATCCCCTGCCCGTAGAAATCATTCATTCTGACTTCGTCGAGGAGAGCGCTGATGTTGTAGTGATCATCCACGGCTTCTTTCCGGCGAAAGCCAAAGATCCCCGTAAATTGATCCCCTGCGTAACCAAGGCCGACTCGACCCACTGGCGTCCAATCCACTTTATTGTAGAACTCGCCCCCCAGCGAAACCACATATGACCATGGGCGGGCCAAAGGGCCTCCGAGGGTGAACATAATTTCCGTGCCCGCTACATCCTGGGTGTTGTTGGAGAGCTCCTGGTTCTGAGTCGAAATCGGCTGGTGGAAATACTGCGCGTCGACCTCGATGTCCAACCGGTGCTGAATCGCTGAAAAGACATTTCGCAGACCGAGCCCTAAAAAGTAATGATCAAAGTCGGAGGACCAGTCTCGGATAAACCCAATCCCTCCGTAAAACCCTGGCGAGAAGACTTCCTCAATCTCTCTAATTCCCGCCAATGCAACCGGATCGTCGGGATTCTCTTCCAAGGTTTTTCGATAGGCAGCGTTGGCCGCGATGTAGTCTCCCTCAAAACGGTACACATCCCCTCTTAGGCTCGAAACCTCCGCATCCGGGCCAAAAATCTCGGTCACCGAGTCCAATGTTTTGCCTGCATCCCCCACGGTATCGGAACCAAAGGTCTGGTACCTAGCGAGCCGCAAGCGGATATCCCGGTCATCCGGGCGTAACTCAATCGCCAACTCCGTTTGTATGATGGCGTTGTCGATGTCCTCGATCTGGGCATACGACTCAGCCGCTTCCAACCGGATTGACGCTTCGTCCGGGGTGGAAGCAATAAAGCGTTCGAAAAATTCTGCCGCGGCCTCCTGGGAGGGAGTGGCCCTGCCCTGCGCGATGAGACGGTCAATCTGCTCCAGCTTTTCCCGAGTCAGATCCATTTCCTGAAAGTGCAATTCGTAGAGCTCGATAGCCTCAACGTATTCCTCGTTCATTTTCGCCAGCCGCGCCGATTCAAGAGCTCGTGTTCGCAATAGGACCTGGAAATAGCCTTCGGTCGCGCGCTCACTCTGCCCACCGTAGTGAATCGCCATGAGATAGGCATCACCCGCCTTTTTGTACTCAGCCCGGTATCGATAGAGATCTCCCAGTTGTAAGTAGGCCTGGGCCATATCCGGATACTCTTCAATGATGGCTTCGAAGGCCAAGACTGCTTGGTCCGAGGTTTCTTCATCGTAAGAAAGCCAGCTGGCCTGCTTCAAAAGCAGCTCCTTCCGCGACTCTTCGTCAGGCGCCACGACAATCGCCTCCTGCAAGAGCGTCTGACCCCTCTCGGCGTCTCCGGAATCATAGATCATTTGCGCCAGCTCGTGTAGAGCCAGAGAATCGTCGGGAACTACCTGAATGTATCGGATGTAGTACTGCTGCGCCTCGTCATCATTTCCGGCAAAGCGCTTCAACCTGGCAATCTGGAGTAATCCATTCGGATTCTCAGGATCCATCTCGGATTCAATTCGCTCGAGACTCTCTTCGAAAATGGCCTCTGCTTTCAGATTGTCCGGATCGGCCTTCAGGATAGGAATCACTTGATTGGCCGCGTCCACAGGGTCATCCAGCAGCAACAGAAGGTCTCCCAACTCGATTCGCGCCTCAAAATCGTCTGGATTCTCGATCAAATAGGCACGGTAGAGACGGGCACTGTCGAAATAGACTTCGTTCAATCTTAGCTCTCTCGCGCGAAAGAGAAGTGAGCTCTCGTTGCTTTGACCAGACACGACATAGCCCAGCGCCAGGAGCAAAGGAACTCCGAAGAGGATCAGTATGCGGAATAGTGAACGAGGAAACATGTCTTTATAAAAGGATAGAGCATGAAACTCTCCGTCTCTTTACAAGTATTTAACGCAATTTTACTTCTTATATTTCTAGATTTGCCTGTTTCCAGAGCGGGATTTACAAAATTCCACAAGGGAGGTTCCGAAACCGGTTCCCCTTTTAATCTTATCCAGGCTCAAGGGGGTCGATGTCCGGAACCTCCAATACAACAACCCATGCGAGCCACGGTCCAGTTGTTTTTCGAGTAACTGCGTGCCAGAACCACTCGGAGACATCAGTACCGTTCCATCCATCTCCTCCTTCAATGCGCTGTCTTACCTCCAGGCGTTCATCATCGCGGGTGGCATAGAATCTTCGCCAGTTTCGTTCGTAGTGATCTTTCCACAACGGAGCCGTTTCAATTTCCCAACCATCCCCTCGAAAACAATCCTCGGCTGAATGCAGCCTTCGGGTCGGTTTGAGAATCTCCCTGACCAGAATCAGAGAATCTTTCCCACGGTACAGTTTGGCTGCCAGGCCACCTTCTTCAAACGACCTCTCCAGTGTCAGCCCCCCCAGCTCGCTGCGATCTTGCTGCCCCGCCAAACTACGGTTCTTCACCGATTCTGCTGGTGCCTGTAACCAATAGCCCTGCAAAACGAGGCCCACCAAAAGAATTCCCCACCCCCATACCGGAACAATCGTCCCAGCGGGAGCTCTCCCCTCCCTTGGCTCCCGAGGCCGTTCGGCAGGCGCCCCCTTCGCTATCCTTCGAATCACGAGGAGTATGGCGATCAGAGCGAAAGCGAAGATCACCAACCCGGCCCATTCATGGGAGCTCACTCCGCCAACGCCTCTCCATTCAAGCAGGAAGAGAACGGTCACCCTCAACGCATTCGCCAGAAAGAGGATCAACCCTGTCAGTATCGACGAGACCACTACCCGGAGGGAACTGAATCGAAACCACGAGGTGAGAAACCCTGCGAAAAACCATCCGAACCAGAGGTACTTCAGCCCACTGCAGGGGCGATCGATCACGATTTCCTGATCTCCGATCAACATCCGTATCCCATCTTGGACCACAGGAATCCCTACCCCTT
Source organism: Opitutia bacterium UBA4506 (assembly GCA_002388665.1). GTDB lineage: Bacteria > Verrucomicrobiota > Verrucomicrobiia > Opitutales > Puniceicoccaceae > Puniceicoccus. The sequence continues at coordinate 4,764 of DGMY01000082.1, read as the reverse complement.
GAAGCACGTGGGTACCAACCCACCCGCACGCCCAGCGCAAGGGGAACCCGAGATAGAAATCCAAACTCGCCAGGATAGGAAGACTCAGGAACCCCAATACGACCGCCCCACGCGGCATCCCCCGAATCCACCCCGAGATTGATACCGCCCCGACAAATACCCCGGCACGGATGAGGTTCGGCAGAGTTGGGGCGAGCAGCAGTAGACCGACGACCACCACCCACATGAGTCCTTCGGCCCCCCTTGGGCCGTTCTCCCGAGCGTAGGCTGTCCAGATCCGAGACCAGGGAATGAAGCCGACCCATACGATCAGAGCGAGAATTCCAAATGGCTCATCCGACCCATCCCCCATCCGCGAGATGTACCACTGCACGACCGGCCACGAGATGCCGAGCAGGACCGCAACAAACAAGACGCTTCCGAGAGGGAGAACGCGCAACTTGCCCGGAATCATTTGCGCACCTTTTTCCGCGAGGACCAGAGGAACCCTCCCAGAGTGACACCGAGGATCAGTACCAAGCCAATGGTTTCTGGCTCAGGAGAGGCCGGCACACCTGCGCCAACCGCAAGCGAACTCACCCCGGCAGGAAGAGGACTCGGCTGCTGCACGGGGACCAAATTTCCCTCGGTGCGGACAACGATCTCCTCCACCGCTACAAAGGAGGTAAATTTAGTGAGCAGACGATACTCCAGCCCCAAGGCAACGATTTGTTTTCGGATCGCATCTTCATTTCCGAAGATCAACTCATCCGAAAGAGAGCGAACCTTCTCTCTCGCCCAGAGAAGTCCTAAAGAATCCACCGCAACTGTGTTCATCTCTCCCAATTCTACTGTTCGCTCAAACGATTCCCGCCCGGACTTCCCAGTCAAGGTGGCCACACCTGTCCATTCCCCACTGAACTTTCCAATCACTCGCACTGGCCTTTCCAGGAACAAGTCGGGCTGCCGGGCAGGCATCAGTTCCGTCACTTCGACTCCAGCGAATTGGAGGTCTATATCCGTCAAAACAGGATTGCGAACCAGCTCCATCAAGTCGGAAGACACTCGTTCGGCTTCCTTGCCGTTCGTCGCCACGAACTCGTCTCCCCCGCCCGCCCTGGCCATTCCTTCGATCAGGTGGCGGTTGACGGAAGAGCCGATCCCGAAAGCAAAAAGATTCGCCTCGCCCAATGAATTTCTAATCAGCTCAAATGTCTCTTGCTCTACGGCAACGTATCCATCGGTTAAGACAATGACTGTCCTCGCGGTTCCATCTCCTCGTGGAATCTTCAGGGTTCTTTGCAGCGCTGGGAGCAGGTTTGTTCCTCCCACACCATCCAATCGGTTAATCCAGTTCATGGCTCGCCTCTTCTCTTGGTGGGCCGTGCCGCTATCGATGCGAATCGACCCGTTTTCCGAATAGACATCTGAAGCGCCGGCGAAGGTAATAATATTGAAGGAATCTCCCTCGACCAGACCTTCAATCAGTCCAGCCATAACCTTCTTCGATACATCCAAAGGAAATCCGTGCATCGAACCAGAGACGTCGAGCAAGAAGAGGTACTCCCGGGGAACAGCGACGCGAGTCGGCTTGCGGGCGGGAGGCTCAAGATTCACCAGAAAATATCCACCGTCTTCGGTCTTTGTGATCAGTACGCCAACCTCTGGCTCTTCATCCGCCAGCGTGTACCGAAGAATAAAATCACGGTTGTCGTTTCGCTCGCCATCATTCTCGAGCGAAAGCCGCGCTGTCCTCGGATCGGAAAACTCGACGGATAACTCGTGACTGGGGGAAAATGCTCTCTGGATCCCCTGTCCCTGGACCAGTTCGAGATCCAACGAGAACTGCGGTATTGATATCTCTTCTGACTGATCGGTAGCAAAGTAGGGAGAACTAATCCACTCCTCCTCTGTAGAAGACTTCGCCTCGGGGTCACCAGCGTATCGTGGACCGACCACTGTGGGAAACACAAACTCGTAGTCACCGTTCTCTCGCAGCAGAGATTCCGTATAGACCAGCTCTACGGCCACTTCATCGGACGGCAAAATGTTGGCCACCTTCATCTGAAAAACATTGGGCCGATGCTGCTCGAGCAATACCGTCCGCTTTCCCTCGGCCTTCGCCGTCTCGTAGGTCTTCTTGGCCTGTTCCTTCTCCTGGATTTTTGCCTCAATCGTGCGGTCCCCCACGACAAACCGCAATCCGCTGACAGCGGCACGCGTAGATCCTGGAAATACATAGGATGCTTCGAGAGGGACACTTCCCTCATTTCGGTAGACCTGACGAACAGTCACCGATGCGAGCAAGCCCTCGATCACAATGTCGACCTTCGTGGACTTCAACGGGAGAGGATCACCGCCCTCCTCCATCGAAGGCACCCAAAAATAGGGAGCCTCTGTTTGATCGATGGATTCATCCCCATAGGAACTGGGAAGAACGCACAGGCTGAGGCCAAAGATCGCTCCAAAGAGAATCTGATGAACAGAACGGTCTCGAGGAGAACGCAGCCAGCCACTCGTTTCAGGCGGACATGCAATCAATGAACAGAAGCAGGAGAAGATGGTTTTGGATCGTTTCATGCCGTTCATAATAGGACTCCTTCGTGGAGGCCTGATGAACGCAGTGTGGAAATCGCGTGAAATGTCTCATCAAGGATTGGCAGGCCAAACCCTTTCGGCCCTGGATTAAGCAGGCATCCTTGGGTAGGGATATCGACATCGGCAGGCCTTTAGAGATGTTTTGGTGTTGCCTCAGAGTCCCTCGGTGCGGAGCATCAAATCACATGAACAAGACACTCGGCCTTTTCTCTGCCCTACTCTTACTCCTCAATTCCTGCACCCGCGAAACCTCTCCGGTCGGATTAATCCCCGAGGAAGACCGTGCCCCTCAATTCGATTCTGTTTCCCAGTTTCTCGACCTGGGAGGAGTCTTCTACGCCTATATCGATCTCACAAACGAGATGGAAAACGTCGCCGAGACTCTGAACGAAATTGCGCAAACGGTTAAACACGAGATCCCACAGATTCCGTCCCTTCCGTTGGATATCAACAAGGTCATGGAAGTTTCGGGCCTCAGCGGTCTCGATGCAATTGGCCTCAGTTCCCGCGAGATCGGTGGAGGTCTCTACCACAATCGCTCCATTCTTTATTTCCCTAAGGGAGTGACCGGATTTTTCAAGTTCTTCGGTGACACTCCCCATCCTTTCGATTCGCTCGATTTCGCACCGTCCTCAGCCGACCTTGTTGCCGAGATGAGCTATCGCCCGGAAGTTCTCAGAGATACTTTCCTTGAAATCAGTGATTCCCTGGCTGGAGCCCTCGGCCGCGGTATGATCGCCTCGCAGTTGCATTCTCCCATCCCCGAGATTGGAAACCGCACAGCAAACGAGTTGATCGAATCCGCCGGGAACCGATTCATCGTCATTCTCGATTTCGACAATGAGGAACAATTGAGCATGGGCATGGCAGGAACATTTCCCCGAACCGAAGCGCTTGTCGCCTTCGACGGAATCACCACTTTGCTGCAATCCATGCGCCCCGCTATCGAGCAACAACATGACCTGGAGTGGCTGGATACCGATACAGGGTTCGAGATTCGGTCCGCTCGCCCTTTCCCCGCACCTTTCGACTACCTTCAGCCAATCATCGTCGCCGACACCCAAACTGAGCGGGCCTTCCTTGCGAGTAGCCAATCCTACCTCGACCAATGCCTCCAGAACGGCGATAAACTGAAAGACACGCCGGAATTCAAAGAAGCAGCCAATATGCTTCCCCCGGAAGGTGTATACTTCTCCTACGTTTCGTCTGAGTATGCCGAAACGGTCCTCGGTGTCTTCACGAGTTCAATGGAAATGAACCCACTTATGGGCTCTGAATTTTCCAGTATCCTCGAGATGCTGGTTCCTCAAAATGACAAAGGCATCGCAACGGTCACTACGGTCGGTCCAGAAGGTCTATACTCGGCCTCAAACCTCAATATCTCTCACCGCACAACGGTAACGAATTTGGCCATCCAACCCGCTGCGTTCGTCATCGGTATGACCTCAGCAATGGCCATTCCGGCCTATAGCTCAGTTCGCGTAATCTCCCAAGAGAAGACGATATTGAATAACCTTCGGATGATTTCTTCCGGCGGTCAGCAATACATGCTCGAGAACGGCGTTACCGAAGCCGCCTACAGCGATATCGTGGGCGACTACATCTCACCAGTCCAATCGGTGGACGGGGAAGATTACTCCGGGCTCGTTGTGACACAGGACAACACTCCTCTTTCCGTCACTACCTTTTCAGGAACGACGATCCAGTACCCCGAATCCACCACCATGCTTCCAGCCGTAGAAATTTCGCCGACTCAAAATACGGAAGAACTCAATCCAGGCCTCAGCGGCATCAAGGAGTCGGCCATGAAAAAGTCGATCATGAACAATCTTCGTCAGATTGTCTCCGGCGGACAGATGTACATGCTGGAGAACGGTGTAGTCGAGGCGCCCTACAGTGTATTGGTCGGAGAATTTTTCACCGAAATCCCAGTCGTTGACGGCGAAGATTATAGCCAAATCGTGGTTAAGCCAACCGGAACTGTCAGCGTAACCACCGAGTCGGGTTACACGGTCGAGTACGCCTACTAAGAGAGGCCATTTTCAGCTCTACCGGCCAGGAATATAGCGATAGCCGAAAAGCTACCGCTGGCTAGACCACTCAACCCACTCAGGGTGCGGATGAACCGGGCGGACGTTTGCTAAAGCTGCACGATACAAGAAATCCATTTCACAGCGGTGCAGTCTT
>DGMY01000092.1:82838-83061 GCA_002388665.1 Opitutia bacterium UBA4506 | reverse complement strand
CAGCGAAAAATCCCAAGGAACCCACCGCGGTCCTGACCCAGCAAGAAAAGATGACTCCCGTAGCGTGACGCTTCAGCGAACGTCCCACCCACAAGTCTACGTCCCCCAGCGAAAAATCCCAAGGAACCCACCGCGGCCCCGACCGAGCAAGAAAAGGTGACTCTCGTAGCGTGACGCTTCAGCGAACGTCCCTGCCCACGAGTCTACGCGCCCCAGCGAAAAA
>DGMY01000092.1:73925-82706 GCA_002388665.1 Opitutia bacterium UBA4506 | reverse complement strand
AAATCCCAAGGAACCCACCGCGGCCCCGACCCAGCAGGAAAAGGTGACTCCCGTAGCGTGACGCTTCAGCGAACGTCCACCCACAAGTGTACGTCCCCCCAGCTAAAAATCCCAAGGAGCCCACCTCGGCCCCGACCGAGCAAGAAAAGATGACTCCCGTAGCGTGACGCTTCAGCGAACGTCCACCGTGTGAGAGAGCCCCGCAATCCCTCTCATTTCAAGAGTGCGGAGTAAATCCACTTCTCAGATAAACCTAAACCATCCTGCGCAGGCTGCTTCCTCTGATCTGTCCGAAATGATAGAACTCTATAGCTGGAAAACGATTGCATAATTAGCCTGACTACTTCGCCAGATCCGTTTTCTGGTCTGCGCAGTGCAATGTGTCATTCGCTGTAACAAAAAGTTCATTTAAGGAGCATTCCTGGCGGTTAACGCATGTTTGTGGCGAATAGTTAATTGTTCATTTAATAAATGTTCGTTAGTAGAGCACTGTTCGGTCCGATCGGATTTGCAATACGCTGATAATCAAGGGGAAGCGTATGTTAATGTTTTGTAACTCTACCACCGTTGACGTCTATCAAAATTCTATAAATGTCTGGGGGCAGGAATGCTTCAAGTAGTCCAACACGGTCCGTTTTCCGGATTCGTTTTTTCGATCAACTAACAAGCAGAAAATACACACATGATGGCGGTAGTCCGCCAAAACCAAACATCTAAAAAAACCAAATGAATACTAAATTGAAACTTCTCGGCCTAGGTGCACTCGTATGTGCCTCTGGTTCCGCATACGCTCAAGTTGTGACGGATGTCCTCAACGAAACGTTCGATAACTCTGATAACTTCACTACCAGCGCTGGATTTTTTAATGACGGTGGTACCGATTATTTCCAGATTGGAAGCGGGACGGAGAAAAATTACACTGGATTCTCTGGTGGTTACCTGGAGGGACAGGACCTGGATGGGGAGGGCGCCGATATCCCCATTACTGTCACTTGGTCAGGTCTATCAATAACAGGTTTAAGTGATCTGAAATTCTCAGGTGATTTTGCTGAGTATTTTGATTCTCCTGGAGACATCGACGATGCAGGAGACTTCATGCTTCTGGAATATCAGATCGATGGAGGAGGATTTGTCTCCTTCCTCGCATTTGAGAATGATGGAACTCAGTACAATACCTTTTTCTATGAAGATACCGACTTCGACGGAACTGGTGATGGTGCTGCTCTTGGAAATGCCTCTTCAACATTTTTGAAGTCTTTGGCTGGCACCGGAGACACGTTGGACATTCGATTTTCTGTATCGGTGGATTCAGGAGACGAAGATTTTGGTGTGGATAATTTTATTGTGACTGGGGTAACCGCTGTTCCTGAGCCAGAATTCTTCGGTGCTCTCGCCGGCGTTCTCGTTCTCGGTTTGGCGGTTGTTCGCCGTCGCCGCGCCTAAAGGCATTCTATTGGAGCCCAATAGGGTTCCAGGCAGATTCAGCAATTCTTTCAGCCGCCCGGTCTCGACCGGGCGGCTTTTTTAGTCTCACTCCAAGCCAGAGCGTCCTCAAAAAGGTACGGTTGAAACTGAAGCGATCGCCCGTCCCAGGAAACTCCGCCCTGGTTCTTCCGAACATCGGACTCCCGTAGCGTGACGCTTCAGCGAACGTCCCCCCTACAGGTCTACGCGCCCCCCAGCTCAAAATCCCAAGCAACCCACCGCAGACCTAACCCAGCAAGAAAGAGGTGACTCTTGTAGCGTGACGCTTCAGCGAACGTCCCCCCTACAAGTCTACGCCCCCCCCAGCTCAAAATCCCAAGGAACCCACCGCGGCCCTAACCCAGCTAGAAAGAGGTGACTCTTGTAGCGTGACGCTTCAGCGAACGTCCCCCCTCCAAGTCTACGCCCCCCCCCCAGCTCAAAATCCCAAGCAACCCACCGCAGACCTAACCCAGCAAGAAACGGCGACTCCCGTACCGTGACGCTTCAGCGAACGTCCCCGTTCCTCGAGTAACTGCGCCCAAGAGTCGTTTGGGAACTCCGTCAGGAATATTGCACCGAATTCACCTCGCGTGACGCTTGAGCGATCGAAAATCGCGATTGTATCCTCCTAAAATTAGCAATTTCTGGACGTTCTGGTGTCAGAAATTGTCTCCTGTTTTGTAACTCTTTCATTCAAAGCAGATTGCGTAAGGTGCTCTGATTGATGCATGGGTGTTCTTTAAGTAAATTGTTCTGATATTGGATAATTCGGCTTAAGTAAATGTCTATTATAGGAGCATATGCCCGGCATGCCTTTCTGATCGGTTGAAGTATTTTTAGTGTTGTATAGTATCTGTAAGTGGCCGGTAGGAAGATGGATACGAATCTTATGTTGTCTTAGAAGATTCAATTTCGGGCTTTGTCTTAATTTATTGAAAGCCCGGCATCATGTATGCTTCGAGTCATCGCAGGCGGCTCGCCGGTGCGTACCGTTATTTCAGACAGGAAACCTAATCGATACAGGGATAAACCGCCGCCGTTCGGCACAACTAAATATCCATCAATACACGAAAATGAATATCAAATTGAAAGTACTCGGCCTCGCGTCGATTCTAGGGCTCGGGACCGTCGCGCAGGGGCAGTTGATTATTACAGGGATTTACGATGGAAATGGTAGTGATCCCAAAGGCATCGAGCTTTTCGTAGGTTCTTCTGGCAGTTTTGAAGACTGGACTGTGAAAATTCAGTCCAATGATAATACATCTTGGTCCGTTGGATTCACCTTTGATGCCACCGAGTATACTGCTGGAACTTATATCTATATCTCATCGACGGCCTCCACTCTCGAGGCTTGGAACTGGGATGTGACCAAGGGTGTTGTAATTTCCGATTCCTCGTTTAACCAAAATGGTGACGATCGGGTCGGTGTCTATAATGACAGTGACGTTCGGATTGATATCTATGGAGTCGATGGTCAAGACGGCACAGGGGAAGCGTGGGAATACACCGATAGCTATGCCTATCGAGACAATGGGACCGGTCCTTCCAGCTCATTCGTTGCAGGAGACTGGATCTATGGCGGGCCCAATGCGTTGGAGACTGGAGACCAAGAGGTTACTCTCGGTAATCAGTTTGGTACCTACGCCATTCCAGAAGCCGAGTTCTACGGTGCGATTGTCGGTATGCTCGTTCTCGGTCTCGCGATTGTTCGCCGCCGTCGTTCATAAATACTGTGGACTGCGCTCGGGTATGTCCCGGGACCGCAAATCTTTACAGCCGCTCAGGGGTTCCTGAGCGGTTTTTTTTTCGGTTCTTTGAAGGGGAAGTCTCTGATCACCGGTCTTGGTTCGAGAGATTTCTGACCCTTGGGGATGGCGAGAGTTCTCAGCTTCTCATCTCTCTAGGGACAATGAAAACGCGAAATCTACTATCTCAAGGTAAAAAAATGCCTAAAATGGCCTAAAATCTACCTATTTGGAGCAAAATAGAGCACAAAAAAACCGCCCTTTTGAGCGGTTAAATATTTCGTAAGTTATTGAATATCAACTGGTGCCCGGGGTGGGAATCGAACCCACACTTCCGTAAGGAAAACAGATTTTGAGTCTATCGCGTCTGCCAATTCCGCCACCCGGGCCAGAAGGAAGCTATGAAAAAAGGCGGTTCTGCGCGTCGAGTCGAGAGAAATTCAGCTGAAAAATGTCAGAAATTGGGATTTTGCCGGTCTAAAGCAGAGATTCAGGGAGAAAATCACTTGGATTTCGCATAGGGGTGGATAGGCTAATGCGTTTTTTATTATGGCCGAAATTCCCAAAGCTTACGATCCCCAAGATGTTGAAGACCGCTTGTACGCGGAGTGGTTGCAGGATGGCTGCTTCACTGGCGCTGCCGAGAAGGGAGACGATACTTACACCATCATGATCCCTCCGCCGAATGTGACGGGGGTATTGACGATGGGGCACGTCCTCAACAACACAATTCAGGACATCCTGATCCGCCGTCACCGTCAGTTGGGGGAGTCGGCGCTGTGGTTGCCGGGTACGGATCACGCGGGTATTGCCACGCAGACTCGGGTCGAACGGGAGCTACGCGCTGAGGGAAAAACACGGCACGATCTCGGTCGGGAGAAGTTTGTCGAGAAGGCCATCGAGTGGCGGGACAAGCACGGTGGCATCATCCTGCAGCAGCTGAAGAAACTCGGCGCTTCCTGCGACTGGGATCGCGGGGTCCATACGTTGGACGAAGATTACAGCAAGGCGGTGATCAAAGCTTTTGTCCTTCTCTACGAACGTGGTCTGATCTATCGGGGAAAGCGGATGGTCAATTGGTGTCCGGTGAGCCTCACCGCTCTTTCGGACGAAGAGGTGATCATGAAACCGCAGAAGAGTAAGCTCTACTATATGCGGTATGAGCTGGTCGATATGCCGGGCGAGTACCTGGAGATTGCAACCACTCGTCCCGAGACGATTATGGGAGACTCAGGTGTTGCTGTTCATCCGTTGGACGAGCGCTATAAGCATTTGATCGGAAAACAGGTGTGGCGTCCATTCCCCCGGGAGGAGATTCCAATTGTAGCCGATGATTCCATCGATCGCGAGTTCGGTACGGGTGTATTGAAGGTAACTCCTGCTCACGATCCTGTGGATTTTGATATCGGCAACCGAAACGGTCTCGAGGTGATTGATGTGTTTACGCCGGATGGCCACATCAACGAGCGCGGAGGTGAACCTTTCGTGGGAATGGACCGATTTGAGGCGAGGCGCGCCGCGGCTGATAAGCTCCGCGAACTGGACCTTCTGATTAAGGAGGAGGACTACGAGAATAACGTAGGCTTCTCAGAACGTGCTGATGTTCCGATCGAGCCCCGCTTGTCAGAGCAGTGGTTCATGAAGTATCCGAAGGTTGAGGAGGCGAAAGCTGCCGTTCGGGACGGCCATATCCGGTTCTTTCCAGAACGATGGGAGAAGACATACCTCCATTGGATGGACAATATTCGGGATTGGTGCATCAGCCGGCAGTTGTGGTGGGGACATCGTATTCCTGTATGGTATCGGAAGGGCGGAGACAGGTCAGATCCGCAGAATTGGCACATTTCAGTTGATGGCCCAGAGGATCCCGAAAATTGGGAGCAGGATGAGGACGTACTCGATACTTGGGCATCTTCCTGGCTCTGGCCGATTGCGACCCTTGGTTGGCCCGATGAGCAGGGTATGCAGGAGAAGGGCTATAATAGCTTTTACCCGACTTCAGCTCTGGTGACGGGCCCCGATATCATCTTTTTTTGGGTCGCTCGTATGATTATGGCCGGGCTCGAATTCGCCGGCGAGGAGAAGAAGACGTTGACCGAGGAAGAGATCAAGGCGCGTATCCCTTTCCGCGATGTCTATTTTACCGGAATTATTCGAGATCTCGAAGGGAAGAAGATGTCGAAGTCTCTCGGGAACTCTCCAGATCCTCTCGACTTGATCCGAGAGTTCGGTGCGGATGGGCTGAGGTTCGGAATCATGAGTATTGCTCCCAAGGGACAGGATATTCGCTTCAGCAATGATCGTGTGGTTCTCGGACGCAACTTTTGTAACAAATTGTGGAATGCCTGCCGGTTCCGGCAAATGTCTGGCGCGGTTCATGCCGTACATACAGTTCCTGAACTTCTGAATCGAATTAACCCCGAGCAGGTGGATCTACAGGATCAATCGATTCTCGGGCGATTGCTCGAGACCATCCGACTTGTCGATGAGGCGTACGAGGAGTATTCCTTTAGCGGAATCTCTCAGCACATTTATTCGTTCTTCTGGAATGATTTCTGTGACTGGTACGTAGAGGTGTCGAAGGGTAAGATTCGTGACGGAGATGCACAGTCTACTTGTCTGGCGATTCAGGATTTGATTCTTCGCCAAACTCTTCTCCTGTTGCACCCATTTTGCCCGTTCATCACCGAGGAGCTCTGGCACCTTCTGGGATTTGGCGAGAAGGGCAGTCATATCCAAAATGCCCGTCCGATGACTTCCGATGAATTGGAAGATGCCCTTGAGAAATCAGGGCTAAAATTAGACCGTGGCGCCGTTGCCCAGGTGGATGAAATCCGCGAATCGGTGACGCTTCTGCGTTCACTTAAGGCAGACTACCAGCTCAGCAATAAAAAGGATGTAACGATTCAGGTAGAGGAATCGACGCTGACCCTCGACGGGGATGTCAGCGACGTGTTTGGCGTGATCGAAGCACTCGGCGGTTTTGCCGAGATCGAAACAGTTCACGGGGCCCCAGACGGGTCTCCGGCCATGATGACTCCTCTCGGGACGTTCTACTTGGATCTGTCCTCCTCACTCGATGTGGAGGCTGAACAAGAACGGCTTAACAAGGAGTTGGCCAAGCTGGATAAAGCGATTATCGGAACGCGTAAGCGTCTTGGGAACTCTTCGTTTACGGACAAGGCACCGGCTGAGGTCGTCGACGGTGCCCGCCGACAATTGGAAGAAAACGAGCGCAAGCGTGCCGAAATCGAACGATTGCTCGCCTCGTTGGCCTAAGGCGGATCTTGCGGCTGCCAGGAGTGATCTCGCTCTTTGGTTTGCCGCAAATGCGCGGGTTCTTCCGTGGCGCACGGAGCGTTCAGTTTATCGGACGGTTGTTTCGGAGTTCATGCTTCAGCAGACCCGGGTCTCCACTGTGCTCCCATACTTCGAGCGCTGGATGGAGGCCTTTCCCGGGTTTGCTGCCTTGGCTGCTGCTGATCCCGAGGAAGTCGTCAATCTGTGGCAGGGGTTGGGCTATTATTCCCGAGCTCGAAATCTGCATAAGCTCGCTCAAAGGATAGCTGCCGAGGGCGTACCCAGTAGTGTCGCGGACTGGTTGAAATTGCCGGGTATCGGGGGATATACTTCTGCCGCAATCGCCAGTATCGCGCAGGAACTGCCGGTCGCTGTAGTCGATGGAAATGTTGTGAGAGTGCTGGCCCGCCTTTCTGCAAACGAGACGAGGTGGAAGTCCGCAGGGGAAGCGGTGAAATCGTTCGGAGCGTTAGCTGAGGATTTTTTGAATGCTGAACAGCCGGGCGAACACAATGAAGCGATGATGGAGTTAGGAGCCTTGGTGTGCCTCCCGAGGGCTCCTCTCTGTACCGTTTGTCCACTCGTACGCCACTGCGATGCTGCCGCGAAGGGGATCGCCCAGGAATTACCCGTTATCGTTAAGGCGCGTAAGAATGAAGTTACGGTGAGGAGAGCTTTGGTTGTTGAGGCGGGTAGGGTCCTTCTTCTTCAGCATCCGAAAAACGCGAAGCGATTGGCGGGCATCCATGAATTGCCAAGCCTCGAAGATTTGCCCCAAGGTTGGGTGCCTGAGACATCTCCTTTGGCGAAGCGTAAGCGAGGAATCGGCAATGATTCTATTACCGAGTGGATTCACTCGGTCGCGAATCTATCGACACTGCCCAAAGAGTGTCCCTTGAAGTGGATCGATATCCAGGAGTTGGAGTCGGTCTCAATTTCGGGACCCCATCGCCGGTGGATCGGAGAGCTCAAAGATCAACTAAGTTGTCCGAGGCCTTCCGTTTAACCGTGAGGCGTTGCTTTCGAAAATACGTTTAGAATCACGACTCCGATAACAATAAATGCGATGCCAATGACTGCCGGAGAATCGAGTTTTTGCCCGTGGACAGCCCAGGCTAGAATCGAGATTAAAACGATCCCGATTCCACACCACGCAGCATAGGCAACTCCAACTGGAATGGTTCGGAAGGTTAGCGATAGAAAGAATAAGGCGGCAATATAGCTAACCAGCATGATTCCCGTAGCGATTGGCTGTGTGAACCCTTTGCTCGCAGCAAGGGCCGTCGTTCCAACTGCCTCTGCGATTACTGAGATAAGGAGATAGGCCCAATTGGTCATCCAATGGGTCTAAGGAGGGGGCGGAGAACTTTCGAGCTATCTCGTATAGGAAAGTCGACCCATAGCCCTGTTCGCGATTCGAATTATGCCCGCCGATGGAACAGCTGGAATGGAGTGGGGGAGTGGGCCTTTGAATCGGGGTGGAGCCATCAGCACACTATCCGAATAGGCCCTTTCGGAGACCCGTCCCCACCGACAAACCATTCCACTCCGCTCCCACCATAGGCCGTGCCTTCTTCTCCCGTAACCCTGGTGGTTCCTGTTTCAGGTGTTCTTCGACAAACGAAGCAGAGCCAATCACGATCCCGTCTCGGAAATAGCGAACCCGGCATCGCAAAACAGTCGACAGGGGCAATTTTCCCTTCTCAGTTTCGAGCACTCGCACAGCCTCCTCCCGTGAAAGTGAACTCTTTCCTTCCTTCCCACTGGATCCAACCCCATAAAGCGTCTGCCGATACCCAGCCATGCTATTGTCCACGATAGACAACCCAGCCCGAGCCCGGTCGCTACCTCCCAACGCCTCGCCATACCCACAAAACCGATAGTCCTTGGGATCCTCCACCAACCCAGCCCGAACCGCATTCAAATCTATATAGGCAGCGACAGTTCGAAGGGCCCAACGATCTCCTTCCACAAGTACGCTTTTAAACCGCTCCGCCCATAGCGCCCCAAATCGCTCCCGAGATCCATTAAACCAATGAGCAAATCGTTGTTTCAAGGTCTTCATAAACCAAGAAATGTCATGCATACGCCGCACCAGATCCTTCCGCAACTGCTTCCCCTCCAAGGTATTACCAGACAGGTGCAATGCCAAAACCTTCGCAGTCATCGGCTGCCAAGCAGTAGGCCGCGGATACAACACCCGGTACCGCCGAACAATTTCCTCATCTGACAATACAGTCTCTCCGGAAGGCACCTCCGCCAACACATG
>DGMY01000092.1:70760-73753 GCA_002388665.1 Opitutia bacterium UBA4506 | reverse complement strand
ACCTCCCGCTCACGATCCCCAAACAATGCCTCCCCAGCTACCGTACGACTCATCAAATGATAATAAGCCATCTGATTCACTACCTTCCTTCTACGACTCATGTCAGAAACCTACCAGTCCTGGCGCCCCCAGTCAATATTAATTGATCTGACATAATAGAACGAGTAATTTTGGGTAATCGGCGTTAGTTTTAGTTGCTGGTTGTGATTTGGAGGTGGGGGGTGTTCTCTTCGGCCTCGATTGAGGCGCTGCCTGAGGTTGGGGTGACGATTAGGGTGAGGCCTTTGTTGGTGGATGATTGAATTACGCGGGCGAGTTCAGGGGAGGAGAAGGTTAGGGGGGAGGTTGAGTTTTTGGGGTAGTGAGCTTCTCCGAGGAAGATGGCGGCTGCGTCGCCTGTTCGGTAGGTTCCGTCGTTGGGATCTCTTGCTGGGGCCGAGCCTAGGGACAGATTCTTTGGGTTCCAGTCCAAGCCTGATTCGTTTTGCTGTGGGACTAGGCGATGGCTTAATGCGTGGAACTGTAGGCGCAGGGGTTCTTCGAGAGGGGTGGTTAAGGGAAGACTTAGGGAGGCTTTGCTGACCTCTTGGCCTGGTTGGGATTTTGTGGAGAATCGGAGGAAGAGGTCTTGGCTGGGGCTTTGAGGGGTGGATGCCGATATTGTGTAGACCGAAGTGGAGTTTGTGCTCGGTCCGGGGGATAGGCCGATGTCATTGCTCTGAGTTATGGAAAGCTGGTAGGTCGAACGGACTTCTTTTTGCTCGGATTTCACGACTTTGGGAAGTTTGCCCGTCTTGTAGGGGTTTGACGAAGTCAGGGTAGGGGAATCGGGTTGCGATCCTGTGAGTTGAATCTGCAGGTGGGTGGCGGGAGCATGGAGTGTGAACTGCCGAACCGTACGATTGTTGTCGTGGACTACCTCGATCTCGTAGTCGCCGAGGAAGCCCTTGAGCTCGATGTTCCCCTGGGCATTGGTCATTCCGGTTTCCTCTGTCCACCATTGGTCGAATACAAGGTCCATCCATACCTTTCCGGAGGGTTTTAGAGACCAATCGCTCCGAAACAAAGTGCTATTACGATTCCAGACCAAGTCGTCCTTCAGTCCCCACATGATGAATCCATTGGTCAGAGGATGGCTGAACCAAGCGGTGAGGAACTCGTTTAGGAAACGGGCGCTATCTTCTTCGGAAAAGCGAGCGTTGGTGTCGTATTCAGTTATTTGGACAGGAAGTTCGAGAGGAGCGAATCTATCGAGATCGTCGAGTACATTTTGACCGGAGGGGAGTGTGCGGTGCCACATATGTCCCTGCCATCCTATTCCGCCGATAGGGGCTCCTAGTTCCTGAAGCATGGTTGCCCATTGGAGTAGTGACTTTTGATTTCCTCCGTCGAAAGTGATGTTGTTTTCATTGATGAAGAGCTGGGCATTGGGCGCTCCCTCGGCTGCCCAATAGAACCAGTCGGCCACTGCATCGTCGCCAAGGATCTGGATGAGATCGTTGTGGTTGGCGGGTTCATTCACTACATCCCAATCGACTAAGCGGTATGGGCTGGTCGTGGAGAGACGTTGGTCGAAACTTGTACGCATAGTGGCGCGAAGTGCATCTGGTCCTTGATTCGCTGCGGAGATCTGTGACTCCGGGGACATTTCGAAGCTCGGCCATGTGAGAACATGCCCTCGAACGTCGATCTCGAGAGGTTGAAGCCAATCGAGTGCGGCTATCAGGCGGGTGGTGTCTTTCTGCTCGAATACATGGGATTTCAGCGCGTTCTCGAGAGTGACATAGTTCAGAAAGTTTGCGACGAACTCTTTGTACTGTCGTGTGTTCACATCGTTTGATTGGGAAGCTAGGATAGCGGTTTTTACAGCAGAGCCGAACGGATAACTGTGCTGTCGCATGAACACTTTCACACTGGCGCCCGGGAGAGGCTGACCATCGGAGCCTGTCACGGATACCTTTAGGTCAGCCATTCGAATGTTCTGGATGCGTTCATTCGCCTCAATACGCCAGGCTTCGGCCTCTTTGTGACTGAGAGCCTTGAGACTGATCCTGCGGAATGAGATTTTTCCCGCATCAGGGTGGAGTAATTGCAGTTCCAGGCGAGCGCTCTGAGCGGCTTTCAAGACGGGGAATTGTTGGCGCACCGGTTGCCAGTCAGAAGTGCCGCTCAATTTTTGTATGCTGTATACGTCTCCAACCTGCTCTCCGTCTTCGTCATAGTAAGTGACGGTAAGCCGGCCGGAATGCCATGATTTGCCGCCTGTTTTAACGCCCTGCATCTTCACCTCTGCGGAAAGCAAGACGGCGGCAGGCTGAGGGTCCGGAAGCCGGACGTCCTGCCAGACTGAAATGAAGTCTCTAGGTTTGGGTAAGGAGAAGGTGATACTCTGGAGGTCGGGCCCTGACCAATCGATCGGATCCCAATTTTCGCTGTTCCAATGGTCGGGCGTTTCTTCAGATCCCTCAGAAAACGATCTGTTGAGCAAGAGCTCTTCCCCATGTTGCTCTCCTGCTCCGTGGGATAGGGCGGCGCACAGAGGGAATAAGCTTAGGAAGAAAAAATAAGAAAAGAAAGGGCGCTTCATTGAATGTCGGTTCGGTAGCATCTTGTCAGAATTGGAAGAAAGGGGGGGGCGACGGGACCGAAAGAATGTCCCTATCCGCTGTCAACGCTCAGGGGCAAGGGCGGTGTTTCGCGGGAGTGGTATGGTTGAAACCCGCCGAGACCTTTTACTCAAATAAAGGTTAGGTTTATGCGTAAACTAACTCTGAGGCTTGAAGGACCTGTTGAACTGCAGTTTGGTTGGAAAGATCCGTTGGATGCGCGTTATTACTGCGTTGCACCTGCGGAAGGGGTCTTATCTCCCACCTTTGACTGACGACTTGGCGTCGAAAAATGGCGGAGAGGATGGGATTCGAACCCACGGAACCACTTTTGGCGGTTCACCGGTTTAGCAAACCAGCGCATTCGACCACTCTGCCACCTCTCCG
>DGMY01000092.1:70349-70608 GCA_002388665.1 Opitutia bacterium UBA4506 | reverse complement strand
TCGACCACTCTGCCACCTCTCCGGAGTCGAAAGAATGAGCAAACTATGATGGTGGGTATCCCGTCAAGCGAAACCATTTCGATTTTCTCTGATTTCTTGAAAATCGTACAGCTTGTTGCCGATCCGGCGATTCCGAATCGATCTGACGAGGATCTCTTGAAAAAATGAAAATTTCTGAATTTTCGGGTTGATCGACTGCTGAGAACCCGCAACTCTCTCAACTTTGCCGTTGCCCAGTAGCTCAGCGGTAGAGCAGGTG
>DGMY01000092.1:0-70188 GCA_002388665.1 Opitutia bacterium UBA4506 | reverse complement strand
AGAGCAGGTGACTGTTAATCACTTTGTCGTAGGTTCGATCCCTACCTGGGCAGCCATTTTTACCTTCTGAGATCAGGAGGTTTTTTTTTGCCAATTTGTAGAATCTGCAACGGATTGGACATCCATCCAAGATGGGGCCGGTGGAAACTGGATGGAAGGCCTGATCAAATTTGTTGGCAGATAGGCTACCACTCGTGGTGAATAATTGTTTTCGAGGTTAAGTGGAGAAGGGGGAGTGTGCTTTCTATTCGCAACCATCCGACTTGGGGAGGTTCGACCGGTGGCAATGGCGATGTAGAATGCCTGGGAATCAGCCTGGAGAAGAAACCTCGGGAACATTTCAAATCAATGGGGACATCAGCGGATCAAATGGAATTAATCTGATCGGAGCCGATACCCTTCGATTGAATGGCGTCAACGCCTATATCGGATCGACAACCCTAGGTAGTGGGAATCTCTTTTTGGGAGCCGACGACCTCATCGCCGATACAAGTACAATGATATTCAGTGGGGGAACTCTGTTGAGTAACGGGTTTTCTGATACCATGGGTACTCTAACACTCTTGGATATCTCGGCGATTGACCTTGGGACCGGCGACTCAGCCTCGAGCTTTTATGGACAGCAGTGTATTGAGTTGGACTGCCGCCACAGTTCTCGACATTTCGAATTTTGACGAGGGCTTAGACAGCATCCGTTTTGGTACAAGTTCTTCGGGATTAACAGGTGCGCAGCTTTCTCAGATTACATTAAATGGGGGATCTGCTTACGTAGATGCCGGGGGGTACCTAACTGCGGTTCCCGAAGCTAGCGGATTCGCTTTCTTCGGCGGGCTCTTGGATACGTCGCCGTGCGTCGCCGTAAATAGCATAGTTTTCCTTTCGTTGGGCGGTCGGTGTGTTTTGCATGCCGGCCGCCTCTTTATAGGGGCTATTTCCTATTGCAGCTCACAAATTTGCCACACAGCCTGATTCCGCTTCATCTCAGGGGCTGAACCGCTAGCTTGCACCGCGGGTACCGGAAGAATGTAGTGTGGAATTACTTTTGGAGAGCTTCGCTGTCAGCTAGCGCTTTTACAGTGCTTGCGAAATAATTGGTTCTCCACCGTGGCACTTGGCTGAGGATTTGCGTCGGCATCACGGGCATCGATTATTCAGGCCGTTTCGATCCAGGGAAATCTCAGTCAATCATGGGGCATTGATCCCGAATCTTTTGAGTAGACGACTCTTCCCTCTATACGGCGCAGTTGAGGGCTTGAAAAGCGGATTCACTGAGTTCCCGTTGACGAGGTGCGTATTCAGGAAGGCTCAAATCTTCGTCGTATGAAGGAATCATAGCTTTCATACGATTGTGGCCTGATTCAGTTTTGAGCGTATCTGCGAAACAGCGTTTAATCACCTCAAGTATGATGTTGGCTGATACGGAGGCTCCCGGAGATGCGCCTAATAGGGATGAGACTGAATTGTCTGCGGAAGTGATCACCTCTGTTCCAAAGTGGACGATACCGGCGTCGCCATCTTCCTTTTTGATCGCCTGAACCCGGATACCTGCGTCAATGAGTTTCCAGTCTCTTTCGTTCGCGTTGGGAAAGAAGGAGCGTAGCTCCTTCATTCGAGTAGCCATGCTCTGAGTCCCTTGTTGTATAAGGTACCGAACCAGAGGAATGTTGTGCAGACCTACCTTGAGCAGTGAAGCAATATTATCGGGACGAATTGAGCGGGGGAGGTCGGTTACCTTGCCTTCTACATGGAGAAACTTGGTTGTCCATGCTGCGTACGGCCCGAAGAGGATCGCTTTTTTGCCGTTGATGATTCGTGTGTCGAGGTGAGGGACGGCCATCGTCGGTGCCGCTCCCGGGGACATCCCGTACACTTTAGCCATGTGTTTTTCGACAATCTCTGGTTTATCACAGATCAGCCACTGCCCCCCGATGGGGAACCCACCAAAGCCTTTGCTTTCTTGTATTCCTGATTTTTGGAGAAGAGGGAGGCTGCCGCCACCCGCGCCGATAAAAATGAATTTCGCAGTGTTCGTAAAAGTTTGCTTCGACCTCAGATCTTTAACGCGAACGGTCCATCGATCTCCATTTTTTGTCAGATCGGTGATTCGATGGCTTGTCGCGTAGCCGCAGCCCTCTTGCTTGCCGAGCCAACGGATGAGCTTCGAAGAAAGAGCGCCATAGTTGATATCGGTTCCGCGGTCCATCTTGGTGACTGCAAGGGGAGTCTCATCGCGACCATCCAGGAGCAGTGGGGCCCATTCTCGAATGGTGTCGCGATCTTCGGTGTAGGTCATCTCTTCAAAGAAGTGATGCTTTTTCATCTTGGAAAACCTTGAGCGCAAAAAGTCGACCTGCTCTTTTCCGTATACGAAGCTAAGGTGCGGAACCGGATTGATGAACTCGTTAACATTGTCGATCATCCCCGTGCGGGCGGCATAGCTCCAAAATTGCTTTGAGTGTTCGAACTGGTGGAAAATCTCAATCGCTTTACTGATCTCTACCTCACCATCGGACCCGTAGTTTGGTGTATAGCTGAGTTCGCAGATACCCGCATGGCCTGTGCCCGCGTTGTGCCAACCGTTCGAGGCTTCCTGCGCAAACTCTTCGGTCATTTCGTAGAGTTGTATTCGTAGCTCAGGATTTAGTTCTTTGAGCATCGATCCAAGCGTCGATGACATGATTCCGCTCCCGATAAGAATAACGTCGGGATTTTCGATCTGGTTGGGACTTTTCATTTTACTGTATAGGGTTCCGATTGACGGAGCTGAGAGTACCTTACCTTTGCCTCGGCCCAGATTCCAGAGTCTTCGGGTAGAAAGAGCTCAACATCTGAGGAGTTTTGGACAATTTTACGCCCCTCGGAAAGGCCAGAGATGACCCCGTCTGCAAGCATCTGAGCCAGGATGTTACCAAAGCCAGTTGCTTCAACTGGAAACGCGGCTACCTCCACACCGATAGCATTTGCGGCGAATTGATTGAGTAGCCTGTCCTGGCACCCACCCCCGACAATGTGAAGGGTTTGGGGTTGGTGTTTTGTATAGAGTAAAAGCCGTTGCCATACGGACGCGTACCGAAGTGCCAGGCTCTCGTAAATGCAGCGAATTATCTGGCCCTTGGTTTCAGGAATAGGCTGTTCTGTTTCTTTGCAGATCTCCTGAATCTTTTCGGGAATGCGACCGGCTTCCAAGAGCCGAGGCTCGTCGGGATCGATCAGACTGCGAAAGGGCGCTGCGCCCAGGGCAAGCTCAGACATATTGGCATACGGAATCTCTTCTCCAGCATTTGACCAGTAGCGTTTCGATTCCTGAATGAGCCAAAGACCGCAAATATTCTTCAGAAATCGCACGGTATTCCCGACACCAATCTCATTGGTGAAGGAGTCTTCGTATGACTGGTCGTTTATTACCGGCTCTGGAAGTTCGAGGCCGATAAGTGACCACGTGCCACTGCTGATGTAGGCGGGAGTGGGGGATTGGGTCGGGACTCCTGCGACAGCGCTTCCGGTGTCGTGGCCTGCCACCGTGATTACATTGACGCCTGACAGGCCAGTCTTTGATGCAATATCAGTGGCCAATGGGCCGAGAGTATCTCCTGGATCGCTAATCGTCTTAAACAGGCGCTTGGGGAGTCCGAGCCTTTCGATCAGGTTGTAGTCCCAATTCTTTGTAGTTGGGTTGTAGAGCTGCGAAGTGCTTGCGACGCTGCGTTCCTGGGTCATATTTCCTGTTAACCAGTAGCCCAGCAAGTCGGGTATAAACAGTAAGTCTTCTGCTTTCTCAAAGGCTCGCTTGTTGCTTTGAACCTCTGAAAGTAGCTGGAAGAGCGAATTAAAACCCATGAATTGGATGCCGGTGGCTTCGTAAATTTCCTTTTTGGGAACCTTCTCAAATACCACCTCCATCAGACCGTCCGTGCGGCGGTCCCGGTACTGGTAGGGCATGTTTAGCAAGTGGCCCTCTTCATCGAGGAGCCCGTAGTCCACTCCCCACGTATCGATCCCTAGACTAACGACGGAGTCGCCATATCTCTCTGCTGCCATTTTTAGGCCTTTGAGGATATCTTCGAAGAGCGAGTCCATGTTCCAGTGCCACCCGCTGGAGAGCTGGACTGGAATATTCTCGAAGCGATGGAGTTCACGTAGGTCTATGCGATCTTCGAAATACTCTCCCGCCAGTACGCGACCACTGCCGGCACCGATATCGACGGCGAGATATACTTTTTTCTGACTCATGACAGATCGTTAATTGGTCTACCCGGCTATTCTGCGATGATTACAGTACAACCTGCAGTAGAAAAAGCATCTACGACCTCGGCCGGAATAGATTTGTCGGTAATGATACCATCGATCTGCTTGAGACCGGCGAAATAGTAGTCGGACCGTTGATTGAGTTTACTGGAGTCGGCGAGTAGAAAGGTTTTCTCCGCGTAGTGGACGAGTTGCTCCTTAAATACGGCTTGCTCTTCAAATCCTTCACTGGCGCCCCGGACCGGGTCTACGCCGATACAGGAAACAAAGGCTACGTTCACATTGTGACGGCGGAGCGTTTCAATACTTTCGCTTCCGATGAAAGTTTGTGTCTTTGAATGATAGCGACCCCCGGTGGATATGAGGTCGATATTATCATATTGGACGAGTCGGTTTATGACTGCGAATGCATTGGTAAGGACCCGAAGGGGCTGCTCGGGGAGAATCGAAACGAGGGTGTTCGCTGTGGTACTGCTATCGAATGCATAGGTTTTCCCAGGTTCGACGTATTGCAGGGCGGTCCTTGCGATCGCTTGTTTGGCGTCTGTATTGAGACTACTGCGTTCTATAAAGGATTTGAGAGCGGGGCGACCGCTGGCTGTACTCGCGCCGCCGTGCACTCGGATTAGCTGACCATTTTCTGAGAGGATCTGGAGATCGCGTCGGATCGTCTCGTCGGTAACTTGAAGTTTCTCTGCTAGCTCGTTGGTACGCACGGTGCCGTTCCGCTCGATGAGGGCGAGGATTTGCTGATGTCTTTCCGGAGCTAGCATGACCCCTACCATTAGACCAATTTGGAAATATGCAAGATGTATGTTGACAAATGTGGGTTTAAACCGGTTTCATCCGATTAAAGCCACAAAAACAAAGATATTTTCGCCGAAAAACCCAAAAAAACAAATGAGCACCCACCATTCTGATTTTACACACGTTAGTTATCTCTGGGACGATTCGGTGGCCGGTGAATTGAGCCCGGTCGAGCGCTTGGTTTATCGTTCGAACATACTTGGCGAAGACCAAAGGATTACCAATACGGGTGGCGGCAACACATCTTCGAAGTTGGATGAGACGGACCCGCTATCCGGAGAATTAGTGGAGATTCTCTGGGTCAAAGGTTCGGGTGGAGATCTTCGTACCGCGAAGTTGGAGAATTTTTCTTCGCTTTACCAAGAGAAGCTCATCGCGCTGCAAAATATTTACGGCCAAACGAAACCGAACGGAGCGAAGACCGCGATCGAAGACGAGATGGTTAGTATGTATCCACATACAACATTCAATCTCAATCCGCGACCATCATCGATCGATACCCCTTTGCATAGTTTTATCGGGGCAAAGCATGTCGACCACATGCATCCGATTCCATTTATTGCCATCGCAGCCAGTAAAAATTCAGAGGCATTGACGAAAGAGATCTACGGAGACCAGTTGGCGTACCTGCCTTGGCAGCGGCCCGGCTTTGATCTTGGGCTTCAGATGCAGGAAGTTTTTCGAAATAACCCCGACTGTGTGGGCATCAATATGGGCCAGCACGGACTCATTAACTGGGCTGATGATGATAAGGCCTGTTACGAGCTCACCCTTGAATTGATTGAGAAAGCGGGTGCTTTTATCGCTTCGAAGGAAAGAGGGGCCGACACATTTGGTGGTCAAAAGTATGGACCCTTGGCTGACGAAGTAGCGGAACGGATCACGATTGAATTGTTGCCGTTTCTTCGTGGTGAGGTGTCTCAGAAGGCACGCTTTATCGGTACGGTTCACCGTGATGAAGCGGTACTTGAGTTCGTGAATTCAGCAGATGCGAAGCGTCTTGCAGAGATAGGGACCTCCTGTCCTGACCACTTCTTGCGGACTAAGATTAAGCCAATGTATGTTGAGTGGGATCCTGCGAGCGGTGATCTTGAGAGTTTGAAACAGCTGGTAGTTGAAGGTTTGGAGAAGTATCGTGCGGACTACGCTGATTACTACGAGTCGTGCAAGCATGCGGACTCGCCGGCGATGCGAGACCCGAATCCAACCGTGATCTTAATTCCCGGGCTAGGTTTGATCGCCTTCGGCAAAAATAAGTCGGAATCCCGTGTTACGGCAGAGTTTTACAACTGTGCTATCGGTGTGATGCGCGGTGCGGAGGCGATTGATGAATACATTGGGCTACCACGCCAAGAGGCCTTCGACATCGAGTATTGGGCGCTCGAAGAGGCAAAGCTTCAACGCATGCCGAAGGAGAAAGAATTCGCTCGAAAAGTCGTCGTTGTCGCTGGGGCTGGATCGGGGATCGGTAGAGAGACAGCGATTCGGTTTGTCCGGGAAGGTGCGCATGTGGTGTGTGCCGACTTGAACGAGGAAGCCGCGCAGGCGACCGCTGACGAGATTTCCGCGAAAATCGGTAAAGGAATCGGTGTAGCTGGAACAGGGGTTTCCTCCTGTGGGAATGTGATTGGCGTGAAGATTGACATCACCGACAGTGAAAGTATTCAAGCCGCCTACGATAAGGCTGTCTACGCTTTCGGGGGCATTGATTCGGTCATACTGACAGCGGGCATTTTCATGGCACCCAATGTCGATGGCGAATTTTCGGTCAAGCAATGGGAGCTCGTCTTCAAGATCAATTCGATTGGACCCTACCTTGTTGCCGACGCGGCGAAGAAGATCTTTATGGCGCAAGGCAAGCACATGAAAAGTTCGGTGGTGATTACCACCTCGGTAAACGCAGTTGTCGCCAAGAAAGGTTCTGTTGCCTATGATTCGTCGAAGGCGGCTAGCAATCACATCGTACGTGAGCTCGCGGTAGAGTTGGCACCCTATGCGCGGGTAAACGCAGTGGCTCCCGCCACTGTCGTCAAGGGATCGTTGATGTTTCCCAGAGAGCGGGTGATGGCTTCTCTGAAGAAGTATAGTATCGCCTATTCGGAGGATGAGAGCACGGAAGAGCTTCGCAACAAGCTGGCTGGTTTTTACGCCGGTCGCACACTAACGAATTCGCCGATCACGCCTGAGGACCAAGCCGAAGCTATTTTCTTTATGGCCGGAGACCGCTCCTCGAAAACTACCGGTCTTGTCTTCAACGTGGATGGTGGTTTGCACGAAGCATTCTTGCGCTAGGGAGTCCTACAGGTGGAGATCGGTTAGCGGAAAAATCCAAGGGGATTCTCCGGACCTAAATTCTTTCGGCTTGTTCTTGGCGTGGGCTGTAGAGTCGATCCTGCTTTCCTCATTCCTCGAAGAAGGATCCCGTACGAGTGTTCTGGAATCCCGCAAGCACTACGTAGGAGGTTGGTGTGGAGGCGGTCGACTGCGGCGGCGCCGATGGCTTGGAGGACCTGGGTTACCGCCAAAATTTTGGTGTCTCTCGTGCCTCGGAGTAAACTTTTTTTATATTCGTTCATTCGGAGGCGCCGGTCTCGATAAAAGCTAGGGGCATTGATCTTGTGCGGTAGATAGGATCGTCGCCTTTCAGTCTATCTGGACCCTATCGATCTCAGGGAAGTGAATGCTGGAAAGCGTTGGAATTGGAACCTTCCGAGATACTTCTCGTTGACTGAAGCGATCGGTGAACTTATTTTGATATTTTAGTAACTTCTTATGTGTAATCAGCTTACGAATACAACAGAGAGCTGGACCTTGTTGGGATCGGTTTAGTGGGGGCGGTATTTGTATGAAAAAGAATAAGCCGAACATCTTGTGGATATGTACTGACGAACAGCGCTACGATAGTCTCGGTTGTACGGGAAATCCTCACGCTGTGACCCCTCATTTGGATGCGCTTGCATCGGAGGGTGCATTGTACTCTCGGTTCATTACGGCGAATCCAGTTTGCATGCCGTCACGGGCCTCGTTCTTTACCGGCCAAATGCCCTCCAGGCATGGTGTGGTCACAAATGGTATTCCGCTGCCGAATCGGGACATGGTTGCGCATGCGCCGGAGAGGGCGGATTTGGGGCCTCTCGAATCCCATGCAACGACTTTACCGGAGTTGCTCGCTCGTGGGGGGTATCATACCCGTTCAATCGGAAAGCTCCACCTCACTCCAACCCAGGCTTCTCCCGATGAAAGGCATCCTGAAAATCATTGGTTGTGGCATGAAGGAAAAATGGAAGATTGGCACGGCCCTTACTACGGTTTTGAGCACGTTGACCTGACATTGCATCATGGTGAGCGGAATGTCTTTGGACACTATCGGCAGTGGTTAAAAGAGGTTGCACCCGAGGTCGACAAGGCTTTGAGCGAGCCGAATGCTCAGAAAACCGGAGTGCCCAACCTCTACCCAGGTCGTATCCCACCGCAATTCCACCACAGTACATGGGTAGGGGATCGAGCGGTTACTTTCCTCATGAGCGAGGAAGCGAAGCAGTCACCCTTCTTTCTTTGGATGAGCTTCCCAGACCCTCATCTTCCTTTCACCCCTCCGGCAGAGCTATCCGAAGAATTTGCAAGCCATGACTACCTGAGGCCTGGCGCGGTCGCTGAGGACCTACAGGGCAAGCCTTCGGCGTGGCCGAAAAAAGGAGTAAGGTTCTTCGAGGATCGACCCGAAAATATTGCTTTAGTTCGCCGTTATACGGATGCCCAGAATCATCTGGTCGATAGGGCGGTTGGTCGAGCCGTTCAAGCGCTGAAAGATAGTGGTCTTTGGGATAATACGGTTGTCGTGTTTACCAGCGATCATGGTGACTACTTGGGCGAATTTGGGTTGGTGGGGAAGAAGGAGTTGCCGTCGAACGCGCTCAATCATGTCCCATGTATTGTTCGTGATCCGACTGGACGGCTTCCTCTGAGTACCAATTTGCCCATTAGCGGAGTGGATCTCTTTCCTACCATATGCGATTTGGCTGGGATTGAGATCGAACATGCTATCGACGGTCAGAGCTTACTTGGGAGACGCGAAAGTAGGAACCGTGCTTTAGTTCAGTGCCAAGGAGCGAAATTTCCGGCAAGTTTTACGATCTATGATGAGCGGTATCGGCTGAGTTGGTACCCGGAGTCCGACGAATGGGAGTGTTACGATCACGATGAGGATCCCTACGAGAAGCGGAATATATTCAATGAATTTAGGGAGCGTTCTCATTTTGCAGAGTTGAAAGAGGAACTGATGACCGCCCATTTGAAGGCCATGAGGCCGAATATCGGTCGCGCCAGTTGTTGGTAGTCGCGGCATTGAGTTGGTTGAACAGGGATGGGCTCTCGGAAAAAGATTGCCGGGCGGATCGATCTAACTGGGATGGAGTGATCGGTTTCTCCTTCCGGAGGTTTAGGCAGGGGTTATATGAGTGTCTCCGTGCGATAGTGGGGGACCGAACTATTGGGCCGTCAAGGCGTGCTGGGACAGCAGCTATCGTGCTTTCTCGGCTTGAGGAGGGCAGAACGCAATATTCTCAGGAAATCTCCGGCGTATGACGGATGCCCCGTCCGTTCTGTGCCGGCACTTTTTCCTTCGCATTTTTTTCCTGTTTTTCTATATTTTTTGCATCGTTATGAAATTTTCCTTCACGCCTTTTGCTCTCGTAGCTTCGCTGATTGCCCTCCCGATTTCGCTTCAGTCGGCCACTGTTTCGATCCCGTACTCGAACGATTTTTCCAGTTCAGTGGCAGATTTCACGGAGAACCCCGGTGCAGAATGGACACTTGATAGTGGTGCTGGTGTTTTTACTTACTCTAATTCAGAGCAAGCCACTTCAGGGACAGCGATGGTCACCGCATCGGGGCTGGGTTCCACCTATGCCGACTTCTCTATCAGTACAACTTTCACTGTAACCGCGACGAACTCGGGTACCTCAAACTGGGGTATGGCGCTCTTGGGGAATAGCGAGACCCCCTCCGATTTTATCTTGGTCGATTTCTCGTCCAATCGAACGTTGAGAGCCATCAATTTGGGTGGTACGGGTACTGGTAGTACCGTAAACGACTCGAAAACCTCATCGCTTTCGTTTAGTACGGGAACGAGTTATACGCTCACGGCAAACGGCTCATATTCAGGAACAGTTCTCACCTTGACCTTAGATCTCACAAACGGTGTGAGCTCTGATTCAATAGTGATTACCCCCTTCGATACGGCCGCGACCGGTTACGACGGATCGGCGATGGGACTGCGGGCACGCAGTGGATCAGGTAGTGGCGGAACGACAGTTCAGTACGACTCATTTTCAATCGTTCCCGAACCTTCGATGTCGGCATTGTTCTTAGGTGCTGCCACCGGCTTCCTCGTCCTGGGAAGACGCTCTCGTCGGTCATAGGTCCTATTGGGTCCGAAACTAGGTCCAACGTGGTGGAACGGTGCACCCAGTACGCTGTTCCAACAAGAAATACGGATCGATTGTTCGTCCAAACGTCACTCTTCGTATTCCTCCCGTAGCAAACGTACCCCTTGTTCGTTCTTTTCCTAAATACGGGCAATGCTTGAAAGAGCCCTCGGCCATCAAATATGTAGCGTCTTCGTAATCGCGGACACCCCTGTTGAGGCTGTAGATTACCACGAGGTATGTTAAGGCGGATGTCTCTTCTCTCATTGCTTGTTTGTGCCCTCTAGGGTCCGGGTTGATCGTTTTGCTTGGGGGTTCGGTTGATCGACATAAGGGCCTGGTCGGCGCATTGACTTATTATTCTTGCGAATCACCACCGTTCAGATTGAGTCACGCTAGTCTTTTGCCGCTGAGTTGGGCTGTTACCTCGACTATGCCGGCTCGGCGTATCCCCCATGCGTTCATTTCCCCATTTTCCTGTTTTACAGGGATCGTTTTGCTGCTTTCAGCGTGGCATTCGCCTGCTCGGTTTCGGAGTCTTCGTCGCCGCGTTTCAGGTGGTCCCACATTTTGCGTCCGCAGTTGATTTGGACGAGGATCAGGTCTCCGATGTGTTCGCAGATTGGTACGGTTTGGCAGATGGGACCGCGCTTGATGATCCCGATGGTGACGGCTGGAGCAATCGACTCGAATCGGCTTGGGGAACCAATCCTCTCGACGGCGATTCCTATTTCGCTCTTTGGCTTAAGGCCGTAGATTTCGAAACGCTGTCTCTGTCGCTACCCGCCGCTGTGGGGAAGCAATATCAGCTACAATGGGCTAGCGATTTGCATGGGTCTTGGATGGAAGCAGGCTCAGTATTTACCGGCGAGGGGGCCGTGGCCCATTTTTCGTACACAGTAGTGGATGGATTTGATAGTCCGTTGTTCTTTCGAGTGGTTTATGTCGGCGAGGTCGACGCGGATGGTGATTTATTGGGGGCGTTTGAAGAGAGTCTGCTCGGGACGTCTGATGAATTGATCGATTCGGACGGTGATCAAATTAATGATTTCGATGAGTTCGTTGCTGGCCTCGAGCCCTCTGTGAGTATCGATATGGAGCCGGATGGACTTCCGGACGATTGGGAGAACTTCTACTTTGAGAGTTTAGTTCAACTGGCTGATGGGGACCCGGATCAGGATGGAATGAGCAATGCGGTTGAATATCTGGCCGGTACGAATCCGACTGTTTCTGATCAGGGTGACGTCATTATTTCGGTTGATAGGATTGCCTTTAACTACGATCCGTCAGCGGCGACGACCGATGGTTTGAACATTCGAGACTCCTATTCCGAGTCGTTTTCCGTTCCCGAATATGTGAGGGGTGGGCAGAATAAGGCGGCCGCACACATCCGGAATCGCGCGGTTACGATATTGGTTCGTATCCCGATGGGGTTGCCTGATGTTTCTTCGATGACGATCAAGGGGGTCTCTGTTGATGTTGACGGTGCGCTAGGCGATACCGAAGAAACAACGGTGTACTTTGTGGACGGTGTTTCTGCCGAAGGAGAGGATAATCCAGATACCGCGGGTTTCGATGAAAGTGAGTATGTAGAGTTCTCCATTGTTGGTACCACTCCGGACTCGGTGTACCGATCTGATGAAGTATGGAAGTGGATGATTTTGGCAATCGATGGTGATGCCATTAGTCCTTTGGAATTCGCCCAAACTTCAGATCATCGGGTCTATACGATTTGGGACACGCCGGTGGCTCCGTGGGACCAGCTTGTCGACAGTTCGCGAAACCCATGGGTATCGTCACTCGAGTTTGCAATGGTCGACTCAGGTGCGCATGGAAAGGCTGATGTCGCCACGGTCTCCGCGATGACCAGCTTCCTCTATTCAGGGCATGGCTTAACCTATGATGTGAACACTGGGAAGCCAGTTTACGCCAGCAAGAGAACCTCTTCTCCTTACGGGGTCGAAATGGATCTTTCCGGGTATATGGAAAAATCCGCTGGCAATGTTATTAATTGTTATGATCAGGCCGCTGCGATCAGTAGCTTGAGTCGCCAGCTTGGGATCGATGTCCTCTACATCTCTATGCTTCGGTGCGGGTACATGAACATTATCGACCTGATCGGAGAGGGGGCATGCAATAATCCTTTCTACCCCAATTCGACGTCGGGGGAGAAAATAGTTGGTGAAGATTTGCTAGAGCCTGATCGTACCTATTTTGGGAATCATGCCGTTGCCAGCTACCAGGACAAGTTTTACGACGCGATTCTCGGACCGATTACGGGAGTTAGCGAAGAGCAATATCTCTCCGATGTCATTGATTCGTCGACCGATGACGAGGTCTCGATATCGTGGCTGATTCCGAGTGGGATCATCACGACAAATCTCATCGATGTGTACTAGGTGAAGGGAAATGAACTGTGAAAAAAGTAGGTAGAGTCGATATGAGAATACGTAAGGTCTTTGTCTTTTGTTTAACGCTTTCTTTCGGGAGCGTACTGGCTTCCGGGGAGTCCGGTACTGTTCAGATTTCTCAGAGAGCTCAGGCTCTTCAGGATGCGTTTGGTATCGAGATCAGCAGTGACCAGAGCACTGTGAGGTTAGGCAGAAGCGACTTCGGTGTTGTTCAGTTGACGGACTATTCTTTTGAGAGGAAGACACTTCGAGAACGGGCGACGGAGATTCGCGAAAAGTTCGTCTTTCTCGATCGGGATGAAGAAGTGGTCGCTTACGTACAGATAGAGCACACAGCTTCGGTTCAGCGGGCACAGGTGCAACTGTTGGAGACGCTAGCCTCCAATTCACTTCCATTGGAATTGTTGCTCGATCGCTATGAAATTGATGGTGAACGGATGATCGGAGATCTCTGCGTTGTTGAGGTGTCCGTGGGAGAGGGCGAGGGGCCATCGAGCCGTTCGAGCCTCTATTTTCTGCGCGGGACCAGTCTCGTGAGTATACAGGCTGAGGGTTCGGAGTTCCCATTGTTTCTCGCTGCCAAGGCGGTCGACGAGATGTTGAAGGCCCCAAGCGAGTAGAGGCGAGGGATCACGGGGAAGGTTGGCTTGATTCGATCAGTAGCATTTTGAGCCCTCGAAAAATTCTTTAGCTTTTCTGGAAGCTGCCCAGCCCGTTCCTGCGAATTCAAGTGAGACTTTTGCCGAGTAGTTATTGAAAAACTGAACCAACTTAAGTTGGTGCGGGTAGACGGAATCGAACCGACATCATCAGCTTGGAAGGCTGAGGTTTTACCACTAAACTATACCCGCGGCAAAAGGGAAATCCTCTGAGGATTCAGAGTGAAGTCAAGCCGGTATCCGGCTGAATTTAAATTTTTAGAAGCCCTGCTGTTGTAGCTCTGCTTGGAGGGCCGTTTGGAAGGCCTGAATGTCATCCTGACCAGGTTGGTAGCCCTCCTCGGTTGGGATCAAGCGGAGCTGGCCGAGTTGGTCGAGCATCCATCCGGCGGTCTTGCCGTCGGAAAAAGTGACGTCGCCGCTGACGACGGAGCCGGGTCGAGTGATCTTGTCAACGGAGACAGAGACGCGACCTGAGCCAGTTGCCCCGTCAAATCCAGCGTCTTCAAGGTCGACAACTTCCTCAGTTGCTTCTCCGGATGACTCTTCCTCGGTGGTTTCTTCCTCCTCGGGGGTGGGTTCTCCAACCGATAGATCGATTTCAAGGTCTTCGATCAGAAAACGGGTTTCCATATAGGTCATTTTGACCCCGAATTCCGTTGAGATTTTTTCCTGAAGATTGGAGAGGGATTCTCCTTCGGCAGCCCATTGGGCGACCTGTTGTTTTTGCGAAGCGTCGAGTTCCATTGTTAGGATCTATTCTCGGAAAGTTGTTTGGTCAAATAGTCAATGCTGCGACGCATCGTTTGATCTTGTTCCATCATGTTCTCAACGGCGCGGATCGCATTGATGACTGTACCGTGGTCACGCCCTCCGAAGGCATCCCCGATCTGCACCAAGGAGTGATCGGTGAGCTGACGGCTGAGGTACATGGAAACTTGGCGTGGTACCACGATCTTCGCGGGTCTGCGGCGACTGAGAAGATCGGCGACGCGGAGATGATAGTACTCAGCCGTCTTTTTCTGGATCTTTTCGATCGTGACCTGATTAAAGAGTTCTTCCTGAAGAACATCGGAAAGGAGTCGTTCGACCACGTCGACCGAAAGAGGGTCGCGAATGAGTGCTGCGTATCCCGCTACCCGGGTGAGGGCACCTTCCATTCTGCGAACATTCCGAGAGACTTTCTCCGCCAGGAATTCCATGACATCGGCTGGAATATCCACGCTCATTGCCTTGGCCTTTTTCGAGAGAATGGCGAGGCGAGTGTCGAGGTCCGGACATTGAATGTCGGCGACCAGTCCCCATTGGAAGCGCGAAACCAGGCGGCTTTCCAGTCTGGCAATTTCACTGGCCGGCCGGTCGCTTGTCAGGATGATCTGCTTCTGATTTTCAAAGAGCTCGTTGAAGGTGTGGAAAAATTCTTCCTGAATTCGCTCGCGGCCAGAGAGGAAGTGAATGTCGTCGATCAACAGAATATCCGCTTTGCGGAAACGCCGGCGAAAGGCTGTCAGTTTGTTCTCCTGAATCGCCGTGATAAACTTATTCGTAAACTTCTCAGTCGAGATATAGGCGATTTTTGCGTTCGGCTTCGCAGAGAGCACCTGATGGGCAATGGCGTGCATCAGGTGGGTTTTGCCGAGACCGGTGTCTCCGTAGATAAAGAGGGGATTGTAGGCCCTTGCAGGAGAGTTTGCGACGGCGATAGATGCTGCGTGAGCCAGTTGATTTCCGGCTCCGACAACAAAATTGTTGAAGGTGTTTTTCGGGTTGATGCCCGAGTAGGAGGCCGCTGGTGCCGATTCTGGGACAAATGTCCGGTCAACGGTGCGCTTCTTTGCTTCTGGTTTGGCGGCCGTCGTAGTACGGTTTGAGCGTACGGGGGCTTCTTTGTTCTCGTCACTGACAGAGATCACCACCTCGCGGGGACCACCGAAAACTTCAGCAATCTCCGCCCGAATGATCTCCAGATAGTTGTCTTGGAGCCAGATAGAGACGAAATCGTTCGGAGCGAGGATCAGGACACGTTGCTCGGTTGCCTCACCGAAGGAGAGCGGCTTGAACCACATTTCGAAGATGTCTGGGTTCAGGCGACTGCGAAACCGTTCACAGGTTTCGTTCCATAGGTGCGACAATTGAGTGGTTGATGACATTAGAAACGGTTTCGACGAAAATTATTAACAGGAATGGATGCGGTGAAGCCTTAAATTTGAGAAGACTGTAAGGTCTTGAAAACGAAAGGGATCGAGTAGTGGAAATGAGATGAAAGGTGCCTCTGGCCAAATCGGTGCAATTTGGCTTTGAAGGTTTGTAAGATGTTTTTTATTAGCTGTTTATGAAACTTATTCTCTGGATTTCTGGATGCCTGTCATTGTGAATAAGTACGAACTCCAGAGAAAAGTAGAAGGCGTTTACCTCGTTTTTCGAAGTTGATAGAACCATCATTCGCGAGCTGGGAGGTGAAGCAAGATGAACTTACGCACAAGTTATTCACAGTGGTAATGAGGATAAGTTTCGGATTTTTATGTTGAAAGATATTGGCCTGCACGCGGAGTGGCTTGTACGCAGAGGATGGCTGAGGATTTCCTCTCGGCCGTACTTCTCTAAGTGGCCTTTTTGCCACCCGAATTCACCGGAAATCCTACGAAAAAAAAATTGAAACTCGGAGTGATTACCCGATTTGTCCGGACATCTTTCGAATCAGCCGTTCGTTAAATTCCTTAGCTGCGTCATGGCCGAGGATTCGAAGTGCCTGCACCATCGCAGCCACTTCCACTAAACGGGCCATATCCCGACCTGGGCGGATCGGTATCGTGCTGTGGGGGATCTTCTGTCCGAGAATATCCATGAATTCTTGATCCAGTCCGGTTCGCTCTTCCTGAATGTCGGGAGTCCAACTGACGAAGGTGATTACGAGGTCGAGGCGCTTCTCGAGACGAACCGAGTGGACCCCGAAGAGTTTGGCGACGTCGATAATACCAATACCCCGGCATTCCATATATCCCCGGCTCAGGTCTGAACTGCTTCCAACGACTTCGTGATCGCGCAATAGTCGCAGATGGGTGAGGTCGTCTGCAACCAAGCTGAAGCCTCTCTCGATGAGTGCGAGAGCGCACTCACTCTTTCCGATGCCGCTCTCGCCCCGTAGGAGAGTTCCGACGCCGCGGATGTCCATTAGGGTACCATGGAGTGTTTTGCGGGGCGCGAAGCGTTCTTCGAGGATGAGAGTCGCTTCTGTGGTGAGGGTTTTGGACTTCAGGGTCGAACGAAAGAGAGGGATTTTGAATCGCTTCGCAACTTTGAGCAAAACGGGGGTCGGTGCTAGATTGCGGCTGATCAGTATGCAAGGGATGTTCTTGCGCGCGATCTGGCAGAGTACTTTTTCGATTACTTCCGGGTCGCTGTCGCGGATATGTCCCATTTCCCCGGCTCCAAAAAGCTGGATTCGTCGATTTGCGAAGAAGCGGAAGTACCCAGTAAGCGCGAGGGCGGGGCGGTTCAGACTCTTCTCCCGGATCATCCGATCCAAGTTCTCTTCGCCGCAGATTAGTTCTAGTTTAAGGGGATCTCGGCAGGATTCGTAGAATTCGCGAACCGAAATGCTTTCAATGAATTTATCCGTGGGTTTCATCTGGTCTCAACTTTGATCCCCTATGCGCAAAGAGACGAGTCCAAATCATAGCTGGCCGTATATGTTCGGCCGATTCCCATCGGAAGTTTACGCTTGGAATCCTTCGCCAAGATAGAATTTGCGCGCAGAGGGATCGTTCAAGAGTGTTTCGCGATTCCCTTCACAGAGTACCTTTCCTTCGTAGAGTAGATAGGATCGGTCAGTGATTTCGAGCGTTTCGCGTACGTTGTGGTCGGTAATGAGAATTCCAATACCGACTTTCTTTAGATCTCGAATAATTGTCTGTACGTCGTCGACGCTGATCGGGTCGACTCCGCTGAAGGGCTCGTCCATCAGGAGAAACTGAGGGCGGGTGGCAAGTGCTCGGGCGATTTCTACTCGCCGACGTTCCCCTCCGCTGAGGGTATAGCCTTTTTGGTGCGCGATCTTCTCGAGGCCGAACTGCTCGATCTTCTCGTCTGCTGCTTCTTCACGTTCCTTTTTGGGGATCTTGAGGGTTTCCAGTACCGAAATTAGGTTATTGCGAACCGTCATTTTTCGGAAGATCGATGCTTCTTGTGGGAGGTAGCCGATGCCTTGCCGGGCTCGGCGGTACATCGGGAGTTCGGTGACATCCTCCCCTCGAAGAAGAATTTTTCCTGCACTCGGCTCGATCAAGCCGACGATCATGTAAAATGTGGTGGTTTTGCCTGCGCCGTTTGGGCCGAGGAGTCCCACGATTTCGCCGGCGTTTACATTCAGGCCAACGTCGTTGACCACTCTGCGTTTTCCGAAGTCCCGGGTGAGCCCTTCAGTCTGAATCGAGGTAAGAGGGGGAAGATCACTCATTCTCACTGCTCTCGCGAATCGATTCAATTGAAGGCAGTTCTACGCGGGGTTGTTGTCCTTCGGGCCCCGGCTCGACAGAGATCGTTCGATTCTCTCCGTGGAGTATCATGCGGTACCCGCTCACCGTGCCGTTTTCGTCGCGAACGACGGGGTTGTCTTCGAGGATCAATTCGTCTTTCTCCGGATGAATTAAAACGCGGCCGGCTGTAGCGATTCGACTCTGCTGTTGGACGGTCACGTTTCCGGTCGCTTCGATTACGGAAATTGCGCCGAAGTCGTCTTTGCCTTTCGAGTCCGTCCGAACCTCCATCCGTTCGCAGTTTGCAGTGAAATCCTCACCCGTTATAACCACGTCTCCTTCAAAAATGAATCGGTTTCCCTCTTCCGTGTTGATCACTTCGAGACGGTTGCTCGTGATAACGGTTTTCCCGTCCTCCTTGGGAGTCGGTTCTGTCTGGGTTTGGCCGGTTGGTGAGGTTGATTCTTGGACGGGAGTCGCCGAGAGCTGACTCACTAGGCAGAATATTATAGAAAGATAGGATGATCGGGCTGGCATTTCCGGAAATGGTGTGGGGCGCTATTTAAGGATCCGACGAATCGCCTCGTCAAACGTAACCTTCGCACCTTTCCGAATTTCAATTTTTCTCTCAGTCCCACGCCATTCCCAATCTTTGCCTTCAGCGCGAAAACCGTTTCCTTCTACGAATAGGAAGCCATCTCCGGTCGCCTGATTTTCTTCCACATATATTCGGGCGTTCGGGCTCCTCAATACGGTCTCACCCTCATCTTTTGTCGAAGTGATTGCCAGTTGCATCTCAATCATGCGAATGACGTTGTCGTTGACGAAAATGGCTTCCTTCCCCGAGAGATCCCAGAGACGGAGTCCTTGGTCGTTGAATTTACGGAAGGTGAAGGACTTGACTTCGGCGTCCGGATTAGAATCGGCGTAGAGTGCGCTCCCACAGCAAGCAACCGAGCTTATGAGCACGAGGAAGGCGAGAAAGTGAGAGCGGTTTCGCATAGAGGGGATCCTATGCCGAATTTGAAGGGATAGCAACGGTGGGTTTGCCCCAGCGTCCAGAATCTGTCAATGTGAGCCGAATGGTAGATATTGGATCATTGCGCAGGGAGTATACTCAGGCTGGGTTGAATCGTGAAGATCTCGCGGCCCATCCGGTCGATCAGTTTCGATCCTGGTTCAATCAGGCGAAGGAGGCCGAACTCAACGAACCCAATGCGATCTCACTAGCCACAGTCGACGAGAGTGGGCGTCCGTCACAGCGAATGGTCCTGTTGAAGGCTTTTGACGAGGATGGGTTTGTGTTTTTTACCAATTATCGGAGTCGGAAGGCTAAGCAATTGGCCGGGAATGCGGCCGCATCAATTCTCTTCCCGTGGATCGACCTGGAGCGGCAGGTAATTGTGGAGGGGGAATGTGAGAAAATTTCGACTCTTCAATCTTTGCGCTATTTTGCCAGTCGTCCTCGCGGCAGCCGATTAGGTGCGTGGGTGTCCGATCAGAGCTCGGTTATTACTTCGAGGAAATTTCTCGAAATGAAACTCGAAGAGATGAAGCGGAAGTTTGGCGAGGGTGAGATACCTTTACCGGATTTTTGGGGTGGCTACCGTTTGCGGCCACAGCGAATCGAGTTCTGGCAGGGGAGGCCGAGCCGGTTGCACGACCGTTTCGAGTATCGGGTTCAGGCGGATGGTCGCTGGGATGTGGCCCGCTTGAGCCCGTAGGGGAGCGACTGTTAGAGCGAAGGTCCTCTCAATTGGCGAAGGCCTTCATACACTGCAATGCCCACGCTGGTCGCGAGGTTGATCGAGCGGAGATCAGACCGCGGGTGAGGTATGCGTACCCGGTGTTCATCACCGATTGCGTCATGGACGTTGTCAGGGCAGCCATGTCCTTCGTTTCCGAAAAGAAGTAGGTCACCGGGACGGTATTCGACATCCCAATAGCTGCGAGTGGCCTTGGTTGTGAATAGCCAGATACGAGTGCCGCGCACGTTGTCCTGAAAGTGCTCCCAATCCTTGTGCTCCTGGAGATCCAGGGAATGCCAGTAGTCCATCCCGCTCCGCTTTAAATGACGATCGGTGATCGTAAAACCGAGAGGGTGGATCAGGTGTAGGCGCGCACCAGTGATTGCGCACAGTCGTCCCACATTGCCAGTATTTTGAGGTATCTCTGGGCAGCGCAGTGCTACCTGCAGGAGTGGCTCATTCATTGTCCAGAACCGTCGCACCTTCGTTGTCTGCAGCGAGATTGTGAAGGCGGCAGGCAATCCCGTTTGCGCGGTATACAGATTCCATCGCTTCCCTTACCGTGAGGGCATGATCAGCGGGGGATGCACAAACCACACTGGAGCCACTCCCGCTAAGCCATCCGGCATAGGCTCCAGCTTCGACCCCAGCTTCAATCGCTTCGTCCACAAATGGATTCAGAGCTCTGCGGAAAGGCTGGTGGATGCGGTCGGCCATACTGCCGCGAAGGCGTTCGTAGTCTCCTTTTGCGAATGCCGAGACTAGGTAGGCCAAGCCGTTCAGGCTGGAGACAACTTCGGAAAATTCGAGTGAATCCGGAAGAATGGCGCGGGCGTCCCGGGTACGGACGCGAATTTCGGGAGAAGCGACAACCAAACTGAGCTCGTCGTTTACTGGAAAGTGAAAGGAATCGACGTATTCGCCAGATTCCGGATCGATGCGAGAGACACAGAAACCACCGCGGACGAGAGCGCAGACATTGTCGGGTGCATTGTCGAGGCGCGCCAATGATCGGACGCACGCATGCTCATCCAAAGGGCTGTCGTGAAGGTGGTTAAGCGCGAGGAATACTCCACCGAGAACTGTGGAACTCGAGCCGAGTCCACGCTCGGGCGGGATCTCTCCCCATATCTCAAAGTCGTAGCCAAGTTTCGGGAGGTTCGTCTCGGCAAAGAAATAATCAGAGGCATCCCGGCACATTTCTTCCAGTCCCGAAGCATCTCCCCCAATCACGTTGACTTGGTTGTCTGCGCGCAGCGTGAGCCGGCAGAAATTGTAGAGTTTCAGTCCGATGCTCAGAGCGTCGAATCCGGGACCACAGTTTGAGGTAGACGCGGGAAGCCGCAATTCAATGGATTTTGTTTCCATGAGATTAACCGAAGCGTTGGGTTTCGCGGACGGCCCGTCGGGCTTCACGATCTGCTTCTTTCTTTTTTAGAGTCTCCCGTTTATCGTGAAGCTTCTTACCCGATGCGA
The DNA here is from genome assembly GCA_002388665.1 of Opitutia bacterium UBA4506. Classification (GTDB taxonomy): domain Bacteria; phylum Verrucomicrobiota; class Verrucomicrobiia; order Opitutales; family Puniceicoccaceae; genus Puniceicoccus. Next base: position 48,941 of record DGMY01000092.1, on the reverse strand, counting down.
TCGCGATCTCCACTTTTAGACGTCCTCGAGTGAAGTACATCTTTAGAGGAACGACAGTCTTTCCTCCCATTTGTACCGCATCGCGAATTTTCCGAATCTCCCGTTTGTTCAGGAGAAGCTTTCGCGGACGGCGGGGGGCATGATTGTTTTCGTTCCCGAATGCGTACTCGTCAATGTAGGCGTGATAGAGAACAGGTTCTTCTTTATCAAAGCGTACGAATGCGTCCTGAATCTGAGCCTTCCCCATCCGAATTGACTTCACTTCCGTACCCTGAAGCATCAATCCGGCCTCAAATTTATCATGGATATGGTAATCGTGAAACGCGCGGCGGTTGCGTATTTCAGTCGGTTCGTTGCTCTTCTTAGTGCGTGCCACAGCCAGAAATTGTCATTCGATCCGAGAAGAAAAAAAGCGGGGAATCCCCGCTTGTCAGAACAGTACCTTCGGCTTCTAACCGAAATGTAGACTGGTCAAACCTTTTCTTCTTCAGGATCGAAGAGTTGGTAGGTGATCTTATCTTCGATGATCTCGCGTAACGCGATGTCTTCTGGATCAAGACGCTCCAGCGACTCAATGAGTGGTTTAAATCCGCTTTTCAACTGCTTCACGCGGCGGGAAACCACATTAACCAGGATGTTTGGATCAGGAATTTTTTTGCGCGCGGCTTTCAGGTAATCGTCTCTCACGGCTCTATAATTGTTTGGAAATTGGAAAAACAGGGAATAATGAAGAGTTCCGCTTTGGATGCAAGGGTGGAATTTCAGTTTGAAATACTTCGGCGTAGGCAGGCTCCATCATCGATAGGTGTTCTTGCGGATCGCTTTGAGAGCACAGAGAAACTGCCCCGGAAACCCATGGATGAAATGAGGGCGCGCGGGTCGCTTTCGATAGCGATTGATTCGTTCAGTAATTTCTTCAACGAACTCGCAGGACCCCAGCGCGATTCCCTCCGAGAAGTACCGTATTTGACAACGCAGAAGCACGTGCAACGGCAACTCACCGTTTTCACTTTCAAGAACTTTCAAGGCATCCTCCCGGGATATCGATTCTTTTCCATCCTTGGGTGCCATTCCCGCTCCAAAGAGAATCTTTCGATACTTCGCTAGGTCAAGATCCAGCCCCAATAGCCCTTCCTGTGCGCGTTGATGACCAGCAACAGCTTCACTGTAACCACAGAATCGGTAGTCCTTTGGGTCCTCAACAATCCCCGACCGGACACTATTCAGATCGATATATGCGGCCACGGTTCGGAGGGTTTTGAAATCCCCTTCGACCAGAACACTTTTAAATCGTTCCGCCCAAACTGGGCCAAATCGGTCACGGCTCTTGTTAAACCAGTTCGAAAAACGCTGTTTCAGCGTCTTCATCAACCAGGACGCATCATGCATCCGCCTCAACAATCCCGACCGTATCTGTCGGGCCTCAATCGTATCCTCCTCAAGGATCTTAGCGAGCGCGTCAGCAGACATAGGCTGCCACAGAGTAGGGGAGGGATATAGTACCCGGTATCGTCGAACCAACTCAGCATCGGATATTTCGACCTCTCTTCGAACTTCTACCAACAAATGAAAATGGTTCTTCATCACAGCATAAGTAATGACCCGTATGCCTGAAAAGTCAGACACTTGGTGGATCATTTTCCGAAGAACCTCTCGTTCATTGTCCCCAAACCAAGCTTCCCCATTAACCGTCCGGCTCATCAAATGATAATAACCTATGGGATGTAGTGAAGTGATTCGCCTGCGCCTCATAGGAATCAGCATTTGGAATTCCAAGCTAGTGTCAATATAAATATACCAGACACAGTAAACCTTAGGGACGTCTTTCGGATTTGGAGTGTTTAGGTGGGTAGGAGGTCGGTTTGATGTTGCCAGAGTTTGGCGTAGTGACCGTCTGTTTTAAGGAGGTCGTCGTGTGTTCCTTTTTCTAGTATGGTGCCGTGTTCGACGACTACGATCTGGTCGGCTCGGCGGACTGTCGACAGTCGGTGGGCAATTACTAGGACTGTGCGGTGTTGGACTAGTTTGTCCAACGCTTCTTGAATTTGGCGTTCGGTGATTGTGTCTACGCTGGAGGTGGCTTCATCGAGGATTACTAGCGGGGGATTTCTTAGGAGGACTCTGGCTATGGTTAGGCGTTGTTTTTCGCCCATACTTAGGCGGATTCCCCGTTCTCCTATCCTTGTGTCGAGGCGGTTGGGGAGGCGGTTTACAAAGTCTGCTGCGGAGGCTCCTTCCAGGGCTTGCCAAATTTCCTCCTCGGAAGCGTCGACTCTAGCTAAGAGGAGGTTGTCGCGTACGGAGGCGTCGAAGAGGAAGGGGTCTTGGGAGACTACGCCGATCTGACTGCGTAGGGAACCTAATTCGATATTGCGGACGTCGATACCGTTCATTTGAACGTTTCCTTCCGTTGTGTCGTAGTAGCGGAGGATCAGATTGGCGATTGTGCTCTTGCCTGCTCCGGTATGGCCGACGATGGCGGTGACCTTTCCTTCGGGTAGGGTTAGGTTGAAATTGTTTAGAACGGGGCTTCTTTCGGCGTAGGAGAAGTCCACCGCATTGAAGTCTACCGAGACAGGTGGTGCTGGAAATGATTTTGGGTTTTCTGAATTTTGAATGTCTACGGGGTGGTCGAGGATCTCGAAAACGCGCTCACCGGCAGCTTTGCCTGCTGAGATCATGTGGTTCAGGGCGTTCAGTTGGAAAATGGGTTGATAGAGCATCGTGCAATAGACGTTGAACGCGACGAATTGCCCCATTGTCAGTTTGTTCTCTATGGTCATCCATCCGCCTACGCCGACTACAGCGATAACGCCGAGGCTGGAAATGAATTGGACTGACGAAATGTACTTGGAGTACCTGAACATCGCTTTGAGAGTCTTCTTGCGGAGGTCGAGAGACTGATCGCGGAAGCGTTGTGATTCGCGCTCAGTTAGATTGAAGCTCTGGATGAGGCGGTTGCCTTGAATATCTTCGACCAAGAGGCTGTTCAGGAGTCCGGAGCTATCGCGAACCTCTCGCCAATTTTTTCGGGTGGCCTTTGAGTGGCCGTAAGCGAGGAATCCGAGGATGGGGACTGGCAGTATGACCAGGAGTGCCAGGAGAGGCTGCATGGTAAACAGGATTATGGTGATCCCGAAAATGGTAAGGAGGGCGACGGATCCTTGCTCAGTTCCATCGAGCAGGGCTCGTTCTACCTCAGACACATCGTCAATGACCCGGGAGGCAACATCTCCACTTTTTCTTTGGTCGAAGAACCCGATGGGGAGGCAAAGAAGTTTGTTGTGGAGGTCTTGTCTGAGGTCGAGGAGGACTTTCTGCTCGAGGGTGTTGTTGAGGCGGATTCGTAGGCAGTTCAGGACCTCGCGGAAGATATAGACCGTGAGGATTACCCCGACTCCGATGAGGAGCATGTTCGTCTCGCGGGCCGCGATGTAGTTGTCGACGATGAACTGAATGATCTTCGGGACAGAAATCGCGAACGCAGCCGTGCCGATCGCTAGCCCGAGGGTTGCGGCAAAGAGGCCTCTGTAGTGGAATAGGTAGGAAGAAACTCGAAAAATTACATTCATGTGAATTCAAGGGGAGGGTTACCGCGGACCCCACATTTGGCAAGGACAGCGGTAGTTTTCCGTACTTGATTCGGAATGCTTTGAAAAGTGCCTGCTTCCGCGACCTACCTAAAGTGAATCCTTAGGATGGATTCGGGGGGGCACTGTCGTCTTAGTGTCCGCCGGGACCCGCCTCATGGGCGATGATTCCCTCCTCATAGAAGGGGAGAGTCTGGTCGACCCGGTCGGAATTGAAAATGAAGAGGAGAGCCGTCGAAGTACCGGATGCGAGAACCATCCCGAAGAGGAAAATCAACGTCAATAATTTCCCGTCATAGATTAGGTGCATGAACCAGAAGATGACCCCGATGAATTTAATCAAGGAGAGGAAGACGAGGGATCCGAAAATGAGGATGGATCCGGGGAAGGGGAGAAAGATGATCACGAGCTCAATTCCTGTGAGAGCTGTCATCAGGAACGCGAGGTTCATGAAGGTGAAATACTTCTTTTGTTCTGCGAGTAGGAACTCGCGATCCATGCTGGGGTCTGCGGAATGAGACATAGTGGTAAAGTGGTCTTAAACGTATTCGATGAGATAGACCGCGGTGAAGATCACGATCCAGACAATATCAACAAAGTGCCAGTAGAGACCCGCGGTTTCGATGTCGATTGCATGTTGGTGCGCATTGAACCGCGGGGAGAATGAGTAGCATAGCCAAGATACGAGCCAGAGAAGACCGAGGGCTACGTGAACACCGTGGGTTCCGGTCATCACGTAGAACGTCGAGCCGAAAGTCCCGGAAGAGATGGTCAGCCCGGCATGAGTGACGAAATGGTTAAACTCGTAGACCTGACCCGCGAGGAAGAGGGAACCGAAAATGATGACCCCGACCAGATTCCACCGGAAGGATTTGATGGAACCCTTGTGAATCGCGGACACTGCGAGCGCCATGAAGAGCGAACTCATCAACAGGATAAAGCTACTGGCAGTCGTCAGTTCGATATCGAAAATGTGGATCGGATCGACGCCAACGTTCTCGTAGATCTTTCGGTAGACCAAGTGAGTGGTGATCAGCGTCCCGAAGAACATACAATCCGAGGCCAGAAACAGCCACATCATGAGTTTCTTGTTGTCGAGCCCGGTCGGAACGTGTTCGAGCGGGGCGGTAGTGTCGTGAGCGTGACTCATGAATTTGTTTCTTCCGGATGAACGTGAAAACCACCTGGACCCTCGAGAGCCCAGAGATAAATGCCGAGGACTGTAATTCCCAGTCCTGCGATGGCAATGTACCCGCAGAAGGGTACGCCCGCCTGTTTCAGGGCCATACTTAGGCCGAGAACAAAGAATCCAGCGGATGCGAGCAGAGGGAACCAGGACTGACTGGGCATGTGAATACCGTGAGGGTCGGGTTCTACGGAGCCGATCCTGAGAGATGCCTTCCCGTGCTTGTGAGCCCAGAGAGGGTCACGGGAGTGGACGATAGGAGTCCGGGCAAAATTGTAGGATGGAGGAGGGGAAGGAATGGTCCATTCAAGGGTTCGGCCGTCCCATGGATCGTCACCGGCTGGCGGGCCCTTTCTAATCGTGCGAATCAAGTCCCAGAGGAAGAGGAAAATCCCGACCGCGAGAATGAATGCGCCGACCGTACAGACCAAATTCATTGGCTGCCAACCCGTACCCTCGAGGTAGGTATGAGTGCGTCGGGGCATCCCGATCATTCCGAGGAAGTGCATCGGGAAAAAGGTTACATTGAGCCCGACCACAACGGTAGCAGAGACCCAATAGCCGAGTTTTCCGTACCACATTTTTCCGACCATCTTCGGCAGCCAGAAATAAATCCCTGCGAGGAGGGAGAGGATACTCCCCCCGATGAGGACGTAGTGGAAGTGTGCCACCACGAAATAGGAGTCTTGCTGCTGGGCATCGGCAGGGGCAGCGGAGTGCATGATGCCGGAAAAACCACCCATCATAAACATCCAGATGAATCCGAGTGAAAAGACCATGGGGACGGAAAATTTAATCCGCCCGCCCCAGAGAGTTCCGATCCAGTTGAAGATCTTAACGCCGGTGGGGACTGCAATCGCCATAGTCAACAACGAGAAAGCGGCAGTGGCGACCTTGCCGAGCCCGGTAGTAAACATGTGATGGCTCCAAACGGCGAATCCGAGGAACCCGATCACCGCACCCGAAAAAACGATCAACGAGTAGCCGAAGAGGGGCTTGCGGGAGAAAACAGGAAGGATCTCGGAGACGATACCCATCGCAGGAAGGATGAGGATGTACACCTCGGGGTGTCCAAATACCCAGAAAAGGTGCTGCCACAGAATGGGTTGTCCACCTTGGTCCACGCGGAAGAAGTTCGCACCGAAAACGCGGTCGAACATCAACTCACCCAGCGCTACAGTGATAGGAGGGAATGCGAAGATGATGAGGAAGGAAGTGATCAGCGTCATCCAGATAAAAACCGGAAGGCGCATCATTTTGAGCCCGGGAGCCCGAAAATTAATGATGGTAACGATAAAGTTCAGCGAGGCGGCAACCGAGGCAATCCCGAGAACTTGAAGACCGAAAATCCAAAAGTCGGTCCCGATACCGCTGTACTGATCGCCAGTGAGAGGCGCGTACCCAAACCAACCAGCGGAAGGAACGATATCGGTCCGTCCATCAATGGGGGTAAACCAACCGAAAGCGTTGGCGGCCTGGAAAATCCAGCTCAGATTGATGACAATCGCACCTGCGACAAACGTCCAGAGGCTGAAAGCATTGAGCCTGGGGAAGGCGACATCACGGGCGCCGATCTGTAGAGGGACCAGGAAATTGAAGAAGGCGGAGCTCAGCGGCATGACGGCTAGGAACACCATGGTGGTGCCGTGCATCGTGAAGAGCTGATTGTACGTTTCCGCAGAGACTAGATTATTCTCGGCAAAGGCGAGTTGCGCTCGAATGGCCAGGGCTTCGACTCCGCCGACGATGAGGAAGGCGAGGGAAAAGATGGCGTACATTGCACCGATCTTTTTGTGATCGACGGTCGTGAGCCAATCTTTCCACCCGGTGGTATGGTCGGGGCGAACCAAGCCCAGATTGCTCCGGGCGGCTTTGGAAGAGTCGTGCTCGTGTGGGGCGCTTTTGGGAGGCGCCGCAGTTTTTGTGGTAGAAAGTGACATGGAGATCAGCGAAGAGATTGGAGGAAGACGGCAATCTGATGAACCTCTTGATCGGATAATTCAACGTTCTGAAGACCGTTGGGATCGTAGTACATCAGGTTCCCTGGCTTGATGTGTTCGGAATTCCGAACCCACTCATACAGGTTTTCGAGCTGTTGCTCGCGATTGATGGAGCCGTCGGGGTTGATGTTTTCCATCCATCCGGCGGCTAGAGAGCGGTTATCGGCCACATGGGTAAGGTTTGGACCCAATTTTCCGGCGGCAAAAGTGCCATCAATGGTGTGGCATTGGACGCAAGTTCCCTTGCCAAAGAAGTGCCTTGCACCTTGGACAATATCCGTGTCTGGGAGCTCCTCTGGAGCGGAAGCTGAAAGGGAAATGAATTCGTTCCAGTCCTTGCCCGCGGGAGGTTTTGGGGTTTCGCGTCGTTCAGCCACCCATTTTTCAAATTCTTCCTCGGAGAGGACCTCTGTCCGGAACTGCATGTACGCATGGGCTTCACCGCAGTACTCGGCGCACTGACCGTAGTAGTAGCCCGGCTCATCGGTGCGGATCCACATATTGTTATTGCGCCCGGGAATCATGTCTACCTTTCCGGCGATCTTCGGCAGCCAGAAGGAGTGGATCACATCCTCGCCGCGCAATTCGATTCGTACCGTTTTGCCTGCGGGGATCGCGAACTCGTTTCCGGTTGTGATGCCCAGTTGCGGGTACTCGAAGGAGAACCACCATTGCCAGCCCTTTGCGAGGATGATGAGGGGTTCCTCATCAGAACCCTCGGCCGTTTCGCCATCGAACCAGGAGCCTAGATTGCTCTCGGGATCGTTCGGCATATCATTGGTAAACCAGATGAGGCGAAGGGTGGGTATCGCGATTACGACCAGCAGCGCTACGGAGACCCCGATCAGGCCAATCTCGATGAGAGGATTCCCGTGAGACTGGGATGGCAGGGTATTGGGATCGTCGGTCTTTTTCTCGCGGTAGCGCCAAACTGTCCAGAGGAGGGCCCCGCCGACCAGTGCGAAAATGGCAGCAGTGACCCAAACTGTAAGAAGAAAGAGGTCGTATTGATCTTGAGCGACAATCCCTTTGGGATCGACGAAAGACTGTCGTGCTTGAAAGTTGCACCCACTTAAAAGGAGGGGCACCCCGAGCCACGAGAGGCGCTTTGTTGAGATTCCTAGCATTTCTGTAATGAAAGTGGAGGAGAATTGGTGAAAATTAGCGAAGGGTACAATAATTTTATGGTGGGCATCCTTGATTTGATTGTCCTATCTTGGCAACTTTGTATTAGTAAAAGGCAACTGTAATTCATTAATTTTTGGTATGGAAGACCATCCTCCTCCGCAACAGCAACATCCACGTTCCGAGCGTAGCCCTCTCTCTGACCCTGAGGTTCAGCGGGTCCACGCCCAATTGATGCGTGAGAAGGAGGAGCCGCAGGAAGGCTTCCCGCCGCTACCGATCGCGCTCCTTTTTGTATTCGCGATCATGGTATTTATCTGTGGGATCTATCTCGGCGAGCATTCTGCCGGGTTCAGTGCGTTTGTATACGACCCCAATTACGACCCCTCAACCGCCCAGCAGGAATCTACTGCACCGGCGTTTGATCCGATTGCACGGGGGGAGAGAGTATTTGCGCAAAAATGTGCTCAATGTCACCAGTCGAACGGGGCCGGCCTACCGGGTACCTATCCGCCATTGGTTGATTCAGCTTGGGTAAACGACACGAGAGTGGTGCCTTCGGCGATCTTGATCAATGGACTGGTAGGGCCGATTGAAGTGAAGGGGGCTGTTTATGACGGCAGCGCGATGCCTGCATTTGGTGATCTTTTGAGCGATCGAGATATTGGTGCAGTATTGACCTACATCCGCCAGGCTTGGGGAAACCAGTCTGGGCCGATCTCTGAAGAGCAGGTTGCCGAAGCGCGTTCACTCTACGGAAGTCGCGGGTCCTCATGGACGGCTGATGAACTCTTGGCCCTCCCCGCACTCGAAACGGTTTCGGCCGAACCAGAGATTGTGCAAGAAGGCGAGGAAACCGAAGCACAGGAAGAGGCAAGCGGAGAAGGTGAGGCTGGGGCTCAGGCCGAGGGCGAGACCGAGGCCCCCAGCGACCCGAACACCATCTAATCGGCGGTGGTTTTGCCTACGCCAGAGAATACTTCGAAGTTAACGATCCTCCGATGGCTGAGGTGGTTGGCTGTCCCAGTTGGACTCTTGCTGATTGTGTCTGCAATCGGCGATTGGGCTGATTCCCCGTTCGATCCTCCTTGGTTTTTCCGTGTTCGTGGAGGAATCGAGATCGTTCTCGGTCTGCTCATACTGCTGCCCTTTGGTCGAATTGGATCCAACTCCCCGCTGCTTTGGAAGCGCCTGTTCTTTGCTCTCTTACTACTCTCGGTTGCCTTTGTCTTTGCACGGGTGATCGGGGTAATGTTCGAAGCGAGGGCCGTGGAGGCTGCGGGAGGAGATATGGGGGTCCCGGCTTGGTCGGGGACATTAATCTTCCTCGTTCTCGCACAGATTCCGGTGATCCTGTTCTTACGGTTCCCGGACCAGTTGGATTGAGATCGGTCACCACGGAGATCTCTCCAACAAAAAGACCCGGCCATTGCTGACCGGGTCTTGATTGATGATGAAGAAGCTCTTGTGGGAGCCTTATTCCTGAGAAGCCTTTGGTTTGCGAGGACCTTTACCCTTCTTTTGATTCGCTTCGGAGAAGAACTCTTGCAGTTCTTCCTGGTTCAAGCTCCCGTCACCATCTACATCGAATTTCTCGATGATGATTTCTGAGAACTTGGCAGGATCCTTGGGTCCACCCCGCTTTTTGCCGCCTTGCTTCTTGCCTTCTGGACGGCCCTTCATGTGTTCGTCCCGCTTTTCCTTACGCTCAGTGAAGACGACTTCAATCTCTTCGAGATCAATGACGCCATCTTCATTTGCGTCGAAGCGTTCGAGCATTTTTTCAGGAGAAGGAGCTGGGCGATCGCCCTTGGGGCCGCCTTTACCGGATGGTTCCGCTGAGACAGCACTGGCACCGAGAATTGTGAGGGCAGAGAGGAGAATGAGTTTTGATTTCATGGATGGTTTTCCTAATTGTGTTTCGATGATGTACCAGCGGAACGTCCGCTGAATTCGACACCAGTTAACCACTGAAGCATGACAAAAGTGGGAAAGGTTTGATGAATAAAAATTCATCTAGCAAAAGACTACTTGGATTGCGGCCGTGAGCTGAGGCGTGGTAAAGTTTTGATTGTGAAAATTCTGCTGGTGGAGGATGAGCGAAAAATTCGCGAGTGGGTAGCGAAAGCGCTGCGAGAAAGTGGATTTGTCGTCGACCCAGTGGGCGATGGGAACGACGCCTATGATCTTCTCAAAACGCGCAGCTATGACGGGGCCGTATTGGATATCATGCTCCCAGGGCGAGATGGTTTAAGTCTACTGCGCAGTATCAGGCGGGAGGGGATCAATCTTCCGGTGCTGGTACTATCTGCCCGGGGCGAGTGGGACGAGCGGGTGGAAGGCCTCAACCTCGGTGCGGATGACTATCTTCCAAAGCCTTTTCACGTAGACGAACTGGTGGCGCGGCTGAGAGCGGTGTGTCGACGCTCCAAAGGAGACCAGCTCAATCTTGTGGAGGCGGGCCCCGTACGGATGAATGTGGCCACCCGCGAAGTTTCGGTTGGGGGAAATGCGCTCGAATTGACAGCGCGGGAGTTTTCATTGTTGGAGATGCTGGTTCGTTCTCCAGGGAGAGTATTTACCCGCACACAGATACTCGACCGAGTCTGGGATTATGATTTCGATCCGCAAACGAACCTAGTGGACGTGTATGTAAAACGGTTGCGGCAGCACCTCGGCGAAGAGAATCGCGATTGGATCGATACCGTTCGCGGAGTCGGGTACCGATTCAAGGGATGACGCGACCAAAGCAGTCAGCCGCGAGCTTTCGTGGTCGAATGATCATTCATTCGACTCTGATTGCGGCCATCGGGATTCTGGGATTTGGGCTTTTATCGCTAGGATTCTACCAACGGGAACTTCGGCGAAACCTGGAAATTCAGCTGGAAGAGCTTTTGGTGCAGACGGCTCCGGCGATTCTTCGGCTGACCGGAGACGGCATGACCCCATTGGAAAATCGCATGGCGGGCCGACTCTTGGGGAGGATGGAGGAGTTCGGTGCGGTGTATGCGGTCGCGACGAGGCGAGGGGACTGGCAGTGGGGGCCGGGGTGGCCAATTGAAGACATTGCGGAGCTGAGAGCTATCGGAGCGAGTTTGCCCCAGACGAATATGCGGGCGTGGGTCTTGGGTAAACGTCCAGATGACAAACCTCGGGAACGGCGGCGCAAGGAGGGGAGAGATTCACCGCCACTACCAAGGGTTCGCGACGGATTGCAGATTCTCTCGTCTGGAGATCTACCTCATGGATGGATCATAGCCGGCGTATCGGGAATTGATGGAGATGTGTTGGTCGGCGTTCCGGGTACGATCCACCGGCCTCAGATGAAGCAGTTGTTTCTCGTATCCGCAATAGCGGCCCCCTTGTCTCTCGGTTTAGTGGCTTTCGGGGCATGGGTATTATCATCGCGGGCAATCGCACCGATTCGCAAGTTGACCAAAGTGGCTGCATCGACGACAGCGGAGGACCTATCGCATCGAATCTCAGGGGCTGGGATGGAGCGTGAGTTTCGAGAACTGGTCGATGTATTTAACGGAATGATGGAGAGGCTCGAGAGGAGCTTCGGACAGGCCAGGAGATTTGGCCAAGACGCTGCGCATGAGTTGAATACGCCCCTAACCATTCTCACTGGCAAAATTGACGATGCGGTAACGGAAGCAGTGGACGGGTCGCCGGAGCAGCTGCGGTTGGTTGAGATTGCTGATGAACTGAGCCGGCTGCGGGAAATTGTGCGCAAGCTCCACTTACTCGCCCGGATCGATGGAGGAGGACTGCACCTCGACCAGAAGCCCACGGACCTGACTAAAATGGTAGTCGAAGTAGTGGAGGAAATGAGGGAGGCCTTTCCCGGGATTGAGTTTGTGGCTGGTGCCTCGGTGCCATTGAAATTGACCTGCGATCCGGCTCTTGTCCGGCAGGTCCTTCTAAATCTATTGAGCAATGCCGGTAGTTACAATCGGGAGGGAGGTCAGGTTGACGTCGAGATATTTCGTTCTGACGGAGCGGCAAAGATCGCGGTGTCGAATACGGGGCCGGCGATTCCAGAGAATTTTCGAAACACGATATTCGACCGGTTTTCCCGGGGGGATAGTTCGCGCACCAGTGGGTCCGGGAGTGCTGGACTGGGGTTGGGCCTCAGTATTTCCCGGGAATTCACAAGAGCTCAGGGAGGAGATCTGGTGCTAGAATCAGGGGAGGAGGATCGTATTCGATTTGTGGTCACGCTTCCCGGTTCAGAGGAATCGTAGAGGATCTTGCAGGTGTTGGGGCCTCGATCCCGCAGGCAAGCTCAACACCCTCAACTTGAAGGCGAGCGCTTCCGTGATCGAGGCGCTTTGAGGAACCTCTCTGGCGCTTGAAATTCATTTACTTACAGAAGAATATCGTTAGTTTTGCGAAATGTCTTTTCGAATTTTTCCGGGGGACCGGCTTTTGTTGGCCTTTGTGGCCGCAGTGGTCGTGTTTCTCGCAGTATCGCCTCTCTTCCTATCCGATGCTGCCTTCCAGCGTACCTACGCAGAAGGAGGGATCGTTGAAACCATCTCTTTTTACGGCTGGCTCGCCGGAGCCGTGATGATCTTCATTCGGGTTCGACCGGTTGGTTATCGGGCGGTTTCCTTCGCGATACTGAGCTTGGCCCTAGCGGCCCGCGAGGCGGACTGGCAAAAGAAATTCACCAGTGAAGGTGTTCTGAAGATCAACTACTACGAGAACGCATCCTATCCGTTGGCGGAACGGTTGATCGCGGGAATCATTGTGCTCATTCTGGCTGCTGGGCTTATTTACGCATTTTATGCGGCGATTCGCTTCCTGTTCTTTGAGAACGGATGGAGTGCCCGGTCTGGAGTCTGGCTCTTTATTACCGGTGTATGTCTGGTTTTGGGCAAGTCGCTGGATCGATTGCCGGCCGAATTGAACAACCTTTTTGGAATTACGGTTGGAGAAGGGTGGGTCATCCATTTTCAAGCATTGGAAGAGGGGATTGAGACCCTCGCCCCCTTGGTTTTTCTCTGGTCTGTCTGGGTGAGTGGAATTGGACGTAGCTATCTGGCGCGCAAAGAGAAGCAAAATCCGTCCGAATCCCTCACGTAGCAATTTCTGTCGATTGACCTTGCATTACAGTCGAGCGCTGTCATGTTGCGAATTTCTTAGGGATACATGTCCCGCCTGAATGGTTCTATTCGGGTTCCCTGACCGGTCTTAATCGATGAGAGATTGCTGAGGGTTTCTAACCAAATCTCATCGAAACTACGGTGGCCCAATCGGCCCCATTCAGACATGACCACGACTACATTTACGGATCTGCCATTGGCGGAGCCGATTCAACGCGCCTTGCGCGAACTCAGCTACGAAACACCTTCTCCTATTCAAGCACAGTCAATTCCGGCTCAGCTTGAAGGAAGAGACATCATTGGATGTGCCCAGACAGGTACTGGAAAGACAGCAGCTTTTGCGTTGCCGATCCTTCACCACATGGCGGAACGTCCGGAACGTCCGGTCGCAAACTGTGCGCGGGCATTGGTGCTCACTCCCACCCGGGAACTGGCGGTACAGGTGGGAGACAACTTTTCCAAATATGGAAAGTTTCTCCGGATCCGCCACTGCTTGGTTTATGGGGGAGTCAGCCAACGCCCTCAAGTGAGTGCGATGCGGCGCGGAGTTGACGTCCTAGTGGCGACACCGGGCCGTCTGCTCGATCTGATTAACCAAGGGCACATTTCACTGGAACGCGTAGAGTTCCTCGTCTTGGACGAAGTGGACCGCATGCTCGACATGGGATTTGTTCACGACGTGAAGAAGATTGCGGCGATGATGCCTGCCAAACGGCAGACAGCTCTCTTTACCGCGACTCTTTCTGGTCAAGTTCGTTCAGTTGCGGATCGTTTCATCGATAATCCAGTGGAAGTCCGCATTGATCCGGGTAAGCCAGTGGTTGAGCGGATTGAACAAAAGGTTTGCCACGTTCGGACCGAAGATAAACTCCCTCTGTTGCAGTATTATCTGACCGACAGCCAAGGGGCGCCCTCCGATCTTCGTACGCTGGTCTTCAGCCGTACAAAGCACGGTGCGGATAAACTTTCGAAGAAACTGAAAGGCTTTGGAATTGTCAGTGAAGCGATTCACGGGAACAAGACCCAAGCGGCTCGTCAAAAAGCATTGGATCGCTTCCGCGAAGGACGGGTTTCGGTTCTTGTGGCTACAGACGTAGCGGCTCGAGGCATTGACGTGAAAGACATTGGGTTGGTCGTGAATTTCGACCTTCCGAACGAAGCGGATACTTACGTACACCGGATTGGACGAACCGCCCGTGCCGAAGCATCCGGTCGAGCGATCAGCTTCTGCGATGAGGCCACCACCAGTGAGCTATTCCAAATTGAACGGCACCTCGGGCGCGAGATTGATTTAGAGCTCGAACAGCCATTCCACTACGAAGGCATGCCCATGCGCAAGTCCGGCGGAGGAAAAGGCCGCAAGGGCGGCGGCGGTGGTTACCGCGGTGGAAATCGCAACCGCTCCTTCGGGCGCGGTGGCAATGATCGCCAGGGTGGCGGTGGATTTGCCGGACGTGGACGGGGTGGTAAGCCCGGTGCACGTGGACAACGTAGTGGCGGCCCCGGACGCCCGAGCACTCAGCGGAAGGAACGTGCATGAGCACCGCGACGGCTTCAGAACTAGTCGCTCCCGATGCGAGACCTCCTGCAGGAGGCATCTCTCCATCGGAAGGCGGCAGCGTTGGCACCCCTCGTGGTAAAAAGATTTCGCGGGAAACGGCTAAATTTGCTCGGGACATCCCTGCGAAGAGTTGGTTTGCGATTATCTCTTCGATCACTCTGCTTGGTTTGACTGTTGCTGGAACGTTTCCGTTCTGGGCGATGCCATTCAGAGTAATCAGCAGTGTTCTCGCAGCGCTGATGATTGTCCGGGTATTTGTGATCTATCACGATCACCAGCACCGAGCGATACTCCCCAAATCCAAGTTAGCGGAATGGCTGATGAAAGTGGTTGGAGTATTGCTGCTGACTCCCAGCAGTGTATGGAAGCATTCTCATGATTCGCACCACGCGCACAATTCGAAATTGCACGGGAACGACCTGGGGTCGTTCCCGACAATGACGGTTGAGCGGTATCGGGCATCTTCCTTTGGAACTCGTTGTCGCTACCGAATCAGCCGACACCCGTTGACGATATTGTTTGGGTATATCACTGCTTTCATCGTTTCCATGTGCATAGAGCCGTTTTGCGATCATCCAAAGAAACACATCGATGGGTTCTTGGCTCTCGTGATTCATGGAGTGTTGATCGCGACTGTTGCAGTCGTCTTTGGCTGGCTGGCCGTACTACTTGCGATCTGTCTGCCATTTTTAATCGGTGCGTGTCTAGGGTCGTACCTCTTTTACGCTCAGCATAATTTCCCAAGAGTCGTTCTGAAAGACGAAGACGGATGGACCTATGAAGGTGCTGCTTTGGAGTCATCGAGCTTTATGAAGATGCCAAAGATCCTCCATTGGTTCACCGGGAACATTGGCTTCCATCATATTCATCACCTGAATGCGCGGATTCCCTTTTACCGGCTTCCCGAAGTTTATGAGGCGATTCCCGAGCTGCAGCATGCGAAGACGACAAGCCTCTCCCCCGTGGACATCTACCGTTGTTTTCAGTTGAAGATCTGGGACGTTAAGGAACAGCGTCTTGTCAGCTACAGAGGTTGATTCTCTGAGCTAGCCTGAAACGAATACGATTTACGCCGGGAGTAGATCCCGGCCACAAACGAGCTCTCCAATTGGAGGGCTCGTTCATTTTGGGGTCCTTGCGTGGAAGGATTCTTGTAAAAAATTTGCAGCCTTGCGTTCAGTAGAGTGTACGGTTGTCTTGTTCGGATGGATTGCGATGCATCCGATTTGCCCCATCAAATGTCATAGACCCGCTTTATTGGATTTTTCAATGAATGCTCTTCATCGTCTCATTCGTCGCCTCCTCACATGGGTCGTAGCGATCTGTAGTATCGGTTTGGGAGTGAGCGCAGGGGCGGAGGGTAATGATTCGGAATCGAAGGTTCTTCGCGTGCTGACTTTTGAGAATCCCCAGTCGAAGGCCCTCTTCAGAATTGTTCGGAATTTTGAACACAAGACTGGAATCTCGGTGGAAATGACCCAGTTGCGCCGATCGGAAATGAAGGAGGAGATTGATCTGCCCCATTTCATGAGTTCCTTCGATGTCGTGACGATTGACGAACCATTTTTGGCGCTCTTGAGCGAATACATGGTCCCGTTTCACGAGTGGCCGTCTCCCATTGAGTATCCTTTCGATGCGATGGCCGACACCTGGAGTGAGGAAATGCTGGATGCATCGACATTTGAGGAAATCTTGGTCGGGGCTCCAGTCAATCCGAACGTGTTTATACACGCCTACCGAAGAGATTTGTGGGAGAACCCCTCGGAGCAAACAGCCTTTCGCGAACGTTATGGCTATGACCTTCGTGAACCCCTCGACGCAAAAGAATATCGGGACGTCACTGAGTTTTTCCATCGGCCACCGGATCTCTATGGATTCTCGCCGATCAATCGCATTTCGGAAGGAGCGGTGATTGAACTAATCTGGGTGCTGGCGCTCTTTGGGGAACAGTTGGCGGATGAGAATCTCTCGCCGGCTTTTGACCCAGAGACAGCAGAAGTGGCAATCGAATGGTACAAAGGACTACTGGAATTTGCACCGAAGCATACTGAAGCGCGACACTATCAGGATCGCTGTGAGTTCATGAGGTCGGGGCGCTTGGCACAAGGTATGTTCTGGGCCTCGAACCTGCCGACTATTGTTGATCCCTGGGACGCGAGTCCGTTGGTAGAGGCGGGCTTCTCAGTGGGACCGAGAGACCCGGACGGAGAGCAAGTTTGCATCCGTGGAATGTGGACGATTGCGATTCCGAAAACAAGTGAGAGGCCGGAACTGGCGGTGGAGTTCGCGGGATTTTGGTCGAGTGAAGAAGCGAATGAACTTTTGACCAGGCGGGGAAGCTCTCCGTCGAGAATCGACGTGATTCGGAATGATGGCTGGTCTAAGGCGCTCCCTTGGGTGGATGCTTACACGGAAGCCTTGGATCACATGGTGGAGAGAACCAATCACCCTAGCTATCCTCAGTACTCGGAAGCGGTTGCAGAGATATTTGTATCCTACCTAAACGGGGAAACGGATTCTTCGAAAGCGGTGCAAAACCTGCTGGATTTGGAAATGGCGAACTGACATGAAAACGATCCTGCTGTTTCTGTGGATATTGCCGATTGGGCTCGGTTTGCGTGCTGAGGAGATTGACGTCGTTCTCTATTCAAACCCCCCGTTGATCAATTTAGAGGAAGGGGGCGAGCCGACAGGTATTGTTCTGGATTTTCTGAGGAGCCTGGAAGCTGAGAGCGATTTAACGTTTCGATTTCGGTCGAGCAGTTTCCCCGAGGCCATCGAGATGGTGCGAAATGGGGAAGTGGATATGCTTCCGGCCGTAGCGTTTAGCTATGACAGGCAGTCGTTCATGAAGTTTTCCAAATCGTTTCTCTTTCGGAACCGGGGTGTCCTGTATCGACGTGGGGGCATTCCGTTTCACGAAATGGAAGACCTCGAAGGGAAATCGGTGGCGCTGTTGCAGAGCGACGTGCATGGAGACGCTTTTCGGGAGTTGGTCCAAATCTATGGACTCTCAGTCGATTTTCGAGTCGTAGAATCCTATGATGAGGCGGTTGAGCTCCTCCAGGACCAATCGGTCGATTTTTCGGTCTTGAATGCGATCTACGGCAGTCAGATTCCCATGGATGGTTCGATCGTCTCAACCTACAACAGTTTCAACCCCGTATCACTTCGTATCGGGTATTCTCCGAGTACATCGAATGAGTTGATCCGCCGAATCGACGAAGCACTGGACGCTCAACACGATGCTGTCGATTCGGCGCTGCACCGCTCGATCGCCAAGAATTTTAAACAGGAAAGGGAGACCCGCATTCCTCTTTATGTATGGGTCATACTGGTCAGCATCTTTGGGGTCGCAGTGATCGCCGTCGGCATGAGCCGCTTGCTCCATAGGATTGTGGAGCAGCGCACGGAAGAGTTGCGCATTGAGCGGGATCGGGCAGCTGCGGCGGACCGGGCAAAATCCCACTTTTTGGGGAACGTGAGCCACGAGATTCGCACGCCATTGAACGGCATCCTAGGATTTTGCCAATTGATCGAGACCAGCGAACACCTTTCGGTCCAAGACCGGGAAAGTGTTGATGCGATTGTCGAATCGAGTCAGCGATTGGAACTCGTGCTTTCGGCCATCCTGCGCTACTCGGATTTGGCCAGCGCGGTTTGTAAAGTGGAGAAGGATGCGGTTGTGGTCGCGGACCTCTTGCCGGAGATCGCTGAAGTGCTTTGCATGAGATTCGGCGCGGATCGGGAGCGGGTGGAGATCGAGTTGAAAGGCGTCGAAGGAAGAACCTACACTACCGACGGAAACATTTGGTATGGAATGTTGGAAAGTTTGATTGGAAATGCTCTAAAATTTGGAGGGGATTCGAACGTGGTCGTTCGATTGAGCGAGCGTGGATTTCGCAAAGGAGTGAGTTGCCTGCACCTGGAAGTCGAGGACAGTGGGCCAGGAATCCCTTTGGAGGACCGAGAACGGATCTTCCTTCCCTTCGAGCAGTTGGATACCAGCTTATCGAGACGATTTGAAGGAGTGGGACTAGGGCTGAGCCTCGTCAAAGAAAACGTAAACCTTCTTGGGGGCACAATCGAACTGAGAGACGGGATGAACGGTGGGGTTCGCGTCGTCGTCGAGATCCCTGTCTAATTTCGCCGATTCTGCGAAAGACCAGGCAATGGGGAGGCAGCCCGAAGAAGCTGCAGTCGACCGGGGCCTACTTCCTCGCGAGGTTCGCGAAAATTTTCGCGAAAGCGTCGATTCCATTGTGGAGGATATCGAGGTGGAAACTCTCATCCGGGGCGTGGAGATTGCATTCCGGTGTAAAGAGACCGACCATGATCGTGTCGAGACCGACAATATCCTTTAGGTCAGCGATGATGGGAACGCTCCCGCCCTCACGGAGATAGAGAGGCCGTTTGCCGAATGATTCGGTAATCGCATCTTCCAGTACTGAAAACCCCTTTTGAATGGCTGGACTTTGATCCGCAGGGGTATTCGTGCGATTCGGCGGAACAATCCAGTAGGGATTGCCGCCACCGTGTGTATCGATGGAGATGCGTACACCGGAGGGGCAGCGATCGCGCAAAGCATTGACCAAAAGTTTTTCGACTCGTTCTGAGTCTTGGCCCGCGACGAGACGACAGGTCAGTTTCGCGAAAGCCTGGCTGGGAATTACTGTCTTTTGGCCCTCGCCCTGGAATCCGCCACCGATCCCGTTGATCTCGAGCGTAGGTCCGAAGCGAACGGCCTCCAAAGCGCTGTAGCCCGGGGCCGTGAAAAACTCATCGACATCGAGGAATTTGGCATATTCTTCGGGAGAGGAAGGGTGGTGGGCGAGTTCATCGCGCTCCCAGGATTCGGGTAGGGAGACCCCGTCGTAGAAGCCGGGAATATTGACAGACCCATCTTCGTTGTGGAGCGTCGCCAGGAGGGTGGAAAGTGCTTGAATCGGGTTCCGAACTGCACCGCCGTGAATGCCCGAGTGGAGGTCCATCTTTGGGCCGGTCAATTTTACCTCCATGGAGACCAGGCCCCGTAGTGCGGTGGTTACGACAAGTTGGTCGGGAGAAGGGCTTCCGGTATCGGAGAGAAGGACGAAATCTGCCTCGGCAAGGCGATCCTTGTAGTTCTCGAGGAATCCTCGGAAACTGGGGCTGCCGATCTCTTCTTCACCTTCGATAAACCAAGTGATGTTTAGGGCGAGATTCGGGTTTTCCTGCAGGGCCTTGGCAAGGGCGGCCATGTGGACAATCTGTGGGCCCTTATTGTCGGCGGAGCCACGTCCATAGATACGGTTGTTTCGAACCTCAGCCTGGTAGGGTGGGGTTGTCCAAAGACCATCCGGTTCGGAAGGTTGGACGTCGTAGTGCCCGTAGATCAGGATATGAGGGTCTTCGGGGCTCGTGCGCCGTTCAGCGAGGAGGATGGGGTGGAGCGGGGTCGGGACTTCTTGGACGGAGAACCCGAGCTCTTTGAGCTGGTCAGCGGCAAACTCGATCGCCCCCCGCATCCCTTCGCGGGCAGTGGGGTCGGTTGATACGCTGGCAAAGGCGATGTATTCGCTGAGAAGTTCGACCGGATCTTTCATGAGGTTCACGTTGAGCAGAGGGCGTAGAGTTGGCAACGCTGGACCAGTGAATCGGGTGGGTGAATCGAAAGATTTTCTTTGCCGCTCGCCAATTTGTTCGTTTTGTCGCCACTATCATTGAGGACAAAATGGCAACGGTACGAAAACGATCGACGCGGCAGCGAAAAGCAATTCTCGAAGTGCTTGAGGAATTCGGCCGCCCGCTCGCCTTTGATGAGATATTCAATGGGGCGAAAGAGAGATGCCCTGGAATCGGTGAGAGAACGGTTTTCCGAAATTTGTCAGAGATGGTCGACGAAATGGAGTTGGCGAGGGTCCACTATCCGGGCCAGCCGAATCGATACGAATTGCCCTCGCCGACAGGATCCCATCACCTCCACTTTATTTGCCGAGTTTGCAATCAGGTATACTCGTTGCCATTCGAGACGCCGGACTTGAAAGACAGCATCCCAAAGCACCCGGATTTCGTCTACGAAGGTGAAGAGGTAATTTTATTCGGCCACTGTCGGGAATGCGGTACATCCACTGGCGGTACCCCCTCCTAGGTGAGGATTCTTCCCGCCGATCCTCGATCCAGGGTTACAAGTCCCAGCTGAAACCGAGATTTACCTGCTCGGAGTCGCTGTCGTCGCCGGAGAATCCGGTGTAGCCCAGGTTGAGGCTCCAGCCAGTTTCGGTAGCAGAGAAACGAACGCCGATACCGTACTCGAACCCATCCCCATTGATCGTTTCCGGAGAGAATCCGAAGCCGGGCCCACTTCCACCGAGGAGGCTGGAGTTGAGCTCATCATCCGTTTGGTCGAACGTGTCGCGAAGCATTAGTCGGGCGTAGGGGAGTAGCACATACTGATTCCCTGTGGGAATCGGGTAGGAGACATCGCCCCCGATGAATCCTTCGAACCGGTCGGAGGCCCAATCTTCGATGGAGAGGGCAAATACACTATCGGACGATTCGGAGAAACCGTCGTACGCCGCACGTGAGTATTGAACTCCGGCGAAAGGAGTCAGGTTTACGCCTCCGGGAGTGAACGTGTAGCCTGTCTCCAGCCGTGCGAACCAATCGAAACCATCGGTGTCACCGCTTGCAGATTGGCCGAACGGGAGAGGGCGGGTCACGCTGACATCGGAAGTGCCGCCCCCGAGAACTCCGCTGACGTAGGCATGCTCAGCGAAAGTGAAAAGGCCGTATGTTCCGAATCGGGGTCCGTCGGCGTTGTAGTCCGGGGAGGACCCGGTCGACTCGCGGGATTGGCCACCGACGTAGAGACCGGCGATCCAGTTCTTTGCGAGGATGACATCAGCCCCGGCGAGAATGGTCCCACCCTCGCTATCGAGATTGAGTGGATCGTCGTCGGAGTACCCCCCACGGGCGTCGGCCCATACTCGCCATCCATGGTTGTCGGTGGAAGGGGCGGGCGTGTCCGAGGTAGAAGGTTCGGAACCTTCGCTGGTGCTGACTTCCCCGGCAGAGTGTTCGGGCGATTGAGCGTTCAATGCTTGAAGGCGTTGGCGGGCGAATAGAACCTGTTGGTTGGCTGTACGCCCGTCTGAGAAGGAGTCCGTAAAGGTGGTCGCTGTCAGTGTTCCATAGATCGTTGGCAGAACTGCCTCGAAAACGAGCGGATAGGTTTCTGCGCGCAGCAGGTCGAGTTTGAGTGTAGCTGCCGCGATCACCGGATCCGTGTCTCCGATCCATCGATCCAAGGCGCGTGCCAGAGCCAATTGGTTCGTGCCCTGTGCCACCTGAGTGTAGCTTTGCGGGGCAAAAATCACATTGTAGACCTGGCTATTGTTCACGAGCCATGGGCGTGCGCGAAAGCCACTGGGGACGCCAGTGATTTGATCAAATTGACCCGAAATGCCTCCCTGTGCGGTGAGGAAAGTCACCACATCACCAAATGAGAGTTCGTTGCTGATGAAATCCAGGGCCAAGGTTCCGGCGAGAATGGCTGCTCCAGTGATATTGATTCGATCATTGATCGACGCATTGCGCACCTCCATTGCGAGAGTTCCTCCGGAGGACTGGATATAGTCGCCGCTCACGTTGAGAGTGCCGATGGAGTTGCCGGGCGCGACCGTACCATTGTTCTTCAAATCGCCGAGAAGTTGTCCGATTCCGCCAAGGCTACCATTGGGTCCCACATTGAAGCCGAGGCCCGAGTAGAACGCGCCGTTGATGGCCAAGTGCCCTCCGTCGATGAAGGTGGCACCATTGACCTGGACATTACTGTTGACGATGAGTGAACCCCCGCCGGCCTTTGTAAAGGTGCCGGGTACGAAGATCTGGCCTCCGTTCAAGGTTCCTGTACCTCCGTTCACCGTGAATCGGCCGTCTGTGACTTGTAGAGTATTGTAGACCTGGAGAGTGCTCCCAGGTTGGAAAATCAAGTTTCGGATGGTGTTGCTCTCGCTGGTATTGCCTGTCTTGACATTTCCACTCACGACGAAATCGGCGAAGAACGGGGTGTTGACGGGTGCGCTGTTCTGGAGGACCGGACCACCCGCGTAGTATGTTGCGGGATAGTTGACGAAGAGCTGATTCCCGACGATTTTGAATTCGGGAGCCAGTCCGTACAAATTGTTGGCCGTGAAATCAGATGCCGGGTTGTACGTGAGCGGGTCGTTTGTGGAGAGGACCAAGTAGTCGGTCTTGTTGGCGAAGCCTCCGTCTGGCGTAAAGAGGAATTCACCGGTGCCAGTGAGGTCCAATGATCCGCTGACATCGATCACTGAAGTGTTTGTGCCGATGAGTGAATCGATGGTGCCGCCGCTCCAGGTGAAATCTCCTCCGAGATTGAGGCCTACCTCCAACGAGAGAGTTCCATCACGAAAATCGAGTGGGCCGGTTCCCATAGCTTGTGAATTGGCTACTATGACCTGTCCGTTCTCAATGACGGTTCCACCTTGGTAGGAATTGGCCGCGTTCAGTTTCAACGTACCTTGACCGAGCTTGCTCAGGGCGCCTTGACCGCGAATCAAACCGCTGTGGGTCAGTGTGTAGCCATTTTTAATGCTAAATTCACCGCCAGTCCCGCGGAGGCGTGTCGTACGGGCCGTTGCCATGTCGTCAATCACGCGAAGCTTGCCGCCTTTGAGCAATAGGTCGCCGGAGGCATCTCCCAGATTTGAGTCTGAGGAGACACGAACGGTACCGTTGTAGATTTCGGTTCCGTCCGCGTAGGAATTATCTCCTTCGAGTACAAGGACGCCGTTCCCCCGTTTCACAAGAGCGCCATCACCGCTGATAGAGCCGCTGTGGGTAAGAACGGAATTGTTTTTCGTGCGGAATGTTCCGCCTCCGCTCTCCAGAACTGTATCTCGTTCGGTTTCGAACGAAGCGAGGGTGGACAAAGTACCACCGTCGAAAAGAAGTCTGCTGGGATCAGTGATCCACCCTCCGGTCGATCCGAGATTCTCGTCCTCTGAGACCTCCAAGACGCCACCAGTAATTGACGTGTCGCCGCGATAGTCGTTGTAGCCCTCGAGAGTCAGGGTGCCTGCACCATATTTCTCGAGTGAGACTGAGTTCACGCCGCCGCCGGTAATGTCGCCGGTAAAAGTTCCTGATTCAACTCTGAGAGTGCTTCCGTTGACGAGTCCATTGAGAGTAATCATCCCCCAGCCAGAATTGTCGTCAGAGATCGATCCGATGGTTTCGGTGACATTCGTTAGCAAACCGATACGCAAGTCTGCGATGTCTTCGAAGTGGATATTGGCATCGTCGGCGATCTGCTCCTCTCCTGCGGTCACGAGGAGTGCGCCCTCCTCAATTGTCACGTCTCCAGCTATGGCGGTGACATGGTCATCCTTGTTGAGAGTTAGAGTGACGTACTCGCCTACGGTTGTTTCGCCCGTGTAAGTGTTGGCTTGGGAGCCGTTGAACGTAAAGTAGGCCGACGGGCTGAATGGGTCCGTTTGCAAAGAAAGGCCTCCGTTGCTGATCACCCCGCCGAAACGGACTGGCCCAGTTTCTGTAGTGTTCGTGATCGTACGTGTTTCACCGCTCAACTGGATGGATCCATTCAAATTCAGCGCAGAAAGGAGAACAGTCTGGCCGTTCGGGCTCACATTGAAATCACCCTGGACAAAGATGTCGTTGTTGAGAGTGTACGACGTGAAAGGGAAGAAGGCGGCTGGAGTGGCGAGGGTAGTACCATCCTGAATCAGGAGGGGGCCAGTCCCCAGGGCGTTGTTGTTGCCCACGACGAGGGTGCCCTTGGAGAGTAGGGTGCCGCCGGAGTAAGTGTTGGCCTGAAGAAGTTCCAAAGTTCCGTTGCCCAATTTAGTGAGGGCGCCGGTTCCTTGGACTGTGCCGTCGTGAGTGAGTGTCTCGCCATTCTTCACGCTAATCTCTCCCCCGGGGCCTCGCAGGTTTGTGGTGCGATCAGTGGAGAAGGTTCCTGTGACTCGTAGCCGGGCATCATTGATTGTCAGGTTCCCCGAGCTATCGCCAAGATTCCCGTCTTCGGAAACCCGCAGTACTCCGTTCTTAATCTTCGTGCCGCCGGTATAGGAGTTGTTGCCGGAAAGAGTCAGTGTGCCACCTCCTGTCTTGATCAATTCCCCCGTGCCAGAAATGCTCCCATCGTGGCTGAGGATGGTGTTGTTGTTGGTTCGGAAAGTTCCGCCGCCGTTGTCAATTACCGTGTCACGGGAGGTTGTGAAGCTCTCTCTCGTGCGGAGCGTTCCACCGTCGAGAGTGAGAGTGCCGGCGGAATCGCCGAGGTGGGAATCCGACGCGATGGAGAGCGTACCTTCATTGATCTCGGTGCCTCCGCTATAGGAATTCACGAGATTCTCCATGACGAGATCACCTTCCCCTTCCTTGATCAACTTTCCCGCTCCAGTGATGCTGGCGAAATCCTTGTAGGTCAGGTCACTATCATCCGCGGCATTGAATACCGTATCTGAGACGAGACTGGTAATGGTGGCGAATCCTTCGAATGTGTTTCCGGAAGATTCGTAGTTGATCTGCGCTGGCAGGAGTGGGTCAGAAGATTCGAGTTGGAGAAATCCCCCTCGGAAGGAGAACGATCCAGTCGCGGAGGGGTTGTCCTGGACTATTGTCAGGTTCTCTACCGTGTACGGAGGTAAGGGGAAACCCAGTAGCAGTACGGTCTCATTGTCAGAGCCCTCAATCGTAAATATGGCAGTATCTGAGTTTGAGTCGGGGACCTGAAGAAAGCTCGTCGGGTCCCAATTTAGAAAGTTGCCCCAAAAGTTGTCGCCGATCAAGGGGTCCCAATTATAAGTGTCTCCTAGGAGGCGGGTGCCGTTCGACAGGCCTAGAGTGAGCAGGCCCGTGATGAGTGCGGTGCGGCCGAAGCGGAGAGAGCGATTTGTTGAATTCATATAGTGTAAAAACGTCCGGCAAAAGGAAGCGGACGGAGAATGTAGAATGTAGAAGGCAGTCGGAAGGCAAATTGGCAGCTGAAGACTCAAGCCGCAGAATGTGTCCTGAATCTCGCTTTAACCGCTGCCGAAACCATTCGGTCAAACGGTTCCGCTAAAGCTGAATGCGGGGATTGGCTGAGTCAGAGGGGCAAAAGAGTGCAAAGTTTTGGCGGATGTAAGGCGGAGTGCGTTCGGGTTTGGCTGAAAGCGAGACAGATGAGAGAACCGAAGGATCGGATCTATTCCTCAAATAATATACTTTTCATGAAAAAACGTAATCCCACTATCTGGGGGTATTCCGGCTAAGATTCGGGAGGATTTCGCCGCCGATTTCCGTCGTAGAATCAGATTTCGTTCAGGGAATCTCAGTCGAGAGCCGATCATTTCATTGGGAAAAATGATCTACAGCGGTAACGATTTCGGTTTCATTGGAAGCTCGTATTGGCTACTGATAGCAGCATGAAGGTACACGCACGAATTTCGCACGAGTGGCGTCGACGTATGTTAATTCTCTTTCTCATGCTATTTGGGATGGCGGCTTGGTTCCTCGCGGATGGTTTTTATCAGTGGCCAAGGGAGGCGGATCGCTATGAAGCATTTGCCGCGATTCGGGATCGGATGGTTGAATCCGGGGAAGCCGAAGATGGCGAAAGTGCAAGTGTTCAGAGAGAATGGGCCCGATATGCGGAAGAGGAGGGCATCAGTAACAAGGAGCCCAAAGAGCGCACGGATAGTGCCATTGCCGAACAGCGCATTATCGGTGGCGTCATGATGACCGTTGCCATCTTATTTGGAATTTGGGTGGTTCTCAGTCATCGCCTGTCGGTGAGAGCCGAGGGAGAAACCATCATTAGTACCTCCGGCAAGCGGGTAGATTTTGATTCCATCATCGCCACAGACAGAAAGAAATGGAAGAAGAAGGGGATCGCTTACGCCATTTACGAGGAGGATGGGAAGCGGAAGCGCCTGACTCTCGATGATCACAAATTTGCGGGCTGCGAAGAGATCCTGATTGAAGCAGAACGAAGGATCCGGGAGCGGGGCGAAAAGGAGAGCTAGAGCCATCTAGCAAGGGAATGACGCCGCTTTGCTCAATGAGCGGTTGAGGTTGTTTGATTCCTCACTTTCCTGACCGCCGAAAACAGAAACCCCGAAAGCCATTTCGGCTTTTGGCCCCGTGGGCCAATGAAGAGGTGCTCAATCCAGCACCTCTTTCTGTGTGCGTGGTAGATTGAGGGAAGGGGGAGGCACCTCTGGCGAATGGGATCTGTCGATCGTTCCGTGGTTTTCTCCCAGAAGAGGCCGGCGCCCAAGTGACCTATCTCTACCAGCTCTTTATTGAAACTGCTCTCAACGACGAGATGTCTCTGAAGTTCGGGCGGGTCTCGTCTGACACCGATTTTGTGAATAACGAGCTCTATCGCTACTCGCTCAGCACCTCCATCAACGGTCCAATGCGGCCCACACTACTGGAGAACTCGATTACCTCATTCCCGTACAGTGTATGGGGCGGTCGTTTGGATTATCGTCCCTCCGAAGAGCATCAATTTCAGCTCGGAGTGAGCCAAACGGGTCCGGACCAGTGGGACTACACCGAGCACGGGCTTGATTGGAGTTTTAGCGACGATGACGGGGTATCGGTTCTGTTGCAGTACGACTGGAGGTCGGAACTTTGGGAGCGCCCAACTCATGTATTTGTAGGAGCAATCAGTAGCTTTCGCGATTTCGATAACTTCACCGGTGGTGGCACGACAGACTTCCTGTTCCGTTCCTACATCCACATTGATATGGAGGTCTACGAAGGGTTGACCCTCTTTGGGTTCGCCACCTATTCAGCTGAGGATGAAGTGGCCCTCACTCCATTGCAGATTAGTACCGGATTCAACTATCGGGGACTCATTCCAGGTCGTGACGAGGACCGCACTGTAGGTTTTATCTCTTATGGTGACCTCAGCAAGAAGTACGGTGAGTCAGTTGGGGAAGATGTAAACTTCGAGATGGTATATGAACTAGGGTACCGCATTCAGGTGATCCCTTCATTTTACCTTCAGCCCTCAGTCCAGTACATTAAGAATCCAGGCGGAACGGGCGATATCGACGATGCCGTCGTACTCGGTGCATGGATCGGCGCCTCCTTCTAAAGAGTGGTGCCGCCGCCTATCGGATCCTGCATAGGACTTTGCTCCTCGCAGTCTAGTTGGGTTGGTTATGATCAAGGGGAGTCGACTCGTCGGCTCTCCTTGATTGGTTTGGACTCGGAAGTTATATCCGCGATCGATCGAGTCGGGGAGAGGGATGCGGGAAAGGCTCAGGCCAGTTCGTTTTCCGCATCGACAATCTTCGTTTCCATCTCGTCGAACTGGGAGTGGGTTTGATCCTGGAACGATTTGAGATCGTCGAGAGTCTTGGGACGAAAGTCGGTGATGGACTTTGAGATTCCCGCCATTTCTTCACTCAGTGCCAGAGCTTTTTTGCGGGCCACGTGCTCGATATCGTCATAGCGCATCATTGATTCGCTTTTGATCCTGCCGAGCCGATTGGCAAGAAGGGCGCGGCGGGTGTGGAGTTCGCCGATTAGGAACACCTTCTTCTCAAAAAGCTCCTGTTGTGATTCCTTTTTCTTCAGGTTTTCTTGTAGCTCTTTGACTTCGTCGTCCATTGAGAAGGGGGGGGGTGAATTAATTGATCGGGATCTTTCCGGCGCCAGATTTTGTCGGGGCAAAAGTCTCGCCGCCTCGTTCTACTTCCAGGTTCTCTCCCATGGTGAATTGAACCCAGACCTTACCGTCGGCGCTGACCGTACGGCTTTCGCCGGGCTGCAGTGAGAACAAATCGATGACGCTACCAGTAGAATCGTCTTTAATCTGTACCCAGGTAGGACCGCCGGTGGCGCGGATTCTCAGGTCACCGCTCGGCGCTGCTACGGGACCGCCATCCTGAACGATCGAGGCCGGAGAGGAGCCCCCTGCCAGATCTGGATTGATCGGGGTAGTTTCACTGTCGGAGCCGCCGGAGAAAATCAATTTAACCAGAGCAAATAGGAGTACTACGGCAATGGTCACCGAGCCGACAATTGCGGCAACCTTCAGATAGAACGTCCGGTCTAATGGTTCGCCGGATTCTTCGAAATCGTCGAACTCGGGCTCGGCATCATCGGGATTCGAGCGAAGATTCGGAAGTTTGATCTGAGGTACCTTCCATTTCTTTTTCTCTTCAGCGGGACCATCATCGATGACCGCACCACCTGCGGGTGCCTCGCCCTGGTCTTTCTTGGGTGATTTACCACCGCGCCGACTAGCGACATCCATGTGCCCCAGGGATGCACGGACATCGTGTTTTGTCTGAATTGCCTGTTTCCGGTGAAGTCTGGCTTGAATTTCGCTCAGATACTTGTCGGGATCTTCGCCGAGATAGCGCGCGTAGATCTTAATAAAACCGCGCTGATAGATGGGCGGAAGGGGAATTTCAAAGTCATCTCCTTCAAATTGGGACAGGTATTCCATCCGGATTTTTGTCGCCTCCGAAGCCTCTCGAAGAGTGACACCTTTTCTCGTGCGTGCCTCTTCGAGCTGACTGCCCATCGTATCCATCCCGTTTGTTGCCATGTTGAGAAACTAAATTGAGAGCGTGAGGGATGCTTCGCAAAACAAAAGTGAGGTGTTTCCGTATTCCCTGCCGGAATCCCGGTGCGGCGGGGGGAAAGACGGGGGGACGGGGGTCAAAAGAGTATCAATCCCCACCCGATGCAAGAGATGACGACGGTGAAACCGAGAAGGACCCAGAGCCAAGTGCGGGCAGCGGCCCCGCCGACAATCTCAATCCTGGCCCCGGGGGGGAGTTCCGCCCTTCGGGTGAGGAGGCTCCCGAGCTTGAAGTTGATAGCCGTTCGGCCATTGACGGCCCAGCCCGCTGCATCGAGAAGGGGAGCGAGGGTACGCCGTCGTAACCGCATCCAGGCGATGAACATAGAGGGGAGCGAGATGAGGAGGATCAGCCCGATGAAGACCAATGGGATCTCCCAGTATTTCAATCCTCCAAGCGTGGCAAAAAGCGAAGCCAATCCTGCACCTATAGCGCCGAGAGCAATCCCCCCCGCGGCCAGGAGAGCGGCCATCCCCCCAATCGGGCCGAAGGCGTCCTTCTGTGGTTTGGCCGCGACAGTACTGACACCCGACTCCAGTTTTTTCTGCATCGCGGCATCTCTGGAGCTTGCCCACTTTTCAACCTGATCGCCGATGAAACGACCGATGCGGACGTACGGCATGAAGAAGGCTTCGCGGATACTGATTGGGTTTTCGACAATTCGAACAATGGTTGAGTCCCACAGTCGGCCGGATCGGTCGCGGAACACTCCATTGCGGCCGACCAGAAGGTTTGCGGAATCTCCCGCAGTGACGACAGCGGCGACGAAGAAAGGTTGGGGGACATCCTTTCGTTTGCATTCACAGTACGCGAGGTAAGTGCGCGACAGACTGCCGAGAACGCTGTGTTTGGCCGGATCGGTGATCTTGAGACAAAGTCGGAATTCGCGGCCGTCCAGGTAGAGCGTCCCCGCTTGAAAAATGGCCTCTTGCTGCTCCTCGTAAAAGTCTTCGAAATTTACGTAATTGCGAAGAATGCGGATGAGGTCCCGATGCATTCGTGCCAAACGCTCGACCTCGTGAACAGCTTTCATGCGATCCGCGAGTTTCGTCTCATCTTCAATGATCATTCGCAAACGCTCTTCTTGGTCGGATTGGAGAATCGCGCGAATCCGTTCGACTCCCAACTGCTCGACCCCAGAGACCGGCTTTGCATTGTGCCACTTGCGAAATTGGACAAATTCATCACGGACGGCCAGCCAGTCGTCCCAGATCAGCTCTTCGCCATTCCCAACGGAAAGGGGGATGAGAACAGTCTTCCGAAAGTTCTCGATTCGAGCTGCCCATTCGGGATTTACCTCCTGGCTTATCGGAAGAGGCTTGCCCGGGGCGACCCGGGCCAACGGTAGACCGGCAACCTCTTCCCGCGAGACCGAGAAATCCTCCTTGGCGACGGAGTCAAAGAGGGCTGCCTCACGATTGAGGGCACCTTCGGCACGGCCATCGAAGGCCGCAAGGCGGCATCGGGCGAAATAGTCGTCGATCTTCTTCTCAACCGCGATCAGGGCTTGAAAGGCTTTGGGCGTGTCCGCGCCAAGAGGGAAGACCTCATCGCCCTCGGCTGAATCTCTCTCTCCCTGTGCCCACCACTTTTCGTAGCTGCGCAGCTCGTTCATGAACTCATTGACTCGAGCCGAATCGATCCCCGGTCGGCCACTGCGGTCCTCGACGGTGCCCTTGACCTTTACGATGTCATCAAAGGCTTGAAGGAGATCGTCGCCTTCCAGCGCATCCCGGGCGATGATTCCGTCTCCATTGAATTTGGAGCTGCCGAAAATGGCCCGCATATCGGCTGCTTTGGCGACCGAGATCGTCGACGAATCGCTGCGATTGATATTGTCGAGAATCTGCTGAGCCGACGTGAGGATGGCCTTCCCTTCGGGGTTTCCGGATTGGATCGCCGCGAGAGGTAGGTCCCCGCCCTCAAAGAGTGAAGCTGGGTCGGACAGGCGATGGAGAGTCCAGTCAATTGCCGCGAGAATTTCCTCGATGCGTACTCTGCCATCCAGGTTGTTGTCGATGAGGGTAAGCGTTTGCCGGTCGACCTCCAAGCCGTCGACGGGGCAACTCAGTGCGACCCACAGTTTGGGGTCGAGACTTCTCAGGTGTTTGAGGTCCTCGGGGCTCTCGAGTTGGACCTGAAACGTTTTCCCGACTTTCCGGAATCTCCAAAAATGCGAGTTGCTGGTATCATTCGAGTTGTCCATCGATCCGAGATCATGCAAGTTCCCCGCCGATTACCAAATCCAAAAACCGCAAACGTTCGAATTATGCCTGATACCCCTGAGAGACCTCTTCCCGATCCGCGGGCAATTCAGGCCGACGCTCCCGAGATTTCTGCGGAAGAGTTTGTCGATTCCATCCTGTTCGAGAACGAGCGAGTTCTCGCAGTGGATAAGCCGGGCTGGCTGGTCTGTCATCCGTCTAAAAAGGGGCCAGGCTCTAGTTTAGTGGGAGCAGCGAAGCGATATTTGGACCTCGAGCGAATGCATCTCGTAAGTCGATTGGATCGGGAAACCAGCGGAATCGTTATTTTTGCAAAGGACCGAGGCGCGGCCCGTACTTTGCAGATGGGAGTGGAAGCCCGGATTGTATCGAAAAGCTATCATGCGGTATTGGAAGGAGTTCTCGACTCTCCACGAACGGTGGAAGCGCGGATCATTCCTGACAAGACAAGCGAGGTCCGCGTGAAAATGTGCGCCCACCCGACGGAGCGGGACCCCAAGATCAGAACCCACTTCGAACCGGTTCGGGACCTGGGAGCGCGAACGTTGTGCCGGGTGACTACGGATGGAGGGCGCAAACACCAGATCCGTGTGCATGCCCAGTTCATTGGGTTGCCTCTGGTGGGGGACAAACTCTACGGCACGGATGAAACTCTATACTTGGAGTTTTGCCGGGAAGGGTGGACCGACCGCCTCGCTCAATGCCTTCCATTCCATCGCCAGGCCTTGCACTGCGGGGAGTGGTCAATGGAGAACAACCTGGATCTGCCACCGTTGCTGGCCCCGTTACCGGAGGACCTCAAGAGCATCACCGAGGTGTAGCCCACTTCTCCTCTGGTCAGTCGAGATTCAGAAAGTTGCGAGGGTTTCTTAACAGTTCGAGAAAGGAATCACCTTCGAGTTTCTGAACCTTGTCCTTAAGGGTCTCCGGGGTGTCGCTCGGGAGGACGGGGCATCGCTTTTGGAGAACGATCTTCCCCGCGTCTACCTCTTCCTCTGCAAGATGAAGAGTGCAACCGGTCTCGGTGTCATTGGCCGCGAGGACAGATCGATGAACATCCAGATCCATGAGCCCGCCGTGGCGAGGCAAAAGAGAAGGGTGGATGTTGAGCAAGCGGCCCCTCCACTCCTCTACAAAAGGGGGCGAAACAATCCGCATGTATCCGATCATGAGGACGAGCTGGACACCATGCTCGTGAAGGACGGCGCTAACCGCACGGTCGAACTCGATGCGATCACGATCTTTTGCGGTTACGTGGACCGCGGGAATCTTCTCTTCTTGGGCAAATTCGAGGATTCCGGCTGACTTTCGGTTGGATACCACGACGGACAAGTCGACCCCGAGAGTGTTGTTGTGCCACTCTTGGACGATGGGCCGGAGGGCGCTTCCACGGGTCGAGCCGAGAATACCGACGGATACTTTGTCGCCGTGGCTCATCCCCGTAGACTCTTGATCAAATCAATTCGTTTCTGCACCAGTTCAGAGGTGCCAATATCGGGTCGGTGGAAGAGTGGACCCGGTACCTTTACCGCGAGGGCTTCGGCTGCCGCTTCAGCTTCGGCCAGGGTGGGCCCGGTTCCGACGAAGGCGAGGGTTCTCGAACCGGCTGCTAACAGTTGTCCGTCCCTCTCATCCACGGATCCCAGGTAAAGATCACGGCAATCGGCGACCGCACTCAGATCGATGGGGAAGAGTTTTTTCGGGCTGTCGGGATAGCCTTCGGGAACGAGGTATTTGCAAACACTGGCCTCTTTGCGAAACGAGATGCTGGACGGATCAAGAGTGCCGGTGGCCATCCCACGGACCGCGGCGAGAAAATTGCCCTCAAACAGTGTGAGGAGGTTCATGCACTCGGGGTCGCCGAAACGAGCGTTGTACTCAATCAATCGGATTCCATCTGCGGTTGCCATGAAGCCACCGTAGAGAATTCCACGATAGGGAGAGCCGGTTTTCGACGCCAGAGCCTCGAGAGTCTTTTCGTTCATCTCGGCGGCTGCACGGTAGTCCGACTCATCGGTGAACGGCATCCGGTGGTCGGGCATTGAGTAGCTTCCCATTCCTCCGGTGTTGGGGCCAGTGTCCCCGACGTAGGCGCGTTTGTGGTCCTGCACCAGTGGGGAGTGGACAACCGATTTTCCGTCACTGAAAGTGAAGAGCGAGAATTCCGGGCCCACGCACTTCTCCTCGATGACGAACTCGGATCCCGAATCGACGATCTCGCGGCACCAGGACAGGGCTTCTTTCTCGCTGGAGAGATGTTCTCCGGAGACCTTCACGCCTTTTCCACCCATCAGGCCGTCCGCCTTTACGACGAAATGACCGTTTAGCTCTGCGAGAAATCCATCGACTCCCTGTAGGGAAGTAAAGCGGCGATAGGCGGGGGAGCCGGGGATTCCGTATTCCTGTAAGAGATCGCGGGCAAATCCCTTGCTGGACTCGATCTGTGCGAGCGCTTTGAGAGGGCCGGCGGTCGGGATGCCTGCCTCCACGAGAGCGTCGGCGACTCCGGCGTCCAATGGGGCTTCGGGGCCGACAATCGCGAGGTCCGAAGCTGATTTCTTCGCAAACTGGACCACTGCTTCGGGATCCGTCATCGGCCCGCTGGTGTACGCGGCAGCTTGACCGGATAGGCCGGGGTTTACCGTGCTACCGAATACTTGAATTTCAGGGCTTTCGTTCGAGCGTAGGAGCGCTTTGAAGATGGCGTGCTCTCTCGCACCGGACCCAATGAGGAGAATTTTTGTCATAGGCGCCCGCATGTTCCCGAGATTCCTGCCTTGGGGCAAGTTCGCTTTCGCGCCTTCTGAGAATTCGATGGGAATCTCCCTGAGACGTCCGATCTGCCCAACCAACCAACTACCTGCCTCGTCTACGGGTGGGAGAGGTCGACCGACTGTGTTTTGAAACTTTCTTGGGCTCTTGACTTATCGGGCCCCCTCATATTTGGATTCGCCCGTGCAATTTTGCAGATCGTTTGTGCTTCTTTTGTGCATCTCCTTACAATCCGTTGTAGGTGGTGCTGAGGCGCTGATGCTGTGTATGCACGCAGAAGGGGATGCTCATTTCTTCGCAACCCATTCGGAATCAATCCATTCTGAGGAAGGAGAGCATTCTTCAATTGAGACCAGTTTGAGGTCTTGTGAAATCGAAGAAAGCGATTGTATCGACGTTCGTGTCGAAGTGGACGCAGTGGCACCATTGGCGGGACCACGCCTGGTGGTTACTCCCCCGAGCGAGCATTTGTTGTTCAATGGTTTACTGTTTCGGTTGAGCGACGTCTTTGACGCACCGTCATTGACGAGTTCATCGAATTTGAGTTCAGCGAGTGCTGAGCTCCCGCAGGCGATTTCTGTCGGAATTGCGGAGCAGATTCAGCTGAGAATCTGAGAGTTTCTGTACTGCCTTGTCTAGGCTGGGGGAAGGGCTCCCGGTCGATTCATCCTCTCTGGCATCGGCCATAGAGTCGGATTTTTCCGAATACAGAAATTCTATGAACTCAACTATATTTCAGAACAGTTTTCTCTCATTGTTACTCTCAGCTGCGGCAGTTTACGCCGATCCACCGGAGGGGGATCCACCCGATCACCTCTTCGATTCACCGGTACGGATAGAGCAGGCCTTGCGGTTGGCCTACCAGAATGATCCTCGGTTTCAGCTGTTGGCCGAGAGGCGCAACGGGGTCGAAGGACAGATCGAACAGGCTGGCAGCAGACCGAATCCGGTTCTTGCTGCGGAGGCCGAGAATTTTCTGGGGACCGGGCCGATCAGCGGAGTCAAGGGTTTGGAGCTGACCCTCGGGGTTAGCCAGATTATCGAGACCGCGGGCAAACGGGATCTTCGGGTGGCGATCGAGCATCAGAATCGAACGGTTCTGGATTGGCAGATCCAGCAGGCAAGAGCGGAGCTGGAGGCGGATGTCTACCGGGTCTTCGCGGCCACTCTGCTCGCGGAGGAAACCGTAGCGCTGCGTCGCGAAGAATTGGAACTGGCTGAGCAGGGCTATGAAGTTTCAAAGGAGCTGGTGGAGAAGGCGAGTGCTTCACGTGCTGAAGAAGTGCGGACACAGCTCTCGGTGCGTCTCCAACAATTCGCTCTGGACCAGGCCATGCGGGAGTTGGACGCGGCGAGGGGGGATTTGGCAGCATACTTGGGAATGGATCCGTCGGTGGCGCTTGCGGTGGAAGGGGATCCAGTTTTGGACGGCCAGGTCCCCTCGTGGTCGACCCTTGTCGAAGCGCTTGAAAGTTCGGTTCGATTGCGTGGGTTTGAAGTGGAATCTGAGCGAAGGAAAGCAGTAGTTGCCCTGGAAGAGGCAATGGGCACCCCCGACTGGGAGGTTTTTGGAGGTGCGCGCTATTTCAATGAAGAGGATGGAAATATGGGGTTTGTCGCGAGTGTGGCCGTACCTCTCCCATTCCTGGATCAAAATCGGGGAAACATCCGGACGGCCCGTTCCGCTCTCAGATCTGTCGAATTTGAGAGAGAGACGGAACGAAGGAGGATGCTTGTTCAACTTCAGCGTGCATGGCAATCACTCCGGTCTGCTGCGGCTGATGTATCGAGCATCGATAACGAGTTAATCCCCGCGGCGAATCTAGCTCTCCGGGAAGTAGAGGAACTCTATCGGCGCGGGAGGCTGAACCAAGTGGCCGTGCTCAATAGCAGAAAAGAGCTATTTGGGTTGCGGGAGGCTCGTATTGACGGGGTGCGTAGATATTTGGATGCGCGACAGTCTATCCGGGACATTCTTCTTCCGGTATCAGTTAAATAATTACGAATACATACGATAACATGAAATTTTCTAATATGACCTCTTATATAAAAAACAAGAAACAGGGCGCCCGTTTGGGTTGGGTTGCACTCTCTGCAACTTTGATGATCCACGGAAATCTTTGGGCGGCAGGAGAGGACCATGGTCATTCCGGGCACGGCGGTGATGGGGAGAATGCGACTCATGACGATCATTCCGGACATAGCCACGATGAACATGATAGCCACGATCACGGCAGCAGCGACGAGCATGAGGACCACAGTAGTCACGGGCATAGTCGCGAAGAAGGTCACCGTGATGGGGTGGTTGAACTTTCTCCAGAGATTGTACGGGAATTTGGGATCGAAGTGTCGGAGGTTACCTCGGGGACCCTGCAACGAGCGGTTCGGTTGCCGGGTGAGATCGATTTCAACCGGGAGAGAATGGCGTATGTGACGCCTCGTTTTGCGGGCACCGTCACCGAGATCAAGTTACGCCTGGGAGATGCCGTAAAGAAGGGTGATGTGATGGCGCTTCTCGAAAGTTCAGATACCTTGGTCGCCTTTACATTGACCGCTCCAATCGACGGGGTCGTTGTGCGCTATGACATTACGCCCGGAGAGACTGTTGAAGCGGGAGCGAGACTTTTCACAGTAGCGGATTTGTCGACCGTGTGGGCGGATCTTCGAGTCTACCAACAGGATATGAATGAGATTCAAAAGGGTTCTCTGGCAACTGTCCGCTGTAGGCATGATGAAGATGCGTATGAAGGGAAGGTTGTCTATGTCTCTCCCAGTATCGATAAGCACACG
This sequence comes from Opitutia bacterium UBA4506, assembly GCA_002388665.1. Lineage (GTDB taxonomy): Bacteria > Verrucomicrobiota > Verrucomicrobiia > Opitutales > Puniceicoccaceae > Puniceicoccus. The sequence continues at coordinate 11,960 of DGMY01000092.1, read as the reverse complement.
AGGACGGGATTGGCCCGGGTAGAAGTGGACAACCGTTCGGGTAAATGGAAACCGGGAGAGTTCATCCAGGGGAGGGTACTTGTTGAAGAATCTCAGGTTCGTCTGTCAGTTCCGCGTAGCGCTGTCCTGGTCGTCGAAGATCGCCCTTCCGTTTTTGTGCAGACAGCAGAAGGTTTTGAAGTGAGACCCTTGGAACTGGGAAGGAGCGACGGAGAGCAGTGGGAAGTGATTTCGGGACTCGAGCCGAAAGAGAGGATTGTCGTTCGCAACCCGATCTCTCTGAAGGCAGAGATGTCGAAGGATTCCTTTGTGGGTCATCAGCACTAATCGGGAGGATCTTAAGATGTTTGATCGAATAATTGACACTGTTCTACGGAACAAACTTGTCGTCGTATTGCTGACCCTTGCCGTGATGGCCGCAGGTTTTGCGGGGTACAAAAAATTACCAGTTGATGCCTTTCCCGATGTCTCGCCGGTGCTGGTCCAAGTATTTACGGTGACTTCGGGGCTCGGGCCGGAAGAAGTTGAGAAATTTATCACCTTTCCTGTGGAGGCTGCGATGAGCGGGTTACCGAAGGTGGAAGAAATTCGATCCATCTCAAATTTTGGACTCTCGGTGGTCAGCGTATATTTTGAAGAAGGAACCGACATTTACTTTGCTCGTCAGGTAGTTGGGGAACGTCTCGGTGAAGCGAGGGAATCCATTCCCGATGGTTTTGGAGAACCAGAGATGGGACCTATTTCCACAGGGCAGGGGTTAGTCCTCTACTACAACCTTGTCGATACTACAGGAGAATATTCGTTGGAGGATCTTCGGTCTCTCCAGGATTGGGTGGTAAAGTACCACCTCCAGACTGTTCCAGGCGTGACTGAGGTGCTGGGGATCGGTGGATTCGTAAAGCAATTTCAGGTAAACGTCGATCCGGAGGAGCTCCTCCGTTATAACGTTTCCCTGCATGAGATCATCGAGCGGATCAAAGAGAACAATGAGAACGTAGGAGGGCAGTCGATCGAGCGAAATGGCGAGATGTTTATTTTGCGCTCGGAGGGCCTTTTGGGTGGTCGCGAGGATCTCGAGAAAATTGTGGTAGCCCATGAAGGAGGCACGCCGGTTTTCCTGGATGATTTGGCCACGATTGAGATTGGAGGGGAAATCCGCCAAGGATTGCAGACGCGGAACGGGCGAGAAGAAGTCGTTTCGGGTATGGTGATTAAACTCTACGGAACCAATTCATCGACGGTAATTGCGGAAGTGGAGAAGAAGCTCGTCCAGATCGAGGAGGCTCTACCCGATGGGATCATTATTGATTCCTACTACGAACAAAAGACCTTGGTTCAGGGTGCTGTGAATACCGTCATGCAATCACTGATTCAAGGAGTCGGATTGGTCGTGTTAATCCTATTGGTGTTTATCGGAGGTTTTCGTCCGAGTGTAGTGGTCGCGCTGTCGATTCCCTTTTCGGTGCTCTTCGCGACTATCGCTATGTATTACCTGGGCATATCGGCGAACCTAATGTCACTCGGAGGACTGGCGATTGCGATCGGAATGATGGTGGATGGTACCATTGTCATGGTTGAGAATACGGACCGGATGCTTAGATCGTCTAATGAGTCGGAGCCTAAGTTGTCGATTATTGCCCGAGCTTGTAAAGAAGTGGCGAGGCCGATCACGTTTGCGATCTTCATCGTGGTGCTAGTGTTTCTCCCTTTGTTTACGCTCCAGGGAGTGGAGGGGAAGATGTTCCGGCCTTTGGCTTACACGGTTTCATTGGCGATGGTGGGATCTTTGATCTACGCGCTTTTTGCCGCTCCAGTCTTTTCTGTCCTCTTCTTCTCTCGCTCTGTAGTTCGTTCAGGAAAGAGCATTAAAAGTTCCCGGGATGTATGGATCGTTCGACTTCTAGTGTGCTTCTATCGTCCGGTAATTGCATTTCTTGTGAAGAAGAGATGGGTTGCGGTTGTCTTGGCTGTACTCCTCCTCCTCGCCGGCGCAGCAGTGTTTCCCCGGTTGGGTTCAGAGTTTACTCCGCGGCTCATGGAGGGAGATATCATTGCCAACCTGACCATGGCACCGTCCGTCACATTGGAGGAGACGAAGCGAAATAGCCTGATTGCCGAGCGCAGATTGCTGGAGATCCCGGAGATCGCGCAGGCGATTTCCCGAATAGGGCGGGGAGAAGTAGGGGCACATGCCGATCCGATTAACTCGGTACATATGATGGTGGTCCTGAAGGACTCCTCGGAATGGCGCAGTGGATATACTCAGGTTGATATCGAGAATGCCATGCGTGATCAGTTGGAGGGAATGCCGGGAGTTCAAGCCAACATGACCCAGCCCATTCAACTCTCAGTCGATGAGCTGATTGGCGGCACAAAATCTCAGTTAGCGATAAAATTATTTGGTCCTGACCTGAGAGTTCTTGAAGAAAAGGGGGCAGAGATCGCCGAGGTGGTGCGAGGGGTCGCCGGTTCGGCAGACGTGCAGATTGGCCAGCTCTCGGGTGCGCCTCAGATCGTGATCCGCCCGGACAGGGACGCAATCTCTCGGTTTGGATTCAATCTTTCCGAAGTGCAGTCTCTCATCGAGGCTGCCGTTGGGGGCGTCGAAGCGGGCGAGATCTATGAGGGAGTACGACGATTTGATATCTATGTGCGTTATCGGGAGGATGCGCGGGATTCCGTCGAAGACCTGGATCGCTTGATCGTTCGGACCCCGGAAGGCGCGTTGATTCCCTTGTCAGAGATCGCTGTGGTTGAAGAGGTGGAGGGCCCGCTGTCGATCGTACGGGAGAATACTGAGCGCTACCTTCAAATTCAATCGAATGTAGTCGGCAGAGATCTGGGAGGCTTTGTCCAAGAGGCACGGGATGCAATTGATGCGAATATTGATCTGCCCGCCGGATATATCCTCACCTGGGGAGGGCAGTATGAATTGCAGACCGAGGCAAACCGGCGATTGGCTTTGGTCGTTCCTGTGACCTTGGTTCTCATAGGGTTTTTGATCTATCTTTCCTTCGGCTCGATCAAAAATACCGTTTTGATTCTCTTCAACATTCCACTCGCTCTGGTGGGGGGAGTCGTTGCTCTTTGGATTGCTGGTGAGAATTTATCGGTTCCGTCGAGTATCGGATTCATCGCGTTGTTCGGAATCGCCCTGGGCAACGGAATGGTTTTAGTCACCTATTTGAACCAGTTGGTTCGTGACGGTGTCGGGCTGGACGAAGCCAGTGTTCAAGCCGCTTGCTTGCGGGTAAGGCCTGTGCTGATGACCGCGGGTACTACGGCGCTTGGGCTGGTGCCTCTATTGCTTGCCTCGGGTACGGGGAGTGAGGTCCAGCGGCCGCTGGCGGTCGTTGTCATCGGCGGGTTGGTCTCCTCGACGGCACTGACGCTGCTAGTGCTTCCGGCGATCTACCGATGGTTTTCGGTGGAAGTCCACCCGCGGTCGTCGCAATGATCTGGCAATTCGATCTGATTTCGGAGGATTCGATGATTGTTGGAGATTGGGAATATTCCTAGATTATGGGGATGAACATACTCTTCCTCATGACCGATCAGCAGCGCTATGATTGTATTGGTTATGCGCCGACCTCGAAAGTTCCCACGCCCAATATGGACCGGATTGCTGAGGGGATGGCATTTACGCAATGCCAGTCGGTGAACCCGATCTGTCAGCCGTGCCGGACAGCCCTGTTGACGGGCCGATATTCTCACCAAATCGGGACGTTGCAGATGTCCGGTGATCTGAATTTTGACACCCCGACCTTTCCACAAGCCCTTCAGCGCGCGGGCTATTGGACTGCGGGAATCGGAAAATTTCATTATCTGCAGACATGGCCGTGGCACGTTGAGCGGGGAGGGGGTGTCCCGCTGACAGAACTGAGAGCGGAAATGGAGGGTCTGGGTTTCGATCGAGTCTGGGAAACTTCTGGAAAGCAGTTGGCAGTGAAGAATTACTGTGATTACTGCGAATACCTCGATAAGGAGGGGCTCTTGGAAGAATTTCGCGATATGGTGAGCGATCGAGGTGCGAACAACGCCAAGCCCACGGTTGTAGAGCTTGAGAAAGATGGAGCTCCTTGGCCGTTTGGCGAGGAGCACCACATCGATACGGTGACAGGGCGAAAAATTCGTGAGGCCATTGAGGACCGCGATCCGGATAAACCGTTCTTCATTCTAGGCTCCTTTTGTAGTCCACATAAACCCTTCGATCCACCCCAGCGCTTTCTCGAGGCAGTTCCGTACGAAGAGGAGGACGATTTTATTAGAGGTGAAGGCGGTGAACTGACACCTGAGCAGAAGCAGGTACTGTGGAAGTTGCGTCGATCCTACAAGGCGACGATTCAGTTGGTCGACGAGGAGATCGGAAAGATTCTGGATCAGCTGGAGTCGGATGATTTGATGGAGGATACATTGGTTGTACTAACCAGCGATCACGGTGAACTCATGGGGGACCACTACCTCGTACAGAAGTCGAGCTACTATCGGGAGTCGCAGAATGTTCCGTTGGCAGTCCGGCATCCGCAATTCCTCACGGGCCGGGTGAACGACAGCCCGGTTGAGATTACGGATATCACTGCGACGATTCTCGCAGCGGCCGGATTGAATGCGGAGGAAGCATTGAGCCAGCCGTGGCCTGCCTTTCAAAACAGAATTCCCTGCCGGTCACTCTTGCCAGTCGTCTCTGGCGACGCGGAAACAATACGAGAATATGCGTTCTCGGAAAGTAGGGGAGTTTGGGAGTGCATCACCTCACAGCACTACAAGTACGTGAAATTTCTCGAGTACGATGATCCGGATCGAGGTCCGCAAGAATGTCTCTTCGATCTACGATCCGACCCCACTGAGCAGATCAACCTGGCCGGAGAGTTGGCGCACCGTGCTACCTTGGAATGGCACCGTCGCCGGTTGCAGTTTGTGATGGATAGAACACCGCCTGTCCAACACCGTTGGGCTCCGTTGGCGGGCGGGTGATGATGCGCCCGTTCCGTTCTCCCGGCCTCTTAGGACGTCGGAAGCTTGGAGTTGGCGGTACTCAATCGATCAATGCGCAGATGGACCCTGTTAAAAATTGAAGAGGGGTCGAGGCCGAATCGCTTGCGCAAATCCTTGTCGGAATCTCCATGCTCAACAAATTCGTCGGGCCATCCAATGCGTTCTACCGGTGTGGTGATCTCCGCGTTGGAAAGATCTTCCATCACGGCCGAACCGAATCCTCCGGTGCGAACGTGATCCTCCATCGTCACAATGAGTTGAGCCTGCGCCGCTTGTTCGCGGAGAAGCTCGCTGTCGATCGGCTTGGCAAACCGAGCATTGACGACTCCAACTGTGAGGTCGCTGACCTCGGCAATTCGCGAAGCGAGGTTCTCGGCCTCTGGAATCATGGGTCCGAGAGCCCAGATTTGGATGTCGACGCCCTTGCGGATGATCTCGGCTTTGCCGAGAGGCAGAACTGCTGGCGCATCCTTTACCGGGACACCAGTCCCGCAGCCGCGGGGGTACCGGATAAACGCCGGTCCCTCATGAGCAAGCCCGGTGGCGATCATATCGGCCAATTCATCTTCATTGCGCGGTTGCATCACGACGGTGCGAGGGATCATGCGAAGATAGGCGATATCGAAAAGCCCGTGGTGGGTGGCACCATCGTTTGGAGACAGCCCAGCCCGGTCCATGCAGAAGAGCACGGGTAGATTCTGGAGGCAAATGTCGTGGATCACCGGGTCGATTGCCCGTTGGAGAAAAGTCGAGTAAATCGCGCAGACTGGGTGGAGTCCGTTGGTCGCCATCCCCGCGGCAAAGAGAACGGCGTGCTCCTCGGCGATTCCCACATCGTAGTATTGGGCGGGAATCTGATCGCGCAGCTTGTCGAGACCGGTACCGCTGGGCATTGCGGCGGTAATCCCAACGATTTTTGGATTATTCCGGCAGTGTGAGACCAAAGACTGTCCGACGACATCCTGGTATTTTGGAGCGGAATTGGAGGAACCCGGCTTGGAGGAACCCGTCTCGGGATCGAACGGGGAGGTTCCGTGAAACTTTTCGGGCTGGGCCAGTGCGACCTCGCTGCCTTTCCCTTTTTTCGTAATGACGTGCAGGACCAGAGGCTCGGGAGAATTGCGGGCGAACTTTAGGTATTGTTCGAGTTCAGTAAGATTGTGGCCATCGATCGGGCCAATGTAGCGAATGCCGAAATTCTCAAAAATCGAAGATGAGGTAAAAAAGTCTTTGGTTTCCCGCTTCCATTTCGAGCCGAGGCGGATCAGGGCATCCCCCCCGGGGACGCGTTTGAGGAACGACTCGAAATCCTCGTTCATCCGGTTGTAGATCGGGGTGGTGATCAGCTCGTTGAAGTAGCGAGCCAGCGCCCCGACGTTCTTGTCGATCGACCATTCGTTGTCATTGAGAATGACGACGAGGCGTTTCGTAGAGTCCGTGATGTTGTTGAGGGCTTCGAGAGTGATACCGCAGGTGAACGCGGCGTCGCCACATACTGCCACAACATTTTCGTCGGTTCCACGTTGATCCCGGGCGGCCGCCATACCGAGTGCTGCAGACAGAGCCGTCCCAGCGTGCCCGGCACCGTAGGAATCGTGATCGCTTTCTTCGCGGTTGAGAAATCCACTGTACCCGCCTTTCTTTCGAATCAAGTCGAACTGGTTGTTGTTGCGCCCAGTGAGAAGTTTATGGACGTAGCCTTGGTGGGATACATCGAAGACGAATTTATCCTTCGGGGTGTCGAAGACTCGGTGTAGAGCAATAGTCAGCTCGACGACCCCGAGATTGGGACCCACATGACCGCCGTTGGACGAGGTGACCGCGATGATTCGTTGCCGGATCTCGGTGGCGAGTTGTTCGAGCTCATCCTTTGAGAGCCCCTTTACATCCTCAGGGGTGCGGATCTTTTGTAAAATGGAGTCAGGGTTCACTGCGCTTATTTTCCTTCGAGGGTCGATTCGGCGTCAAACGGTTCCAGTGACATTTCCTCGTCCTCACGTACCTTCTCGATTCGCAACGCCGCTTCATTGAGGCGTTTGTGGCAAGTTTTCAGCAGCTTCATTCCCCGTTCGTAGTCTTTTACAAGCTCGTCGAGAGAGGGCTCATCATCTTCCAGTCGGGAGACGATCTCCTGTAACTGGCCGTAGGCCTCTTCATAGGAAAATTTTTCCGTATCGGTTTTGCTCATTCTGCTTCGTATCTTGAAGGATGCGGCTCCAATCACAAGCAGTCTCCCATCTTTCTTGCAAATTTTCCGCGATACGCCTCCATTTGTCCGGATGACCGCACCTATTCTAGCAGCCGTTGTTCTCATAGCGCTTAAGTGTTGTTTCGAGTTTTTCCTCGAAAAGTTGAACAGCACCCACGTCGAAGAGAACCGCCACAGGATACCCTCCGCATTTCGTAAAGTGTTTGACCGTGAGACATTTGACAAAGCCAATTCCTATACATTGGCCAAGTCATCCCTGTCCCGTAAGGAGGGTGTTTACGACTCAATCGTGCTGGGTTTGATCCTCGTTTTTGCGGTGATTCCATGGGGCTATAATCTCCTGTCGTGCTGGCTTGGATTTGGCCTTTGGGGGCAATCTGTTGTCTTTGTAACGGTTCTTTTTGCTCTTTCTTTACCCGGATTGCCTTTCGAATGGTACTCTCAGTTCCGTCTCGAGGAGTCGTTTGGTTTCAACAAAACCACCGCCGGGCTCTGGTGGACGGATAAGATCAAAGGCCTGTTCCTCACCTATCTGATCGGCGTTCCGATGTCTGCGTTGCTTCTTTGGATCGCGCTTTCGTTTTCGACGACTTGGTGGATCATCGGATTTGCCATCGTGTTCGGCTTTCAGCTGCTGATGCTAGTGCTTTACCCGGTATTGATCGTTCCCTTGTTCAATAAGTTGAAACCTCTCGAGGACGGTGACCTAAAAGATCAGCTAATGGCTCTGGCCGACCGTACGGGGTTTAAGGCAAAGACGATCCAAGTGATCGACGGGAGCAAGAGGTCTTCGCATTCAAACGCGTATTTCACTGGTTTCGGCCGATTTCGCCGAATCGTGTTATTCGATACCTTGATCGAGCAGCTGAGCCCCAAGGAGATCGAGGCGGTCTTGGCACACGAGATTGGACACTACCGCAAAGGGCACATTCCCCGGATGATCGGAATCTCAACGATCAGCCTGGCCGCAGGGTTCTGGATCCTCCAGTGGCTCTCGGGCCAAGATTGGTTCATGGATGGTTTTGGATTCACACGAAGCCCGATTGAGTACGGGGAGCTGGCTCGATTCGTGCCCGCGTTTATTCTGTTCATCGTATTGGGTGGACTCGTCACGTTCTGGATTTCTCCACTGTTTAATTGGCTGTCGAGGAAACACGAGTTTGAGGCAGACCGGTTCGCCCGTGATGCGATGGGATCGTCAAAGTACCTGATCTCGGCTCTGCGCTCGATGTACAAGAAGAACCTTGGGAACCTTATACCTCACCCGAGCTACAGTCGTTTTTACTACTCTCATCCGACCTTGCGGGAGCGGGAGAAGAGCCTTCGCCAGGGGGAGAAGGAAGAAAACGACTCCGGTGAGAGTTCGGAGGATTCCGCTAGCTCTTCCAACTGATGCGGGTTGCGCTTTTATGTGGGTTGCTTTGCGCCTGGTTTCCTCTAGCGGGAGCCGAGGTGCGGGTAGCCACCATGAATTTGCGCAACTATTTGGTGCAGGACCGCATGGTCGATGGCCGTTGGCGTACGAATCATCCAAAACCGGAAACGGAGAAACTAGCTCTGGCTAAAGCGGTCGTCGAGATTGCTCCGGATATCCTTGCCATGCAGGAAATGGGGCCCGGCCCGTTTTTACGGGAATTTGCGACGGACTTGAAAGCGGCTGGGGTGGACTATCCCTATGCGGTGTTGATGGAAGCGGATGATCCGGATCGCCACCTGGCGTTGTTGTCCAGGATTCCGCCTGTAGAAGTGATCCAACATGACGATTTGGAGTTCCCCTACGAAGGGGAGCGCATCCCGGTAAAACGAGGGCTGCTGGAAGTGATTTTTCCCTTCGGGGAAGCGGACGGGCAGACATGGAGTCTCTTTGTCGTTCACCTCAAGAGTCGGTGGTCCGATGTGGCTGCAGATCCTCTCTCTAGCGAGAGGCGAACCAAGGAGGCCCAGGCGATTCGAAACCGGATTCTCGACCGATTTCCGGACGGGGTGGGGCGCTATTTGATCGTCGGGGACTTTAATGATCACCGCAGCAGTTCTACAGTGCGGCGTTTTCTCTCCCGGGGATCCGTGAGCATTTCCCGGATCGTGGAGTCCTATGACTCGCGGGGGGAGACCTGGACTTTTTACTACGGAAAGAAGGACCTCTACGAACGGGTGGATTTTATCCTCTCGTCCGCGGCTTTGGCCCCTTTTCTCAGCGGAAACGAAGGCACGGTTTTTGACCTGCAATATATTCGGAAAGGGACCGATCACCGGCCGGTTTACGTGGATTTGGAGCTGCCCTGACCGCAGACTAGAGTGGTTTCTCCGAAGAACGGGGGGAGGGGCAGGAACTCAGGCTCGGCCCGGTTGGGCGAGACAGGAGAGATCTTGCATTCTGAAAATGGGTTTGCTTAATTTTTATCCCGAAAATTACGGGATGTAGCTCAGTCTGGCAGAGCGCTGCGTTCGGGACGCAGAGGTCGCTGGTTCGAATCCAGTCATCCCGACCATAAGGGACGAAAGTCGAACTTTCACCACCACCTTTGTAAGTCGTTGGAATTAAGTCGTTTGCGATAAATTCCAATTGGACCAAGTAGAGAGAAGTTCGTATTTGGAGCGTCGTGAAGGGTTTTCCGCTAGGTAGGCGGTCATTTTCAGGGTCGAACTTTTTGATGCAAATGCTCTTCAAGATCAGTCGTAATGCCTCCTTCTGGTCCTCGTAGGGGAGCGCGTCAAAAGTGTCTTTAAAGTGGCGCAGGCGCTCGGCAATGACCTGATGATCGGTCACCACGCGCTCCTTGTAGTCAATTTCGATTCTCACCTTGTCCCGCTCAATTTCGACGGCGTGCTTGTCGGCGGCGAGCTTTTCAGCCTCAGCGCGAATCTCAAAGCTGAAATGACGGTCGCCCTTGCCCGCCAGTTCAAGGTAACGGCGAAGCTGGGCGCTGATTTCGCCGTGACGCTTGTTGAGTTCGGCGAGCTTCTTCTTGAGCGGGCGAAGCGATTTCTGTTTCTGGCTATTGGATTGAGCAATGGATTTCTCAATAATGGTCGGGTGCTGGCCAAGCTCGCCAATCAGATCGACCACGATCTTTTCCAGCGGGCGGGCCGGAACGCTGCGGAGTGGACATTCCGAATGCTGTCCGTCCCGGTTAACGCATCCACACTTGTAATAGAGGTATTGCTTGCCGTTGGCGTCCTTCTTGCCGCTGGGATGCGGAATCAGGCTATTGCCGCAATGCCCGCAATGAGCAAGGCCCTTGAGCGCGGCTTGATGCTTGTCGCTCTTGCGTTCGGGCGTCGGTTCAATACGGAGCTTATTCAAGGCTTCATTGGCCTTTTCCCAAAGCTTGGGCGTGATAATTCCCTCGTGCTCGCCGGGGTATTCTTCGCCGCGATGCTGAATGACGCCCTTGTAAATGGCGTTGCCGACGATTTGCTTGATTTTGTCGGAGCGAAAACGCTTGCCGCCGACGTGCCTTTCGCCGTCGCGGGACTGATAGACCCGCTGACGGGTGCGGGCCCCCTCGTTGTTGATCTGCTGAGCGACCAGCGTTGCGTTGGCATACTCGGCGGAAAGCGTATAGATGCGTTTGACTAAAGCGGTTTCCTCCCGGTTGGGACTGAGCTTTTTTGTCTGTGGGTCGTAGTCATAGCCAAGTGGCACGGCGCCGCCCGCCCATTTGCCGCGCTTAGCGCGTTCGATCAGCTTGTCCGTGATGCGCTCGGCGGTCAACTCGCGCTCATATTGCCCAAAGCCGAGTAGCATGTTGAGCATGAGCCGTCCGGCAGGCGTGCCGGTATCAAAGCTCTCGGTAGCTGATACGAAGTTTGCTTCGTGGTCTTCAAGCAGTTGCCAGAAGTCAAAGAAATCACGCACTGAGCGGGCAACCCGGTCGATCTTGTAGGTGATGACGACATCAATTTCGCGCCGCTTGATCGCTTCAATCAACGCCTGAATGCCGGGACGTTCGAGGTTCTTTCCCGAAAATCCGGGATCTTCAAAAAAGTGCGTCTCCTGCCAACCTTCGTGTTGGTGGACGCCTATCAAGTGGCGGCAAATGTCGTGCTGACTTTCGAGCGAATTGTAATCGCCTCGCGTTTGGTCGTCGGTGGAAACTCGTGCGTAAATGGCGCAACGAGCATATTTTTTGTTGGGCGCAATCATACCTGAATATATCGGGATTGCCCCGGAATGGGAAGCAAAAAGGGTCTTGCCAGCCACTTTCTATGCTCGCGCAAACGCCTAACTGGCAAGGCGATAGCGAATAGAGCGCGTTCGCCCAAACTGCTCGACCTTGCCCGCCTGCTTGAGTTCGGCAAGTAAACGGTAGGTCTTGGAGCGCGACAAATCATGCTGGTTCTGAATGTCGCGTGGCGAGGCTTCGCCGACTTGGGCCAGAAAATGAATGATCCTATCTTCCGGGCGCTCTGCGGTTTGGGGCTGGTCTTCGCGGTCCATTGACTGCTCCGTCTCGGCCTCGACAGCCTGATTTTCCCGGCGCTGCTTTGCCTTGTCGCCTTCCTCGGCCAGAAAGACCGCCTTCGCCATAATCGCGCAAAACCGGTCAAGCCGGTCTTCCGTGGATAAATGGGTGTAGGGGTCGTGTCGAACCATGACACCATCTTACCAGAGGGAACGATTTCTAATAGGGAATGTTGCTGTCGCTCAGTTCCCCAATTAGCCCGAAAACCAGACACTGCCTCCAATTGCCGGGCCAACAAGGAAGGGATACGGCGTGGAATAATTGGTTTGTAAGCGTCCGGTGACCGACCT
>DGMY01000072.1 GCA_002388665.1 Opitutia bacterium UBA4506 | reverse complement strand
TAACAATTTATGGGACGCTGCCCGATATTCGGCCTGTTTGCTGGGAAAGTGCGAACTGAAGCATTAATGAGAACTGCATGAGTTGGAGAATTTCATGTGACGCTGTTGCTTTTTGACTCTGGCGAACCTTTGCTTTCTCCAAGGAGTTGTCTCTTTTCCAGTGGAGAATATTTGTCCACCACGCCGCATTCGCTTTGTCGATCCTGTTCAGGTCATGGCGGACTCGATGTCTCCATTGGGCTCGAATCTTAAAGAGGAGATGGGAAAGGCGAGAAAGTTCCGCTCTATCATGATCAGAAAGGCCGGTTTCACCTTGAAGGCAGATCTCCTTGGCTTGCCGGTAGCAGGCCTCGAGTTCGGAGAGAAGCTCGTGCTCGGTGAAAGCGACGAGGTCAGCCGTCCTCTTCTCAATGAACTTGATCCGCTTCGCATTGTCGTGGGAACCGATCATGTGCGATGCCTCGACGACCACCAAGGCAATGGCGGCAGTGTTAACGCCGACTTTTGCGCCTCCCCCTACAACCTGCAGTCGTGTGCCGGCACCTTTACCACCAATCTTCTTCAGCTGGGCAACCCGTTTGCCATTTGCAACCATGAGATCTGCGGCCTTCGCACTCTTCGGTAGCTCTACGAGGAGCATTTTTCGCTCATAAAAAAACTTACTCGCAGCGAGTGAGACCTTGGCGGCGTCCCCGAGACCCTGAGCCAGATCAGAACGAACAATTTCTTCACTGGCATGGGCGATAGAAGCCAACATTTTCTCCGAGGAGAGGGCATCTTGGAAAGGGAGCTCGAAGGGTGTTTTTGGCGATGACACTATGATTTAATGGGTTCTCGGGAGATATTCAAAAGCTTATCAATTCTAAATATTCACTCCCATGTTTGCTGGTTTAATTGCTCGGCGATGGAGGCGGTTATGTCGGGAACATTGCCGAGCGTATCCTTCAGGTTGAAATAGCGGACGCGGAAGATGCCTCCGGGAGACGTTTTCTGGAAATCTGTTTCGTGAAAGTCGTTGAGGAGAAAAAAGCGATGACCCGTTTCGATACGCCAACCCGCAGCAACGGATTCTTCTATCGCTTGAATCAGTCGGTCCTCCTGCTGTTCCGTGACCGGTTTCTCTGACTCGATCACCGTCAGTCCGGCCGTCGCGCTGTAGTCGGCTACAATCATGTTTTCAACCTTGCCGATGTGTCTCACCGACTTCCACGAATAGATGCCGAGGTAGGTAAAGGGTCTGTAGCCGCGTGCGGCATCGTCGAAGTAAAACTGGTGCTTTACGTTTAGGTCAAAGGACTGTCCGCAGGCCATTGCCCGCAAGATATGGCGATCATTGGAAATTAGCCCACCGCTTTCGCAGTAGTCGTTAAAGTCGTCCGCCAATTCGCGAAGGCTCTTTTCGTAGGGATGCTCCCGGGCCAAGAGATCGAGCTGCACTGTAAACTCCTCGAATGTCTTCGAATAGAAAAATACCGGCGCTCCTTTCACCATGGACTTAAGAGCTTCATTGATCTCCCGCTCGTCCGCCTCGCTGTAGCGCTGGCTGCTAAGGTGGAGCAGTATCTTGTGCTCTGCCTGCTCAAAGCTCTCCGTATATTTCAGGAGCTTCCCCTTCAGTTCTAGAGAGCTGAGCTTTGTCTCGATGATCACCTTTGATGCCGGGATCTGAATGTAACCATCAATAATGCCATTCCCCTTGTTGCCAACTTGCTGCATGAAACTGGGAATGACTTCATAGCCATCTGATGCTTCTGTGATGGCGGCCATGTAGTCAGCATAGTAAGACGGATTGATTTGATAAAGCCGTGACAACATCAGCAGCACGTTGTTCGTCACTGTGTTCTCCTTTTGGGAGTAGGTTTGGAACTGGTTGATGAGGGCCATGGGGTGGTTATTTGTCTTTGGCGGAGTTGTGCCGATTTAGTTTGCCCTGGAAATGTTTCCAGACGTTTTCAGGCTCACAAGCTGAGGCAAAGAGCTGATGTTCGTCGAAAATTATAAGGATGGTGAATATTGCCATGTTATTGATTGGCCAGAGGATGTTCTCCGAGATCATCTGGATAATCATCTAGATGGTCTTTGGTTTTGAAAGTTAAGGTCACATCTCCAGTGCTTTTCCGCCCGTTCCAGTAGGTTCCTCTAAGCTTGGACACTGGGCTTCCAACTATTTCGAAAATAATTGTCCCATCGTGCGGCTGGCTTCGTTCAGCTACTATCGTTGAAGGCTTGCTGGTATAACAATATCCCAACATTCTGACCTGCTCATCGCTATCTATCCAAAATCCCGCCAGGTAGCTACGGCTTGTCATTTCCGTTGTTCGCATGACGCAACTTATCTTCGTAAATGACTGTTTGATTGTAAGTATGACTGGTATCGGACCCGGAACCTCCCCTGTTTCGGGATTCTTCCATGTAGTCTGGATCTCCCCCTCCCATGTGCCATTCAGGTCAGGAAAAGGGACGATCCATCCTTGCAATATTTTCCACTTCCACGCGAAAATTGAAAACATCCAAGCTAAGAACAACAGGACTGGAATCGTTTTATAAGATGCTATCAATGCCGACTTTATGTCGGTGATTTCATGTCCAGCCAACAGGGCGACGCCAATCAGGCAGATTGCGAAAGCTCCGAATAGCAGATAGGCAAATGGTTTTGAGTTTAAATTTCTCATTTGTATCCAATATAGTCCCAAATCGATTGTAGAAAATCATTAGCTTGTTGGCGTGTCCAAGGTTGAGAATCTCTAAACAGGTATTTCAGTTCATTGACTTCCCCCCAATCAGAGCAATCATCGTCTTTGCGGGTTTGATTCCAGAGATTAGCGATGACGTGCCTCATCATCTCCCAATAGGTATCTTTTGCGTAAGCAGATGTGTCAGCATTCCAAACCAGAGACTCTATTAAGAAAGAAGGCAGGCTACCATTGGCTTCGTCGCCGTCATCTTTTAATCTATCTCTAATTCTCTTTAGGATACGGATTACTCGCTTATACCTGCGACCAGATGCGTTGTTGCGCTCAATCCCGTTGCAGTAGGTCTGATCCGGCCAATTCTTTATTATTGATCCTTTGTCTGGTTTGAAAGCAACTCCGTATAATATCTCGTCAGTTCCATCGGATAACGTATTACCAGTATACCGCCTGTGCTCGAATGTAGGCACGACATCGGCATCGACACGGTAGCTATTCGCATGCACGTCAAATGCCTTGTTTCCACGTGTCACACCATCCTCACCGAAATATGAGACCAAAGCGTCTTCAACTAGATTCTTGAAATCGGTGAAAGGGAACTCACCTTTTACGTGTCCAAATGTCTGCTGTGTTGCCCCTTTAGGATAATCAGGAAAGAAGCTTCCATTATAGCGAATGCAGATATCGACATCGCTGTTCTTCCGGACATTTGTATTTGCTTTGTATGAACCTTGAGCAAAGACAGAAATATCGCGGTTCTGTAATTCGTCGGAAGCTTTAATTGCCTTGCGGATCATGTTTTTCGCGTTTTGGCACTTGTCGCTTTCCGTCTGGCTAGGACCCGCCGACCATGATCTTAATTGTTCTTCAGTAATACTCATTGTAATTACATTCTCCTAAATATCCACCCCCAAGAAACGTCTGTTGGCTTCTGTGGCATTGAGCACCGGATCGAGCAGCCACGGTTCTTGGCGCAACTCCTCCGGGGGTGGTTCTGTGGTGGTGACGATGTATTGAAAGGGGAATTCCGATGTCTTAGACTCCGATTCCATTCGTTGAAAGAGACGGAATATCTCGTGGTATATGTCCACAGATAGATCGGCTTCACGGGGGCTGTCGTGGATGAGAAATCCAGGGAGCAACGAAGTGTTCCTGATATAGCTGTCTAGCAAACAGGCGATATCGAAGGCTAATAAGCGGACTGTCTCCAATGCTGCGCTATCCATTCGACCATGAAAGTCCACATGGGGAAAGATGCTCTTGCCGGAGAACTCCACACCAGCACCCACATCCGGCCCCAGAAGGGCCTGAACGACAAATCGGAACATGTCGGACAGCTCGCTCATACGCATCGCGTGCTGTGCCTTCGACTTTTCCAGTGCAGCAGTAAGCAGTTCCTTTTCTTTACCCATGCTGCTAATGCTGTCTTCATTTTCCGACTTGGCAGACAGCGCACGCGTCAAGTTATTCAGTGCGAGCCCGATGGACTGCACCTGCTGGTCGATCTCGTTGGCATGCTTTATTGCTGGCGCATACTTTTCTTTCGCCGATTCAAGTTTAACCCTAAGTTTCTCTTCCTCGGACTTGGCTTTCTCCAGGGTTTCAAACAGTTCCATCACGCGGGCATCGGCTCGTTGTTTATCGAAGCGGAGCAGGCCGGCATGGGAACGAATTTCATCCAACTCTTTATCCAATTCATCGTCCGGCTTGCGCTGCCGGGCATACCGGCATGCTCCGAGGACTTCATCGGTCAACTTCGCTGAACAATAGCCACGAAAGGGTTCCCACTCTCGCTTTTTGTGGATTCGCTCAGCCTCGGGTTTATTGCCCTCAGCGATTTCGATATCTTCCTGGCACTGTTCGGCGATCTCCTTCGCATCGACCCAACGCGCTTCGGCTAATGCGGTTTTATTCTTTGCGGCTGTGACTTGGCTGCCGAGTTCTTTGATCGTCTCATCTTCTTCAATGAGTGCCCGTAGATGGACGGCTTTTGACTTGAGTTCCTCCACAACGGAGCGGACGTGAGCTTCCGGCAAGGGTGCATTTGAATCCAGCGGATCATCCAGCATCTGGTTTATTCGCTCAAACTCAGTCTTGATTTGAAAATCATAAAGCTTCCGATTTTCCACAGCCTCTTTGTGTTCCTTGGCGGTGGCCGCAAGCTTGCGCATGGTCTCTTGCTCCGGGTTCGTGGACAAGCCCAACATCACGCGAATGATGTTTTCCTTCTCAGCCTCCTGTAATTCGATCGACCCCGAATCACTCGCTGCGTTACGCCAACTCAGCAGTTTTGCAAAACGGCTCTCCTGATCGCGAGCGATCCATTGGAGTAACATGTCCCAACCCAGCGGGAGGCCACTTGAGGGAAGGCGTTTGTCAATCAGGCCACGAAAAAGACAGGCATCAATGGCCTCCAGATAGTCTTCTTTGAAACCTCCCTTGGGTAGGGTCTCCGAATTTTTGAGTGATTCAATGCTCGGCCCCTGCACGGCAAATGGGTGCGTCCCCGTGCCCAGCGGCCTGCCAACCAGCCAGCGACGTCCCTCTACCCAGACTTCACCGAAGATCCAGCCTTGGTTATCAAACTTCTCTCGAAAAGCCCGCCGAAAGTCATCATTGCCATATCGCTCCTCGCCCAGCAGGTAACGAAGGAAGCGGCAAAATGTTGTTTTGCCGGTTGCGTGGCCGGAAATACGAACACGGGCATTTGCGTTCGCATTGCTCTGGTTCGGTTCTGCCCAGAGAATATTCAGGCCTCTGCGCAGGGTCATTTGGCGGAGTAGAGTCTCCTCGTTGACCGGCAATGCGCGGTGGATCGCGATACGCTCAATCCAGAGTTTTGGAGTCGTCCTTTCTGCCACGGGTTGCAATGACACAGGTGGGTGGAGAAAGGGGAACTCGATCTGGCTTTTCATGACTAGGCAAACAGTTGGCTAAGAGTTTCGATGCTTTGCAAAAGGTTTTGCTCATCGGCATCAAAGGGCACATTCACAGAGGACGCAGAAACGATTCTCATGGCCAACCAGGCATCATAAGCAGGCCATGCTTCAGCCGCTGGAGGGTTGGACGCGCTAAGTCTTATGAAGTGCTCGCCGTCCTCCTTGGTTATCTGAAAGTTGCGTCCGCCCATCTGCTGAATAGCCGGAACAACCTCAGACAGTGCAAGCTGTGGCGTGCCAGCTTTACTCCAGCGCTCAACCAGATCCGAATCATCACCAACAGCGGCCTTTTGCAGTTTCTGCGAACGTGCCAAGAGCCGAATCGCATCCGTAAATTGAGTCCAGCGTAACCGCCTCCCCTTTGCTTCCAAAAGAATGGCAGGGATGACTTCCATCAAATACTCATCCGCCTCCATGGCGCCACGTGGCTGAGACGGCATCGTTCTGACCTCAAGCGGTTTGGCGTCTCGGGACTCGTCAAACAAGCCCTCCATTTCGAGGTTGATCAAATCCGACTTGGGTTTGGCTGCGCGTTTCTTAGCCGCTTTTTTCTTGGCTTTTTTGTCGTGGAGACCGGCGGCTTTTTCTTCGGCGTGGCGCTCGTGGTTGAGTTTGAGGAGGCGTTGGAGGACTTCCTTGCGGGCTGCGGGGCTGATGGTGTAGCGGGTGCGATCGTTCTCGGGGAGGTAGTCGAGATCATGGAAGCCGTGGCTGAGATTGAGGTCGGTCCAGCCGTAGGCGTCGCGCACGGCGGTATCCATTTCCAGATGCAGTTCGCGGAGCTTGAGCAGGGCTGAATAGCCTTGTTGGGCGATGTCGGCAGGCTTGCCGGATACTTTGGCCACGAGTTCCGGGCTGAGGTCGGGATCGTGGAAGAGGTTATAAATCTTGGTCAGGCCGAGCCAGAGGAGAAGCATCGTTGCCTTGCGGTGCTCATAATAACATTCGCCCACTCTGGCTAAATCAGAGGATAGCTCAGGAAAAGGAAAAGGCTCAAAAATAACAGAGGGGCCATATCGTAAGTCTGTTTTCATTGTCGTGCAATATCGCCATGCCCATTGGGTATGGAAGTTTGATTGCATTACCGCTAGATATTCAGCCCCCTCAAAAGGAAAGACAATTAGCATCGCGTCATAGACCTGCCCCTTGGGAACAAATGTGAATGCGGTTGTTTTCGAGACTTGGGCAATAACGAGAACACGCTCTAAGTCAGATATCGTCCGGTAAAGAGCAGGCCTCTTGTCCGCATACATCCACCATCTTTGGGGCAATGGTTTTCTCAGGGCAAAGTCGCCATTCTCCTTCAACCTTGTTCGATCAGGTTTAACGCGTTCTTCGATAATACTGAAGCAATCCGGTGATAATTCCCGGGCTTGGTCTTCTGCTAGATTACGAAAGTTGAGGATCAGTCTAGATGCTTTTTGCTCAGGGCTATTGTTTAGATCTTTCCCGTTCAAATAAGGAAATACTACCTTGCTGCCACCTTCGGTCTTATGAAGTTTCTCACCTTCCTCAATATCTAGCATAAAGCCCTTCCCTAAAACATACGAGCCCACGAAGCTTCTATCTGAGTTAGCTACTAAGGGAGAGGGCTTAAGGTCTGATTCTCCGTCATCGAGTAGAGATGTAATTCTTTCCACACTCTTCCCATCCAGATTAAATTGACCACTCCACTTTCCCTTATAAAGCGACAGCAAACTCACATTGACAGCTGCCAATCCGGGCCAACGAATTGACTTAGCGGCGAAATTTATAGTCCCTTCGTTATTGAGTGCATACTCGAGTCCACCGACTCTCGCTCCGCCCTGAGCAATTGTATTTGTAGTAATCAAGGAGATGAATCCACTTTCGCTTATGAGTTCAAACATTCGCCTCAAGAAGTATACGGCAAGATCCACTGAGCCCGCAGGCTTATATTCAAAGCAAACCCACTCTAGGAAACTGGCCCCATAGGTGCCTTTTAGTCTTCGATTTCCGAGGTATGGTGGGTTACCTAGTATACAATCAAACCCGCCCCCCTGCATGATCTCCGGAAACTCCAGAAACCAATGGAAGAACTTCTTGCGATCTGCGATGGCCCACGCACTCGCCGTTGCCTGCCCTGCCGGAACGGTCAGGCGTCCGGTAAGGTAATCCCGGTAATTTTGCTCGGTGATGACACAGTGTTTGTTATCCAACGTCTTGGGCTGATAGAATTGAGCGATGGGAATAGCCGCGATTTGCTGAAGCAGGTAGGCATCCTGACTCGTGGAAAACTGCCGAAATTGTTTCCGCTTAGCCTCGATCTCGGTGGGGGTGCGCTCGGGCAGACCGGAAAGCTCCTGCCAGCGCTGGCGGATCTGGTCGAGCTTCTCCTGGTTCTCCGCCGAGAGCTTCATCTTGACCTGCCTCCGGTCATCCGCACGACCCTCCTTGTTGCGCTTGCGCAGAGCAGCGGCCACCTCCTTATCGTCTCCGGGCAAGGTTTTGAAGGCTTCCATGGGAATGCCCTTTTCCAGTTCCTCCTGATGGACGAAGCCGACGATGGCGTTGCCGCACTTAATGTGGTGGTCGAGGAAGTTGAGCGGTTGGCCCGGCACGTGGGCTTCCAGCCAGAGCGCGACCTTGCATAGCTCGACGGCCAGCGGATTCAGGTCCACGCCGTAGATGCAGTTGCGAATGACATCACGAACCGCCTCACGCATGGCCGTGGGTGAAGGTTGTTCCTCGCCCGTGCGGAGGATGGCCAGCTCTGTGCCGATACGCCGTGCGGCGGCCAGCAGGATGTGTCCGGAACCGCAGGCGATGTCTGCGACTCGCAAGCTCAGGAGAGCTTGCTCGGCGAGTAGGGAGTGGCGAGTGGAGAGTGGTAGGGAATTCCAGAGATTGGCTAGCTGTTGCGGCGAGAGAGCGAGCGGTGTAGGGAAAGAAGCTGTTTTCCCAGAATAGTTGTGGTCAGCAGGAGAGGCTTGATCGCCTCGGACTCCGTAAGGCCGACCCTTCGGCTCAGCAGCAAGTGCGTCTCCAGTTCCCTCAGACTGCCGTTGGCGATATGGATGTAGTGTTGAAACTCCTTCGTGCTCCGACGCCCCCAGCCCTCGGCTATGTTGGCCGGTATTGAGGCCGCCGCCCGCCTCATCTGGCTGGTCATTCCATACAACTCCGATTTTGGAAAGTGCTGTGACAACTTGTAAACGCACTCCGCTAAATCCATACCCCGCTTCCATACCTCCAGTTCCTGATAAGACTCCATCGATAACTCCTTTCCAGTATTTAGTGAATTCAACACTTTCGCTTACGCTAAACTGCTCACTTACTTTTCGCCACTCGCTACTCGCTACTCGCCACTCACCCCCAGCCACTTCCCCCGCCTGCTTCAGGCGGTCCGTAATCAGGTAGTCGATGGAGTGTTTGAGCAGCGGCTGCACCAGTTCATCCGGCGTGTAGTGCGAGCCGGAGGATGCACGGCCTTCGCCTTTCACCAGATGGAATTCGTAGTGTCCGGGGCTGGGCTCGATCAGCTTGGCATCGTATTCGAGCAAGCCCTCATAAACCGAGCCGAATTCCTCGACGTTGAGCGCCCCGTAGTTGACGCGGAGAAACTGCTTGGTATCCGGGTGCTGGAAGTAGCTGAGTCGACGGATGGCCGTGAGCAAAACGGCGTTGGACAGTCGGCAGTCCGCGAGTGTCCCGATGGCCTCACGGTGGAAGATGCCTCCCAGAGGTGCGAGCCCAAGCTCATTCCCAGCCTCCGGCTCGGCGAAGAGGCGGAAGGTGGCACAGAGGGCATCCCAGGCATCGTGATATTTTTCTTCGGAAAAGTGGCGCTTCTCCGCCAGCTTTCGAATCCGTCCAATGCTGTAGAATCGCTCGTAAATGGTCCGCAAGCGGGCGTCCGCAGTGGCGGGATAAACGAGGCGCCGTTCCTCAATGACCATAAGGAAGAGCATGCGGTAGATCAGCCGCAGCAAATGCTGGTAGAGGTCGGTCGCCGATTCCGGCGTGGTGCTGACCGTCTCCCGCAGCCGACCATTCTTATCATGCGACAGAAAGCCATTGGCCAGCTCGCGGATACACGCCTCAACGGCACCGGAAAGGCCCTCGCGGATACGTGAACCTGAATCGAGGGCGTCCTGGTGATAGCGTTCAATGATGCTCTCACTGGCCGCGTCCTGCTTGACCGGCATGCGCGAGGAATGGAGCAGGCGGAAGAGGATTCTGAAGTCCGAAAAGATCTCCTCGTTGAACATCCGCTCCAGATCGAATTCGAGGAAGGAGAGCTTGATCAGGCGGGAAGAGTCCCGCAGGAGGCGGAGCTGGCGACCATTGGTGACGACCGCGTAGAGGTGTTCCGTCAGGTTGATGTATTCTTGCACCAGGGCATGGGGCGACATGCGCGGCCCGGAATCCTGACGTTTCTTGTCGAGACTGTCGTGCCAACCCATGACATGAATGGGAAAACCGGCCCGGTTCGTGTCCCGGTGGGAGATGGCATAGTTCTTCTGGTTGACGACCTCGCCCTTACCCGCGAGTTCAGGGGTGTAGCCCAAGAGGCCCAGGAGTGGCGTGATCCACTGGTTACGCGTTTCGGTAACGCCCGAGGCACCTTCACGCAGTCGCTCGATCTTCGACTGGTAGGCCGTCCAAAAAGCCCGGGCACTTGCCCAGGCGTCGGCGATCTCGTCTTTGACAGCGGTGTTGGTCGGAAAGCCAAAATCCTGAGAGCGCTGCCCATCCTGCCGCTCGACGGAAGCGATGGTCTCGATGATATCCCCGGTGAGGATGCTGCCTTCTATGCGTATGGAGGGGTGCATTGTAGTGGTTAGTTTTTAGTGGCTGGTGGCTGGTGGGTGGTGGCTGGCGGCTAATCACTGACCACTACCCACTGACAACTCTCTTCCTCAGGGTGTTTAGCATCTTGCCGGTTTGAGCGATGAGATCGAAGGCTTGGGTGGTGTCGGTTTCGGATAGATAATTGAAACGGATGGCGAGCAGGAGTTGGGTTTCGACTTCGGCGAGTGAGCCTCGGGCAATGGACAGGTATTGACGAAAATCGGCAGTCGAACTCCGGGCCTGGCCTTCCGCTATGTTTGAAGGGACCGAAACCACGGCGCGGCGAATCTGGTTCGTCAAGGCATAGAGTTCGTGATTGGGGAATACTTGGCTTAGCCGATACACCTCTTCAGAGAGATCCATAGCTTTCTGCCATACAATCAGTTCCTTGAAACTTTTTACCTTCATAACTAACCACTAAGCACCAGCCACTACCCATTTTGCTGTTCCTGAATGAGTGTGCGCTCGCGTTCCAACTCCCGGCGGAGGGTTTCCTCGTCGGGTAGCTCGAAGCGGTAACGGGACGCGAAGATTTGCTCGTTGCCCTCACCCAAAACGTAGCGAACGAGGGCATCGTTTTTCTCCGAGCAAAGAACCAAGCCAATCGTGGGGTTGTCCTCCGAGGAGCGCTCCTCACGGTCGAAGTAATTGACATACATTTGCATCTGGCCGAGGTCGCGGTGGTCGAGTTTCCCGACTTTGAGATCAATAATCGCATAGCAGCGCAACCGGATGTGGTAGAAAATCAGGTCCGGGTAAAAGTGGTCGCCGTCGAGGGTGATACGTTTTTGCCGGGCGACGAAAGCGAATCCGCTGCCCAGTTCCAAAAGGAAGTCCTGTAAAGTCTCAATAAGCGCATTCTCCAGTTGGTTTTCGTGGAGACGATGCGACTCCGGCAAATCGAGAAATTCGAGGACATAGGGGTCTTTGATGACATCAATGGGACGAAGCGGGTCGCTGGTTTCCCCAGTTTCGGCAAGCATCCCTTGTTTGTCGGCACTTTTCAGCAGACGTTCATAGAACAAGCTGTGAATTTGGCGGTCGAGTTGTCGAACGCTCCAGGCCTGCCGGGAGGCTTCGGCTTCATAGAAAGCGCGGGCGTTCTCGTTTTCCACCCGCATGAGCAAGCGATAATGCGACCAGCTGAGATTCGGGTCAAAGCGCTGCCCGGGCCGTTCGGCTACCGGCGGTATCTCCGGTTTTGCAGGCAGGGCCGCATCATCGGCGTCTTTCGCGGATGGGTCGTGCGGTGTATCCTGCTCTTCGGGTAAAGATTCCGAACACGCCGTGTTCGGTTTCGGACCCGGCAATTCCGAACACACTGTGTTCGGAATTCCATCCCTTTGACAGTAAGCAAGATAAAACTTTCTGAAAAGTTCCAGGTTGCGCCCTGAATAGCCCTTTCCGAAACGATCCGTCAGCTGTTGCGAGAGTTGATTGAGCACCTGCTTGCCATATTCGGCACGCTCGTCGCCGCCTTGTATCTCGTTTACGATCTCCCGACCAATTGCCCAATAGGCATGCACGAGGCTGGAATTGACCGACCGCACGACCTCGGTGCGTGCCTGCTCGATAATCGTCGAGACTTTCTCGGCGAGAGCCAAGGACTCTCGATATTCGGATGAAGACGGGGTAATCTGTTTATTTGGCTTATCCATCAGTGTTCGGGTATTAGGATATAAACCCCCAGCACATCCATGGGAAGGACGGGGTAAACGACTTCAAACTTCTTCCTATCGACAAGGCGCGAAAATCTTTCGTGCGCTTCGACGAGGTGCTTGGACCGCTCTTCAGCCAGCTGGTCGAAACGCTCGCGCAGACCGTCAAGGTGCTGCAAATGCTCACCCAGCTCGCGCTGACGGCGGGCATCGCTCAGGTCACCATCGACGGTGGCCTCACTCAGCAGGCGGTGCGCTTCCGCAAGTTCGAGATACTCCGCTTGGCCGGGCTGGCCACGATAGCCCCAGAGGAGCATTTCTTCGGCGATCAATTTGGGGCCTTTGTCGTGCTTCTCTTCGATGACGTTGCGAACGCGGAAGAGCATGAGGGTGGTCATGCGCTCGACGGCACTGGAACGAAAGACCGCGGCACGAGCGGCACCGCGCTGATTGCGCTCCATGGTGTCGGCGAGGACGCGCTGGCAAATCTGCTCGACGAAGGGGTGGTTGCGGCCGAGGTAGTGGAAGCCCTCGGGCGTGGGGGACTCGAAGCTGACCTGAATGGAGTCGCGTTTGTCCGGCACGGACAGGACAGTCCGGGCAATGGAGGGTAAGTTGGTCAAGTAGAGCCTGAAGCCGACCAGCTCCTGCTTGCGGTTTTTGACCGGTTCCATTTGTGCACCGTATAGACTGGTCAGCGCCTCGATGATAAAGTTCCGCACGGCTTCGGGGTTACCGATGGCGAGATCATTTTCTTTCAGATCCGGCTCGATTTCCTCCGCCTTAATCCCGTGCTGCGTGAAGATGGACCGGGAGGCCTTTACGTTTTCTTCGGAGCGCTTGAATTTATCCGACACTTCGAGGTCGATCTTCTTCGCGGTGTCGAACTCCTCGAAGTTGATCTGCATCTGGCGATCTGTCTTCCTGAAGTTCACCTTATTGTGATTTTCGAGGAGGAGGGATTGGGTAATCGCATCAATCACGCCCTTACTATCCTCGGGGAACGGAACGTTGATACCGGTGGCTTTCTTGATCTCGCGGACCTTGCGTAGGATGACATTGAGCACCACGCCGTCGACCGGATTATCCTGGGAGAAGAGCAGGTAAGCCTTCACCTCTTCCCGGGTCTGCCCGAAGCGGTCAACCCGCCCCTCCCGCTGTTCGAGGCGGTTGGGGTTCCACGGAAGATCATAGTGGAACACGGAATCAAACCAGGTGTGGAGATTGATCCCCTCGGAGAGGCAATCCGTGGCGATCAGGATGCGCCGTTTAAAGCTGCCCATGGCCTGAATGCGTTCCTTGCGTAACTCATCCGGGTCTTCGGACGTGACGACCTGCACGGTCACATCCTTGTAGGCCTTCTCGAAGATCGGTTTCAGCTGTTCGCCGAGATAATTGGCGGTGGGAATGTAGCGACAGAAAATGACGGGGTTGAAGCCTTGATCCAGCCAATCTGCGATGACCATACGGGTGGCCTCCAGCTTGTAATCCTTCTTGATTCCCTGCAATTCGGACAACTCCTTTTCGAACTCTCGCAGTTTCCGCAACTCGTAGTCGGACCAGTTGGTTGACTCCACCAACTCGACGGGTGACAGATCCGACTCGAATCCTTCGGGCGAGTCGTGAACAATGTCACCGGCCTCTTCCTCCAACAGCTCCTCGCCACTCAGTTTGGATCGACGATTGCGCAGCATACTAATGCCTGCCGCCGGGCTGGACATGACGCCACGAAGTAGGCCGAGGGCCGTCCAGTAGTGGACGCGCTTCCCCCGCTCGTTCTCCTTGCCGCTGACCAAGCCCCGGGCAAACTCGAAAATACGCTCGAAGAAGGCGGCATACTCCGGTGCCAGATTGTAATCAAACTCACCCGAATCACGCTCCGGAAATGGCGTCTTTTGGTTCATCCACTTCGCGACATCGGCGCGACGCCTTTGCACGAAGTGGGCGGCCAAACGCTTGCGTTCCGCCTGGCCTGCGGTGGCGATGTCGATGGTCTCGAAAGAATCGTCGATGAGCCCCAGGAGGGAGCCGAACTCCTCCGGCTTACCGCTGTGCGGGGTGGCCGTGAGCATGACCAAGTGCTGGTTCTCTTTGCGTCTGTCGACGATATCACGAAGGAGCGCATGGCGCTGTTGTTGACCTTTGGAGGCCCCTTGAGGTCTGGCGCAGGTATGGGCTTCGTCAACAATCAGGAGTTCCGGGCATTCGGAGATAAAGATCTGTCGGCGCTGATCCGACTTTATGTAGTCGATAGAAATGATCTGAAAGGGATAATGCTGGTAAACCGAGACATCCCCGTGGATTTCGCGGTCGAGTCTGGCTTGCGTATTGGACCGGATCACAACCGCGTCGAGACCGATCTTATCTTGGATTTCCTGCTGCCACTGGTCACACAAATGCGGCAGGCAGACGACGGCAAAGCGCTCAATAATCTTACGGTCCAGCAACTCGGCGATAATCAGGAGTGCCTCGATGGTTTTACCAATCCCGACATCGTCCGCGATAAGTAGCCGTGTCGTCGATTGGCGCAGTGCCATAACCAGAGGCACCATTTGGTAGCTTCTCGGTTGGAACGAGAGCTTCGCCAGACAGCGGAATGGGCCAGCCCCGTTTCTGAATGACAACCGGGCCGCATTGTAGAGAATCCGGGAGTGCGCAAAATTACCGAGGTCATCCACTGTCGGCCTCGGGAATTCGGCTGGCGCTGGTCGATCACTCGGGTCTGCTGCAGGCAGGAAGATACCGGTTGCTTCCTCTTCACTGCCTCCCAGAGGCTGTAGTAGGAGCAGATCGGGATCCGGCGATGCCTGGACGACCCAGTCCCGTCCACGGAGGGCAACCAATGTGCCGGGCTGATAATCAGTGGTTTGGCTATGCATCGACGGCCTTTGTAAAGATGTCCGGATATTTTTGAACTAAATCGTCCATCGTATTTTTGTAATAATAAACGATGACCTCGCCGCCCCGTTCGCGGATGGCAGCGCGCTTTTTCGCATCCTCAGATTGAATCTCGGGTCTATCGTGTGGTGTTCCATCGCAAAAGACCCATGTGTCGGGTGCATAGAAGAAGTCCGGCTTAACGTAGAGGCCGTCAACTTCTTCCTGGGCGGTGTCAGGAAGGCGAAGCTTATGCTTAAAGAGATAGTCCAGAAATACTTTCTCAGTGGAAGAGTTCGAATCCATCTGCCGTAGCAAGCGCTGATACTGATCTTCATAGCTGCCATCCGTTGTCGTATCACGACGCTCAATGGAGCAGGCTAGAATCTTGTCCAAAGCATCGTGAATAATGAAACGGTCGATCTGCAGGTGATGAGGTTGGTTGTAATAGCTGAGGAGGTCGTCGTAGGACGCCTTTTCCTTGTATTCTGTGTCGTCGTAGCGGCAGACGGCCTTCGCTTCTTCGATCACACGCTTAAAGGCCTCAACATCTTCAACCAGTTGGCTGAGAATGCCCAAGCTACCCTCGCTGGATTCGTAGAGGAAGATGTTGGGTTCATCCAGAGTGCCCATTTGGGCGACCCCGAGTTCGGCCGGTTCAATCTGAAAGAGTCGCTCAATGCCGCGTTTAAGCGCATACATCAAGGTGAGCACACCTTCGGTGCCAAGTGCCAACGCGGTCAAGGGCTCGATGTAGAGCGCATCGGCGGTATTGTCGGCCCAAAGCATGACTTTGCGGATTTCTTCCTTCGCTTCCGGATCAATCGAGTTTTTCCAGAAGCCAGTCTTCATCCCAATAGGGAAGCCATCGTCGTTTCTGGCCCGATCCCGCTTGTTGATTTGAATCAACTGAGCTGCGGGGATGTAAGCCAAGTTGAGAAGAACCTGCTCGTCGGTTTTGATCTGAGCCCGCCGAACACGTTTCAACTCCTCAGGCTTAACAGTGAAGTAGGTTTCGATATTAAACCCAAGTCTTCGGCGCTCTTCCTCCTCACAGGTAATGTATTCCTTCTTTTCGGCGCGGCTCTCCGGTAATTTCAAAATACCGACGTAGTCTTGGCGATTGTCGCCGTCATTAAGTTCGGTCTGCGTGAACGGGCAGCGGTCCGCTGTCTCATAGGCATCATCCAGCCAGAACCCGGATTTCGAGCAGACGCGGATGTTGCGCAGATGGGAATCCACCTCGGGCAAGACCACCTGTTCGATACGATACTTATTCCCGTTGTGGTAAATGATATTCAACGGGCCGAACTCGCGGAGCGCGATCAGCCTGGGGCGGGAGATATATTCGCCCACGTCGTCTTTACCGGACACGAAGGTTCGAACCGGTAAGCGCGTGAAGTTGTAGCCCGGCAAGAAGCCTTCGGAGGCAAGATACCGATAAACGTAGAACTCGGAAAGTTCGCTGTTTCCCCGGATGTCATTCCGAAGAAGGTCCAGTTGTCGTGTCGCCTGATCCTGCAAACGCTTCGCCCGCTTGTATTCATCGCTGTTCAGTTGATACACGCCGTTGGCTATTTCGTTGGAGGCTTTGGCTCGTGTCGAGAAAGCTTCGCGGTATGACGTCCGCCATCGATCAAGGGCCTTATCCAAATCGTTGGGCAAATCCTGGATAACCTTGTCCACCCAAGTCTCGGTGAACCAGCGCTCCTGGGAAAGAGATGGCAGAATCGTTTTCAGTGCCTTCATGACACTATCCCGAAAAGACAGGGCTTGTGCAGGATTCAAATTCAGCCGCTCATGGATAACCGGGCGCAATGGATAGTCCGGCAAATCCGGGTCCAGTAGTTCGGTGACAGACTCCCGGACATTCGGCAGGCCGATATCGGTGAAGACGAGAGCATGAACGTGCGACTCGATCAGCTCCCGATTGAGAAGATCCAACCTCGGTTCCTCAACGACACCGGCGACGAGCTGATCCTTGTTCTCAAAGAAGTTCCGGTCGTGCGGTGAATAGGAAGAACAGTAGGTCATGACCAGAGCAGCTTGCCCACTGCGGCCAGCGCGACCACTTCGCTGCGCATAATTGGCGGCATTGGGAGGTGCATTCCGCATGTGAACGACACTTAAGGCACTGATATCGACACCCAGCTCCATTGTCGGCGAGCAATACAAGGCACTGATTGAGTCGGACCAAACCTTGTCGTCGTCCAAGGTTTTTTTGCCATCGACCTCGTTGTAAAATTCAGCCCGGAAGCGATCCTCCCGGTCAATGCGTAAATCATTGTTAAGCTGGCCCGTATGATCTTCACCGCGCAGCGTCTTAATCTTCGAGAAGTCTGTCTCATAGATCCGCTTAAAGAAGTAGTTGGGCTTCTCCTGATAGCTCTTATAGCTGCGAATTTTGACCTCATCCCGGCGAACACTTTTTCCGTCGCCTGGTTTCCAGATGATTCGATCCAGGCGGAGCTGATAGATGAATGTTGGCTGCCCCTGAGCGTCACGGCGCTCGTGTTTGACGACAAACCCCGCTTTTTCCAAGAGCTCCAAGAGCTGGTCTATGATGCCCTCGTAGCTGGCTCGGTTGATCTGAAAAGAAGGCTCTTTTTCAGCAAAAAACTGGCGGAAATATTTCCCCAGCGCACTCGTCAAGGCCATCGAGCTATTCTTACCTTTTGAACGGGCACCTAAGCGGGTCCGGCGGAGGAAGCCGGGGGAGAGGCTCTTTAGATCCTCAAAGGCCCACTCCGGGCGAAGATTATCGCCGAATGCTTTCTCATTCTCCTGGAGAATGCTGTCCTTGAGCAAGCCGTCGTTGTGGATCGCATATTCGAGTCGGAAATAATCCAGCAGATTTCGAAGAAAGCTCTCTTTTTCCTCTACAGGAAGCTGCGCTAAGACGGGGATGCCTTCCCAGCCTGATTGCCAATTCGCTGTTTCCGTCAAATGGGCGTAGTCGATACTCAGCAAAGCACACTTCTCCAGATTTGGAAGGATCACCCTCCAACCGCGTCTCAGATCGTAAATAGCTTGATAGGTCAGATAGTCGCCAAAGACTTTGCGCAACTCATCCAGAATAAACTGGGGCACATCATCCGAAACATTCTTTGCGAATGATTTGGGACGAAGGTCAAGCGCATCAAAAATCGCATTTCCGATCCGCGTATAATCCAATCCTTCAGGATTCGCCTTCAAGGCTTTCGCAATGGCCGCTCGGATGAACGTGACGCGTATGAAGTCGTTAAAGTGTCCGGCCTGTAAGGCAGCATCCTGGCGATTATCCGTAAAGCTGAGTAACTTTTGATCTCGGGGAGCAAAGCCGTTTCGATTCAACGAATCCAAGGTCAGGAAGGATGTTATCGTGGTGGAAGTGCTGCGGCCCTCATTTCCTAATGTGGTCAACTTGGTGCGTTCGCTGGTGTTCGCCTCGAAAAACACTCCGGCGGTCGGATCAAAAAGGAGTCCTTTCGGTTCACATGGCATAAACCAACCCGGGAGGCCTGAACCAGCAGAGTCTGAGCAAGTCCCTTCTGGGCTGTAGTGAATTCTCTGAGGAGCCCGCCGCCGATACTTTGCCTCGAAAACGAGGTTTCCCGACTTATCCACACGCGTCCATGAGCTTGGAAGTGACTCCATATCGGTTGCAGGATTCCAGACCTCATCCCCACCTGGAATGATATATCCCGCCACCAGGTCATCATTGTCGGGAAGGGAGTCATTGAATTCTCTGGGTAGCAGCTTGCCTTTGTCCTCGTCCAGATAGACGCAGATAAAGGTTTTACCGGAAGCCCGGCTGAACACATGAGGAAAAAGAAACCGTTCGGATTCGTCATCAGCCGCAAAGTGCAGCCCTGGTTGGAGCGTAATATGGCGCTTTCCGGCTTCGTCCAAGGTGGCATAGACAGAGCCAGTTTGGGCGAAAAACTGGTGCAGCCGAAAAGGCAGAAGAGTGTAACGCTTCCCTTGCGCGATGAGCTTTTGGTTTAACTCGTTGATTGCCTGGAAGAGCTTACTCAGATGCACAATGGCCAGCGACCTTAAATCTTCATTCAGTTCTGCTGCCTGAATCAATCGGCTGGCGATTTCCGTCATCGGGAGCGGCTTGGCCCGTTCCAATTCCCCATCGGCCTCGTTGAATTTTAAAGCAACCGCATTTTCCAACCAAATCGCCGTAGGATGCTTCCTGAGTGCGTCCTCGTCTTTAAAACCATCAATCCCCGCCTGAAGAGCCCCTTGGAGATCTTTAGAATCGGGCAAACGGCCATCGGGTTCCAGAGAACGCTCCAACTCTTCTGAAATAATTTGATTACTTGAAAAGTCCTCCCCGAATATCTTGGACGCAAACTCCGCGATTATTTGCTTCTTATCCTGCGAAGATCCCTTTGAGACCATTGTCGCTGATGTCCCGATGCACGTCACCGGATGAGGAATCCGGGATTTGATTCTGCGGATAAGCATGCCGACATCTGCTCCCTGTCGGCCGCGGTAAGTATGTAGCTCATCGAACACAAGAAACTCCAGGTTTTCCGAAATTGAATCTTTAATCTGTCGCTCCTCGAATCTCGTCAAAAGAAGCTCCAACATCATGTAATTGGTGAGCAGGATGTCGGGCGGGGATTCTTTGATGGTTTTTCTGAGGTCCGACTTAGTCTGTCCCGTAAAGGCGGCAAAGGTAATCGGAAATTTCTTACCGGAATGCTTTTCGTAACTCTCTTTGAACTTGTTGAGTTCCTCCTCTTGGGAATTGATCAACGCATTCATAGGATAGACGAGAACGGCCTTGATTCCTTTCCCTGTTCCTTTTTCGAACAGATGGTTAAAAATGCTTCCGATGTAGGTTAATGATTTTCCCGAACCTGTGCCTGAAGTGACGACAAAGCTCTTCGGCTGGACTCCCAAGCGTAGCGCTTTCACCTGGTGAGCATACAATTCATATTGATGGAACACACTAGCCGTCTCTGGACGAAGCGTTTTCTCTTGAACCAGATCATTGATTGTAAGTGCCCGCTGGTAGGCCGGGTTAAACTGAACCAATGGCTCGGGCCACAAGGTTCCATCCTCAAGCCGACTTTCAACCTCTAGACGGATGTCGTCATCAAATATTTCTATAAAGCTCTCAATGTACGAGCGGTAGCCAGAAAGTATTTCTTGATGGATTTGGAGAATACTCATTTGGGGAAGTGGACGGAGATTTAGCGGCGTTGATCGGCGGAGTTCATGAACCTTACAGATAAGGTCATCAGAAGGTCATCTGCTCGAGCATATACAGAGTGATGGGGGTGGGGTCGTCGCGGTTGGATCTGGCGAAGCTGAACCCGGTTTCGGTAAGTTTTTAGAGGCCTTGGGAGCTGGAGGAGTTGTGAAACGGGCTGTGAGAACATGCGAAACACGAGGATAGGGAGCTTTCTTACTCCGTAAAAATGGTAAGTTCTTGTTTTGGCTTTGGGGCTTTGAACATACTCGGGACTCGCAACGGCAATGTTGCGCAGAATCTTGGATGGGTAGAGATCGCTCATGATTTCCGTGTGTCCTTTAAGTGGTCAAGGAATTCTTGTGCTTGTTGGTCGAGGCGTGCGTCGTAGAGGTCGAGTAGACACTCCACTTCGTCTGTGACGGTTCGACCGTCCTTGTCTTCTTGGAAGTAGGATTCTCTCCGGTGAAGGCGATGAATGACCACCTGAGCCGTCTGTCCGGTTTCGGCCGGGCGGAGAGAAGGATCGATCTTCGAAATGGCTTTCTCGATCTCGCGGTCGGACTGCTGAAAGGCGATCAAGTCGAGGCGAGGTTCGCCGACGAGATCGATTCCGGGAAAGTGGTGCCGTGCGCCGATGATCCCGCCGATGGCGTACTGAACAGAGGAAAGCTTGTTGGCCTTCTCGGCGTTTTTCAGTGCAGGACGAGGCGCCGCCGAGACGAAGCGGCGGGTCTGGCGAACATCTTCTGAGTCGGCGAGGAGCTTTGTCCAGGCGGATTCGGGAAAGCGGCGAAGTTCAACTCCGCGGCGTGGGTCTTCTTTGAGATACTTTTCGAGTTTTTCGCGGGCGGCTTTGATCGTAGGGTAGCTGCAGTCTGCGAGATCACCTAGGTGCGAAGAAGAGACCGGCCCAAGTCCGCGGAACCAGTAGAGTAGGAGAATCTTCAGGATCGTCGAAAAGGCGTCCGGATTGCGGGAGTGCTTTTTCGGATCCTTTCGCTGCAGTTGGTGAAACAGCTCGTGAATCGTCGACGAGTCGAGAGGGCTGGAATTGCGAAAAAGTTCGGGAGATTGCTCCTCCGTGCCGTACTTTGGAAAGA
Source organism: Opitutia bacterium UBA4506 (assembly GCA_002388665.1). Classification (GTDB taxonomy): domain Bacteria; phylum Verrucomicrobiota; class Verrucomicrobiia; order Opitutales; family Puniceicoccaceae; genus Puniceicoccus. Next base: position 4,259 of record DGMY01000072.1, on the reverse strand, counting down.
GGGAGAGACGGTCTGTAATTTCATCCCGTATGATCGAGCGGAAGCCTTCCCATTCTCCTTGAATTCTGTCCGCAGATATTTTCGGTTCGTCGAGTAGGAGAATCCCGTAAATCATCGGATCATGACCCACGGTCATGGCCAGTTGGGTCAGTGAATCTCTCAGCATGCGGACATCCTTGATCCCCCGCTTATATTCTAAGACCGTGTTGCCGAATCGGGCGTCGGGTCGATAGGAACCCCATTTAGGATCAGAGGGTTCGTAGATTATTTTCATTTAAATTTAAGAAGCGACTTCCATTTCAAAGTTGCAACTAAATATTAAGGTCGCGACTTAATTGGTTCTATTCTCGAGGATGGCACTGGTGATCCGTTCTTTTTGGGAAATTTTCTGGAGTTTTTAAAGCCGAGGACTGAGAAGGACCAGCCTTTTGGCCGTTTTGGCAATTGGTAGTTTGGCCTTTGTTCATCAAATTTCAGCCATGACTTCGCGGATTAGTCCCGTAAGGGAGGAACTTATTACTTTCTGCGCAATAGAACGACTAGCAATTTGGGAGAAATCCGCTATTAACCATCATTTCCGGGTGTGCCGAAACCTTACGAATCGCAATCCCACGACTGCCAAAACCCCTGAACACGGGCCGGCCCCACTACAAAACCCTTGAGAAAGCGACCGGGGGTTGCCAAAACCTTGCGAAAGAAAAAATAGTGCGGGAATGGACGACAACGAACTAAAGCGGATCAAAGACCAGATCTTCGAGGAGATAATGAAGGGGAAGGGGATGGCCACCGCTAGAATCTTGCAGAGAAACAAGGGGATTTCTCTCGACGTAGCAAAAGAGGTCGTTGAAAAGACGCATCTGCTGGAGTGGCGTTCCGTGGTCGGTCCAAATGGCGGACGGCCGTCTATCGTTTTCTTCCAGCGGGTTTGGGCTGGGCGGATTGTTGATGAAGAATCGGTGCCGTGGTTGTTGGAACAGCTGAAAAGCCGAAACTGAGCAGATTCCCTATTTCTTCGTCCGCTGAATTTCTGCGGGAAGGGTCCGGATCAAGATTTCATTGATGAAGGCCGAGGTCTTAACCTTGGTTCCTCGTTGCGCAGACAAATTGCGAACGCCTTGCTCGATCAGCTCAATGGTTTTGGGATCCAAGGTTACGGTAATTCTCACCCTTTTCGCAGCCTGTCCTTTTTCGATCTTCATGGGGTCAAAAGACTAAAAGATCTTCTGGGAATAGGTAAAATCATAAAAAGTATGAGGAAATCATACTTTTAGCTTGAAAATCATACTTTCTCATACTTTTATAGCGATATGAAAACGATCAAACTAAGACTAAGAGGTGCGGCTCCGCTGCTCATGAACAGATACCCAACGGAAAAAAATCCGTCTCGCGCGTCCGCAGAGGCGGCTATCGAACGTATTCTTCCTAGCGAAGAAGAATATCTCAACGATGCGCTGTATATCGATGAGAAGGGGATCTACCTGCCCTCCGACTGGATCGAGGCCGCCCTGCGGGATGCAGCGAAAGGATTTCGGCAGAAGGGCTTGAAAACCTACAAGGAAGCAATCCAGTCGAGCGTTTTCTTGACCGAGGAGAAGGTCCGATTGAAAGATCCGAAGTGGATTCCGGACCGTAGACCCGTAACGGTGCAGAAAGCCCGTGTCGTGAGGGTGCGCCCGCGGTTTGACTCTTGGGAGACGGAACTATTCGAGATAACTTATAATGAGTCGCGCATTACCAAGGATCGATTGCTGTCGATCATTGAGGAGGCCGGATGTAGCAAAGGCATAGGTGATTTCCGCCCAAAGTTCGGTCGTTTCTCTGTTTTGACTCGATGAAATCATCTGCCTTAAGAATTTACGGTCCACAGCGGCTTGCCTAGCCATGGTGTGCTCCGGTTGGGAACGTCCCGGCACGACGCCCTCCTCTGTGGAGGGCGTTGTTTGTGGGAGTTATGAAGAATTTATCACTCCTCAAGTCAGAGAGATAGCCGGGTTGATCGAATCATTTTGGCCGGGGAAGTATGATCTCCGATATGAAGTGAAGCTATCGGAAATATTTCCCGAGCCAGAGAATCATGGATTACTTCATATTTGGCGATATGGGCGTGCAGATTTGGTCGTGAATTTTGCAAGAACTGGCAGGATACTATCGATAATCGAGCTGCATGGCGCTCATCATTGGACTGAGAAACAGGCCAAAAATGACCGCCGGAAATACATGCTCGCCAAAGAAAACGGCGTCGCAGGCCTTTGTATGTATAATTCTCTAATTGGCAGAATTTCGCGAAAAAAGATGCGAAATCTGCTCGGGAAATATTTTTACGGGGATTTTACAAGCAAGTAATCCGCGTTTTTCTGTCGAGAATAGGGGCAAATTTTCCGTTCATAAAAAAAGGAAGATCTACTTTTGGTAAAGTAACCAAATTTTGGATACAATTTGTTTATTGAGTAGAGAGTTTTCGTAAATAACTGTCTTTTAAAGGCTTGTGAGGGTTGTTGAATCAATTGCTTAATGGACCATAAATGACCAAAAATTGAAAAAGTTGACATGTCAATAAATTGTTGAATAACAGTGACTTGAAAAAATTTAACAAGTCAAAATTTTTTCGGCTCGAAGTGGGGGTGCGCGAAAAACTTTGGGTTGATTTTTGGCGGGAACCTAACCTGTTTGTGATGTGCGTCATCCACTCCGGATGGCCGAATAATCACTAAGGTAAGGAAAATAAAATGTTAGCAATATTGTTTGTATGGATCCGTTTGCCCGAGAACGGTGAAAAGTGTAAGTAGTCGGCCCTTAAAAAGCAGGCAGCAGGTAGGATGAGTGAGCTCTGAGTCGATTTCCTAAAATCGAAGGTCTGGCCATCGGTATCTGTAGACTTTGCACAAGCCTCCAAATGAGGACAAAAAGAACCCACTTGCGTAAGTTCCATGCCGCCGCCGCGAGCATTACGTTCTGGCTGGCTCCAAGGGTGCCTTTCAGGAAGCATCGAGCCATGCGGAAGTCACTTTTGAGGTGTCCGATAACCGGCTCAATCGCCGATCTTCTCCCTCTTCGTTTTCTTTCTTTGGCTTTCTCGTAAGAAGTGAGACTTTTGGGTATTGGCTTAGGAAGCTCAATCTTCGTATCAACGACCTGCGGTCGTCCACGATATCCCTTATCGACCAGGCAGTTCTTCGGCCATTTTCCGGTAATCCCGCTGACCTGAAGTAATGCAGGTTCAAGCGTGTCTCCGTCGTAAAGGTTCTCTTCAAAACTTTTGGCTCCCACGATCACTCCGCTCTTGGCCAGCATCACCACCGAGGCCTTTCTTCCGAACTCGTATTTCTTGTGCGCTTTGCCTTTGGCAATGCACAAAACCTCGGGGTCGTGGAGGCTGTAAATCTTGCCTTTATCCGTGCGGCCCTGCTTGAGAACCTTTTCAAAGAGCTCCAAATCTTCCCGGTAAATGGTTAACCATCCCGAAGACGCTGTTCTCCTAAACTCCCGTATCAGGCGGCCTCCGAGGGTTTTCAGCTGCTTTGCAGCCTTACGCCGGTTCTTCTTCGTGCGATTCGAACGAGTCCGCAATGTGGCCAGAAGCTTCGGCACCGTGCGCACATAGGAACGCTTCCATTTTACACCTGCTTCTTCACCCATTGACCACATCTTTTCAATGATCTTGCGGCGCATTTTTGTATCCGTTGGATAAGTCACGTTCGCTTCCTGGACCGTGGTGTCTGCCACCACTTCCTCTTCTTGCTCAATGGCATCACGGTGCAAGTTCACGCTCGCTTCGAAGATCTTTTCCACACCTTTCTCCCCTATGCGGTGACGAAAGTGAACCAGCTCGCTCGGCGTGCACGGTTGCTCCCAGCGAAAGAACTCTTCTCCGCAAAAATACTGCATGTAGCAGTCACGCCTCCATGCTTCGCAGACTCGCTCATCCGATAGATTCTCCAACTGCTTAAGCAAGAGTAGACCCACCATTAATCGAATCGGTTTCGCAGGCCGACCCTCAGTTGAATACAAACCCTCAAATTCAGTATCGAAAAAATCCCAGGGGATCACATGCGACAGTTTGAAAAGGTCTTGCCGGGGATCACACATTAGATCCAGCCGCTGCAGAAATAAATCATTCGATGGTTCTTTTATCTTTTTCGACTTCATTTGAGTTTTGCCCAGTTTTTTGTGCTCTTCAGCAGTATCCTGGGCAAAAATCAGCATCGAAACAATCATAAAGTGCTAATAATAAGAATACTTATGAGTTTTTAAGGGGCGAC
>DGMY01000015.1 GCA_002388665.1 Opitutia bacterium UBA4506 | reverse complement strand
CTAAAACAGCTTAAGTCGGGTTAAGCTCAATACAAACCTTCTATTCTCCGGTCAGGAACCCGATGCCGGCTGGAGCGAGTGACGACCTTTCCAGCGACAGGGGAGGGTGACGGACGGGCAGGGCCGCCTTTGGTTGAATCGCGGCTTACCTGCGCTCGGTACTGATCAGTCGGATACCGGGACGCGCCGAGAGACCGTGTAAGAAGATACTGAGAATGACGGTGCTGATCACGATAGCCGTGATTATCGATTCGCCTGGGAGATCGGCCTCGGCCTCCAGGTAGACCAAGCCGAGAACAATCGATGCGAGGCCTCTTGGTCCAAACCACCCAATGAAAGCTTTTTCCTTGGCGGGAAGACCGGTCCCCGAGAGGGAAAAGTAGACGGGGATCATCCGGATCGCTGTCAAACTGAGGATGCCGTAGAGGAGCGGGGTCCAGGAAATGCCGGTTCCCGGGGAGGCTGCAAAAATTCCGAAGAGAAAGAAGACCGCAAAGCTGAGGGACTCTCCCCACTCGTCGGTGAAGGTCGTACTGCCCTTGTGAATTCCGGGGAAAGCTTTCTGAGCTGCAAGACCGGTGATGTATGCAGCGATGAAGGGACTGCCCCCGACAGGATGGGCGATGAGATAGGAGAAGATTGGCAGAGCTACGACGGCCAAGGGTCGGTGGCTCTTATCCATCGCCCCTCGTTTGTCGGCAAGGTTCAGTAGAACACCACCGACGCTTCCTATCGCGATGCCAATAAGCACCCCGTAGCCGATCTGTTCACCCATCAAAACTGGTAGTGACGTGGAGTTTTCTCCATCTAAGGTCGTCGCGATGGCGATGAAAAAAAGGAGGAACGGCACTGAAAGACCATCGTTCAGTCCGGCCTCCACATCGAGTGCCTCACGAATTCTTTCCGGAACTTTGGGACTGTTGACGATCACCTGGCCGAGGCCCGCGTCAGTTGGAGCTAGGATGGTTGCGACCAGTGCGGCCTCCCACCACGAGAGAGAAGGGAAGAGGAGAACGCAGACCACTGTTCCCAATGCAATCGTCGCCAGCATCCCGGGTCCGAGGAGCCGCAGCGGCAGTGACTTCTCCTTGCGAAGGAGGCTGAGGTCTACTTTGGAAGCATCGCAGAAGAGCAGCAGGACGAGCGCAATCTCCGCAATATGGAGAAACGGTTTGATCCCGCGGTCCGCCGAGACGGGCTCGTCGAGGCAGAACGCCACGACCAAACCCACGCCGGTGAACAGCATCGGTGCCGTGATGTAGGAACCGTCAACCTTGCGCGAAAGCAGGCTGAAGCCGAACAACCCGACCAGAAAAACAAAGAGAAGAGTCATCGCGTCCCCCGGCGCTCAAGGCGCCTACCAGCCGACTGAATTTTTCTTACCTTGCTTGGTAATATCTACTTCATCTTCCCATACTGCGAGACCCGTGGCGATCTCTGTCAGGGAGAGCTGGAATGAGAAAGTGGTCTGCTTGGTGCTTCCGGAAGTGATATACGTCTCGATCAGGCGGCCCGAGAGAGAGTAACCGGGCTGAACTCCACCCGTTCCGTCGCCACCGCTCTTGAAAGAATCGTAGGCAGCTTGATCCTTAGCGAGTGGATCCTCAGCAGTTCCGCCGAGCCCGACTGTCGTCGTGGTCACAGCTTTTCCGCTTTGGTTCAACGCCACGCGAATCTTCTTGGTCAGCAAGTTGGTGTCGACCTGTTGTGAAGTGTTGTTGACGATCCGGCTCACTGCGAGGACGGCAGGCTGACGCTCAGAGCGATCCAGCACGCCCGAGGCGAGAAGGTTTTGGACCATCTGGTCAGCGGCGCGGTTCCAATCCTGAATGTCGATGCGGTCCATGGACACAATCGTATTTGGGCCGGCCGAATCGACGTATTTCGCTCCGCCGCCGCAACCGGCGAGGAGGGTAAGTGATCCAACGGAAAGGAGTAGTGAGACGGTCTTCATAGCTTTGATATGGACGGGTTTCGGTGATCAGTCAATTTCACGAAGGCTGATTCGAAAATCAACCACACTTGGCTTTGGGGCAACCGCTGACACGGAGACCGTTTGGCCGCCCTCGACGTGTGACGGAGTCCAGACGGGAGTCGGGCTGGTTACCACCATGCCGTTCTGTTGTACCCATTGAAATTGGTAGGCAAACGTGCGGGGCTTCACCTGGACGTTCTGGAAGGTGACCTGCACCTGAAGGAGATCGCCCACCTGTGCTTCGTTTACAGAGACGAGTGAAAGTCTTTTTGCGAGGTTGTTGTCGTAGATGTTTACGCGACTGTCGACAATTGTCGGAGTTGCGTTGGGGTTCTTCTTGTCAATCGTGTTAACAGGAGAAGAGCTGCAACCGGCTGCGATGAGCAGAACGAGGAGGAGAGAGAGGGATGAGAGAGTTTTCATTGGAGAGCGAATTGATGGATGACTGGGTTAATGGCGGTTGCGGTGACGCGAACATGAACGACGATGATTTTGCCATCCATGAGCGGGACTTCAACCTTTTGATTACTGCCGGCGAATTCCAGCGTGAGAGTGCGATCTTCGGGGATTGGTACCCGGGTTCCTTGAATCTGTTTGGGGAGGGTAAACCAGGTTCTCAAATCAGGTTGATTGGTGATGGCCTGATAGAAGATGCCAAAGATATCGATGATCGCCTGAGTGGATGAGCCATCCTTGGCTTGGCTTCGGGCGATATACACTGTCGCTGCTTTCGTGGCAGCGGAGAGAATGGCCTGGGTGATGACGAGCGACTCGTGGTCGTTGAATTCCTGGGCAATGACCTTGTCCATGTCGGAGACAACCGTCGTGGTGTAGGATCTCCCACCACTGCGGACGATGGCATGGCTGGGGAAATTTGGCTGGAATTTTAGAACTGGAAAAGCCACCGCAAAGTAGGGAACCTCGTCGAGACCAAAGAGAAAGAGCGGGAGTTCGATCTTCTCGGCTACGCGAATCGGGGAGAGGCCGGTTTCGAGGAGAACGACTACCGAATCGGGCTGTCCCTTGCCGCTCATGATGTCCTGAGCGAGGGCATACTCCGATAGGAGCCAGCTTGATTCCGGGTTTAGGCTGCTCGCCCGTTGCACGCTCTTGAGCCCGCGTTCCATATCCGACGAGTCGACGCCGCAATTGAGAAAGTAGAGTCCGTCGAGGTAGACGGAAAACGGATTCACGTAGGGGCTGTACGCTTGGATCGACCGCGTTTCACCGTAGAGATCAGCCAATTTCTGGCGAGTGACCGGGTTGTTCTCGATTTTTGATACGTCGATTTCTTTGGTGTCGTCGTCCTGCTTCTTGTCGATCTCATTTTGTACCTTCGAGATCTCCTTGGCGTTTTCCTCGACCGCATTCTGCTGCGCTCGGTAGGCCCGGTTTAACGATACCCGAGCGGCGTCGGGTTGCCCTAGATTCAAGTAGTTTAGGGCCGAATAGGTGTGGAGCATGATTCGGTCGTACGTCCGGGCTTGATAGGTGGTGAGCGCGGGGTTCACCAACAGCGCGAGGCCGGCTTGTGAGATGCGGAAGGAGGCCTGTTGATCGGCCTGTTCAATCATCTCGTAGGTCGAATCGTAGGTGTCCTGACTCTCTTGGATCTTATCGACTGTCCGTAGGAGAGTTCCTTCCTCGAGGCCAAACAGGACGCCGTTGCGATGCTCCTCTTTGCCTTTGGCCAACTTCTGGCCCGTTGTCGTCGCCTTCTCCCATGATCCAAGTGTCCAAGCCTCTCGGGTGGCTTCGACCTGATCGTTGTACGAGGAGCAACCCGAACCGACAAAAAGGAGGGGTCCGAGTACACCGATCAGTAGGGCGCTGGAGATAGAGCGGGAGCGAAAAATCGATTCGCACCGGACTCTGCCTCGCTTGATTCCGTCAAAGATGCAGTGCACTCTCGAACGAATCGTGGCGCAATTACGGTTCACCGTGTCGAGAATTCAGAAGATCCCGGCTGCAGTGGCTCGAAATCTGGCGGCAATTAGTTTTGTGCGCTAGAGTCTTCTGCGGGTCGGACAACCTGCAGCTTCTCGATGCCGTAGTCTTCGATGACCTCAGCGCGGGTGACTTTCGGTTGGACGTCGATCACGCGGATTTTGCCCACCTCTGCCTGAACAGAGCCGAGAGACTCGCCGGTGTCGGGGTCGACCATCTCGTCACCTTCGGCGAAGACCAACCAGAGGTCACCTTTCTGGATGTCGAACCCGTCGCCTCGGTTGAAGATCACGACATTGCCGGTCTTTCCGACGATCTTGGCAGGGTAGAGGACATTGGTCACTCGACTGGCGACTTGGTCCGAGAAGGACTTCGACAGTTGGCTCACGAGATTCTCGCTCAATTCACCGTTTTTGACAGACTTGAAATCCGGGTCGGACTCGATGTCCTGTTGCTGGGTGTTTACCCGCACAGATTCGAGGAGCTTGCCGGTGGTGGTGTCGTAGATTTTGGCAATCGCCCCGATGCGGATGATACGCTTGGTCACGGACTTCCCGATCGCTTGGAAGGTGGCCTTTTCAATGTAGTCTTGAAAATCGTTGATTGTAGTCACCACGAGGTACTGAACACCCGCGAGCTGAAAAGCCTGGGCGGTGTTGGGGTCGTTCATGTCGAGGTTCCCGGAACCGGCCAGGTTCTGTTCCGCAAGGATGGACGATAGGTCACTGCGTGCGAAGATATCGAATCGGCGCGTTTGCTGAAATGAGTTCGTCAACTCGGAATCAATCGATTCGGAGACCCGATCCAGTTGGACCAAGCTGCCGTCGCGGCTAGCTTTGGCTTCAACACCGGAATTTACATCGACGGGGCCGACGGCCAACGTGAGTTTCTGCCCATTGGCACCGAAAACGGCGAGCAGGGAGACGACAGATGAGAGGAGGAGTGCTTTCATTGTTGGAAATAGGGGTTAGTTCGCAGGGTTGTCGCCCATGAGAGTGCGATTGTTCTGCTCTATCGTGATGGCTTCGTCGGTCTCCACTTTGATGTCAGACTTGTCGTCCGCGCGGATGTCCCAGCGGAATCCACTCTGCGTGAACATTTTGGCGATGCCACGAACTTTCTCGGCTTCGGCATCGGTCAGTACTCGCTGGGTGCGAAGGCCTTCGAGGAAGGCAGATTCCTGGCGGAAGCGTTGAATCTCGGCGTCAGTGGCAGACAGGCGGACGGTCAGATTTAGGTCTTCGCGGATGTTTACTGTGCGTTCCCAGTCCTTGAATCCCTCCCGTTGGAGGGTTACCTCGTGGAGCCCGGGAGCCGCTTGAAGTGGTCCCGGTGCGGAGCCGACCGCGACTCCGTCGATCAAGACGGTGACCGCATCGAGGGCGACATCGTTGCGCTCTCCGGTGACGTAGAGTTCACCTGTCTCCAGTTGAATCACTTCGGGTACGGTCATGCCCATGCCGCGGGCATTGATCATAAACTCGACTTCACTGTCTGCCGGTGTGGCAGGTTTGAGTTCTGAGGGTTTCAGGGCTGCCGCTACATCCTCGGCGATGCGGCTGGCCGCTAGGTTGAGGAGGTCGCCAGTGCTGTCGGAGTCGACGGTAACCGCACCTTCCGTAGCGCGGAAGGATTTGCGGACGGACCCATTTCCGCCGTCGAGGACGGTGCCGTCAGCGGTAGCGAGGAGGCGGTACGAAAATGACAGCGAGTAAACGCGGTTGGATGTCTGTACATTGTATCCCGAGAACTCACGCACTTCGGATTTTACGTTTTGTAAAGTGGACACCAGGGCGTAGGGAGCGCCAACCTGCCTTGCTTGGTTGAGGGTTGCGGCGTCGTCGACTTTTTCCGAACCGACTTTCTCGGCAAATTGGTCCGCGCGGACTTCAGTACTGAACCCGTAGCCCGACAACTCTGCCGCGAGCGAATCCCGGAAGGCACTGGCTTGCTTCGTATTGATACTGGGGTCGGCGACCCGTGATACGACGAATACAGATTTATCCCCTGATGCAATCGTGATCAGAGGCAGAAGAAAGAGAAGGGCGAGTGCTTTCATAAAAATGTTGTGACTGGAGGATATTGGAGCGTCCCTACGAGGGGTGCAACCTTCGAACTTGTGACGGTTTGGGTGGACCGAATGTTCAAAACTAATTTCTGAATCAAGTTCGCCGGGGTAAGGAGTTGAAGTGTGGGGGGATTCCGCCCTAAGAAGAGAGTGGTATGTGCTTGGATCACAATAGGACGGTCTGGAACGCGAATCAATTCTGATGCGCAGGGAATCCCAGTTCTGGACCGAAGCGCATCGAGCCGGCTTTCACTCTGTCTATGCGATGGATTTCGAGGGAGGGGACCGCACTGGGGTCGTCGAGTATGGAGTCGTTGAGGTTACGGCCGAGGGGATCGGAAAGGTCTGGACCGGCCTTTGTGCTCCGGGGGCTGTATTGCCCAGCCGCGAAAGTGAAACTCATGGTCTGTACGCCAGCGATTTAATCGGGAAGGACCCGTTTTCGGAGTATTGGGAGCTGTTTCGGGATTTGCGGAGGCAGGGACCGTTTCTGGCCCATTCGGCGCAGGTCGAGGATCGCTTTCTCAGGCGCCAGTGGCGAACTCCGGGTGAGGTGGTCGACTGGTCCGGCGGTAAGGAACCGGGCTTTCAGTGGGGGCCGTGGTTGGATAGCTGTGGATTGTTTCGGTCCGTCCGCCCGGCAGGCTCCGCCAGCTTGGGCTCCTTGGTCAAAGAAGAGGGGCTGCAAGAGTTCTTGGATGAGGTCGCTGTCGTTCTTTGCCCAGAGGATCGGTGCTGTTGGCATGCGGCTCTCTACGATAGCATCGCCAGTGCCTTGCTCTTTGATCGAATTCTACAGATCTGCCCGGAATGGTCCGTTCGCCGGGTCTTTCGTGAGAGTGTCGGCCGGGGTGAAGCTCCCGCTGAACAAATTGACTTTCTGTAGTGGGTTCGGAGCTGGGAAGCCTTGCCCTTTTATCCGTTTTGAGCAGTCTGTGGGTCGGATGATGTACCGTAGTGGGATAGCCCGACTCCTGTTTCTATTTATGAGCGCTGTGGGGCTGCAGGCGGTGGAGAAAGGCCCGCGCCCGAACCCTCTGTCGTCAGATCCGGTAACCGTTTCCCGATTCATGGAAGCGTTGGAATTGCACCAGGCCGGGGTCGGCGGGGACGAGGACGCGGTGATTCAGGCCCAGTCGATTCTGGAGGAGTTGCTTGTCGCAGCTCCCGATGATGTTCGGGTGCAAGCGTTTTTGGGGAACTTGTATGCGATGCGAGCCCGGGATGCTTACCTTCTCGGCAAGATGAAGTGGTTGCGTAGGAGCACGTCAACTCTCGACAAAGCCGTCGCGGCCGCCCCCGATGATGTGACTGTCCGGTCAGTTCGAGCGGTCAACAGCTACAAACTCCCCAAGATGTGTGGGCGGTGGGATGTGGCGGAAGAGGATTTTGGTGTCCTACTGGATTGGGCGGAATCTGATCCAAGCCGCTACTCCGATTCACTCCTGCGGTTTGTCTATTTTCACGCAGGGCAATTCTGGGGAGAGGAAGATGACGCAAAAGCCCAGGCCCTATTTGAGCAGGCACTGGCAGTACCCGGAGATAGTGTCTCGGACGAGGAGATTCGAGAGGCGATGGAAGAATTATGATCGTCGTCGTAGATCGACTTTTCTGATTCCTCAAAAATTATAGCCGATCGTCGCCCCGCCAATGCTGTAGTTCGCCAGTGTCGAGTCCTCGAACTCGACGTAGATGAGGTAGCCTTCGAGGACAAAATTGCCAGGGAGATCGTAGCGCAGAAGTAGGTCGAGCTCGAGGGAGTCGGAATCCACGGCATAATTTCGACCGATACCCACTGCGGGGTACACGGTGAGATTTCCCCATTGGGCGGATGCTTTGAGATAGAAGAGCAGCATGTCGTTCTCATCATTGTAGGGGTAGAGGTCGTCCTGCTTGAGAGGGTCAAAGATGTTGAACGCTCCCGCCCCTGTATTGATGGTGTCATCGCTGATCCAGTATATCCCGCCGCCGAGTGTGTATTCCTCAAACGCTAACCCTGTGTAGAGAAGCCCGCCCCGAGCATCTTCATAGTCGGGCTCGATCGCTTTGGGAACCTGGTTGTCGTAGATGGCTAGAATTAGGTTTGTCTCCCAGTAGCTCTTCTCGGCTAGCGAATCAGTCGGAACGCTCGCGTTGAATGTCGCCCCGTAGTAGATCATGACGTCGTCCTGATAATTGAGGTAGGGAGAGACGCTGAAGTTCTCGCCCACCGGTATCTGAACGACCGACGCAAAGAAGAGCTCTCCGGCGTCCCCGTTCACCGCATCAATATCATCCCAACCTGTGATTCCGTGGCGGTCGTAGTTGTAGGTCGAATACTTGATCCAGCGGTTGATGACCGATAGGTCTATGGAATATCCAGCTGCGCTGCCCGCGTGGAGGTTTACTCCTTGTTGGTAATCTCCGTCGAGTCCGGGGTTGGACGGCATGGTGGCCCGGCCGATCAGTGCTCCGAGAGTCTCCTCCTCGTTGCGGTAATCGAGAAATAATTCCTGAAGATCGAGGTCTTCGGTAAACACCGAGGAATAGTCACCCGAATGGTTTTCCCAAATCTTTGTTACGCCGAGGAAGGACCCTCCCGCTTTGAGTCCGTTCCATGTAGCAGTTGTATATTTTGCTTCAATGTAACCCCACGAGAATCCGGAATTGTTTAGGTTCTGATTGTCCTCGGCATTGATACCCACACCAATTTGCCCCTCCAATTTACCTTCCGCGAAGACCTCCGAGAATGAATCCGCTGGCGGAGCGGTCTCGCTGGCTGTCACCTCGGTCGCGAGGAAGCAGATTGCGGCCACCGGTAACAGATGTGTGACGAAGGGCAGGGCGGTCCATCGTTTGCCCGAAAATTGTGTGGTCATTTGGCTTTCTCGTAGGCGACTACTGGCGTGGATAGGCGGTCTGGGTACACTAGTAGTAAGCGGGATTCTTCGAGTAAAGGTTTATCCGGTCGATTCGGCCCTCTAGGGTCGTTCGCGTGTGCAAATATTCCGGAACAGGAGTGAATTCGGAACGTTCCTATTGGGGGCGCACAGTCTTTCCTTCCACCCATGATCCACTGATCAGGGTCGCTCGGGGAAACGGGGGGACTCCATTCTCGTTGCCGTGGATCATGCTGATTACCATGTCGACGGCAGCTTCTCCGCTTAGGTCGTTGTGCTGATCCATTCCGGCCCATTCCGGACGATCGTGCCGCCATTCCAGTTGGATCAATCCGATGTCTCGGGGAATCGCCAACCCCATTTCTTCCAGCCATGTGCGGACTCCGTTGTAGAGTGTGAAGATGACGTCGGGTTTCTCGCGTTGATACCAAGCTTGGAAGGGTGCCCGGTCATGCGCGACGGCCGAGACTTCGTAGAATGGATTTAAGCGCTGGTCATCGGGCAGCGCGCTCTGCCCGATGCGATAGCCGGCCGTGAAGCGCCCTTCGACGAGGTCATCGATAGTTTGGTCCAGGACCAGTCCCGGACGTTTGTAGCCGAGAGCCCGCGCGTTCTCAAAGGCTCTCAGGGCGATGATGTGGTGGTCGGTGCTGGCGAAAGAGAGTGCCGGACTTCGTGTGCGAACCCCCGTGACGATACAGGGAAAGCTGTTCCAGATTAGGTTGTACGACTCCGGGAGGCGGTTGCTGTTCATTAGACCGACGATGACCGCACCGCGGATGCCTCGTGAGACCAAAATTCGATGCAGACGGGAGGCATCGAGATCCGGATCGTTGAGCCAAAAGGTGTCCATACTGTACCCGAGGTGCTGGCTCCGCTTTCGACATCCGCTTACGTATCGCGGGATCGTCGGGTGCTCCTCAAAGGCATGCTCGTTCTCGTTTGCATTGATGAGGGCTAGGGTGGCTGTGGTTGGGGATTGGCGGCTCGAGCGCAGCTGCGCCATCAAATTGGAGACGATGGGATTGAGCTGATATCCCATCTCGCGGGCGATACCCTGAATGCGTGTCCGGGTGGCCTCGGAAATCTGTGGGTCATTGCGCAAGGCGAGAGATACCGTGTTTTTCGACACTCCTGCTTCCCGGGCGATGTCGGTCATCGTTATCCGCTTCATCCGGGAGAGTCTCCACCCGAGCAACATTACTGTCAAGTTGTTGGGGGATTTCTCTTTCGAGGACGGGTCGGATAGTCTGCGAGGTATGGCTTTCACCCTGGGAATTGATTTCGGCACCAACTCGGCCCGAGCGTTGATCGTGGACTGCACCGACGGCAAAGAGGTTGGTCTCGCCGTCGTAAACTATCCGAGTGGCGTCGAGGGAGTGCTGATTGATAGTCGGGACTCGAATCTCGCCCGCCAAAGTCCCGCAGACTATCTCTTCGCGTTAGAGGAGTCGATCAAAGGGGCGCTCTCGGAAGCGAGTGTGGCGGTCCCGGGATTTGATCCGGGTGCCATTGTGGGTATCGGTGTAGACAGCACTGGGTCGAGCCCGATTCCAGTCGATAATCAGAATGTTCCGCTGGCATTGCAGGAGCGCTGGAAGGACAATCTGAATGCCCAGTGCTGGCTTTGGAAGGATCATACTTCTACCGAAGAGGCAGCGGAGATTACGCGGCTCGCCAGTGAGCATCGCCCCCATTTTCTGGCGAAGTGTGGAAACACGTATTCCTCGGAGTGGTGGTGGAGTAAGCTCTGGCATTGCTTGAAGACTGATCCGGATGTTTTTGAGGCTGCGTATAGCTGGATCGAATTGTGTGACTACGTACCCTCCGTTCTCGCGGGAATTTCCGATCCGAAAGAGGTGGTGCGCGGGGTCTGTGCGGCTGGCCACAAGGCAATGTACGCGGAAGATTGGGGTGGCTTGCCCGACGAAGGATTTCTCGCGATGCTGGACCCCCAATTGGCTGCACTCCGCCGCCGTCTTTATGAGAAGGCGTTCGACGCTTCTACTCGGGCGGGAAGGTTGTGTGAAGAGTGGGCGGGTCGACTTGGGTTGAGTGAGGGTACGGTCATTTCGATAGGAGAATTTGATGTCCACTACGGAGCCATCGGATCCGGGGTGACCGAGGGCACTCTGGTCAAGGTGATCGGCACTTCTACGTGTGACTGCGCGGTCGTTTCCGCGGCCAAAGAGGTCAAAGACATTCCCGGTATTTGTGGCATTGTGAAGGGGGCGATTCTGCCGGATGTCTATGGTGTCGAGGCCGGGCAAAGTGCTTGCGGAGATCTTTTTAAATGGTGGGTTGAGACAGTCTGCGGGAACGACCCTTCTGCTCACGCCGAGTTGACCGAATCCGTTGCGGATCAAGCCCCAGGGACCGCCGGCCTCCTCGCGCTTGATTGGAACAATGGGAACCGGACCGTCCTGGTCGATCAACGTCTGACTGGGTTGATTCTCGGACAAACTCTGCAAACGACGCAGGCTGAGATCTATCGAGCCTTGATCGAGGCCACCGCCTTTGGAGCGCGGGCGATTATCGAGCGTATTGTCGAGTACGGTGTGCCCATTCATCGGGTGGTTTGTGCAGGGGGAATTGCCGAGAAGAATCCGATGCTAATGCAGATCTACGCGGATGTCACCGGTCGTGAGATGTGTGTCTCTTCCTCCTCCCAAACTTGCGCTCTCGGTGCCTGTGTCGCAGCTGCAGTTGTCGCAGGCGAGTACCCGGATTTTACGACTGCACAGCAGGCAATGACTTCGCTGAAGAGTTTCGTATACCGCCCGGACCCCGACGCTCATGCGGTGTATGATCAGCTCTTCGGGTTGTATCTGAAGTTGCATGATTCGTTCGGTGGTGTCTCCGGTCCGAGCGATCTGGGAAATGTGATGAAGGAACTTCTTCGAATCAAGGATGCTGCGCGCTTCTCCTGAAATTGAACGGGAAATAGTATGATAAATAAAAATACAAAAGAAATTTGGTTCGTTACCGGTAGCCAGCACTTGTACGGAGAGGAAGCCCTGCGGAAGGTGGCGGTCAATGCTGAGGTGGTAGCCGATTCACTCTCGGGTGAGGCCGGTATGCCGGTCCAGATCATCTACAAACCGATCGTTACTACCCCCGAAGAGATTCGGGCCACTTGTAGTGCTGCCAGCAACGACGAATCCTGTATCGGCCTGATCACATGGATGCATACTTTCTCTCCAGCCAAAATGTGGATCAGCGGTTTGAACTGTCTGACCAAGCCGGTCTGTCATCTGCATACCCAGTTCAATCGAGATATCCCTTGGGGAGAGATCGATATGGATTTCATGAATTTGAACCAGTCCGCCCATGGGGGACGGGAATACGGCCATATGATGACCCGCATGCGCATCCAGCGTAAGGTGATCGTCGGTCACTGGGAGGATGCTGGCGTCCGCCGCCAGTTGGCGGATTGGGCTGGCGTAGCTGCCGCGTGGGATGAGATGCAGCATCTTAAGGTTGTCCGGTTCGGGGACAACATGCGGTATGTATCCGTCACTGATGGTGACAAGGTCGAGGCTGAACGGGTCTTCGGGATTTCGGTCAACACCCACGGTGTCGGAGACTTGGTCGAGGTGATCCAGAAAGTAACCGAATCGGAGGTCGACGCACTCTGTCGTGCCTATGCAGATGACTATTCTCTTTCACCCGATTTGGTGGTGGGTGGTTCCCAACGTGGATCGTTGCGGGAGGCCGCTCGGATCGAGATCGGACTCCGACGTTTCCTGGAAGAAGGGGGGTATGCTGCCTTCACCAATACTTTTGAAGATCTCCACGGGATGGCGCAACTGCCGGGTCTGGCGACCCAGAGATTGATGGCCGACGGGTACGGTTTCGGTGCGGAGGGGGATTGGAAGCATGCGGCCCTTGTACGCGTCCTCAAGGTAATGGGGCAGGGGAAGAGTGGAGGTACTTCCTTCATGGAGGACTATACCTATCATTTTGATCCCGCGGGGGCTCGTTGTCTCGGCTCACATATGTTGGAGATCTGTCCTTCAATCAGCTGCGAGAAGCCCGGCTGCGAGGTGCATCCGCTCGGGATCGGTGGCAAGGCTGACCCCGTGCGCTTGGTGTTTAACGGTGCACAGGGGCCTGCGATCAATGCCTCGTTAGTGGATCTCGGGAATCGGTTCCGCTTCCTTGTGAACAATGTGGAGAGCGTCGCTATCCCCGAAGAGATGCCCAACCTTCCCGTCGCTCGGGTCCTTTGGGATGCTAAGCCGTCTCTGGCGGTCGCGGCGGAAGCATGGATTCAGGCGGGCGGAGCGCATCACACTGCTTTCAGTTTTGACGTTTCTTCCGAGCAAGTCGAGATGCTGGCTGAGATGGCCGGAGTGGAGTGTGTTTTCATTGATCAAGGCACCGAGTTGCGTTCATTCAAACAGGATCTTCGCCTTGGAGAGATCTATTATGGGATTCGGGGGTTGTAGCCGATGAATTACAAAACGATACGCGAAGAGTGTTACGAGGCGAATGTATCGCTTCCCAAAACCGGGCTCGTCGACCTTACTTTTGGAAACGTCAGTGTCCTCGATGAGACGTCCGGGGTGTTTGCGATCAAGCCGAGTGGGGTAGCGTATGATCAGCTGTGCCCAGAGAATATGGTCATCGTGGATCTCGATGGAAAGATTGTTGAGGGATCCCTTCGATACTCCTCCGATACTCCGACACATCGCCGATTGTTTCTCGCGTTCGCTGAGGCGGGAGTGAGCTCGGTTGTTCATACACATTCCCGTTGCGCTGTCTCGTTTGCTCAGGCCGGTAAGGAGATTCCGTGCCTGGGGACTACCCATGCCGACCACTTTTACGGAGCGGTGCCCATTACCCGCTCAATGACTGCGGAGGAAATTGGAGGAGACTACGAGTGGGAGACGGGGAATGTGATCATCGAACGGTTTAAGGAGTTGGACCCTCTGGATTTCTCCGCAGTCCTGGTCAAAGGGCATGGCCCCTTTGTTTGGAATCGATCGGCAGCCAAGGCGGTCGAATATGCGATCGCCTTGGAGATTGTCGCGGAGATGGCGCTCCACACGTTGTCATTGCAACCCGATGCGAATGGCATTTCGCAGGCTTTGTTGGATAAGCATTTCAGGCGTAAGCACGGAAAAGGTGCGTATTACGGCCAGGGTGGCTAGTTCGCTGGGGCGGTAATGGTCCCCACAGGCCCGTTCCGTGCTGTGGGTGAAGCTGTTTCGGGCCGGTAGGAGATTGCTCTGCGCGCTTGGGCGGAGGTTGGATAGCTGCGCGTGTTTATTTAGCGTTATAAAATCCGGAGGGAGGCGCCAATTCGAGAGATACCTGGTAACCGATATCGGACCGAATGGTTGGATTATGGGTTGATCGTTGATCCGTGTGAGTGGTCAATTTGTTCTTTTTTCGTTTGTTTGACTCCTCTTGAGAGAAATCCTGACCTTTTTGAAAGATTCTGTACAGCAAAGTCTTATGGGATTTTTTTCGAAGGGTTATCGGTGTTGGGATAATATCATCGGGCCTTCAACTACTTCATCTCTGGACAGTGTCGGCAATCGCTGCTTAACGTACTGATTCAGGTTCAGTTTGTATTATGAAAATCCCCTATAAAATCCCCCTTCTGCTGCTCTTTTTCTGCGGTACTGTATTGTATTCAGTCGGCTTATACGCACAAGAAGTAGCTCCTGTTGACCCCGCGCTGGAACAACCAGTTGAAGAGGTGTCGGAGGAGGTCAGCGAATCAAGTGCTTTGATCGAGAAGCTTCGCGAAAGTGGGAGGACTGGGATTGCCCTTCTAGCAGTCTCTATTGTCGGCTTTTCCTTCGCTTTTGAGCGCCTCTTTAACCTCCGGAAGTCGGCAATCACACCGTCCGGCCTCGCAGCGGGTGTCGACCGGCTGTGGGAGAAAGGTGATGTGGAGGGTGTGAAGCGCCTGGCTTCGAACAGTCATTCGACCTTGGGGCGGGTGCTGATCGAAATTGTGGATCATCGGGAATCGCCCCGCTCAGACATTTCGACGATGGCCGGAGATTTGGCCAGTCGTGAGATGCGCTTGCACTTGCAGCGTGCTTATCCTCTTGCTGTTGTCGCGACGATCAGCCCGCTGTTGGGCCTCTTCGGTACCGTCTACGGTATGATTGGCGCTTTCGAGTCTGTGGCATTGGCCGGCGAGCTGGGCGATCCATCCATCATGGCATCGGACATCGCCTACGCGCTGATGACTACGGCTATCGGTCTCGTCATTGCTGTCCCCGCTTTGTCAGCTTATCACTTCTTTCGCATCCGGACCAATATGCTGGCCTTGGGATTGGAGGGTCAGTTGAGCCACATCATCAGTCGGTGGTTTGGGCCGAATGCGGTCGTTCCTGGCGGCGCTCCAGGTTCGTCTATAGAGGAAGGAGAGTAGGCCATGCGTTTGGATTTGGATGACGGCGATGATATCGGCGTCGATATGGGCCCGCTGATCGATTGCGTGTTTCTGTTGCTTATTTTCTTTCTGGTTTCGACTACGATGAAGAAGCCGGAACAGGAAATTCAGGTAGAGCTCCCTGATCCGGCTATCTCAGCCGTCTCGAGTTCTGCGATGCAGGTACAGAATCTCGGGGTCGATGCGATGGGGAATTTTTACTGGGGCGCTACTCCGGTCGGTCAACAAGAGTTACACAATAAGATCAGGCTGTGGGCCGAGACGAATCCGGAGGGCCACTTGCGGATCAAGGTAGATCGGAATGCTCCATCGCGGTTTCTGATTCAGGTAATGGACTTGTGTAACTACGAGGGGCTGAAGAATTACGCGATCCATACCCAGAGTACAGATAGTCCGGAATCCTAAGAGGTGAATCAATTTCCATGAGTCATTCCGAAATCGATTCTCCCTTCAATGAGAAGAAATCCAGTCGGTTGGTCTGGATCATTCCGTCGGTGGCTCTGCATGTCATTGTCTTGATCATCTGGTTTACGCTACCGGAAGACCCGCCGCGAAAGCCCACCGACCGAAAGTTAAAGATAAATAGCGAACAGGCGGAGCAGCTGCAGCGCCATGTGGAAGACGCGAATCTCGTGGTGCTGCGTTCACAGGTTTCCGAGCTGCAGGCCATTAAGGAAGCGATGGGGCGAATCCGAGATCGGAAGATGGCCCAGCTGCGCTCTTTTGAAGAGGAGATGGTCGAGGATGCGCCGAGAGACGCTGTTCAATTGTTTAGCCGGCTTCTTGAGTCGCAATCGAAGATCATCGCCGCCTATCAACAGATGTTGCTGAGCGCCCAAGCCAGTATAGAGATCGAACCGTCGGTTCGGTCTCTACTCGAGGATCATGAGGTAGAGAGCGCTCTACCACTATTGGTGGAGGTCAGAGATCTCCGGGACGATGTCGATCGGCAGATGAATATTGTCCGGAATGAAACCTCCCGAATCTTTGCGCTCATCAATACGACGGAGGTCACGATTTCATGGGTACAGGATCCTTCGATCGAGAAGCAGTGGAGCGACTTGAACTCCGCAATGGATTCGGCACAGGTGGCAAACAACCGAGTGCGCAGTAGTCTGAGCCAGAGCTTCTCTTCCCGGTCGTCCAAGTACTTGGATGATTCCATTAATAAAAATGCTTCCTACTCGAAAACGCTGAAGGATTTCGAAACGGCCAATGTCGAGGGTGAGCGAGCGGTACAGGCAAAGCGGTCAGAGTTGAACGATCGGATCGAGTCGTCGACTGCTGCGATCAAATCTGTCGCTGAGCAGCAGGCCGAACTGCGCCGGCGGATAGATGCTTTGCCTGAGAACGACAAAACCGCGCTCGCAGAATTGCGGGCGCAGGAAATAGAGCTCGAGCGCGAGAAAAAGAAGGTGAGCCAGCAGCTGAAGAAGGCCAAGCTCGAGTTGGATAAGCAGAAGGACTACCGGCCGAGTGCGAAGGCCGAAAAACGGGTCAAGCAGATCGAGAATTTGTTCCGCGGTATCTTCGCCAAGAAACCCGATTTAGGTCCCATAACCGAGGGTCTTCAGGCTCAGGTCGAATTTGCGAATACGGTCAAATCTTTGATGGCGGCTCTCGCTGAAAAATCTTCAACGGTTGGAGGTGAGCGATGAGAATGGTGAGAAAGCTTTTTGCCGTGTTTTCCGCCCTTACCGCTCTGCCGGGGGCCTTCGCCCAGGAGACTGTGGATCTTGGTGGGGCGGAGAAGGGATCAGCCAATACGTTGATTGGTGGGCTGGAGTTACACGAGCTGCGTGAAGATCGAGAGGCTTCATCGCTTGATGTCTATTCTTCCTATGAGGAAGCACAGCAATTGGAGGCGGAGATTGTTCAGATGTACCGGGAAATCCGCGCGGCTGAGTTGTCCCTCATTCAGCGGCAGACGTTGGACCGTTCGCTGGAATCGACACTTACCCCTTTGAGTGAGCGGGCTGAGGTGGATGAAGGCTTGTTGACGAATTCTGCGAAGGATGCCGAAGCCGTGAAGCAATACCAAGACGAGCTCTCAATCGTCTTGCGGGAGACGGATGCCATTGTAGCCAACGCGAAGGAGCTGCTGGCCAGCTTCGAGAAAGAGCCGCCCGCCCAGCAAGAACTATCGGAGGCGGAACTTGAGGAGATGACCCCAGAGGAGATTGCCGCGATGGAGGCCCTGGCGGAATCCATGACAGAGGAGTCTGCGTCGCAGGTGCAACAGGAGAATGCGCAGTTGCAGGAGGAGTTGGAAAAAGAGCGGTCTGAGTTACAGGAAAAATTGCAGAAGGACCTAACCGAGGTGGAGATGAATCTCGAGGAGGCTCTGAAGGAGATCGAGGCCGCCGAAGAGTTGGTCGAAGCCGAGATTGAAGAGGTAGAAGAGGCCATCGAGAAACAAGAGAGAGAGTTGGCCGAGCAGAAGGCGAAGGATCCAAAGAAAGAGAAGGAGCTGAAAGAACTGAAAGAGAAGAGGGAACAGCTCGTAAAATTGGATGAACAGGTCGAGGTGACCGGGGAACTCGTCGAGAAAGTGGTGAAAGATCTCGAAACGATGTCCGAGGATCAGGTCGAGAAGGCCGAAGAGGCTGTCGAGCAGCTTCGTGTGGCGTTGGCTGCGGTCATTGAGGTCGATGCCGAAGTGGCTGAGGTTAGCGAGAAGAAAGAGGCGAAGGAGCACACCGAGCAAGCGGTCGAAGATGTGACCGCAGCTAAGGAGGCCATGGAGGCCGCTGCTCAGGGAATGGCCGCAATGGATGCGATTGAAGAGATGCTGGACCAGATGAGCGGGGGTGCCGTTTTGTCGGGTGATCAGGCGATCGCCCAACAGCAGTCATTGGGAGAGCTTGCTAACGCCAGATCAGGGAAATGGCTCGATATTACCGATCAGATGCGTGGGCGGAACCTTGACGAAAAACCGGTGGCGGTACCACCGGATCAACGTCCTCCGCTGTGGGAGAATCGGAAGCAATTGAATGGCGCGCACAGTGCACGCAAGGTGGTCAAAGCGAGTGATTACAGTGGAGATTGGGTCTTTATTGGTGATTGGTATGTTCTCAGTCGCTACGATAATGCTCACCGCGCGAATCGACAGAAGGTCTATCCGCCCGAGTCGATTCTAGATTTGGATGCCCGCTATTTGAGCGAAGATGGGCAGATGATGCGCTGGGAATACGCGAGTTTCTTCCCGCCGGTCATCCGTCCTTACGGTTGGGAACCTTGGAAGATCTATTATTTCTATACCGAGATTTTCTTCGAAGAGGCGGGCGAGGCTTGGTTGGCCATCGGTAGTGACGATCGCTCCGATGTCTGGATCAACGATCTACCGGTGTGGCACAGTTCCAACCAACATAAGAATTGGTCTCCGTCGGAAGGGTTCCGTAAGGTCTATTTCAAGAAGGGACGGAACAAGGTGCTCGTTCGCCTGGAAAACGGCCATCTCCAGCTGGGGTTATCGCTCTATATGAGATTGGATCAGTAGTCGGACGGGTTGGTTTCGGCCATGTCCTGTCGGCGCGAAATTGCTACGGAATGAGGGCCTTCTAACTTGATGAGACCAAACATCAATCGATGTTCCGAGAGAGCGGCTCAATGCGGGTATCTTTCGGGCCGAGCTCGAAGGGGAGTCCTTCCGTATTCCCCTGAATCCTTTCCATAATTAAGGTCGATGCAGTGTTTCCGTTGATCGCGGCTTCCCATGTCCAAAGGTCTTTGAAGCCGGGACCAGTCACCCGGATCGTTGCTGTGTTCTCGTCGACTGTTGTCAATTCCATCGTGAGGTCGCCGTTGTCCCATGCGTCATAGGTGCTGGCGATCCGGTGCCGGTCGCTCGTCCCTTGAAGGCGAATCTGTTTCAATCCCATCGATTCTCCTCGATGATCAGCTGGAGAATCATGAAAGCTACTTTGCATTGAGGGGTCGGAGAACCATTGCATATCCATCTTCTCTTCTGCCTCATAGAGTCGAAAACGCTGCTCATCAATTTCTCCCACGGGGGAGATTGCAGAGGCTTGGAGTAGCCAGGTTACTTCAACTGGTGATGGTGAGCGAATGTCATCGAGGACTAATATGTAGTTGTTCTCTACCCACAAAAAGGTTCGACGGTATCGGTCCAATGCGGGGCGCGATCTGCCGCTCTTCTTGTTCTTGTAGGCGAGGTAGGATCCGGCGGCTTCTCCTTCAATTGCGATTACTTTACTGGTCGGTTTCCACGCTGTGATGTAGGCCATCTTCTCCATACTGCCTCCTGGTTGAGACCATACTGTGTTTTCGGGGCGTCCTTTGCTCATTTGCCCCATCCCATTTACCAATATTGTGTTGTGGTTCTGAGAGGCCTTTTGCTTCGAGTATCCATCGCTATCAACCAGTAGGTAGGGACCCCGCGCGATGAGGAACTCATTGGCATCGGGATCATCATGAGCCACATTGATATATTGTTTGCCGCCGTCGCTGTAGTCGACCAGGCCGTAGCCGCCGAAGGGTCCGCATATGAAGGATGCTGCCACAGCATCGGAGGACCATCCATCCCGCATGGATGCAAATCCTATATCCGCGAAATAGGCTTCGGTCTCTAGGTCGGAGAGTTCTCCGCGCGAAAGGTCTGGATCCTCCCAGAGGAGTGAAAACCAGCCGAACTCATATGTTTTGGGGTTAGTTTCGAGAAGCTGATAGAGCCCGTCCTTGATCGCGGCTTGCTGATGAATGGATGCGCCTTTCAACAGGAAGTTGTTGTATCCGCCGACTGAGTTTTGGTGCGCATCTCCGAATGGAAAAATGCCACTCATGCCGGGCAACAGGGTGTGAAGGCGGAATTCCCCAATGCGCTGTAGGTATTCGTTTTGTAGATAGTTCGTGCCAATAGCCCCATCTGCGGCGTCCATCGCGAGTACCAGATGATTGCCTCCGAAGGTGAAGTAGCTGGGGCCTTCGTGGCTGGAGCCGTCCTCGGGTAGCCACTGAGTAACGAAGTCTAGCTCTTCTATTGTTTGCTGCAGAAGCCACTGCTCCTCAGGTCGACTTTCATACACTGCGAGGATGGAGAGGGTGAGTCCGGCGTTTCGGTGCCAACGGTGGTTGTTTGCGGGATCGTTTTGCCAGTAGTGAGGGCCTGGATTTCCCTTTCGATGGCCGCCGTAGTACATGGCGCGGGCATGGTATCGAAGTTTATTGCCGAACTGTTCCCGGAATTCAGGATCCAAATCGTTGTAGAGCCAATCATAGGCCAGTGCAGCGCCGATCATGATGTTGGCGGCCGCCATCCCGCTGTTGTTCTCCTTTCCAAGTTCCCATGTAGGGAGCTCCGAGAAGGTTTCGAGGAAACCCCGAGCATTTTTTAGAGATTCGGGGTCCTCCGTAATGAGGTAGTGGAGCGCTACCGTTGGGAGTCGCCATAGGCCCTGTCGTTGGGCGTCTGTCGCGTCTCGTAGGAAATTTTTGTGCGTCGGAGGTGTGGCGGCAGGTAGGTACCCTTCGATCTTTCGGCGCCATGGTTCGCCCGCTTCGCTGTAGTAGAATTGTCGAAGTTCAGGGAGCTCCTCTTGTGTGATCAGTAGTCGGGGATGCTGGCCCTGCAGTTCCTGCTTGAGGTGCCATACCGTTCCCGTGGGCTCGGGATCCGATCCGGGAACTACGGTAGGGCTCGGTGGTTCTTTGACTGGCTTGGTCGCCATAGGTGGGCCGGTCTCGATTTCAATTACTGCCACCCAGATAGTCTGGGCTCCAGCCTTTCCCGGTTCATCTCCAAAGAGTGCAACCTGATTCATTCCGGTGATGGCAGTTTCGTTCCAATCGAATCTTTTTCGAGGAACCTGCTTCCCATCGACTTTGATGGTAACTCCTTTAGATGGGTCGAAGTCAAACTGCCAAGTTTGCCATTTCGGCGGATAGGTGCGGTGGGAGTAATAATGCAAGCCGCCGAACCAACCAGTCTTACGAGGATTCGCGTCTAGGATGCAGATGGATCCTTTGTCCGATAGGTACGGGGCATACATGATAGCGCCGAGGAGATAGCCGGTGTTGGTCGCAACGCCCCAGCGCGGGCCGACTCTTCGCAAGTTTCCTGTCGGTGCTGCGGTACCGTCGTCCCAAACCGCTAGTGAGACATTCCCGGAACCGTAGTTTTCGTTGAATTTCAGCAAGGCACTACCTCCGGGCTCGATTCGAATGGAGGGATTTCCGTTGGGCCCAAGGCGCGATTCGTCGATGGAAGCGTTTGTCAATATCCACTCGTTTTGAGCCTGAACTACGGGTGTACCTAGTAAGGGTACCGCGATCGCCAAGAGGCGAATTGTCCATTGGAGTAGGGGTGGCGAGTATGCCTTCATTGTTTCTTTTGCTCGGGTTTCATTGGGCGTGTGCGTGTCGGAAGGAAAGATGAAGGTCTGTTTATAGCGCCAGTTTCCGGATTTTGGACTTTTTTTGGAGCGCGAGGGTTACGAAGGCGTCATCAATCGGTCGCGTGGGCTCGGTGCGGTAGTGTATTTGCAGTGGAATCGATGGCTTCCATTTGGAGATCGGTAGGAAGGTGCAGCCTTTTGTATGGAGGTGTCTGATGCATCCGGGGACGATTGAGACTCCGAGACCTGCTGCGACTTCTGTGAGTACAGTTTGCATGTTCCCGGGTTGGCTGGTGATACGCGGGGTAAATTGGTTGGTGACACAGGCGCTAATGATTTGGTCGAAGAGCCCAACGGCACCGGTGCGGTTGTAGAGTACAAACGATTCGTTCTCCAGTTGGCGCAGATGGATTCTCTGTTTCTTCGAGAGAGAGTGCCGCTCTGGGAGTACTGCGAGGAGAGTGTCTTCATAGATCTCCTTCACTGTGAGTGATTTAAGGTCGGCTTGGGGAAGCGGTCGTGAAAAGCCGACGTCGATGGTGCCTTCCGCGAATCCATCGATCTGCTCCTGAGCCGACATCTCTATCAGGCGAATATGCACTTCGGGGTATTGTTCCGCGTAGGCTCTCACGAGGTCCGGAAGAAAGCTGAAGCACGCCGAGGGAAGATAGCCAATTCGCAAGCGACCAATTTCTCCTTTCGCTGCGCGTCGCGCTCGCTCCTTCGCTTCGTCTTCACTTTGAAGCATCGCTTGCGCATCTTTCAGGAGGCTCAAGCCCGCAGGTGTTATTTTCACTTCGCGCGTGGTTCGCCAGAATAGTTTTACGCCGAGCTCTTCTTCCAGGTCCGAGATGTGCCGGCTGATGGCGGGTTGAACAGTGTTCAGCTTTCGCGCCGCTGATGAAAAGTTCTGTAGGGTAGCGACGGCGATGAAGCTTTTGAGCACGCGGGTTTCCATGTTTTATTTATACACACTAGTGTCCAGTTAGGAAGTTGTTGAATGTCAGCTGATTAGGTAATTGAGATTTATCAAAATTTGTGCAAAAATCCATAAACAGCTGATGGATAGGTATTTTCTGAAAAACGTTGACGCTCAAAACTTGCAGAATCCGACTGAGGTTTTCACCAAATCCATGCACCTTATTGAGACAGGCCACCATGAGGTAGACGCAGATGGCGATCCAGATCTGGGTCTTCACCGCGTTCTCGGAGGTTCCGTAGAACGCCTTGATCCGGAGGTTCTGCTTGATCCACTTGAAGAACAGCTCGATATGTCAACGACTCTTATAGACATGGGCGACTACAATGGCTGGCAGACCGAAATGGTTGGTGATAAAGACAAGACTTTTGCCCGTTGCGGGATCGACGAAACGGATGCGACGGAGTTTACCGGGATAGTCCCGCTTGCTCTTGGGAGTCTTCAATCCGACGCTCTGGTCGCAACGCAATCCACTGGATTTATCGACGGGACGGGACTCGCTCACGTAGAAAGCCATGTTGCTCTTGGCTCGTGCAACGAAGAAAGCACCAGCTTGATGAATGCGATACAGGCGAGCGAAATCAACGTATCCACGGTCCATGACATAGATGCTTCCCGGTTCGAAAGCGATCCGGTCAAGAACGTTCACATCATGAACGCTTCCATCGGTTATGTCCATGAACACTGGGATGGCGCCTCTCAAGTCGATCATCGTATGCAATTTGATCGCAGCTTTGGTCTGTCGGAAATGAGCCCAAGGAAACATCGAAAGGCACAGGTCGATGGTCGAAGCATCGAGTGCGTAAACGATCTCATCGAGATCGAGTCCATTCGAGTCTTCGGCATACAGTCGGCGGGCTTTGCGGATAAGTGTCTTCCCGATAGCTTCGTAAACGCGCCAATCACGATTCTCGTTCGCATAGGCGAGATTGGTTCGAACGATGTTTCCCCGGATGCCCATCGCATGGCAATGAGCGCAACCATCCAAACACGCCTCGATATCGCGCAGGCTCTCCCGAAAAGTAATCTGGGCGAAAGCCATGGAGAGAAATTGGTCGCGGGCGCTCATGCTCTTGCTGGCTCTTGGCATCGGGTGCAAAGCCATGCAGCGGTTGAACTGCTCGCGATGGATCATATCGGTAATCTGGGTGAAGATGAGGCGTCCGGAGTTCATCCCTTATTGAGAATGAACTCGGCCAGTAGCGGCCAGTCCGTTCAAATGCGTCACATGCCTTTCTATGCATTAAATGCTCGAAATGAAGAAGTTACAAAATTCTAAATGGCCCTTAACTGGACACCAGTGATTTATACAATATAGGTATGAGTATAATCAAATAGGAATATTTCTCTTATGGAACGGGATCGGGTATTCTAGTCGCCTGATCGAATGAGTACTCAATCCACCAATCCACATTTGAGCAGAGGCCTGCTTCTTCTCATGACCACCGCAGTATTTGCGACAGTCGCCAATCTCTACTACAACCAGCCGTTGTTGCCGTCCATGGGAGAGTCGCTCAATGTCGAGGAGGGTTCGTTGGGGTGGATTCCCTTTGCGTCGCAGCTCGGTTACGCGGCAGCGATTCTGTTTATCTCACCTCTGGGGGATGGCACGGATCGCAGGTACCTGATCCGGAATCTGTCAATCGCCTTGGTCGTAGGCCTCCTGGGTATGTACTTTTCAGGTAGCCTCTGGGTTTTGGTTGGGGCTACTTTCCTTGTGGGGTTGAGTGCCAACATCACTCAGCAGTTGCTCCCATTTGCGTCGTCACTGGCGGGACCAGAGAGAAGGGGAGCGGTGATTTCAACTTTGATGACGGGGTTGACTGCGGGGATACTAGTCTCCCGCACGTTGAGTGGTTTTATTGCCGAACATTGGGGGTGGCGCAGCGTTTTCCTTTTCGCTGCGGGGATCGCCGCAGTGATGGGGATTTTGCTGTATGTGTTCCTGCCGAGTAGTCGCCCTTCCGCCAGTCTTTCCTATCCGCGGTTGCTGGGGTCGATGGTCACTCTCGTGAGAACGCAGCCGCTACTCCGCGAAGCAGCCATCACTGGAGCCCTTTGGTTTGCTGCTTTCAATGCGCTCTGGGCTACCCTTGCGATTCATGTAATGGGCGAACCCTTTGATTATTCAGTGCAGCAGGCCGGGATGTTCGGCTTTGTGGGGATGGCGGGAATCATCGGGGCGAAGGTGTCGGGACGGTTGGTCAATCGGATGGGGGCGCGGTTTCTCATTTCTACGGGGATCATTTTAGTCGTGGTTGGATTTTCGGTGATGGTCTTGTGGGGAAATAGCCTTCCCGGATTGATCACTGGGATCCTACTGATGGATATCGGTGTTTTCGGGGCGCAGATCCCGAATCAGGTTCGGGTCTTTTCCATCGATCCAAAAGCGCAGAGCCGGCTCAATGCTGTGTACATGCTCTTCTACTTTGTCGGTGCCTCTTTGGGATCCGTTCTCGGAGTGAAGATGATGGGTGCGATGGGGTGGACAGGGCTCTCTCTCCTGGGCGTCGCATTGGGCGCGATTGCCTTTATTCATCACTGGTGGAAGGGGCGATCAGCCAAGAAAGCTGGGGTCGCGGTCTCGGCATCGGCAGCGGTGCCGTGAGCGGAGCGCGCTGCGAATGGATCTAGGTAGTCGACTGGAACGAGGCCTAGACGAAGGTGAGGATCAGGGTGAGTGAGGGTACGCACAGGAGGGTGCTCAATACGATAGCACTTGAGGCGAGTGCCTCATCGCCCCCCATTTCTTTTGCCATGACGTAGCTGGCCACGGCTGTCGGGCATGAACTGAGTACGAGGAGGATCAGGAGTGAGGAGGGACTTAAATTAAACAGGAGCGAGAGCAGTAGTGAGATCGCCGGTAGTACCGCCACTTTGAGCGCGGTGGCAAAAAGGGCGCTTCGGTAGCGCCCGTGGAAAGAAACCGCAGCCATACTTCCTCCAACACAGAGAAGTGCACCGGGTGCTGCGAGTTTGCTTACCAGTTGGAGTGAATCGATGACGGGAGTCGGTAGAGAAACTGGAAGAAGATAAAGGATAACCCCACCTACGGCAGACAGTATTAGCGGGTTGGTGGAGACCTTTTTTAACATGGACAGGTGGTTGCCGCGCACTTGTCCGGTCCGGCTGGCTTCAAGGAAAAATACGGACATCGCGTTGTAGACGATCATTGTCGGGGCAAAGACAAAGATTGCTTGCGAGAGGATCTCTTCCGCTCCGGGTTCGTTTCGAGTGGCGTACAACAGGATAGGGATTCCTGTGAAGGCAAGGTTCCCGCGGAAGGCGGCTTGGAGAAATGTACCCTTCCGGTCGTGGGGCAGTTTCAGCACTCGTGCAGTGAGAATGGCCAGAACCACGAGGATTGTGGTCGAAAGGGTGAAAATGAGGAATACCCGGAGCGTTTCCTCGGGAAAGGAGGGTGCTCGGGCGAGGGTGTCGAGAATGAGGCAGGGGAGCGCTACCCAGAATAGCAGGCGATTCAGTTCTGAGAGGAAGGATGTCGAGAGGAAGCCTTTGCGTGCCAATAGATAGCCGAGGGCGATGATCGCGAAAACGGGAAATAGTGTGTTGAGAGCTTGGCCCATTGGAAGAGGTGTACAACTAATTCGAAGAGTCGCAAGGCAGCGCATCAAAACCTTCGTGATCGAAATCCGTTTGACCGAGCAGAAGAGATTGATGAATTTTCCAAGGGCGAATTGCATCTTATCGAAAAGTCACCAAGACTCCTTCCTTTATGATTACACCAGAACTTCTTTCCCAAATCGAGGAACTGCATAAGCGTGCCGGATACCTTTGGAGGTATCTTTGACGTCGCGAAAAAGAAAGACGCAATCGCTGCGGCTGAAGTAAAAATGGCCGATGCATCCTTTTGGGATGATACCGATGCCGCGCAGAAGCTCACCGGTGAGGTGAGCCGCTTGAAGCGCTTGGTGGAACGGATGGAGGTCCTCCAAACCGAGGTCGACGATGTCAAGACGATGGCAGAGTTGGCGGCTGAGGAAGAGGGTGAGGACGCCGAGATGGCCGCAACCGAAACCGAACAGCTGACAAGTAAGTTGCAGGAGAAAATCGATCGTTTGGAATTACAGTCATTCCTGAGCGGTCCTCACGATTCCAAAAACGCGATCCTGAGTGTGCACTCCGGTGCGGGTGGCACGGAGTCCTGTGATTGGGCGGATATGCTTTTTCGGATGTATACCCGGTGGGCTGAGCGCTCCGGCTTTGATGTCGAGATTCAGGACCTACAGGCGGGTGAAGAAGCCGGTATTTCCAAGGTTACGATGCGCATCGCTGGCGATAATGCATACGGTTTTGCCAAGGCAGAACGTGGAGTGCATCGCCTCGTTCGTATCAGCCCGTTCGACTCCAACAAGCGCCGGCATACTTCCTTTTGCTCGGTCGATGTGATCGCTGAGATCGATGACGATATTGATCTCGAGATTCGCGATGATGAATTGCGGATCGATACCTACCGGGCGAGCGGAAAGGGGGGCCAACATGTGAATAAAACCGATTCGGCGGTTCGTTTGACCCACTTGCCCACCGGGATCGTAGTCGCTTGTCAAAATGAACGGTCCCAGTTGAAGAATAAGGGAACCGCCATGAAAATTTTGAAATCCCGGATTTTCGAACAGAAGGAGGACGAAAAACGTTCGGAGATGGAAAAGTTCTATGGAGAGAAGGGCGAGATCGCCTGGGGGAATCAAATCCGTAACTATGTCTTTCAACCGTATCAAATGGTCAAGGACCTGCGAACAGGTCAGGAAACGTCCAACGTCCAGGAGGTAATGGATGGAGCTTTGGATCCTTTTGTCCATGCTTGGTTGCGAGCTGGTGGTCCCATCGGACGGGCTTCTGTGAACACTGCTGATTTGGAATCATGAAACGAGTGGAGCTGGTAAAGGCATTTAGTGAAACCCCGCTTTTTGCGGATAAATCTTGGGTGAATTCGCCCGAGGCGTTTCCGTTGTCGGAACGTCAGCTGCAGACGATTCGTGAGATCGGTCCGGCGTTGGCGGAATTCCAACTCGCTGTCGAGCGGCTGTACAGACGGGCGGCCGAGGGGCGAAGGATTCTGCGCAATGGTGACTTGGAGGCGGGATGGGTCCAAGAGTATCTGGACCGGGGAAAACCTGAGTCACTCATTGCCCATGGCCGAAGCGGAGCTCTCAAGAATCAGCTGCCTGCCGTTATTCGGCCGGACCTTCTCGTCACCGAAGATGGTTTTTGTCTAACCGAAATCGATTCCGTGCCGGGGGGGATCGGGCTGACAGGGTTTCTGAATCAGCTCTACCGCGGCGATGGAGGTGTTATCGAGTCCGAGGATCAGATTCCTGAGGCCTTTTTCCGGGCCATTACCGGAAGTCTCGAACCCTATGCCAATCCGTTTGTTGCCTTGGTTGTGAGCGACGAGGCCGAAACCTATCGACCCGAGATGGAGTGGCTGGCCGGATGTCTGCAACGCAAGGGTCGTCGGGTCTTTGTTTTTCATCCAGACGAGTTGATGGTTCTGGGCGGAACGGTCTGCGCATCACTCGATGGAAATCCCGAGAAGGTTGATGTGCTGTACCGGTTCTGGGAACTGTTCGACTTGCCGAATTTTCCGTGGGCCGATGATTTACTGAAAGCAGTCGAGGCCGGCGCGGTTCAGGTCACCCCTCCGATGAAGCACTACCAAGAGGAGAAACTAAACTTGGGACTGCTTCACCATCCGAAGTTGAAAGGATACTGGGAAGAGAGCCTTTCCAAGCGGGTGCGTAGGCTCCTCTTTAAAATTGTCCCCCAGACTTGGGTGGTCGATCCGGCGCCTGTTTCAGCCAATGCGTTTCTTCACGCACCGACGGTCGGGGACTTGCCGATTTCTTCGTGGGAAGAATTGGGTGCCGGTTCACAGCGGGAACGCAATCTGATTTTGAAGGTCAGCGGCTTCCATGAAACCGCCTGGGGAGCGCGTAGCGTTGTCCTGGGTAGCGATGTGTCGCGGGAGGCCTGGACTGCGGCGCTGCGCTCCGCTATGCGCGATGGAGAATCCAATCTTCACGTGATGCAGCGGTTTGAGAAACCGATGCGGTTGCGGCATCCAGTTTTTGCCGATTCCGAGGAACCGCGATTGATGGAGGGGAGGGTCCGGCTTTGTCCGTTCTTTTTCAGGAACGGGACTTCTTACGATCTAGAGGGTGTGCTCTCGACAGTTTGTCCCGCGGATAAAAAGATTATTCATGGGATGAGCGACGCGGCGCTGTTGCCGGCGAAGGTTGCAGAGAGTGATTCCTCCGATCAGTGATCGGGCCAAGGTCGCCGCGTGCGCTGGGATCGAGCTTTGTTCCCAATAAAAAAAGCCCCTCATTCAAGGGGCTTCACTGAAAATGGGGTGATAGACCGGATTTGAACCGGCGACCCTCGGTACCACAAACCGATGCTCTAACCAACTGAGCTACTACCACCAGAGAAGTAAACGATCAGAAAATAATTGGGACGGGTCGATGTCAATCCTCAGAGTAGGAAAAATTATAAAATTTGAGGAGAGTTTCTTTTTCCGCGCTTGCCCATTGGAGAGTTCTTGTCCGATAGTAGTTTCTTTGCGGAGGGCTCTTAGCTCAGCGGTTAGAGCAGAGGACTCATAATCCTTTGGTCCGGGGTTCGAATCCCCGAGGGCCCACCAATGTGTTCCTGTTCTCGCACCGATGTGGTGGAGATCGAATTTACCAAGCGCTGTTCACTTCCAATTGGTGAAACGCTCCGTCGAGTTCTGATAGTTCCTGGGGTGTGCCGATTTCGATCGCTTTGCCTTTCTCCATTACGACGACTTTGTCTGCGTTCCGAATTGTCGAAAGACGATGGGCGACAATGAAGGTGGTGCGTCCACGAATCAGGTTCTCAATGGCATCCTGTACTTCCCGCTCGGAGATCACGTCGAGGGCACTTGTTGCCTCGTCGAGAATAATTACGCGGGGATCCCTGATGACCGCCCGAGCGATGGCCAATCGCTGGCGCTGACCACCTGAAAGTTTTAATCCGTTTTCTCCAACCGGTGTCTCAAGTTGCAGGGGCAGCGAGGTGATGACTTCGCGAAGGTTCGCGATCTCGAGTGCACTCCATATGTCTTCATCTGTGAATTGCTCCAATCCGTAGCCCACGTTGTCTCGGATCGTTCCGGAAAAGAGAATCGTCTGCTGGGGAACCATCGCGATGTGCCGTCTCCAACTGCGCATGTCGATGGATTCCATTGGACTGCCATCGAGCAGGATTTGTCCGTCTTGGGGGCGGAGGAAGCCAATCGCCAGTTGCATCAGAGTACTCTTGCCCGACCCCGATTCACCCACGAACGCGACACAGTCTCCGTTCGGGACCGATAGGGTGAAGTCATCCACGGCAGGTTCGTCGCTGGATGGATAGCGGAATACGACGTGACGAAAGTCGATATGGCCCGTCACCGACTTGACTACCGTTTTGCCCTCGTTCTCTTCGATGTCCGGACATTCGAGGATTTCTCCTATGGAACGGATCGATGCCATGCTCTTTGAGTACTGTGGAAAGAGGTTGAGTAACTGCTGAACCGATCCGACGACCATCTGGAATAAAGCTGAATAGAGGGCAATCTTTTCAATGTTGGTGTGCCCGTTAATTACCATCCAAGTGACACTCACAGTGATGATGAGGACTGCGGCCATGAAGACTACGTAGGCACTCGAGGCAAAGATCGCATTAATTTGGTCAACCCGACGACCTCGACTGTGGACGTGCTCGAGGTGCTTCTGAACGGTGTGCATCTCGCTTTGTTCCACGCCGTGCGCCCGGGTAACGGGCACCATGTCGATCATCTCAGAAACCCGTTGGGACATTCCTTCGAAATCCTGTCGAAGCGAATCGTTGCGTTGGCGCATCGCTTTCCGGAAAAGTCGAATCAGACTAATCGCGATCGGTGTTGCTACTAGGTACCCTAATGCAATGAGTGGTTCTTGAATCAGTGTATAGGCGAAAGCAAATACGATTGAAATCGCCGATCCCATCGCCGGATTGAAGTACATTTCGGAGAATCGAAAGACTTCATCAACATCTCGAAGGACTTTCGACTGGGTGCGCCCGGTCTCACGTTCACCGTGGAAGTGCATCGATAGCTGCTGGAGTCGACGCACGAGCGCCGCCCGTAATCGCAGTTCCATGTTTCGGCTCGCTCGACTGCTACAGCGGACATACCACATGTGAAGGGGTATGTTTGCGAGCAGGAGAAGGCTGTAGGCTCCGTAGAAGAGGATGAGGTAGCTCCATTTTTCCGCCATCTGTGAGTCTGCGACGCGGATCGATTCGGCGATGACCAATGGAAAGAATAGTAGCGGTGTCTGCTTGAAAAAATAGAGCAGTACCATCCCTAAATGCTTCCGGACCGGTAGGCCAAGGAGCCTGTAGTAGGTTCTCAGCGGCTGAACACTTTTATAGTCACATTCGAGTTCTGGTGCGATAATCGGCATGGCAAATTAGAAAGTCCGTTTGGAAGCCCGGACGGCCGGGCCTTGATCAGAACTGATTCTTCTTGGCGAAGTTACGGTATTGGGACGATTGCGCAAAGCGGGCGAGTGGCTTTCCGGTCAATTGCGGTGTCCGTCCGGGAATCAGTCCATTATACCATATCCATACCCAGTTTTCTTCGGAAAATTCAGAAAATTCTCGATCCCCAATGAAATGAAAGTGGGGGATTCTCCCATAATTGATTGGATTGGTATCAATCGTGCTTGAAATCCATTAGCCGGATTTCGAAACAGGAACGCGAAGATTGGAGGGAATCATGATAGATAGTCGTAGCATTCGAAGGGACAGCTCCAACGATTTGGATCCCATTCTAGTGGATCTGCGCGCGGGGTTTATGGCCCTATACGCAGTCGGTGTCCGCGATAGATCCATCTACTCCGGCATCTTGAAAGAGACCCTACAGGCACACTCCAGATTCCTCTCCATTTGGACAGTATGGGAGCCAAATGCTCTCGATGGACAGGACGAGGCCTTCCGTACGACCGAAGGACATGACGAAAGCGGCAGATTCGTCCATTGTTGGCACCGAGCCCAGGGAAAACAAGAGTTGGTTCCCGTAGTAGACTATGATGCACCGCAACGCGGCCAATGGTATCGCATCCCCAAACAACAGCTGACCCCCTGCCACCTAGACCCCATCCCATACCGATTCGGGAACCTGGCCGTATGTATTACAAGCACCATTACCCCAATCATTTATGAGGGAAAGTTTCTCGGCGTAGTGGGCATTGATTTTCAAGCATCAAAACACTCGGCCGGTTGCAGGAGAGCAATCAGATCAGGCAAATGCCCAGCCTGGGCAGTAGGGAAGAAAAAAACAGCAACCCTGACCCCGAGAGAAAACGAGGTCTATCATTGGATGCGCAATGGAAAAACCAACGAAGAGATCGGTATGATCCTCGGCATCAGTCACCATACAGTAAAAAACCATATCGAACACATCTTCCAAAAGATCGGCGTAAACAACCGATACGAAGCCATGCTAGCCGAAATCTAACCCCTAAAGGTCCAGTTAATAGGTCAGACAAATTAGTATTGACGAAGGTCGTTAGGCGGTGGTAGTTTTGGAGCATGA
>DGMY01000053.1 GCA_002388665.1 Opitutia bacterium UBA4506 | reverse complement strand
TTCGCTGCGTCAGCCTCCCCATCCTACTCCTGCAATCGAAAAAGGGATGCCCAAACCTCATGATACGACACTAGTTTGTGGCGCTGTGTCGGGCGGTTCGCGATTTCTCCCTTGAAGTTGGAGTAGTCGATCGTTTCGGCTAGGCAACCGAGTACCTCTACTAGTTGACTCCGATCAAGAAACGCTCGGTAGCGGTAATCGGCTGTCGGAATCGTCAGGGTTTCGGAGAGGGCAAAGCCCTTCTCCATTAGAAAACTACGCAACTCCTCCAAGTCTCCGTTTACTCGCGCTCGAAACTGCGCCCGCCCATCCTCCGGAGAAATTGTAATGGAAAAGAACCCTAATGTTGAAGCAATCCACATGGCTGATATCCTTTAGTATTATTCACTTTCATCCAACCAGTCTTCTACTTCCAATTTCAACTTGGATGGCGAAGATATTCCGGTGAAATTTACGTCCGCTGTGGTACCAGCCGCCGAAGAAAAGCCAACATTTCCTACACCGAGGAGACGCTGAAAAAATCCTTGATTCATCTCTACAGCCCGGAGATTTTTCAGTTTAATGGAATTTTGCTTGCGGGCGACAAGTCCAAGCGTGGCTTCGATTCGCCCGTCTGCGATGATAAAACGGGTGGAGAAACGCCGATAGGCGGAGACAACCAAGAGTGAAGCCCCGATCCCGACAACAATTTGCCCAAACGAAACGCTGCTAGGTTCTCCGGAGGACCAAGAAGACAGTCCAACCAGAATCAAAAATCCACCGGGAATTATCTTGGGTAATTCGTTGATCCAGGAAGTTCGACCCCCGTAAGAAAGGTCGAACCGTATTAGATTTTTCTTTCGCGGAGGAGGAGAAGGAAGGGTCCACTGGCGGAAGACTTCACCAACCATACGCCAATCTTCCCAGCCCTCCTGACAAATCGTATCTTCAAGCGAGAACCGTCCTGATAGAACGCCCTCATAAAGTTCTGTCTCGTTCACTTCCAGGTTTAGGTTCCCGCGATCAAGGTAATAAGTTTCGTTCATTGATGATAGTCTCGAAGGTTGAATTCGTTTGTTCGAGAAACACTCTACCCTATGTGGTCGGACATTCGCGGGGAGAGGGATAGATCCAATAACTGATTACCAAATACAATACACTTTTTAAACGTCTGGAATTGAATTTCTCACCTCCTATCACAAACCGAGTCCACGTAGTCCCGATTGCCCTACGCTGTCCAAGGTCACTTCCAAGGCGGCGCAAACCAATCGACATCAGCGCATACTTCCATCTCGAAGCCGATAGACCCACCGATACGCCGACAGAATTTTCTCAAAGTTCGGGATCGAAAAACCCAATCTGGCGCCCTCCTTCGACAGGATTTCCATCCATGGTGCGAACTGATTTCCACGGGGGTTCTGTCCGAAATCAGGAACAAAGACGAAGACCGGCACTGAACGAACCTACACCCCTTGGACCCTCAATGGAAAGAGCCCTCCGCTAACCCTCTAAAATCTTCTCTGCATGCTTGCGGATGCGATTCTTCAACTTAGCCGGAGAAATCACTTTTGCCTCCCCTCCCCAACCGAGAACCCACCGTTCAATTTCGAATAGATCGCCAAGTCGCACGGTGTATTCGATCTTGTCGTCGCCAAGGCATCTGATCTCCTGAGTGGGATGCCAGGTTTTTTCCTGCACAAGACGAGCGGCCTGGCCTTTGAACTCAATCCGCACGCGCTGGAGATCCTTTCCAGCAAAGACGCCAAAAGAGTCCCGCAAGTGGTCTTGTAAATTGAAGTCACGTGGCCGGGTAAAAGGTTCTCCGGTCAGTCCAATCTTCCGCATACGAACGAGAAGGAATGTGCGTTTGGCCTCCCGCTCCAAATCATACCCAATGAGGTACCACTGATTGTCGACGCAACACAGATGCCAAGGCTGGAGTCGGCGCTTCTTATAGCGCTGGTCACTGTATCCCCGATATTCAAACTGCATCTCCTGCTCCGTCGCCACTGCTTTGGTCACCAGCTGAAAGGTTTCTAAATCGGTATTGGACAGACCCGTCGCTTTAAAGCTGATTGAACCGTCCATCTGGTCCAGTGATATGGACACCTTATCCCGAAGTCCGTCACTGATCTTCTGGAATACATTTGCTAGAGGTTTCTCGAAAGGAGTGTTTTGATACGGTTCGATAGCCCGCTGAGCGACCATGAGCGCGAACAATTCCCCCTCACTGATCTGAACCGTAGGGAATGAGCCTACCGCCTCAGTATAGTAGTAGCCATTCTCCTGGCCGTCCCATTCAATCGGCATAGCCAATTGAGACCGCATATATTCAATATCTCTGGCGATTGTCTTGGTGGACACCTCAAGCTCGCGCGCAAGCGACGAACAATTCGGAAAATCTCCATCATATAAATGCTGGTGAATGCAAAGCATGCGGGGCTGGGGAGAGCGGGTCTTTTGTTCCATGAGAAAGTGCAGCTATGAGCGTATAAAAGATGGGTAAAATGTAAGCCGTGGTCCGACATCCAATGACCGAACCGCATATTAGAGCAAGCATAACACGCGTTCCTATGACTCGTAGAACGAATGCGATCCCGACCAAACATCGCTGAGTACAGCAGAGAAGGGCTTCTATTGCGAGAATCAGCCTGATGCGTTCAATTTCCGAAAGATTATGGTCCCCTACCCCCGCAGATGTCTGACCCCTCCGAATAGACTTCGACACATGAACATTTGCACATCATTTTGTCTCCTCCCGGTCGCTGTGAGACGGAAAGGCAAAAATCTTTGGGTGGATGGACCGTTTGGCCCGGTTGAAATTTGTTCGATCCACCAATCCATCAGCCACTACCGTGGGCGCACTTTGAAAAATGGGAGCGTGCGGCAATACCTTCGCCACATTCTCGCTGAAATCAATCGCATCCTCTCCATCGATTCGGGTTGGCAGCGAAAAGAAAACCTCTCCTCGATTACCGACCCCTCTCTCTTCTACGAATCGATTTTTCGCCCCAACGAAAGAGAACGAGATCGAATCCGATGGTGGGCAGGTGAAAAATTTTAGGGTTTGTGTCCCGAAGCATGACGATGAAGGACAATTAGCGTTCTCCCACAACTATTCGATCACCCAGTCGCAACTTAACCATTCTTATGAAATACTTATCCCTTCTCATCCTCACACTGATTTTGTCGCCATTGACTAATGAAGCCGGCAGTCCTCAAAGCGCTGATACCGAAGTAGATTCGCCGACTCAATCTCTCGCAGAGATCCGAAGAAGTTTCTGGGCAACCCTCTGGTCCAACGAAGATCGGTCTACGGAAGCAGAATACCTCCGAACCACAGCATATGAACGACTCCTCGAACAGTACCGTGTGTTAGGGCTCGACGTCGACGAGGTGCCAAATACCTCCATCGCGGTGAGTTGGGCGATTGAAGGCCGACCCGCAAATTCGGTAATACCCCTCGCTATCCTTGAAGCAGAACACCTCCATCCAGACGCCCACCTGTTTCTGCTATCGATCAACCGCGGAGAGAACCCTTGGTTTCGACCAGGAACGCCAAAAGTAGCCGAGTATATCCTGCAAATTGCAACAAACGGGCATCCCTACGCGTTGACTGAAGCGATCAGAATCCGAATCTTCAACCCTCGCGACTCACAAGATTTCGCAGAAGCCATCGATCTTACATTTGACTATGAGAATATAAATGAGGTCATGCTCCTCCAGGGAGTAGGCTTCTTTTTGACTTCAAGAAAGAGCACTGCCCTCAACGAACTATGGACCAACTATCTGGCCGAATCTATCCAACCGAAAGATTTTCGCGAATACCTCGCATACTGCTCGATGGTTCTGATGAGACAGGGCCGCACAGATGAAGCCGCCCTATTGCTTGAACAGGCGGGTACCGAATCTCCGATGCCGGAGGCACTCGCCCTCTCATGGTCCGAACTCATTCTCACTCATCCAACCTCAACGCCATCCGATTCCGAACGAGAATGGGCCATTCGGTTCTGTGAAAATATCCTCAAGACCGAATCCAACAATTCCATCCGAGCAGCCGAAATTCTCACTTGGTACGAGCTCCAGAATGCCCATTCCGCCGATTCCTCTACTGCTCTCAGAGAATTCTTTTCCACAGCCGAACCGATGCTCTCTCCACCACTCGAATATTTCCAATTGGCGATCGACGCCTCAGACCCATTTTCGGAAACGGGAGAATCAAACCCGAAACATTCCAGCCGATCAATCGAGTAAGCCATACCCACATCAAGCACGTGAGCAAAAATCATCACATCACCCAACCGATGTCTCATCCAACTCGCTAAAATTGAAAAACTTACCGCCTACTGGCCCATTCCGGCCTCGGTTCGTATTATCTAACAACTCGCAACGTCGTCCCTAGGTGGGAATTATCCGCACAGCAGGCCCCGACGGACTGAATACTGCAGGCTCCGATTCTACTACATCCAATGAAATTTTTCAAACACCTCCAACGATGGTGGAGTGCATGGCTTCTGGCTACTGGCCTAATTTGGCTTACCGGATTGACTGCTCTCAACTACTTCCAAGGTTACTTCGGGTGGTCGCTGCTTTTGATGCCACCAAGTGGTAGAGCAGGTATCGAATGCGACATAGTAACAGGCAACCAACTTATTGAGGCTATATCACAATGGACATCACGCTATGTTCTCCAACAATTCTATCCCTTGATTCTTGCCGGAACGGGAGCTTTGGGTCTCATACTGCAGAATAAGAGACTCCGGGCTGAAGACACCCAGAATAAGGTAAAATCCGAAGATCGAAATTCTCCGAAGAATCCCTGACACGTGAAAAAAGAGTGCTGCTAGCAATCCGGCTCGATATGACGACAATCAACAAATGAAGATCCTCAGTAGCCTCTATCAAGCGATCGCCATCGCCAATCACTACCCCTACCTTGACGAAAACACGGATGATCTAGATTCATGAGAACGGGAGGAGCTCCCCTTTCGCCGCTATCCCCTTCGCGATATGGAACAGCGCGCCCTGCTACTCTCACGCAACCTCGCAGGAAATCGATGAGAAATTCAGAATCAAACGACTGGACCGTTATTGTCCGACCCCCTGTGCTATGATGGCTGCACTTTGAAATTTTTTGGCGCAGGAAACCCAAGTGGAAGATGGGGCGGTCTGTGCGACAGGGGTGGTGTCCAGCACCCGGGCAAATCATTTCTACCGGCCGCGTGTAGAAATGCTCCAAATTCATGATTGGGCCCGAATAATCTCCCAAACGCGGCATCCTTTTTCCCATGCAAAAGATTGAAGAACAAATCCTCTATTCCCCCTCCGACTTGATTCGGTTTCTCGAATCCCCATTCGCCTCTTGGATGGAACGGATGCGGCTCGAGGATCCGGAACGCTACACTCCGGATGAGGACACAGAGGAGAAGAAGTTGGTTCAGAAGAAAGGCTATGCTCACGAGGATGCATTTCTCGCCCGACTACAAAAGGAGGGGCGCGAGGTGGAGACCATCGAGGCGAAAAACCGTATCGATGCCGATCGCGCGACGCGGGATGCCATGAACGCCCAGTTCGAGGTGATCTTCCAAGCCTACCTTACCGATGGGATTTTCGCCGGTTATGCCGACTTTCTATTCTGCACGTCGGAGGGCATCTACCAACCGTGGGACACCAAACTTTCGCAACAGGTAAAGCCGTATTTCCTCGTGCAGCTTTGCTGCTACGCGGACCTGCTGGAAAAAACCTCGGGAGATCGCCCTGAGATGATGTCTGTGGTCCTCGGGAACAACGAAATCCGCCACTTCGCAGTGTCCGAATACTTTGATTACTATCGGTCGTTGCGAGGCCGGTTTCTCACTGCCATGGATCAATTTGATCCAAGCGCCCCACCCGATCCGGAACCGGGACAGGACCACGGGAGGTGGACCTCGCATGCGGAGAAACTCATTCTGCAAAAACATAGTCTCACCAAAGTGGCTGACATTCGTGTCAGCCAGATTCACCGACTTGAGGACGCTGGGATCGACACGATCGAAGCTTTGGCGAATGCTGCCGAAAAGCCGTCGGAGATGACAAAAATGAAGGATCAGGTCTTTCAACGGTTGCGGCAGCAGGCGCGACTACAATTGGAAACGGAGGCGCAGAATGGAGTGCCGGCCTGGGAGATTTTCGATGAAGGCGATAGCGGAGCAAACAAAGGGCTCTGTGAACTGCCTCCGGCGAATCCGGCCGATACCTTCTTCGATCTCGAGGGATATCCCCTCATCGATGACGGGTTGGAGTATCTTTTCGGTGCGAGTTACTACGATCACCGGAAGCTCCTCTTCACCGAATGGTGGGCTCACAACGCAAATCAAGAACAGGCGGCTTTCGAGGCCTGTGTCGATTGGCTACACGGGCGGTGGCGGGCAAATCCCGGCATGCATATCTATCACTATGCCCCCTATGAGGTAACCGCGATGAAACGCCTCATGTGCCGCTATGGCAGCCGCGAGGACAAAGTGGATGACCTCCTGCGGAATGGGGTCTTCATCGATCTCTACCGGATCATCCGGCACGGACTCCGCGTGGGAACCCCCTCCTACTCCATCAAGGAGATCGAAAAACTCTACCGTCCTAAACGCGAGGGCGAGGTCTCGACCTCGATGGGTTCCGTAGTTGAGTACGCGCGCTGGATCGAGAGCGGCGAACCGCAAAACTGGCAGCACTCCCCCATCCTGAAAGCCATTCGGGACTACAACAAGGACGACTGCGACTCCACGGCCGATCTCGCTCAATGGCTGCGAGCGCGACAGAAAGAGGCGGGGATTTCCTACCAAACCGAAGAGGAAAAGGAGGCCGTCGAGGAGATTTCCGCCGAGAAACAGGCATTTATCGACCAACAAGAAGCCGAAGCTACGGCCATTCAGGAGAAACTGTTCGAGCGTTCGATCCATGCGGAAGAGTCGGAACATCGCATGTATCGCACGTCGGGGGATCTCTATGACTTTTACCGTCGGCAAGCCAAACCCATCTTCTGGCAAATGTTTGAAAGGGCCGGCCTAACGGCGGAGGAGCAATGGGAAGATCCTTGCTGCATTCAGGGCGGCAAACTGGCGGATCCAGAGGGTGAACTTGAAAAGCGCTCCCTCGTCTTCACGTACCATTTTGATCCAGATCAGGAATGTAAGATTCGCGAGGGCAGAAACGTGATGTTCAGCGAGAACCTCAGGCTCAAACTGCCCGTGTACGCAATCGATCCGGCGGAGGGAATCCTCCAGATCAAGATCAGCCAAAAGAAAATAGATACGGAACTTCCTGAAGGATTGCCCCGCGAAGCGACATTCATTCTGGACGAATATATCGCTCCCGCGGCGAAACAAAAATCGCTCCAAGAGACCATTCAATCACTGGCAGAAAACGGGAGTGCCGCTCCCGCAATCGAGGCCCTTCTCCAACGAAAAGCTCCCTCGGAACTAGCCAAGGCTACGGGCGCGGAAGATCCACTCGCTCTCGCTCGGAAGGTTCTCAAATCCATGGACGGCGAAGTTCTCTGCCTCCAAGGACCTCCCGGCACGGGCAAAACCTATTCCGGGGCCAAGCTCGCCTCCGATGTGATCGACCGCGGAGGCCGTATCGGTATCACCTCTCTCAGTCACGACGCCACGGTAAACTTCCTGGCCGAACTCGCAAAACAGCGGGACGGGGACATCACCGGAGTCAAGTTCGGCTCCAAGGGGTCGACCCATCCCGTCTTCCGGGATTGTCCGAACCTCAAGCTGAAAGCATCCGCCGCAAAATACCAGATTCCGGAAGATCCAAGCCTAGTCTTTAGCGGAACCGGATGGGTGTTCTCCCGACCGGAATGGACCGACCAGCTGGATGTCCTTTTCATCGATGAGGCGGGACAACTCCCCCTCGCCGATGTCATCGCAGTCGCCCGAAGCGCTAAAAATATCGTGCTGCTGGGAGACCAACGGCAGCTGGAACAACCGAGTCAGGCAGTCCATCCGGGCCGCAGTGGCTGGTCCGCACTAGAATACCTGCTCGACGGAAGTCCCACAATCGCCCGCGGAGAAGGAGTGTTTCTCGCCGAGACCCGGAGGCTACGACCAGAAGTCTGCACGGTTGTCTCTGATCTTTTCTACGAGGGTAGACTCCGTTCCCACAAATCGGCCCTGCAATTTCGTTTGAATGGTTTGGACGCACTGAAAGAGATCCCGGCATCGGCAGG
Source organism: Opitutia bacterium UBA4506 (assembly GCA_002388665.1). Taxonomy (GTDB): domain Bacteria; phylum Verrucomicrobiota; class Verrucomicrobiia; order Opitutales; family Puniceicoccaceae; genus Puniceicoccus. The sequence continues at coordinate 2,334 of DGMY01000053.1, read as the reverse complement.
AGTTCATTTCATCCCCACTCCCCATGAAGGGAACACCCAGAGCAGCGACGAAGAGATCGACCGGATCGAGAGTCTGATCCGGGATCTCATGCTCCATGCCAAAGTGGGCCAGCAAGGCCGCGCAATCACGATCGAGGATATTCTGATCATGGCCCCCTACAACATGCAGGTGCGCCATCTGGAACAAAGGCTACCGGACTTCCGGGTAGGCACAGTCGATCGATTTCAGGGACAGGAGGCAGAGGTTGTTCTATTCTCCATGTGCTCGAGTTTCGGTGAGTATGGCTCGCGCGGGCTCGAGTTCCTTCTCAACCCAAGGCGCCTCAACGTAGCCCTGAGCCGCTCCCGTTGTCTCGCCTTAGTCGTCGGAGATCCCCGAATTATCGAAACCACTCCGACCAACATCTCGCTGATGCGACAGCTTTCCGCCTTTGGACGGATCAAGGGTGACGGGGAAATTGAACCTGCCCTATAGCCCCCAAACGACTAACACTATACCGACGATCAATCCCATATTGATCCCAAAGATAGCCGAGAGTACTCCGATGACCAACCCAAGGCCGACCCGCCAATTATCCCCAACGGTCCTCGTCCGACGCATGGACTGCGCAGACCGTTGATAGACACTTTTCCCTCCTGATCCGTGTGGACTGATTCTTCCCAATGGATACCGGCTCATTTAATGTTCCTTCCAAAATACGTTCGGCCCTTCGCAGGATTCAATCGAAATTGCCTCAGTAAACCTTCTAGAAACTCAATCCTATCTCCAGAAGATTTCCCGCAGGGGCCCGACTCTCCATGAATAAAACGTTGGAACTCCCCCTCCACACTCATCTGAAGAGCACGAATACGAAAGGTACGGGCGACCTGCTTGGCGAATGAGAAACACCATACTTTAGAGGATACATTCGCACGTAACTCTTCTTTAGAAATAGACAGCGGCCAGAGATCAGCAGGGAGATCAGCCGCCAGCAGCACACGATGGTATAAGTACTCCGCAAAGGCCGGAGAAATTTCCACGCTACAAAACGGGAAAAATACTGGGCGGGCAAATCTGATCAAAAAAGGAAAAAAGACTTCAGCCTCGCCCTCAGGCGTAGCCATCGGACAAACATTTAGCCGCAAACATTCTGACGAATTCAGGTCTCTGGCAAACACCTCATCGGGAAGTGAACGGGCGTGCTCACGAACGGAACGACGAAAGAATTCGTATAAATGCTCATTGGAACGAGAACGTCCAACGCCCTCCTCTCGGTTCTCCCGTTCAGAGTCATCAATACGGCCCCCCGGCGTCGATTCCCGCATCGCAGCACTGGTGTTCCCGTTATCAATCTCTTTCGAGAATGCATAAAGCCACGGAAGCGCTGCCGTGCAGTGCTCGGAGAGAACGTCCATGAGATGGGAAGTGGGAACGTGAGGATAATCGTCAATCGACTCGGTTTCGTCATCTGGGTACTGAGCAAACGGAAGATAGACATCCTCAATCGGATCGGCCCATACGGACTCCTCGCCGGAGACCAGTGCACCCTCAACGTGAAGGGCGATATAGGCCGGGATTTCGGAGAAATCGCCAAAACGCAGAATCGGGAGGTGATTCCAAAATTTTTTTTCATCAAAAACAAGTCTCCCAAGAAGATTCTCTTCGCTGATTGTAAAGTGAATTTCTTTTCCAGAAAATCGCTCCCACCTACCCTTCACCGGGTCAAATACACGTAGATTTTCTCCTTCCAGCGAAACATAGAATCCCAAGATCTTCTCTGTGCCCAAATCAGAATCAACGTGGGGGTAGACCTTCCAGTTCAAATCGACTGGACATGTCTTCCCGAAGTCGGACAAAAGCTCATCCAAACACCCTATGATTTTTGCCCACGAATTTTCCATCACCAAAGGATAACGAATCGGGTGGGACAATTGCAGTCCTACGACTTTCAACGCAGCTCTGTTTCCGTGATAAGTTGACTGAGAAACCGACGAACCACAATCCCTCTCGGTTGATCTCAAACACATGGGAAAAGAGCAGAAATGTGGGCCTGGAATGCCGTTCAGCTATATTGGAAAAGCACTCAAAAAAAAACTGATAGATTTAACGATATCCAAACAAAAGATCTGACCGCAGAATACCCTCGGCAGGTTTCTCTAATGTCCAGTCTAGCCACTTCCTTTCATATCATACTCTTTTGAGAAAGAGGAGGTTCAGTGAGTATCCACCCTAAGCGGAAGCTTCCCGCAACAGCCCGCTCAGGACGCTGCCGAACGAGGCGGACGTTTGCTGAAGCTGCACGCTACAAGAAAGTATAACTCACCCCGATGCGATGCAATCTTGTGGCGTGACGC
>DGMY01000013.1 GCA_002388665.1 Opitutia bacterium UBA4506 | reverse complement strand
GGGCGGCCAGCGGCCGCGGATGTCGGATATGAGGAATCCGTATCCCCAGGCATAACACGCCGGTGGGTTGTGGCAGAGATTCCGCGCCATGGGATGGCATCCCTTCAGGATGCTGGATGATTGTCCGATGGTATTCCGGTGGTGTCGCTTCGCTCAACCACCGGTTATTAGATGTCATCCCTCCGGGATGGGGAAGGTGCGTGGATGATGTTCCTGTGGTGTCGTTTTGCTCAACCGCTGACCATTGGATGTCATCCCTCCGGGATGGTGGAAGGTGAGCACATTGCCTCTTTGTTTCCCAGTGATGCCGGAGGCATCAAATCCAGTAGCCGGGGGTTGAGCGAAGCGATACCCCCGGAATCCGGGATCCCCAGGTATAGCACGCCGGTAGGTGTGCCATCGGTTTGGGGAGGAGATGGCGAACTTTAAACTCTAAACTCTAAACGCTAAACATTGAACGGGGAGTTGGGGTGGGGGTTCTTTGGACGTTGGACGTTTAACGTTGGACGTTTAACGTTCGCTATCTGGATCTTCTGGGCGGCCAGCGGCCGCGGATGTCGGATTTGAGGAATCCGTATCCCCATGCATAGTACGCCGGTAGGTGTGCCATCGGTTTGGGGAGGAGATGGCGAACGTTAAACTCTAAACTCTAAACGCTAAACATTGAATGGGGAGTTGGAATGGGGGCTCTTTGAATGTTGGACGTTGGACGTTGGGCGTTTAACGTTCGCTATCTGAATCTACCGGGCGGCCAGCGTCGCGGATTGTGGATTTGAGGAGTCCGGGATTGTTGCTCCTCATACTGCATTGGGGATGCCGGTGGGATATCTGAGATTTTACTCTTTCAACTCAAGCCTGGAATCTCTGGATGCTGGAGTTGCCGAAAGGCAGAGGGGTGAAAGTATTTGGATATTCTGTGAAAATAGTGTGCCTTGCTACCCGTAGAGATTTTATCAAAAATTGAGGAACATGAGAAATCAGAGCGAACGTAGACCCCACATCCTTTTGATCACTACAGACCAGCAGCGGTCGGATTGTTTGGGGATTAATGGGAACCACATTCTAGAAACACCGAACCTTGACGCGTTGGCAGGTCGAGGGGTTAATTTTCGAAAGGGCTATGTGACCTGCCCGGTCTGTATCCCTGCGCGCAGGACATTGATCTCCGGTATGAGCCCCGATTCACACGGGTTACGGCGTTATCAAGATGGCGTCGACTTTGATCCTCCTGCAACTCTCCCCGGATGTTTGCGAGATGCAGGTTACCATACCGAGTTGATCGGGAAGCTGCATTTGCACCCGCAGGGGAAGCGGTATGGGTTCGATAATATCACGCTTTCGGAGACCTGTAATTGGCGCCCCGACCATCCGCACCAGAAGCGGAATGACTACGTGCGCTGGTTGCAGGAGAAAGGGGTGACTCGGCATCCGACCTATCAAGGGGTCGGGAGCAATAGCCGACTCTCGGCGCCATGGGGCATGGACGATACGCTGCACTGGAATCAATGGGTGACGGATGAAACCGTGAAGCTGTTCCAGCAGCGAAGAGATCCTAGCTGTCCGCTTTTCCTTCACCTGTCGTTTTTCCATCCACATCCACCGTTCCTTCCGTTGCAGCATTATTTCGACCGCTACATGGATAAGGATATTCCGAGTCCTGTGATCGGGGAATGGGCGCCCAAGACCGATATCGCAAGGGTGCCGGCCGATGCGGTTGCGGGTCCGTTTGACGATGATACCATGCGGAGAGCGACCGCAGCCTACTATGGATTGATCAATCACATCGACGATTGTATCTCGCACATCCTGGAGCAGTGGACGAATCTTCCCGACGTAGGGAATGACCCGCTTTATATCGTGTTCAGTTCGGATCACGGGGAAATGCTGGGCGATCACCACTTGTTTCGGAAGTCCCTCGGATACGAAGCCTCAGCGCACGTTCCGTTTTTCTTGAGTGGGTTGAACGTGGACCTTCCCTCAATGGAGACCAATGATCTCGTCTGTTGGGAAGACATCGCACCGACCCTGTTGGATCTCGCAGGTTTGGAGATTCCACCTTCAATGGACGGCCGTTCACTCGCGCCGTATCTCGACGGGAAGGAGCCCGACGATGCCCCGGATCATATTTTCGGCCAGTGCTTTGGTCGGTATGCGAATCTATGGGTGGTGAGCGAACGCTGGAAGTACCTCTGGTTCGCCGGGACAAACGAGGAGCAGCTCTTCGACCTGGAAAATGATCCGAATGAAACTCGCGACCTCTCCGGGGAATCTGACCAACTAGAAGTGATGCGGCAGATTATGAAAAGCCACGTCAAGGACCGGACAGACGTCACCTTTGATGAGACTGCGATGGTTCCTTGTGGGAATCAGCCCCCCAAGGTATTCTGGGCGGATTAACCGTTTCGGATTTCGACAAGACCTGACGGAGGTACGGGTAGTGTGAGGATCGGGCCAGCTTCTTGAATGGAATCGGTCCGAACCTCGCTGCCCGTGCAGTCGAAAATCTTATAATGGATCGTCTTCGAGAGATTCGCGGTATCCAGGTAGACTTTCGAATCGGCTGATGCATTGATGAGATACAGCGGGTGATTCAATTCTGGTAGCTGAACGACCTTCCCTGACTGGTAGACCGCGGCGATCGTTTCTTTCGACGAACGCGCAATCACGACGGGGTAAAGCAATTGTGGCTCAAGCGGTTGCAGTTCCCCATGGACTAGACAATCGCGGTGATTCTTCCAGAACCGGAGAAAGAACTGGAGTGCCTTCTCGTGCTCAGGGGGAATTGCGTTCCCGCGGACCGAAATCTGTGGGACGGCGAACAAGGAAGCCCATAGTTGCTGGGAGACCCGTTCTACGGTTTCTTCGCGATGCCACATGATCATGTCTGAGTGCACCGCCGTGTTTCCAGCCAGAAGCCGAACGTCGATCGTGCGGACGCGATTGCTCAGGGCATCATTGGGGCAATCTTGCGCCCGGAGAATATTCCCGTACTTCCGCATCGCCGGTCCGATGTATCGTTGGCGGAATTCGATGAGTACGTCGGGTCGAACTTTCTGAAGAGTCTCACTCATGTCTGAAAGGAGGCGATCCGCGGCACACGGGACCGAAACCATATCGTGAGTCTCTTCTTCGCTGGAAGAGAGCGCTTCTGCGGTAAACTGGTCGACGAAATCAAGCTTCAGGCCATCCAGGCCCCAGTCCTCGACGGCTTTTCGATAGAGATCGATGAGATATTGACGAACCTTCGGGAAGCGAGGGTCCAGGCAGTCTGCATTGGCGTGAGCCTTGGGCAGGACGCGATCGCGGAAGGTTTTCCACGCTTCACTTTCGCGACCTGCGTAGGGCACCGAGAACCAAAGCAAATAGCGCATGTTCATCTCTTGAACGCGCTTCACGTGGTCGGTGAACCCCGGGAATTTCGAGGTTGCGATTTCCCAGTCTCCACAAAATTGGTACCCCTTGTTGCTGTCGTCGGTTTGCCAGCCATCATCAACGATTACGGAGTCACAGCCGAGTTCTTTGGACCACTTGCATTCTTGTTCGATCTCCTCCTCGGTCAGCTCTTGGTGATAGCTATACCAAGTCGAGTAGACCGGATCAAAGGCCGATTCAGGTACCGCGGCAGGCCGGTACTCTTCCATCGCGGCCCACCAGTCCGAAATGTCGGCCAGCGATTCGTGATAGGGAAGTTGTCGGTTGTCGATTCGGAGCGTGACCTGATACTCCGAAATAGGTTCGGAGGGGGCGTCGAAGAGAACCACCTCACATTTGATCTCAGCCGTATCTTCCTCCACTTGGATGCGAGTCGAAATTGGGTTGATTGCATCGGACAAGGCGAACGTCTGCCGATTCTCTCCAGCTTCTGAGAACAGTGTGTAAACGGGCGCGCTCCGCGTGGCGTAGGATTGAATGTAGGTGCACCATCCCGAAGTCAACGACCGGTCGGCCGCGATGAGAGGGTGCCATTTTCCTACTGTATCGAGAAGGGGGATCTTCCATTCGATGACGACCGGGGCCGGCGCACGGTCCGTTTGGTGGCGAAAGGTAAACCTGTACTCATTCACCCCTGCAGTCATCTCGTGAGAGACGCAGGTGTAATCGATTAGGGAAGGGTGGTCCCCTGTGCGTACGATGCCGAGCGGAAAGGTGTTGGAATGACTCATGGGTATTGACTAAAATCGAGACCTCTAGTGACTAAGTCAAGGGGCAGTTCTGTGAAAATTTGGATTTTTCCAAAAACTTCACAGGCACAAATAATCTGATCGAAAAGAGGAATTAAATTCGAAATCTCTATTGACTTAGTCAGTGGTCGGGCGGATAGTATTTTCATTGAGATTAGAATTGTTTGCTGCCTCTGGCATCGAGTCTAATGGAAATTCCCCCCTGTTAACCCCAAACCCACACCTTACTGGATGCGCGTTCTCAAAACCGAACCGAATCGTACAGGATTTGCCTTAATTATCGCACTGTCGTTGATGGCTTTCATCGTGCTGATACTGGTCGCCCTGTCAGCGATTACGCGAATGGAAGTCGGCAGTGCCGAATCGCAGGGTGCCCGAGTCCGTGCGCAGGAGAATGCCCAATTGGGGGCGATACTCGCGATCGGTCGCCTCCAGCGCGATGTGGGTCCGGATAAGCGGGCAACCGCACGTGCATCGATTTTTGAGCCGCAAAGTGACGGTTCAGGCGGGCTCTCTCTGCAGTCACCTGAGTGGGTTGGCGTATGGGACACCGGTACCGCCAATTGGGAGAATTTGAGCCAGTCCGAACGCCTTTCAGATGCGGTTTGGCTGGTGAGTGGTAACACAGGCAAAGAATCCTCCGACGGAGACTACTGGACGCCGGAAGCCGATCTTTCCGCGGTAGCGTCCGAGGACCAGGTGGTATTGGCGCGTAATGAATCGGTGTCTCCGGTTCAGGAGACGGTGGTCCTTCGTGAGAACGTCGGTGCTGGAAACGAAGACTACTTTGCCTATTGGGTGTCGGATGAAAATACCAAGGCCAGAGTCGATTTGCACGATGACTTTCTCGATAGTTCGAACAATCAGGAGTTGATCAACTCACTCAACCAAGTCGCCCGTTCGGGGGTGGAATTGGTCCCCGGGCTGGAGGATTATCCGACGAATGATGAGCGAGTGAAGAATCTTTACGATCTGACTCAGCTCGTTGATTTGGCTCGCCCATCTGACGAGACCGAACTGGCGTTGCGGGATCGGGCATTCTTCTCGCTCACTCCGTTGTCGACCGGTCTGCAAGTGGATGTGAAAAACGGGGGCTTGAAGAAAGACCTCACACAGGCGTTTGAGTTTAGAAAGATTTTCGATCGTTATTTCGTACCTGATCCGGCGGCGAACAGTGATCAGGACTCCCTCTATTTTCTCGACGATCCGTTGATTGTCGCGGACGGGATTGATGGAGTGGATAAGGGTGGCCCGAACTGGAGTATATTACGTTCTTACTATCGTCAGTATATCCCGGGTGGGCGGAGTCGGAAATATTATTGGAACCGTGAATCGTTGCATCCTAAGACGCTGGAATTGAATTCCCGGATAGATATGGACGATGCTCTTGAGTACTCGAATTACACTGCTGACTATTTTGAGCCATTCAGAGCCCAGGAATCGGCGACCAGCTCGACTACGAATAGCCTGCACAAGTATATCGGGTGGCAGCATTACCTGCCCGAATACACTCAATCGCCACAGACCTCGACGGGGTTACCGTATCAGACAGTTCCTTCAGACCGCGGCTCCTTTCCTGGAAATGAGTATCTTCGGAATTCGCCGATATCTGACAATTACCAGCTTACGAGTATCTTAACTCCGATTGTTTCCCGCGTGCAGTTGGATCTGGGAGTGAATGAAGGTGCGCACGGCTTGGAGTTCTGGATTAATCCCATGTTTGGATTGTACAATCCGTACAACGTGGCGATCGAGATGGACGAGCGGATCAAAATCAGTTGGCCCTCGAACCCAAAGGTAACAATCGAGGTGGATGGATATGGAACGGTTGAGTTTGCTCTGCGTGAAATTATGCCGAACAACGGGTTTGGGAACGTAGGCTTCTATCTCTCGAATTTCACGATCAACCCCGGGGAGACCCGCTACGTTGGGATCGACCCCACAAACTCCCGGTACCCAGCCGACCGGATAGTGGTCGGTGACGGTGGTGCGAGGGGGATTGCCTTGGATACTCGGGCAGATGGGACCGTCGATGAAGTCTCGGACGCCTATATCTACCTCCATCCCTACGTCACGGGGCACATGGGAATGGTGTCAACTTTGCGGCATGAAACAGATGATCCCAGAGCGTATAGCGCCGGAGTCGCGGTAGCGCATAAAGGGAAGCAGGGGACCCACCATCCCAATGCCATCCAAAAGCAACGGGAGTGGGGGTTCACTGCAGGCGAAGCAGCGATTCTTCAGCCGTTGACCTATCCCGCTATTGACGAAAGCGACCCGAGCAGTTTGGTGGCATTCTCAATTAAGTTCACTCAGGAAGATTCTCCTACTGCCTCAATGAATTTTGCTCAGTATTCAGGCCGGACCTCAAATGGAGTTTGGAGCATGGGCAAGATGTTTCCGGATCTGGGTTCTTCTGGAACGCCGGTGGAGAGCGAAGTATCCTTTCCCTCCCTCCGCGCCGCATCCACATCGGATACCGTTCTTTCGATCGGATATTGGTTGAAGAGTTCTTCCGAATTGGATGTTCCATGGCGGACATTGATTGATTCGAACGTTCGGGCGATTAACAATAACCTCGAGTGGGATGGATTTGATGAAGGCGTGGGTTACCCTCTGCTGAGTACCTATTCAGCCGCTCGTCCTGGAAAATACGGTCTGTTTAGTCCCGGTGACGATACCTCCCCGATGTTTTCCGACACGACGCGGAAGAGTGGTTACTGGGGCTATTCCAATGATCCTTCCGGGGCCGAGAGGGTGGTCCTGTTTGACCGTCCGCGCACTCCGGCACTCTCGCTCGGCAATTTGCAGCACGCAAATATGGGCCGCTACAATTTCGATCCCACCTACATGGTCGGAAATTCCTATCCCAATATTCGCATTCCTTTGGACGCGACTTCATCCAGTGATCACAAAGCCAGAATCTACAATTCGGACGTGAATGATTTCTCGGTCGATCACGAGAATTTTAAGATGTTTGATACCTCTTATCTCGTGAACGAGAAGATGTGGGACAGCTACTTTTTCTCGGGCATAACCTGGGAGGCTACTGAGGATATGTTGGAGGAGTTTAAGTCGGGTGGAGTGCCTGATGTACAACTGAGTTCATCGGAGATCGCGGAGGGTAAAACGCGGTCCACTGCTTTCCAGAATCGGAGGTACGAATACTCTGAGGATGTGAAAGAACTCGAATTTTCTGTATTGGATAACCGTGGAGACTACGGTGTCACCGGAGGGGAGGAGATCTACGAGCAGATGGCCGGCTATCTATCCGTGAATGGTGCTTTTAATGTGAATTCGTCCTCGAAGGAGGCTTGGATGGCCTTCCTCGGTGGGTTGTTCCTTGAATCGATTCCGATTGAGAACAGCGATGCCACCGGTGCTTTCGAGAAAGGGGATGGCGGATTTGTGGTCTCGAGGTTTTCGTGGCTGACGGGAGGCGCGTTCGATCCGGGATCCGGCTCTGGACAGGAGAATTTTTGGAAGGGCTACCGTGTGATCAGCGAAGATGAGCTGGAGAACTTGGCCGAGGCGATTGTGGACCAGGTAAAGTTAAGAGGTCCTTTTCTCTCGCTCGGGGATTTTGTGAATCGGTCTTTGAAGGGAGATGACACGAGTCGTGCGGGTGCGTTGCAAGCGGCTTTGGACGATCCCACTAAGGGCCTGAACCGTGATTCAGTCATTGGCAGTTTTTCGGATCCGGCTTCGGGTGGTTTCTCTGAATCAGGTTTCCACAATGTCGTCGGTGACGCGGATTTTCAGGCCGCAGGGTTTCCGGGGTTTGTAATGCAGGGAGATCTACTGCAGCGTTTGGCCCCGTTGATCTCTGTTCGGGGAGATACCTTCCTGATCCGATCCTTTGGGGAGTATGTCGATCCAATCACGGGGAATTCGTTGGGGGAGGCCTGGTGCGAAACGGTCGTGCGCCGCAAGGTGACTCCGATCGATCCGGATCCAGCGAATGAGTTTGAGCCGGATGATTCCAGCGATTTTGGAAGAGCGTTCGAGGTGGTCGGGTTCCGTTGGATGGATCGCGCGGAGATTTAAGATGTTTATGGCTATATTTACACCCATGAGAAAGTTTCTGATCCTATTCCTGCTCTTCGGTACGAGTGGATTACAGTCGCAAGCGCTAGAAGAAGAGCCGGTCGCAACCGATTTTTCAGTGTTGAGTTGGGGCGGGACCGTTCGGGGATTGTTTTTTTGGAACGGTGAAGAACGCGTAGATATTACGGTGCACAACGGGGCTCCATCCCCGAAGCAAACTGCCGAACTTACAGGGACATTATCATTCTATCGGGATGGTCCGATGAATGAGGAAGGAGAGCGTCCCGCCATTCTCGTCGGTTCGGTTCCCCTTGTTCCGGGGACGCGAGACAACCTCGTCATCTTTATGCCGCTGCGTCCTGACAGCAGCCTCTATCCTCTCGTTCCGGTGAGGACCGGGATGGTTCCCAATGGTCGCGATGTCTACAAGGTCTTCAATATGGCCGATTCGAAACTCGTAGCTCAGATCGGAAAGACGCGTCTTTCGCTCGAACCGAAACAATCCGAGATCATGGATGCCCCCAGCCCCGATCGCCCCAATTTTCGAGTCGCATTTGCTTTGCAGGTCGAAGAGGAGGCCGCGGGAGAGGAAGAATGGAAGCTTGTCTACCAGACCGAGTGGGTTTTTCGGAAAGGAAGAAGTTCCCTGGTCTTTGTGCTCAGCGATCCAAGACGCGAGGGCATGGTGACCGTGCGCCGAGTGTATTTGCCAACCGAGAAGCAGCAGCCAGAAACAGTGGTTGGATCTCGGTAGGTATTTTGCCGATCGAGCTCTCTTATTTTCGAATTCCCAGAGGCGCAGTTGACGAAGATCTGCCGGGCAAGACTCATCGCTCCTGAGTGGCCGTAGGGTTGAGGGTGTGGAGCAATTTACAGATGCAAAGGCCTTGCCTCCCTTTTCTGTGAGGGGCGGCTTGGGAATTTGATGGACAGCCGGGTCCGTACATAAAAAGTCCCGACCTCGCAAACGGGAGGCCGGGACAAAATTCAACTGATCTCATCCGAACGCTATCGTGCCGGATGAGTAGCGTCTTGGTTAGGAATTACGCCGGTTGCGACGGCGAGACAGGAGTGTGGCCGGTATTACGATAGCGGCCACCATGATCAATGCAGATTGTGAAGGCTCGGGAATCACACTGGATTCAATTTCCAGAACCCCGAGGTAACCGAAGGATCCGGTTGTTCGGGAGACGTTAATCACGATCTCGCCGTTCACATCAGCGGTAAATCCTGAGAGAGATGTTGTATTGGAAACATTGCCTAAGGCATTCAAAGTTGTTGTATCGGTAGTGTTCCCACCGACTACCTCATACTCAGCAATGCGGCTTCCTGAACCGGATCTCGCCGCGTAGAAAGTGAAGTCATACGTCTGGCCCACGTTCAAGTTTCCCAAGGTGATAATGAGGCCATTTGAACCTTCGAAGTAGAAAGAATCACGACTTGCACTCGCGGGAAATCCAGAGGCTATTGAGTTCTCCCCGTTGGTATTGGCTCCAATTTGCCCAACGCTTTCGGTTTGAAGGGAAAATCCCGAACTCGAACCATCAGATTCAATCAAGTCCGCAATGGAGCTGCTGTGTGAACCTTGCGATGTGCTACTCGTGACATTGTTCCAGTTTCCTGTCGTCTCGTACGAGCCAATCGCACCATAGTCGATCTGGATCAATGCCGCAGGAAGGCTTGCGGGAAGTAGGGATAGCAGGGGCAGGGTGAGTATTTTTATTTTCATGGGGTGAATCGATGATTCTTTATTTGATTAATAGCTGAACCAAGTCGGGGCGGTTCAACTGAGAAAGAAAGTTGACTGAATCTGTTGACTAAGTCAAGGTGGATAAGTCAGAGAGACCCTCATCAATTCGGCCGTCGTGGCTTAGGTGGTCGGGAAGCCTTTCGGGCTAAAAAATTGAATTTGTTTACAATGGATACTATATCAGCTTCAAAATCGGGCACTCAGGCGAAAGGAGACATTCTGGCTCCTTCGCCTGTGAAAGTTGCGAGGGTAGCGTTGGTGGGAGTTTCGGGATTTGCGGACGTACATCTCAAAACGATTCGTCGGGGTGTGGAGAGGGGATTGCTCGAGTTCGTCGCAGTGACGATCATCAATCAGGAGGAAGAGCCCGAAAAATGCCGTGAGATCCGGGAGTTGGGTGCGAAAATATACGGCACCTTTGACGAAATGATCCAAGGGATTTCGGGGAAGGTTGAGCTTTGTTTTATCCCAACAGGAATCCACCTCCATGCTCCCATGGTAATTTCTGCGCTGGAGGCCGGGGCCAATGTGTTCGTTGAAAAGCCGGCCGCGGCTACGGTTCAGGATGTGTTGGAGATTAAGAGAGTCTCTGAACGCCGCGGACGGTTTGTCGCGGTTGGGTTCCAGAATCTATATGACGAGTCGATCCATTGGATGAAAGAGTGCATCCTGGCGGGCGGAATTGGAGAATTGCGTTCCGTTAAATCGATGGGTCTATGGCCGCGTACGGATCGATATTATAAGCGCAATAGCTGGGCTGGGCAATTGCGGGTGGGGGACGATTGGATGTTGGATTCGCCGTTCAACAATGCGTTCGCCCATCAATTGAACATGATCTGTTTTCTTGCTGGAAAGACTTTCGAGAAGCCTGCAGAGCTGGATTCAATCGAAGCCGAGCTCTACCGCGCTCGCGAGATCGATAGCCCCGATACGGCTTGCATGAGGATCCAGTCCACGGGGGGCGTGCCGTTGTTGTTTTTTAGCTCGCATGTTTCACGTGAGTTGAGGGACCCGGTTATTGTGGCCACTGGATCGCAGGGGGAAATGGTTTGGGAAATGGACGGAGTGCGGCACTTCGATTCGAATGGTGTTGAAATTGAACGTCGGGAAAATCGGAGTTGGGTTTCTCTGCGAGATCGCATCTTGGCCGCCGTTTTGAAACGGATCAGCGACCCGCGTGAGTTTATCTGTGGTCCAGAGATCGCGCTGGCTCATACCATCAGTGTAAATGGCGCCCATGAATCATCGACGGTTCATCGAATCCCGGAAAAGTACTGCTCTGATTACACAAGAGAAGGAGAGCATTGGATGGCCGTTGACCAGATTGAGGAACAGATTTCCGAAGCCTTTGATCAGGACCTTCTGCTTTCGGAGACAGGGGCTGTGCCCTGGGCCCGTCGTGGGAAAAAGTTTCTGTTGAAAGGCTATAAAAATTTTCCGGCAGCGTTGAATCTGCGACTATTTGTTTGAGTCGTAGTGACTCAGTCAATTCAATGATGGGAAGTTTCGGCCTTCCGTCATTAGTTGCACATGATTCAAAACAAAGTATCGATCGTTCGTCACCACATCCTCGCTCTTTTGGAGAATGGTCAATTGGTGGCCAATGATAGGATCCCAGCCGCCCGCGATATTGCCGAATCGATTGGCATCTCGTTGTTGAAGGTGCAGCAAGGAGTGGAGTCTCTCTGTCAGGATGGTGTGTTGTATTCGCACTCTCGGCGTGGAACTTTTGTGCAACGCGAATGGCAGAACCGCGTATTGGCTGAGAACGTTTGTGTCTATAATCCGATCGGGCATTTTCCGTGGATTGGCCAAATGCTGGAGATGATCGAGGACAGTATCCCCGGTCTCCGTAGTTCTTTCGCTTTCAAACGTGGGATGCTGGAGTTGAGGACCACCAGTCACGTGCTCACGGAGTACCATGATTACATGGATCTTTCCGACATTTTTGCCGAGTGCTATCCGGATCGTAGTTTGTTTTTCGAGAAACCCTTTCGTCCCTTTGAGATTGGTGGGAAAATGGTCGGTATTCCGTTCGCGTTTTCTCCGAGAGTTATATTTTTCAATCCGGAATTGTTGAAAAAGGTAGGTTGTCCTCAGCCCTGTGGAGGCTGGAGTTGGGAGGATTTTATCGAGTGCGTGAAACGGTTGAAAACGATCCTGCCCTCGAACTTGATCTTTAACTGGTATCCGACGGCGCACCTTTTTATGAACTTTATCATTCGCGCGGGCGGATGTCTCTTTCGGCCGGGTGAGCCCGATCCTGTTTTCATAGATAGCCCGGAGGTTCTCCGGGGCCTGGAGTTGTACAGGGAGCTCGGTGACCTGCTGTCGGACAAGGAATATGATGATCAGGAGTTCGTTGATGCCTTTTTGTCCGGGGGCGGGGCCATGCACCTTTCGGGGCGCCATTTTATGGATTTCATCATTCGGTCTGATTTCGATCAGTGGTCGGTCGCTCCGCTTCCAAATTTTGCCGGTGGAGTGGACTGCTCGGCCCAGGCCACAGATCTGATCTGTGTGCGAAAGACCTGTACCATGCCGGAACTGGCCAAGCGGTATGTCTCGGCAATGCTCTCAGAAAAGGTTCAGGACTATATCGGGCAGTGGAAACACAATATTCCGATCCGGAAAAGCTCCGCTTACCAAAGCCTGGATCTCGACGATGATCGGGATGCTCTTTTTGCGACCGAAGTTGCAAAGGTTTCCACCAATTTCAATTTGGAGCCTCCGTTTCCCGGTACGCTTGTCTTGGAAGGCATTGCAAAGATTCTTCGCAGTGGCCTGGACCTGGAGAAGGGGCTGAAGGAATTGGCGCAAACCGCGAGAACCATTATTGGGGTCCGGGGATTTGGGGACAACGAGGGTCAGGATCGCAGTATCTTCTATCGCTCTTAAACGATCGTGATTATTCGTAAAAGGCGGAGGATTCCGTCGGATTCCGGTTGACTAAGTCAGCTGGGTGGGTGAGAAATGATTCCATGATAACCCCTATTGTTTCTCTATTCGACTTTTTAGCTCGAATGGTAGATCTGCTCGGAAAACGCGTAGTTCTATTATTTGCGATTTTCGCTTTCGCCGGATCGGCGATCGGCGAAAACTATGTCCGAAACGGGACATTCTCCGAATGGAACGGTAGCTCTCCTAAGGGGTGGCGCTTTGGTAGTTCGGGAAAGGGAACCCTCTCCTATGATACGGATGACAAACCGGAAGGACTCGCTGGAAGTTTGCGCGTTGACATCGAGGGCAGTGGATCGGGTCAAGGTCAGGTGATTCAAAAATTTAAGATCCCCGCAGAGAGCGTGCTCTATCTCGAAGGGTGGATAAAGTCCGGTAAATCTGAGAAAGGTTTTTTACAAATCAAGCTCTACAAGGGCGGTAAGGAACAGGGTCGAATTAGCGTACGAGAGCCAGGTTCTGGCTGGAACCGAATTCAGAAAGAGTTTTCGGTAGGCAACGCTGACCAAATCGGATTACTGCTGCGATACAATCAGAGTTCGGGAAATATAGGGAAATCGGTGTGGTTCGCTGGCATGTCAGTCATTCCTGCGTCGGAGAGAGTGCGGGAGCTACCTTCCATAGCCAAACTGGAAGGGCGACCCACCTTTAATTCAATCGGAGTATATGCCGATATCGGGGGAGACATGAGTCGCTTCACAAAGGGGAACATTGTCTACCGTGAGGCAGGGGAATCCGAATGGAAGCCGGGGTTAGACGTTATCTGGCAGGATAAAACCAAGCAGATGAGAACGAGCCTTTTGAATCTCGAGGAAGATACCGAATACGAGTTCAAGCTCTCCTTGAGCGATCCTAACTTGGATGAAGAGATTGCCCCCGTGACTGGATCGGCGCGTACCTGGAGCTCGGAAGTGCCGATTGCGAAGACGATCACGCTTCCTTCCGGAGTTACGACCGAACCGCTGATCGTCACTGAGAGTGGTACCGCAGAGGGCTGGATCCGCTACACCGGGCACCCCGATGGTACGACCGTATTGGATGCCGGGAAAAACGGACCCAACGCGATCAAACTGGTAGATGTTCACCACGTTGTTATCGATAACCTCAAAGTAGTCGGCGGCATCAAAGATGCCATTCTAGTCTCCAACTCCACTGATATTCGTATTCGTCGCTCCGACATTTCCGGATGGGGCCAGGTTGGAACACTTTCTCCATCGACCAACAAGAAGTGGGGGAAGGGACCGTTCTATTTGGATGACGAGGGAAATCGAATCAATTTAGAGGGCGGAGTACGTCTCTCCAAAGGAGCGGAGCGGGTCGTTATCGAGGATAATTTCATTCACCATCCCCGCGGGCAGGCGACATCTTGGAAAAATGGCCACCCATTGGGACCGACAGCCATCATTTTGTTCAATTCGAATGGGCATCACGTGATTCGAAATAACGAGTTGGTCGGTGGAGAAAATCACCGGTTCAATGATACGATTGAGGGTGCCTACAATAGCTACATTACAGGTGGACCTCACCGGGATACGGACATCTCGGGGAACGTTATGTTCTTCAGCAACGATGATGGTATTGAATTGGATGGCGGGCAGATGAACGTCCGTTTCTTCAACAATTGGATCCAGAGCAGTTACTGCGGAGTGAGTACCGCGCCGACTCTATTGGGGCCGTCGTACATCTACCGGAATCTGATTGTTCTTGAAGGGGAAGAACGGGGTGCTACGAATTTTGCACTTAAAGTCGGAGGAAATAGAGGCGGGGAACCAGGGCCGAATTTTTTCTACCACAATACAATCTGGAGCAACGGGAAGGCTCTCCGCGGCGGAAACTGGGGGAAGGGCCCAATGCCGATTACCACCCGTAACAATTTGATCGCCGCCGGCGAACTGCTTTGGCCGCAAAAGGCTATGGCTGACTTTGACTACGATATGTTGCGCCCCAATTCGATCGACCCTCCTCTTGCTGGTTGGGAAGTCAATGGAGTGATTGGAATTGAAAAATTCACGAACAAGGATGAAGGAAACTACGGTTTGACTGAGAACTCTCCCGCGATTGGCAAAGGAGAGCCCCTCCCAATGGTCAACGATTCCAAGAATCCAGACATAGGAGCAATTCCGTATGGCAGTGACGCTCTGTTTCCTAAGCGCACCTCCGGAATCTCTTTGCTGCCCATGCAGGTTAATCTTTCGGGAAAACTTGGAGATCAGCAGTCTGAGGCGGTCGAGCTCCAGGTCATGGTTCCCCGGGAATCCGGGACAGAGTGGACGTTGATTTCGGATTCTCCATGGCTGCGAATTGAGCCTCGTTCTGGCAAAGCAACCGGAAAAGCCCAAACCGTTCGAGTTTGGGTAGACCTAGCGAGTCTGGGTGATGACGAAGGCTTGAAGCAGACCGCTATTACGGTTCGCACCGATAAGGGGTTGAATCGAACCTCTTTTGTGAAGGCAATTGTCGAACCGGCTCAACTCAACCGTCAGGTGTTCAAAATCGCAGATCTCAAGCAGCAAGGATTTGACCTGGTCGAGTCCGATCCAAATGCACCAGTAGTTCCTTACCTTCAGGCACCGCCTTCCCGTGCAGAGGCGGGCAAGGCCTCTATCGAGATCGATTTCGAGATTAAGCAGGCGGGTGTCTATTACCTCCATGGGTTGATCGAAGTCCCCGGACCGGGTGCTCCAGGTCATGATAGTTGCTTTGTTGAGGTGGATGGGGCTGAGCCTTTTTACTGGCCGTTCAACGTTACCGCTCCAGGCATCTGGGCTTGGCAGGTAGCAAACTGGCAGAAGAATGAATATCCTAAGGCGATGCACTTTGACGCTGGGCAGCATAAGATCATCGTTCGCGGACGTGAATCCCTGACTCGATTCGCAGGTTTTGTGATCAGCCAAAGTTCGATCCCCTCAACAATTGTTGAGTCAGGGTCTTCGACTTCCGAGTAGTTGCGGAGGCACCCTTTGGCAGCGGGTGCTGCCTCTTGGGATTTTGTCCAATTTGACTGAACCCTCTCCCGTCCCGGGGGAGGGTTCAATGCTTTCGGAGCACCCGTATTTACTGGGATTAATAGATTAACCTAGGAGAGGTGTTGTGGAACCTTAAGTTCTGCTAAAGTTCTGTAACCATATTCCACTAGCATTCCGTCTTACGGCATGTTATACATACCCTTTGCTAACCCCCCCCCATGTTTAATTCTCGAGTATTCCTGTCTTCGATGGTTCCTGCGCGTGCCATTCGGGCGCGGGGTCGCCTTATTTTGTTTCTACTGGCGCTCTGTGCCAGTGGTTCAGTGGCGTCCCTGTCCGCTGCGATTGCCGATCTATCCGATGCCTCTTTGGCGGGACAGCTTCAAAGCAAGATCAGCGGTGGTTTGATCGGCGTACGACCAGAACTGAAGGAATTGGTAAAGAGAACGGAGGGTAAGCCGGATCAGGCAACTTATTTATTCCTTCTTGGACTGTCCTATCAGGATGAGTATTCGGAGACCGGCGACAAAGAACAGCTGAAGCAAGCGGTTAAGATCTACGAGGACTACGTACGCAAATTTAGTGACGGTCAGCATCATGATTTTGCCCGCTTTAATTTGGGCGGTGCTTATACCGATCTGGAGGAACCCGAGAAGGCGATCGGCCACTATCGCTGGCTGTATGAAAACAGCGGGAACTGGACCTTCAGGAACGAGGGAAGGAACCGGATGGCTTCTTTGTACATTTCGAACGGAACCGCGGGCGAGGGCGTTGCGTTGTTCGAATCAATTTTCAAGGAATCAACCCTTGATCCAGAACTGCGGGCCCAGTCGGCAGCATGGCTGTTGCAGGGCTACCTGGATCTCGGGCGTGCAGAGGAGATATTGCCGTACTTACGCTACCTCACTGGTCAGTATGAGGCCGTCTACGATCCGGCTTTTAACATCACTCTGTTGAAGTCGGGCGACGGTTTGTTCGACCGGGAAGAGTATGATCAGGCGATCCTCCTGTATTCGTTCGTGAAATCCCGCGCGGAGATTATCGATTTTTACGAGCGGAGAATTCGTGAACTGGAAGCGAACATTCGCTACCTGCGTCCCAACAGTGAGTCTTACATGGTCTTTGACAGCCAGCTGCAGGCCGCAAAGGCGCGATTGAAGGGAGTGCAGGAAATCCGCTCCTATGATGTGGATATGCGATGGCGGATGGCTCGGGTTTACAAAGAGACCGAACGAATCTGGGAATCACTTTGGGCCTTTATCCACCTCTACGAAGACTTTCCGGAGCACGAGCAGTCGGAGGATTTCCTCTATACCGCTTATGGAGAGGCGGTTTTGTTGGGTGATCAAGCGATGGCTGAGGAGCTGGCGGTAGATTATCTTTCTGACCCGGAACGTGAAAAATTTCGTTCACCGATTGTGCTGGGTCTCGCTCAGACCTACGCACGCACTCAACGCTTCCAAGAGCTACTGGACCTTGTCGCAGAGTACCGCAAGAAGTCACCCGACCAACGGACCGTTGCCCAGCTGATGAATTTGGTGGGAAGCTATATGATCAGTATGGGGCAGTACGGGGATCTCCTCGATTACATGCAAACGGTCAAGGGAGAGCTTCGAGGTAAAGAACCGTCTACTCAGGCCGTTACATATTGGTTGGCCTTGTCCGAATTGCTGTTGGCCGATTACCCACGTGCCTCCGCGACTTTCCGCGATTTTCTAGCGAAATACGGTGAACGGAGTATCTTCTACGAGGATGGTTCTTACCGCTATGCGATTTCTTTGTTTGGCGAACAGAAATCCGCGGAGGCAAGGGATCAGTTTTTGAAATTTGTAGGTGAGTTCCCCGACAGTTCGCTGCGCGGCGAGGCTGAGTTGTATTTGGGAGACATCACGCGGGACAGTGGAGATTTGCCGGCGGCCGCAGAACACTACCGCCTTGTCATCGAGCACACGCAGAATATCGCGTTTATCTCCAAAGCGACCTTTTCGCTCAGCGACGTGATGGAGATCTCGGGTGATCCAGAAGGCGCGGTTGAGGTCCTTGAGGAGTACGTTGAAGAGTATGGGGAGGTGGGAGAAATCTCAGAGGCTTACTTCCGGATGGGGATGATTTTGGACCGGCTTGATCGCTTGGGCGAACGATTTGCCATTCACGGCGAGGCGATCCGCCAACTGATTGCCGACCCAAACCGCTATGCGGTCGATCGCTTGATTCGGACTTACGAAGAAGACTATGTGAAGTATGATCGCTCATTCTCCGACTCGGTCGCTCTGTTAGACCATATGATGGAGGATGACGCGTTTCGCCAAAAATTTCTGACCGACCGCGTTTATCAGTATCAGTACATGCAGAGTGAGGACGGGGTGTACGTCGACAGGGAATTGGCCAACCTTCTCACGCGGGACCGTTCCTTCCGGGCAAAAATTATTGAGACCGATCGTCCGCTCGATCCGAATACGATGCAGCCTCGCGCTCCGAGGGAGTCGGACATCACCGCAGAGGAAGCGATCGCAGAGTTGGCGATTTTGAGAGATATTTACCTCGAAAAGTCGGAGAGTCTCGCCCCATACCAAGCCTCGGTTCTCTTCAATGAGTTGCTTCGCGAGGGAGAGGCCGAGAAGGATTTTATCGTTCAGATGAGAGCGCGTATGGCGCTCGAAATGATGGGTGAGAACGATCCCGATCCATATTTCTCCCAAGAAGAATTGGCAGGTGCTCCGCCGGCGGTATTGCTGTGGGAAGCGGCTAAATACGAAGAGCGCGACCCGGAGTTGGCGGTTCAGTTGTACGAGGATGTCTTGATCAATCACCCTTGGTCGGATTCGGTCTACCCAGCATTAATGGCTTTGGGGGATCTCGCGATCCAGTCTGCAGAGGAGTCCGGAGATCCGGAGCAATGGACCCGCGCACTGGCGTACTACAATCGAGTGACCGATCGATACGCGATGAAAGTGCGGGATGCCGAACCCTATCTGAAAAAGGGAATGATTCTGTCGCAACTCGGGCGGGATCAAGAGGCCATCGATACGCTGGGGCAAGTCCTGCGAAATCCGGCTTGGAAAGGTTTGGATCATGCGAAGGCTCATTTGGAGCTCGGTCTCGCGTACAAGCGGATCGGGAAGCTCGGAGAAGCGCATGGTTTCTTTGAGCGACTGATTGTTGCCTACGGCGGCTATTCCGATATCGCCTCCTGGGCCTATTTTTATGACCTGCAGGTCTTGGAGGAGATGGGAGAGGAAGAAAGTGTGGACCAACTCCTCGAGGAGTATCGGACCCGTCTTTCGGTAATGAAAAAGACCAAAGCATTTGAACAGATCGAGGAGAATTATGAACTGTAATCGTCTACAGGCGTTCGGCCGACTCGCGATCGGCTTCATCGTGGCATGTGGGATGAACCCACTGTCAGCCCAGGTTACAGATTTGCCGACCTTGGATTCTGGGCCGGAGGTGGTTGAGACCTTCGAGTTGGAGAATCCGGTTACGGTTCTGGACATCAATGACCGGCCACAGATTTTGGTAGGGATGGAAGAAGGGAAATTGCGTATAGCGTTTCCCAACCTACCCGGGGCCGAGGCTATTGTTCCCGTCGATGGGAAGGCGAGTTACGTAAAGATTATCCGTCCCGAAGAGATGGACAGTTGGGTCGCTTCTGCTGCGAAAGGGAACTATGGGCCAATGCTCAATGGCCTGAGACCTCAGGTAAAGCCGCTCGTTCGGTTTCTTGTTATTCCCACGACCCGAACCAATTTGCATGAGCTGTTCCTGCGCTATTACGAGTCGCTCATCCTCACCGGGAATCTGGACGAGGCCGTGGCGGTTTCTACCGAGATGCCGTGGAATCGTCTCTCTTCTGAGTACATGAACTTGGTCGAGCGCTTGGTCTATCGAACCATCGAAGAAGATAATTTTGAGGCGACTGAGCAGCTCCTGTCGATTCTGTCTACCGTTTTGACGGAAGAGGAGCTTGCAAATATCGCCTTTCCAGTCGCGGATGCTGCCCGCACCGCGGGCGCCCACGGGCTGGCATCGAAGATCTACGGGAGCCTGGCCCGCTCCAGCGACGAGGAGCTCAGCGAAAAAAGTCTTTTGTGGGCGGGATACAGTAAGGCTGTCACGGGCGAGGCCTATCAAGCGCGCATGATCTTGGACCAAGTCCCCGAGATGGAACGAGGCGATGAGAATTTTCTGACTTACTGCCTCGCGAGAGGGCGACTGAGCTATGCAGAAGAAAACTTGAACGAGGGCCTGCGTTACCTTTCTCAGGCCATGGTTCTTTCCAGCGTGAAGGCCTCGTTTAAACCTGAGCTCTACTACCTTCTGACAGTCGGCTACGGTGAGACCGGGCAGGATGCTGCGGCCGAACGGCTGGCGCGGGAATTTGCGATCTTTTACCCCGATAACCCTTGGTTGATGAAGTACCAAGAGGAATTTGGCGGATCCGATGAAACGACATTGAATTGAATATAGACCCCTTATACCTACCATGAAAATAACCACTAAACTCTTTTTGCTGGGACTCACGTCACTGCTTTCAACTGGGGCAGTTGGAACCCTTGCTGCGCAGACAGCAGCCGAGAGCAGTCCGGACCCGGATTCGGAATTGGCGGAGCTCACCCCACCTCCACCAGAGAAGACCTTGCTCGATATGTTGGCGGCTGGCGGTTGGGCGATGTATCCACTCGGAGCCCTCTCTGTTGCTACGTTTGGTTTTGCCGTTTTCAATTTTGTCGTGATCAGGAGGAAGTCGTTTGTGAATGACGAGGTGATCGAGGAACTCGACGCAGCCGTCAGCTCAATGGACATCGAGCGCGCACATGAGATCTGCATCAATAATCCCAGCCCGGTAACCAACACGTTCAACTATGGCCTGGACCAGGTGAGGAAAGAGAACTTTTCCGCCAGCGCGGTCGAGATGGCGTTTGAGAACGCCTCGAGCAAAGAGCTCTCGAACAGTTTCGTGATTGTCAGCTACTTATCGATCATTGCGGCTCTTTCTCCCATGGTCGGTCTGCTCGGGACCGTTTCGGGTATGGTCAAGGCGTTTAACACGATCGCCGCACAGGGGATGGGTAAGCCCGAGCTTCTTGCCGACAATATTTCTGAGGCCTTGATCACTACGGCGGCGGGTATGTCGATCGCGATTCCCGCGATGTTCTTCTACTTCTTCTTTCGCAACCGCTACGGGAAGATTGTTGCCGAAGTGAATTTGATCCTCGGCCGTCTTTATGCAGATCTGCTGCGCGCTGCCGGTAAATGAGTAGAAAGTTTCAGAACTGGGCCGCCGATGATGATGACGGCGAGGTCGATCTCACTCCGATGATCGATATCGTCTTTCTCTTGATTGTTTTCTTTATGACCGTGGCCAACATGATCACGGCGGAGAAGCACCCGATTGAGATGCCCGTCGCCCTGAACTCCAGCATCCCCGAGGACTACGGTGACCGTACGACGATTACTGTAGATGCCAACGGCTCGATCTATTCCGGGGTGTTTCTCGTAACTCTCGACGAGTTGCGCGATACATTGGCAGAGGCAAGTCGTGAGAATCCTTCGGTGCGTGTCTACGTACGAGCGGATAGTTCGACCGAGCATCAATACGTGAACGATGTCATGCAGGCCTGTGCTGAAGCAGGATTGAGCAATCTCATCTTTGCTGCGTATCAAAGTGATAAGTAATTTCAGGAAGTTAGCAGCATGAAATCCGAGAAAGTTCTGTCCGAGAAGCTAAAGCCGGACCTCACTCCGATGATCGACGTGGTGTTCCTCCTGTTGATCTTCTTTATGGTTACGACGTCCTTGATCAAAGAAGAGGCCGATCTGGGAATCCAACTTCCCACCACGACTGCGGCCAAGGCGAGTGACGAACTGCCGAATCGCCACGTAATCGATATCCTTCCCGATGGAAGTGTCCGCTTCAATGGCAGTCCGATCGCCAGTCCGGCGGAGCGGATCACGCTGAATGGTTTGATTGCGACTTTGCGTAGGGTGAGGGCGACCTCCGATCGGAGTGGACAAAAGACGGTTGTGGTCATCATTGCCGATCCTCTCTCTCCCCATTTTAAATCGATTGAGGTGTTGGACGCCTGCGCAGCGGCGGACATCAAGTACGTCTCGTTTGGAGACTATTAAACACTGCGAAACCCCGCATCTATCTCATGAACATTAGTAACGCTTTTGCCCGGAATCGTGCCCTTTTTCTCGTTATCGGAATCAGCTTGGGCCTTCACCTCGTTGCGCTCATCGCTTTTGGTACCTACAAGCTAGTGGTAGGGACTCCGCGTGAAGAACAAACTTTCGAGGCACCGGAGATCATAGAGGTTCCCCAGGCAGAGCCCGAGTACGTGGTGAATCTGGAACAGCGGACCCAATCCAGCTCTCCCCCTCGTCCGAATCCCATTGTAGTAGACTCTCCGGACGTCTCGATCCCCGCGTTGAATATCGATGTCAACATTGCCAATTCATCGAGTTACGGCCGGGGGAGCGGTGGTTTCGGCAATGGAGGTGGGATGCAAATCCGCGAGATGGCGCTGGATGTGGAGAGCCTCCAATTCTTCGGCAAGGAAATGAAGTCGGACGCCCAGGGCATGCTGTTCGTGATCGATATGTCGGGAAGTATGGTGATGGAAGGTCGCGGGATCGATGGGTACAAGACCGTGGTCGAGGAGATTGTGAAGACTCTCCGCTCGATTCAGGATGTCGGTACTTTCAATATCATCGCTTTTGCCGGTGAGGCAGACAAGTTTCGGGGATCCGGTTTTATGCTGGCCACCGAGGACCGGATTGATGCGGCTGAAAAATGGATGATGCGATTGGACCCAGCCGATGCTTTTCCCAACCGCGACGCAGGTGGAAACACGAAAAATTACAAGGTGTTCAAGGGATACAAGAAGGGTCGAAACCTGGGCACTCGAGCCGATCTAGCCCTCGAGGAGGCATTCGATATGGATCCCAATATGATCATTTTTCTCTCTGATGGTGAGCCCACCGGCAAGAAGGCCGGGGAGGTGCTGAAGCTCGTAAAAGAATTCCAGAGCGACCAAGATGAGCCGGTCATGATCAATACACTGTCCTATAAAAGTAAAGACGGGCGGGACTTTCTACGGAAATTAGCGGCCAATAATGGCGGGAGTTATTCCGAGGTGAAGTAGTCGCTCACTGTCGGATCGATCGAAAAAGGCGAATTTAACGGTTTTTTCGAGCCGCTATTCTTGCATAGTTTCTTCCGATGAGAATCTCGCACGACTTCGATTTCGATCCCGAATACGGCTATTCCCTGGAAGATTTACTCCAGGTGGGGGCTCCGGAAGAACCAGAAGATTTTGAAGCGTTTTGGAAAGCGGCCTACGCGTCCGCTCTCGAGATTCCTCTAGACCACGATGTCGGTCCTGCTGTGACCCCGGCCGAGAATCACGATGTCTATCAAGTGTATTACAACTCCTACCAGGGTGAACGCATCGGTGCCTGGATTACAGTGCCGAAGGACGTTTCTGAACTCACTTGTGGTGTAGTGGTCGGGCACGGCTACGGGGGACGCGATGCCCCCCATTACGGGCTTCCGGTTTCGTCCGCCGTTTGCATTTTTCCCTGCGCGCGCGGGTTCCATCTTTCGGCTTCCCTGAAGTTTCCCGGCAATAGTGCTGCTCATGTTGTCACAGGTATTGAGTCGCGTGAGAGATACTCTCATCTGGGCTCAGTGGTGGATTACTGGCTCGCGGCTTCCGTGCTGCTCGAACTCTATCCACAGGTGGCGGGACGGCTCTACTACCACGGGGGGAGTTTTGGGGGCGGCATTGGAGCGATGCTTTTGCCGTGGGATCCCCGATTCTCGAAGGCCTATCTCAACGTTCCGAGTTTTGGAAATCATCCGTTGCGGGTGACCCTTCCTTGCCGGGGTAGTGGAGACGCGGTGACGCGCTATTATAAGGATGGCCACCCCGAGGTGCTTGAGGTCTTACGTTACTTTGATGCTGCGATTGCCGCCCGACACATCGAGATACCAGTGTTTGTCGCTGCCGCTCTTTTTGATCCGGCCGTACCGCCGCCGGGGCAATTCGCGGTATACAACGCGTTGTCGGGTCACAAGGAATTGTACTTGCGCCAGGCTGCCCATTTTGAACTCGAAGGAAATGGTGAGGATGACCGCGCGATTGCTGCGCGGTTGAGGCGGTTTTTTGCGGACTAACTGGGCGAGCCTGTCTGGAATATGGCCTGAGACAAATGAACTAGAGATTACACAATGGAACAGACTGACATGACTACTTTTGACGTTACTCAAGCGGGTATTGATAACCACGGGCTGCCCGTGGCAGGTGCGATCCAGGAGCTACTGGATTCCGGCAAGCGCTACCTGAGCTTTCCCGCAGGAAGCTACACGTTTGAGAAGACGCTGAGAATCCCTTCGGGTACCAGGATCTCTGCTCATGCTGAGGCACGGTTCCGTTTGGGAGACGCAGCTGCGACTACCTGTGACGACTACCTCTTGACCAATGCCGACCACGATGTCGGGAACCGGGACATCGAGATATCCGGAGGTATCTGGGATGGTAACCAAAAGGGAAATCGACGCCCGGAAGGACTGATGGACCAGGGTTATACCGGTGCGATGCTTCACTTCTATAATGTCGAGAATCTGAAGCTTGCGGGCCTATGCCTGACCAATTCCGAGGCTTATTACGCCCGGTTTACTCACGTACATCATTTTCATATCGAGAATATCATTTTCGATTCAGATTTGATCCGCCCCAACAACGATGGCATCCATCTCGGAGGAAATTGTTCAAATGGAGTGATTCGTAATCTCTCCGCAACGACTCCGAATGTCCCCGGAGACGATCTCGTAGCTCTCAATGCCGACGATGCGCTCGGGCGTACCGAGGTGCGAGGGATGACTAGTGGTCCCATTGAGAATATTGAAATCGAGAACTTGAGTGCGACTAGTTGCCACACATTTGTTCGCTTGCTGAGTGTCGTTTCGCCGATTCGAAACGTCACCATCCGTGGCGTTCACGGTGGTTGCAATGTGGCTGCGCTCAACGGCGATGGCGCGAGAGGTTGCCGGGTGAAGGTATTCGACGAGGAGAATCCTCCGTTTGACGATGGGGTGGGGCTACTCGAGAATGTAAAGGTCTCCAATCTCAGAGTTCATAAAACAAAAAACACCAGGAATGCCCTGATCGATATTCAGGAGAGGATGAGAAACTTTGTCGTAGAGGATTTTGTCCGGGACCAGGAGGCCGACTGCGCCCCCGATACCCCGACCATTCGCTTTGCCCATGTGAAGAAGATCCAAAGAACGATCAACGGTGAGACGGTCTCCCTGGAGCCGGCGGAGGGTTCTTTTGTGAAGTCGGAGGAGTTTCTCGCACAGTTCGAACTGCTTCGAGTCGATACCTCCGTCCAGGGGAGCTGAAAGGACGTTCACACGGATACTGTAGCGAGCTCACCTCTGCCAGTGGCTGGAAGGGGTGGGCTTGGGTTCTCCGTGTTGGGTAGTCTTAGAGGCAACTCAGTGCGAGGATTTCTGCCGGTGAGAGGGCGCGATTGTAGACGGCTAAACCGGCGATGTCTCCAGTGAAGAAGTTGCCGATCTCGCCACTTCGATCGACGGCGCCGACGGTGAAGTCTGATCCGTTGGGGCCGCCGTTGTAGAGGCCACCAGCCATGGGATAGGGGTTCAAGCCCGGCCGCAGGTCCGGTTGTCCGTTCAACCAGCAGTAGCCCTGTGTGCCGTCGTAAGTCATCGCGATTACGGACCATTCATCGAACGCGACCGGTGTGGCCCCTACGGGGCCGTCGATGCAGAATTTATAGCCGGGGGTGGGGCCTCCCACATTGGAAAGGTGGCCACAGACTTGATCCCGTTCTTGCCATACGCTGATGTTCAAAAAGAGCCCGTACTGGCGTCCGCCATCGCTCTCATTCCATTGGCCCGCAATGAACTCACATCCGCGCTTTTCGTTCTTCTTTCGCTTGATCCAAGCAATCACCGTGAGATGCCCCGTCGGGCCGTGGATGTCGAGTTGAGGACAATCGTTACGGGCGAGGTTTAACCACTGCCCCTGTTCAATTCGCAGGGCTTTTCCACCCAGCGGCGCATCTGGATCGGCGACAACTTCGAGTGCACCCGATCGTGATTGCAGCGTGTAGGGTTCACCCTGTGCGGTTGGGAACTCTTTCCCGGATTGATTAAAGTGCCAGAAAGCAACCAGGTTGGGGAAGGTTTCGGGGGAGTTGTCAGGTAGGATATAAGCGGGAACGACTGTTTCCATGGGTTGGCGAGAATTGAAGAGCGTCCGAAAGAAGGCAATTCGATTTCCATTTCGCCCATAGCGCTATTCCCCGCTCCGTGATCCAGGTCGATCTGAGACGAGAACGGGCTCCTCCGTGATCTAGGCCAGCCCGTTCTCGACAATGCCAGTGGCTGAACGAGGGCCTACTCGCCGAGCTGGACGTTCTTCACTGGAGGAACCGGATCGATGATTTGCTTTGCCGCCACGAGCCGCTTTCGGAGGTCGGCATAGGGAACATCCTGGATGCTGATTCCTTTCTCCATCGCGATGATTGCGGCCTCAACTGAGGATTGAGACAAGATCATGAAGACCGGCTCCATTCGAATTGAGCCGAAGGCGATATGTGAGGCTGAGAGGCAGAAGGGCACGCAGAGATTCTCACATTCACCCCGTTTGGGTATGATGGAACGATAGGAGATCGGGTAGGGCGGGCCTGATTTGATTTGAACATCTCCTTCATTGCGAACCTTCCCGTCCATCACCACTCGGCGACAGTTGTGGGAATCCATTGTGTAAGCAGCTAGACCGACAACGTCCTCGACCGTTTCACGACCCACGCAGTGATTTTCATTCATCACCAGATCGCCAACCAGGCGACGGGCTTCGCGTACGTAGAGGGCATGGGAGAATCCGCCGGTCTCGGTGAAATCTTCAGTGGACCATCCGAACTTGCGGAAATTTTCTCGCGATTCTTCGGGAACCGAGGGGTCGCTCACGCGGAACCACATTAATCCCTTTACCCACTGGACGTGCTCTTGGAAAATCTTTTCGCGAGTGGCGTAGTCTCCTTCGGGGAAGTCGTAGTTCATCCCGATGTAGTCAGTGGAGACCGCACCGTGATTGTTCATGTCAAATTTCCCGTTTTTGCAAAAATCGTATTTGCGGAGGGTGGGAACATGACCGGCTTTGCAGTAGCGAATGAGTAATTCGTACTGGCTTCGGTCATACCCTTCCGGCTCAGTGAATGGGATCTGGCGGGCCGGGTCGTCTGTGAGGCAGAGTCTAAAATTATAGGCCTGTACCCGATGGTCTCCTTTGCCCTGTTCGTAGGGTTGGTCGTCGATACCTGGCAATAGGCCGCTCTCGGGTTTCCCCTCGATAATGTAGGGATCAACATCAAATTCAAACTGGTGCTTGTGGAGTAATTGCTGGCCGTTCACGGTCTCGCCATAGACGGAGTTGTCCTCACGTCCTACGGTGTAGCTCACTCCCGCTTTCGCCATTAGGTCACCCTCATAGGATGCGTCGATGAATTGCTTCGCTCGTACCGAAATTCCATTCTCCGTAGTGATACGAGTGATACGGGTTCCCTCCATTTCGACTTCAGAGAGAAAGCTCTCGAAATGGCACTCAACTCCGACTTCTGCTAGCCACTCACGGAAGGTTTGCTCGACGCGGTGGGGTTCTTGAAGCCAACACTCCTTCTCGCCGTAGTAACGCCCCATCCGTTCGAAAAATCTTCGGGAGTTTCCTCCAATTGCAAATTTGTTGCCAATGTCGGTAAACGAAAGGCCCCCGGCGGTCAGGCCACCTAGATGGTAGCCCGGTTCCAATAGGGCGACTGAAAGGCCGTTTTCTTTCGCGGTGATCGCCGCAATGATTCCACCGGAGTTGCCGCCGAAAACACAAAGATCCACCGAAAGGTCCAGTCCGAGATTCGTTTCCGGACGTTGATAGTAGCGAAGTTTGTTTGAGGGGTTTTCCATGAAGAAAGTATTTCAATCTTTCCGGAAGGAAGCCAAGAAAAGAGGTTTTCAAAATTTAGAAAAAAGTTATAGTTTTCATGCATGATTAGTGAGTTCACCGTACCGATCTTGCCCTTCCGGGAATGGAAGTACTTGGACGCTCATCTCATCTGGATCTATGAGGGAGTTCCTCAGGATCGCTCACGGTCGAAGGTCACCAATTTCTTCTACACGGCTTGGTATTTATGTGAGGGCGAGGTGGTCTTTGGGGTGGGTGCCCAGAAGCTCGTAGTCCCGGCCGGGCAGTGGGTTCTGGTTCCTCCGGGCGAGAGTGTTCGACGGTTTCGGGCCGGATCCACCATTTTGTCGATCTCGTTCGAGGCCCGATGGATTTCGGGGCAGCGATTGTTTAGTAGCTCCCACGCTGTAGCATTCCCTGTGGAGGTATCCTCGGGATGGCTACGGTTGATTCATCCCATGCTTCAACGGGTCCAACAGAAGCATCCCAGTGCCTTGAACCGACTCCCGTCGGAGGTCACCGACTACGAAACTTATGCCGAGCTCCAGTGGCGCTTTCAGGGTTGGCTCGCAAAACTGTGGGATGCCGTGAGACTCCAGCGGGAAGAATACTTTATGCCACAGGGCGAAGATAAACGAGCGATGGAAATGCGGTTGCGCCTCGATGCTCAGCCGTTGCAGCGCCCGTTTAGACTTTCCGAATTGTCGCAAGAGTTTGGACTGAGCCCCTCACAACTGAATAGGATTTTCTTTGCTGCTTTTGGGACGACTCCCAAGCGATATTTTGACCAGCGGCGTCTTTCTTTCGTGAAAGCAAACCTGTCCACCAGCGATCAACAGATCAAAGAGATCGGATTCGGTGCCGGCTTTCGATACCAGTCAGAGTTTTCCTCTTGGTTTAAGAAACAGACAGGGAGGACACCGGGAGAATTCCGCCGAGTGGGCTAGGGAGGAAGACGAATATTGCCCTGCCGGCGCGCTGTGATCACAAATAGTCGTTCGATTATGACCGCCGAAAAACCGACTCAGTCCAATCCCACGCTCAAACAGATTGCTGCGGCCTCTGGGGTGTCTGCTATGACGGTGTCGCGCGCTTTTCGCGAAGGAACCTCAGTCCGCAAGGATGTCCGGGATAGAATATTACAAGAGGCCGAGCGACTGGGCTATCAACCGAACCCAATGTTGAGCGCTCTCATGAGTAGCCTCGCAGGACGCAAGGGGGCGCAGTACCGCGAGACGATCGGAGTCATTTGGTGGAAGTCGACTTGGCCGTTTCGGCAGGGCCATGGTTTTTGGGGTGATGTGTGTGAGGGGATTGAACAATCCGCCGGGTTGCACGGGTGCGGAGTCAATCACTTTCAGGTGGGCGGTGATACGTCCGCGGAGTCGCTGGATCGTATCCTTCGTACCCGTGGAGTCGAGGCGGTCATTCTCATGCCGCCGCCGTCACCAGAGGATCAAGCTCCGTCGATTGATTGGAACCGGCTCTCAGTCGTTGCGGTCGGGGCTACTTTAAGGGAACCCAACTTTCACCGAGTGATGTCGGGGCATTTCCAAAGTATGCACATGGTTTTGAAACGCCTTGCCCAGGCGGGCGTTCAACGACCTGCTCTCCTTTTGCGGGATGAGTTGGATGTGCGGACGCAGTTCGCCTATAGCGGTGCTTTTTTGGCGTCTTCTCCCGATGCATGGGAGCGATTATGGCGATCGGGGATGGCAGGTGCCCGGGAGCTGGACCAGTGGATTGCAGCACTTCATCCCGAGGTGATCATCGGAGATAGTAATTATTGGCAGCCTAAGATTTCTGAGCAATGGGCGACGAGCCGCTTTGTAAGCTTGGACGCCAGAGATCAATGTACCGGAATCTATCAGAAAGGGAGGATTATCGGTGAGTGCGCTGTGGATCTCCTCATGAGCTCGCGACTGCGCAATGAGACGGGCATCCCCGCAAACCCATTGAGCCTCTTCTGTGATGGTGAATGGCGGGAAGGCTCCAGTCTTCAACTGTAGCGCAGAGTTGGCATACCGACTGATCCATGAGCCAGAAAAAGTGGCAGATGCGTCCCGCTTCTGATCCTCCCGGTGCGTGAGGCGGGCCGCCTCAGCTACGTTATGACTCCGCGTGTAGGAGGGGTGCCCGGAATTGCCTAGAGAAAAGTAGCAGATGCGTCCCGCTTCTGATCCTCCCGGAGCCTGAGGCGGGCCGCCTCAGCTACGTTATGTCTCCGCGTGTAGGAGAGTGTCCCGAATTGCCTAGAGAAAAGTAGCAGATGCGTCCCGCTTCTGATTCTCCCTGGGCCTGAGGCGAGACGCCTCAGCTACGTTATGAGTCCGGGTGTAGGTGGGGTGTCCCGAATTGCCTAGAGAAAAGTAGCAGATGCGTCCCGCTTCTGATCCTCCCGGTGCCTGAGGCGGGCCGCCTCAGCTACGTTGTGACTCCGCGTGTAGGAGAGTGTCCCGAATTGCCTAGAGAAAAGTGGCAGATGCGTCCCGCTTCTGATCCTCCCTGGCCTGAGGCGGGACGCCTCAGCTACGTTGTGACTCCGGGTGTAGGAGAGTTGACCCGAATTGCGTCGAGATAAGTGGCAGATGCGTCCCGCTTCTGATCCTCCCTGGGCCTGAGGCGGGCCGCCTCAGCTACGTTATTGTCCGCTTGTAGGTGGGTGTCCTGAATTGCGTCGAGATAAGTGGAAGATGCGTCTCGTTTCTGATTTTCCCTGGGCCTGAGGCGGGCTGCCTCAGCTACGTTATTGTCCGCTTGTAGGAGAGTGTCCCGAATTGCCTAGAGAAAAGTGGCAGATGCGTCTCGTTTCTGATTTTCCCTGGGCTTGAGGCGGGACGCCTCAGCTACGCTATTGTGCGCTTATCGATGTGTGTCCTGCAGTTGGAAATATCCCTAAGAATTCTCATGCAGCTTGCGCAGAAGCGTGGCTACCAGGGAGGTCCAGCCAGTTTGGTGGCTCGCTCCACAGCCGCGTCCGCTCTCCGGATCGAAATATTCGTAGAAGAGAATGAGGTCTTTCCAATGAGGGTCTTCGGCATAGGGTCGGTGACCTCCATGGCAGGGCCGGGCACCGTCGGGGCCGGGGCGAAAGAGGTCCGCCATACGGGAGGCGACTTGGATGGCGAGCGCTTTCAGCCGGACGGGTGAATCATTCCCCGCGACAGTGGCCATCACCTCATCTTCGTAATAATCATCATAGCGCAGGAGAGCTTCGATGAGGAGAAAGCTCGTGGAAAACCAAATAGGGCCCCGCCAATTGGAGTTTCCTCCGAAGAGCCCAGAATCGCTCTCGCTGGGAAGGTAGCCGACGCTGAGCGTCTCATCGCCAACCGTGAAGCGGAAGGGCTCGCTTTCGTATCGGCGGGAGAGGGATCGAATCCCGTGGGGAGATAGGAACTCGTCCTCGTCGGTCAGGTAATTGAGAATGCGCTGCAGTCGATTCGGGGGAGCCATCGCGAGGAGGTAGCCCGTATGGTCTTGCCCTGGCTTCTGCGCCACGTGTCGGCTCAGGTCCTTGTGGTAGCGGAGGAACCACTCGAAACGACTCTTGAATCCGGGCAAGCGATCGAGCGTCTCGGTCGACAGCGGCATTGCCGCGATCAGCGGGAGCAATCCGACGAGTGAACGGGTCTTCAGCCGGTGCGACTTCCCGTCAACATAGCTAATTTGATCGTAATAAAAGCCGTCTTCTTCGTCCCATAAACCGGACCCGCCCAAGTGATTAATCGCCTCCACGATCTGGACGAAGTGTTCGAAAAATTTGGAAGCCATATCCTCGTAGGCGGTATTCACTGTGCCGTCAGGCTCGCAGGCGAGGATGATGGAAATCTCAAGCATATTGAGGCAGTAGAAAGCCATCCAGGCGGTCGCGTCGGCCTGCTCCAGTTTACCTTCGATCATTTGCGGATGGCTGCGGTCAAAGACTCCGATGTTGTCGAGGCCGAGAAATCCTCCGGCAAAGAGATTCTCCCCGTCCGTATCCTTCCGGTTTACCCACCAGTTGAAGTTCAGGAGCAGCTTTTGGAAGACGCGTTCGAGGAAAAGGCGGTCCCCATTCCCACCTGCGGCTTCCACTTCGAAGACTCGCCGCGCCGCCCACGCATGCACGGGCGGGTTGACGTCGGAGAAGTTGAATTCGTAAGCGGGGATTTGTCCGTTGGGGTGGAGGTACCATTCGCGGAGGAAGAGCAGCAACTGCTTCTTAGCAAAAGCTGGATCCATCTGGGCGTAGGGAATCATGTGAAACGCCGTATCCCAGGCGGCGAACCAAGGATATTCCCATTTGTCCGGCATGGAAAGAATGTCGCGCGCATAGAGGTTCTTCCAGTCGCGGTTGCGCACCTCAAGTCTGTCGGCTGGGGGAGGGGGGCTTCCGGGGTCGCCTTTTTGCCAGTCTTTGACCACGTAGTGATAAAACTGATTGGACCAAAGAAGACCGGCCCTCGCTTGCCGCGCGATTGCAGCGTCCTGTGAATGTTTCGAAGGGTCTGGGCCAATCGAAGCGTGAAACTCTTCGGCCTCGGCCATTCTTTGAACAAAGATTCTTTCAAAATCATCGCCCACCGAACCGGCCTCGGAGTTCCCATCGGGACGTAGGCGTAGTTCAACTACCGCAGAGCCGCCCGGCTCAATTGTCCGCGAAAAACGGAAAGCGGCCTTCGTCCCATTGCCATGAGGATTGATCGCCTCCGTTTCACCTTCGATTACGTAGCGGTGAAAGGCATCTTTTCTCCACGGGGTTTCGCTAGGCTGATTGAAAAGCAGTTCGCGATTGGTGGTATTGTTGGTAAATAACCGCTCTCCGTCACCCTCGTCGGTCCGTTGGGACAGTCGATAGCGCCCCAGATCGCGATGGGGTTCCAGCGAGACGCCTTCGTGTGAGGCGAGAAAATCCCCCTCTGGGGTCTGGGTGATGAAGGGTCGTGTCGAGCAACCTTCGTGATCGCAGTCCCACTCCCAGGTGTTGCGGAACCAGAGGGTCGGGAGAATGTCAATGGAGGCTGGATCGGGTCCGCGGTTGTGAACCGTGAGGCGGATGAGTATGTCGTCGGGTCCCGCTTTCGCGTACTCAGCGACCACGTCAAAGTAGCGGTTTTCGTCGAAGATGCCGGTGTCCGTGAGTTCAAACTCCCTCTCTCCGTAGTCCCGCCTCGCATTCTCCGCGATAAGTTCCTCGTAGGGGAAGGCGGTTTGTGGATATTTATACAGCGCTTTGGCGTAGGAGTAGGTAGGAACTGCATCGAGGTAGTAGTAGCACTCTTTGACATCTTCGCCGTGGTTGCCTTCCGGCCCCGTCAAGCCGAAGAGACGCTCCTTGAGGATCGGATCGGCTCCGTTCCAGAGGGCAAATGAAAAGCAGAGCCGACATTGCCGGTCCGTGATTCCGAGCAATCCGTCCTCCCCCCAGCGATACGCGCGGCTGCGGGAATGCTCGTGGGGAAAGTAGCGCCAGGAGTCCCCATTGGCGGAATAATCCTCCCGGACGGTCGCCCATTGTCGCTCGGAGAGGTAGGGCCCCCAGCGTTTCCAGTCCGCTTCGCGCCGCTCCTCGGCGGCCAGTCGCTCATGCTCTGCCGTCATCCTCTTCTCTCAAATTCAGGGTAGAGGGTCATGCTTCCGTCGGAACACGCGGATTCGCTCCACGAGGAGAAGAGTTGCCGGACCGGGAGATCTTCCGATTCCGGCCGGAGAGTGGGAGTTGCGTCGGCCATGCGGACAAAACAATACGCCAGGCCGGCGGGAGCAACTGCGGAAATGCCGCCTTTCGATGTTGGACGTTGGAAGTTCAGCCTTGGACGTTCACTATCTCTACGTCTGCAACGCGGATTTCAGTGCGAATCGGACCAGAGGGGTTCCCGGGAATTACGGGTCCCGGATTGAGAGAACCAGCAAAGCTGGGAACCGCTCATTTTCGCTCATGTACGCTAATTTGTGGAAATCCGTTTTGTATGATCCACAGGGGAAGTTCGCCTGAGTAGGAATGGCGGTTTTGTCGTTAGGCTAGGTATCAAGTGAGGGACATCTGTCAAAAACCAAGACCCAACGTTTTTGGGGCGCACGCTACGTCTTCTTCCGGCAGTTAACCTCCAGCCAAGCCGCGAGTTCGGCATCGCTCAGGCGGCTGTTAGCGAGCGCGAGGATGTGAACGGCGGCCTCCTCTTCGGTGGCAGTGAGCTTGTAACCGTTGGTTTCCAAAAACAAACCTGCGATCAGAAAGCCCGTGCGCTTGTTTCCGTCGAAAAAGGGATGACTCTTGACGATGCCAGAGCAATACACGGTTGCCAACTCAATGATCGAGGGAGTCGGTTCGCTGTAGCTGTAGTGCTGCATGGGCCGGTCGAGCGAGGTTTCTAATGCGCTCTCGTCCCGAAGGCCGTCGGCCCCTCCAAACATGGAAATGAGTAATGAATGCGTAGCGAGACACTCCTCCCGGGAGACCCAATTCGGCTCGCTCATTTAGCAAGTTCCCGGAGGGTATTCCGATAGCGTTGCACCAAATTCTCAACCACTTCCATTTTCTCACCGAAGCCCGGCTGCTCGGGATTGATGTTGAGCGTGTGATGGGGCGCTTCGGTTAGAAAAAGGGTCGCGCCTTCTTCCACTTTGAGGGCTTGCAGTGCCTCCTTGGGGAGAACGATCCCATAGGAGTTTCCGATCTTACGGACTTTGGTTTTAATGGCCATTGTTATAACATCTGTTGTCCCTTTCCCAGTTGTCAAGTTTTCGCTCACGGCTTAAGGATGTTGGCCATGTCTGGATTGCCATGACCTCGATGTTTAACGTTGGAAGTTGAAAGTTTAACGTTCGCTATCTGGATTTTCCGGGTGGCCAGTGGATCGCGGATGTCGGATATGAGGAATCAGGGATTGTTGCTTCTCATACTGCATTGGTGATGCCGGAGGCATCCAATCCAGTAGCCGGGGGTTGAGCGAAGCGATACCCCCGGAATCCGTATCCCCACGTTTAGCACGCCGGTAGGTGTGCCAGCGATTTGGGGAGTAGATGGCGAACTTTAAACTCTAAACTTTAAACGCTAAACATTGAACGGTGGATGAGGGGGATGTCCCAATTCTTGTTAA